>NZ_PIPK01000039.1 GCF_003987335.1 Aliidiomarina maris | reverse complement strand
TGATCCGTACCACTAAAAGTGGACACTTTGCTAAGCACTATTTTTTAATTCAAAGTTCTCTGGGCTGAGATAGCCAATAGCACTATGCCTTCTTGTCTTGTTGTAATCAACTTCGATGTACTCAAAGACTGCTCGGCGCATATTTTCTCGATCCATGATGGGCTCGTCCTGCAAGGCTTCGACCTTTAATGAGTGAAAGAAGCTTTCGGCACAGGCATTATCCCAACAATTTCCTTTTCGGCTCATACTCTGAGTAAGTCTATGTTTTTTAATTAAATCTCGATAATCGTTTGAACAATATTGACTACCTCGGTCGCTGTGAACAATGCTCCCTTCGGGAAAGCCTCTGCGAAATAAAGCCATTTTCAGAGCATCACACACCAACGTTGCGGTCATTCGGTTACTCATCGACCAGCCAACAACCGAGCGTGAATATAAATCGATGATTACCGCTAGGTACAGCCAGCCCTCACTAGTGAATAAATACGTGATATCGCCAACCCACTTTTGATTCGGAGCACTTGCCGTAAAATCTTGCTCCAGCAAGTTTGGCGCCACAGGCTGATTGTGCTTACTGTCCGTGGTGACCTTAAATTTACGTGCAGCCTTAGGTACAAGGCCCTGGCGTATCATACTATTGCGAATAGTTTTGATGTCGGGTGTCATGTCGAGCTCTGCCAAATCCACTTGGATACGCCGAGCGCCGCTACGCTCTTTCGAGTCAATAAATGCCTGCTTAATCGCCTCGTCTCGCTCAATTTGACGCTGCTCTCGAGGATTGACTGTCTGACCATGTTTCCGCCAGGCATAATACCCACTACGCGATACGTTGAGCACGTTCACCATCCGCTTTAAGCTGAATTGATGCTGGTGCTCAAGAATAAACTCAAATCTGGCTATTTTTGGTTCTTCGCGAAGTAGGTAGCCGCCTTTTTTAATATGGCCAGGTCCTCTGCCTGTTCAGCTAATTGACGTTTTAATCGAGCAATTTCAGCGGCTTGCTCTGCTTCTCTGG
>NZ_PIPK01000038.1 GCF_003987335.1 Aliidiomarina maris | reverse complement strand
GGTTATGTACGGGTCGCCGTACTTAATAAATTAACCCGCCTTGGCATGCCCGTGAGCGAAATGGTGCGTTAACCCCAGGTGGGAAAGGGGCAATTTTACCCTCGGTACGGATTTGATCAACAAGGCCGCTGCAACAAGAATATTGCTAGCTGGTGTTACACGAGTCATGGAAATTTCCTTAGATAGAATACATAAACAAACACAGATGTGCCGATGCGGTTGATGAACACCTACTGACTGCTTAATAAAATAGGTAAAACGCATCGCACAAGGTGCATAATGAAACATTACTATACCTATGTATAGTCGATCTTGGCATCAATCCCAGTATTACGACTAAAGTTTGCTCACGTTAGCGACATAAATTGGTGAGAATAGCACCACATAAATGAATAGGATGTTGGCTTTGTCGAATAACTGAGCATTCGAGCAGGTTTCATAGTGAAACTTGCAAAAAGTCCTTGTCATCGCCGCTGTCATCTCTATAATGCGCCTCACTTCAAACGGTTAGCCAGCAACGAGTTGCTAGTAAATTAAGTTTGAAAAAAGCCTTGACGGGATTAATGAAACCCTTAAAATGGCGCTCCCGGCTCGAGATGAGCGGGAAAGGTTTAAAACTCAGTGTTAACTGTCTGCTAACAAGTCAAATTGAACGCAGAAATTTGAAAAAAGAGTTGACGCTGAAAATGAGTTGTGTAGAATGCGCACCTCGCTTGAAGCGGACAACGCCAAGCAAAACGTTCTTTAACAATATATCAAAGCCAAGCAATCTGTGTGGGCACTTACATTGATTGAGCAACTTAAAAAGCTACCTAGGTAGCAGAGTCGGACGGCAAGCTTGTCTTGCAATAAGAATCAAAATGCTCATGAAATGCTGGTGACCAAACAAAGCGGTCTTTAATGACCAAATTGATTAAGAACCAACGATTCATTGAGCACTTGCATATCAAAATCTTTAATTGAAGAGTTTGATCATGGCTCAGATTGAACGCTGGCGGCAGGCCTAACACATGCAAGTCGAGCGGTAACATTTCTAGCTT
>NZ_PIPK01000037.1 GCF_003987335.1 Aliidiomarina maris | reverse complement strand
GGCCTTGTTGATCAAATCCGTACCGAGGGTAAAATTGCCCCTTTCCCACCTGGGGTTAACGCACCATTTCGCTCACGGGCATGCCAAGGCGGGTTAATTTATTAAGTACGGCGACCCGTACATAACCCTCTCCGACCTGCGCGTTGTAACTATGGTAACGCAACCGCTCGCCGGTCAGGCTTTTGAACCGCCACATCGCGGTTTCCGCTAATGAACGCTGGTGGTAACCGGTATCATGCTTCCATTGCGCTAACTGGCCTTGCTTCAAGGCTTTAACTGCGTCGTTTCGCGGGTGGTCTCCACGCCAGTATCTAGCGTTGCTGCGCGGCGGTATACATGGTATTGCGTTTTTACGGGCTATTTCCCGGTAACATTCTTTGGTGTCGTAGGCTCCGTCGCTGGTTACCTTGCCTACTTTTCGGCGGCCCATTTTCTTTAGCATCGTCGGGAGAACTTCGTTGTCTCCGACATTAACCAGAGAGACTTCTTCACACACGACTTGTTGGCTTTCGACGTCTACGCCTAGGTGGAGTTTACGCCAAGTACGACGCTTTTCCTGGCCATGCTTGCGCACTTTCCATTCGCCTTCACCGAATACTTTTAGTCCGGTCGCATCAAACACCACGTGTGCTACAGGACCTGACGGGCGTGGTATTTTCACCTTCACTGTGCGAGCCCGCTTGCTGACACTGCTGTAATCAGGGCTTTTTAGCGGCACATTCATCAAATTAAACAAGGAGTTTAAGAAACCTTCGGTACTGCGCAAGCTGAGTTTATACACAGCCTGAAGCATCATGAACGTGACGATAGCTTGGTCGCTGTATGTCAGGTCTCTGCCACGTTTGCCGTTTGGTGTATCATGCCACCACTGAGCGATAGCTTTCTCGTCCAGCCAGAACGTCACTGAGCCTCGTTGTTTAAGGGCTTTGTTGTATTCAGACCAGTTTTTAACTCGGTATTTTGCTTTGCTCATTGCGGTGTCTAGTATCAGCGTGGTTTGGCGATCTGATCAACGCTAACTGAGAAAGTTCCACTATTTGTTCAACAAGGCC
>NZ_PIPK01000036.1 GCF_003987335.1 Aliidiomarina maris | reverse complement strand
TAGGTCAAACGCTGACATTTTCACTGACTTCCTCAGAGCAACCGATCGAAGGCGTGGTTGAGTCTCTATCCCCTCGTTTAGATGCGGACAGTCGTACCCGCCAAGTACGTGTAGCGATACAAAACGCAGGTGGTAATTTGACTGCTGGTGCCTTGCTGCGCGCTCAGGTTGAGGTTGAAGTGGATGATGTCATCACTATTCCTGCATCGGCACCATTGTTAACCGGCAAACGGGCTGTGGTATACGTCAGGACATCGCCTGATAGTGGCGAGTTTGAGGCGAGACAGGTGGAGATTGGTCGTCGCCTGGGCGAATACTATGAAGTACTGAGTGGACTTGAGGAAGGCGAGCTGGTTGTCAGTCGTGGTGCATTTCGTATCGACAGTGAGCTGCAATTGCGCGGACGCCCGAGCATGATGGCACCACAAGGTGGTGGTGGCGGAGGTCATGACCATGGAGGGATGTCCCATGCAGACATGGCTGATGAATCGGCAGCGGGGCATGCTGCTACACATGAAGATATTGAAGTGCCCGTTGGCGAAGATCTTGAGTTAAGCGAGCTTTTGGATGCGTATTTTGCGATGTGGGAAGCGCTCCACAGTGATGACTTAGACGCTTGGCAAGCAGCCGCTGAATCGTTTTTCCAGGCAGCGGAAGCGGTGCAATGGCCTGCTAACATGCATGATTTGCACAGTCTATTGGCAACCGGCGCTGGTCATGCACATCATGTCACTAGTCTGGAACAAGCTCGTGAGCAATTTCAGGCACATTCGCAGGCGATGATAGCCCTGGCAAGCGCCGGTTATCTTGCGCGTGAAAGCTACCTGATGTTTTGTCCGATGGCGTTTGATAATCAGGGAGCATACTGGTTGCAACCAGACCGACGCCTATTAAACCCGTACTTCGGTGATGCCATGTTACGCTGCGGTGATCGTGTTGAGCGATTTGACGGCGGGCACGATAGCCACGGAGGCCACTGATGATGACGAATTGGCTTTTGAATAATAAGCTCGTGGTGGCGCTACTCGCCGTTATTGTCGTGGTTGCAGGTATATTGGTGGCGCCGTTTAACTGGGATACCGGCATGCCTCGCTCGCCTGTGGCGGTGGATGCTATTCCTAATATTGGTGAAAACCAGCAGATTGTGTATACCGATTGGCCTGGGCGCTCGCCGC
>NZ_PIPK01000035.1 GCF_003987335.1 Aliidiomarina maris | reverse complement strand
TAGGTCAAACGCTGACATTTTCACTGACTTCCTCAGAGCAACCGATCGAAGGCGTGGTTGAGTCTCTATCCCCTCGTTTAGATGCGGACAGTCGTACCCGCCAAGTACGTGTAGCGATACAAAACGCGGGTGGTAATTTGACTGCTGGTGCCTTGCTGCGCGCTCAGGTTGAGGTTGAAGTGGATGATGTCATCACTATTCCTGCATCGGCACCATTGTTAACCGGCAAACGGGCGGTGGTATACGTCAGGACATCGCCTGATAGTGGCGAGTTTGAGGCGAGACAGGTGGAGATTGGTCGTCGCCTGGGAGAATACTATGAAGTACTGAGTGGACTAGAGGAAGGCGAGCTGGTTGTCAGTCGTGGTGCATTTCGTATCGACAGTGAGCTGCAATTGCGCGGACGCCCGAGCATGATGGCACCACAAGGTGGTGGTGGCGGAGGTCATGACCACGGGGGGATGTCACATGCAGACATGGCTGATGAACCCGCAGCGGGCCATGCTGCTACACATGAAGATATTGAAGTGCCCGTTGGCGAAGACCTTGAGTTAAGCGAGCTTTCGCAAGCGTATTTTGCGATGTGGGAAGCGCTCCATAGTGATGACTTAGACGCCTGGCAAGCAGCCG
This sequence comes from Aliidiomarina maris, assembly GCF_003987335.1. Lineage (GTDB taxonomy): Bacteria > Pseudomonadota > Gammaproteobacteria > Enterobacterales > Alteromonadaceae > Aliidiomarina > Aliidiomarina maris. The sequence goes on along the minus strand of NZ_PIPK01000035.1, from coordinate 545 downwards.
CTGAGTCGTTTTTCGAGGCAGTGGAAGCGGTGCAATGGCCTGCTGACATGCATGATTTGCACAGTCTATTGGCAACCGGCGCTGGTCATGCACATCATGTCACTAGTCTGGACCAAGCACGTGAGCAATTTCAGGCACATTCGCAGGCGATGATAGCCTTGGCAAGAGCCGGTTATGTTGCGCGTGACAGCTATCTGATGTTTTGTCCGATGGCGTTTGATAATCAGGGGGCATACTGGTTGCAACCGGACAGACGTCTATTAAACCCGTACTTCGGTGATGCCATGTTACGCTGCGGTGATCGTGTTGAGCGATTTGAAGGCGGGCACGATAGCCACGGAGGCCACTGATGATGACGAATTGGCTTTTGAATAATAAGCTCGTGGTGGCGCTGCTGGCGGTTATTGTCGTAGTCGCCGGTATATTGGTGGCGCCGTTTAACTGGGATACCGGCATGCCTCGCTCGCCTGTGGCGGTGGATGCTATTCCTAATATTGGTGAAAACCAGCAGATTGTGTATACCGATTGGCCTGGGCGCTCGCCGC
>NZ_PIPK01000034.1 GCF_003987335.1 Aliidiomarina maris | reverse complement strand
GGAAGCGCCAGCTTTACGGACGTTATTACGAGTCAACAGGAGTGGCTTAGTTTCGCCTTGGCACACCGCCGAGCCATGGCAAATCAGTTAGCAGCGGTGGCGACCATACATGCCCTGATGCCAACCCTTCCGCTGCCAGCAGAAACGCCTGCTGAAGCAGAACCTTCCGCGACTTCCGTCGAGGTTATTTCCGTCGAGGTTAAAGATGAATAAAAAGAATCCAATTACCGTGATTGCCGTGGTTTTCGTTGTACTTGCGTTGGGAACAACAGTACTAGGCATATCTTTCCAGACGCCTCATTCACATGATCATGTGCATGAGCAAGACCACCAAGCCTCATCATCGGAGGCTGCAGCAAACGGTGAGCAAGAATACACCTGCTCGATGCACCCAAACTTTCGCTCAACAGATCCGAATGATCGCTGTCCTATTTGTGGCATGGAGCTTGTGCCTGTCACCAGCAGCAGTGCCCGTGACGATGACGTTGTGGCGATAGAGCTTAGCGGACGAAGTTTGGCGCTGCTTAGCCTGCAAACCTTTGTGGTTGAGAAGGGCTCTGCCACAGCACAGTTACGTTTAATAGGCTCACTCGACTTTGATGAGCGGGCGTTGACCACTATTTCAGCTTGGACGAGTGGGCGTATTGAGCGTTTACATGTGAATTACTCGGGTGCGCAGGTGGAAGCAGGCGCACCATTAGTTGAACTGTATAGCCCAGAGCTTTTGATCGCCCAACAGGAACTGCTACAGGCGCAGCGTCAGGCAAACCGTGAAGCACCCGCATTCCTGGCGGAATCGAACCAAACCACGTTGCGCGCCGCTCGTGAACGTTTGCGCTTGCTGGGGCTTTCAAGCAGCCAGATTGAACAGGTCATAGCGCGAGGTGAAGCCAGTGATCGGATTGAGATTCACGCACCGTCGTCGGGACTTGTGGTGACGCGAAATGTATCGCAAGGCGATTATGTTAACACGGGTGACACCTTGCTGGAGCTTGCGGATGCTGAGCGTATGTGGGCGGTATTCGAGTTGTTTGAGCGTGATCTGGCATACATTGAAGTAGGTCAAACGCTGACATTTTCACTGACTTCCTCAGAGCAACCGATCGAAGGCGTGGTTGAGTCTCTATCCCCTCGTTTAGATGCGGACAGTCGTACCCGCCAAGTACGTGTAGCGATACAAAACGC
>NZ_PIPK01000033.1 GCF_003987335.1 Aliidiomarina maris | reverse complement strand
GGTTATGTACGGGTCGCCGTACTTAATAAATTAACCCGCCTTGGCATGCCCGTGAGCGAAATGGTGCGTTAACCCCAGGTGGGAAAGGGGCAATTTTACCCTCGGTACGGATTTGATCAACAAGGCCATATGTCGGAGTTAGAGTCACCGCAACTGCGCCAGACTCTGACCGCTTTCGGGCATTTCAACAACAGGCTTTAGATTACCATCGCGGACCGCAACACCCAGGTATTGGCATCCAAGTGGCGGCCCCATTGACTGAACATTGGTGGCTTCGAAGCTATTTTGATCGTGTGCGATTACAAGTCGCCGACGGCCCGAACGCTTGGGGACACACCTATGGGACTGACGCCCTGTATCATTGGGCAAGCGGCGCCTATGCTGGAGTCGGTATCAACCACACCCGAATGAACGTTCAACGAAACCCCATGGTGCGTGGTAGCCTTGGTTATCGTTTCACGCTGCGCGAGCTCTTTCACCTAATTAATTTTAATTAGGATCTCGTGGCAAGGTAACTTACAAGCGCAGCGAACGTTTCAGTGTTTTTTGACAAAAAATTTATTATAGTAGGCCTTCCTGAATCCTAGCTGAATAATAAAAATTACGGCAAGTAACGCACAGCTACCTGGTTTATTTTTATATTTTTTGATTAGTTACCAGGTTACCTTTCCTTGATTTTTCTTTTAGGTTGTTCTAGCTTTATTATGCTAAGCAAGAGCTATGGTGAATAAAATCTGATTTAATAAATGGAGAATCGAGATGAATTTTGGAAAATATGAGAATTGCATTGAAGCTTGTCACGTATGTGCAGCGTATTGTGACAAGTGTGCAACTGAGTGCCTAAAAGAAGACGACGTAAAAATGATGGCGGAATGTATTCGCCTTAACATGCAATGTGCTCAAATTTGCCGGTTAGCCGCTTCATTCATGGCACAAGAAAGCGAGTTTGCGCACGAGATCTGCCGTCTATGTGCCGACATTTGTAAGAAATGTGGTGATGAGTGTGAAAAACATGATGCATCCCACTGCCAAGAGTGTGCCCAAGCTTGTCACCGCTGCGCTGAAGAATGTGCCGCAATGGCCAGCTAAGCTCTAAGCCAGCCGGGGCGAGCGCTCCGGTTGGACGTTATCTTCTAAGGGGTTAAATACTTTAACTGAGGTTTTAGAACCCGAAGCTGGTATTTTCATGGTTGTAGCTTACTAACAAGCTCGAAGTGCGCCCGTGGGCTAGAAGCTTCTGCTACTTGCTGTCCTGTTTCGTTGAAGAGGACAGCTGAAATACGGTTGCCAGTGCTGGTAAAGCCTGGGAAGTGATCACTAGCTACTGTCTGATCCGTACCACTAAAAGTGGACACTTTGCTAAGCACTATTTTTTAATTCAAAGTTCTCTGGGCTGAGATAGCCAATAGCACTATGCCTTCTTGTCTTGTTGTAATCAACTTCGATGTACTCAAAG
>NZ_PIPK01000032.1 GCF_003987335.1 Aliidiomarina maris | reverse complement strand
GCTTTGATACTCATTGAGCCTTCTCCCCAGTCTAGCCAGCTTGGCTAAACTGGAAGGCGACCAAACCAAAAAGGAGAAGACCCAATGAATTTTTACAATAGCACCCATCAGCATTATTGTGGAATCGATTTGCACGCCCGCAGCCTCTATGTTTGCATTATCAATCAACAAGGTGAAACGCTCCTGCATAAGGAAATATCAGCGAATCCAGACGCGCTGATTGAACTTATCAGCCCCTATTTAGATGATCTTGTCCTCGGCGTTGAGTGCATGCACTGTTGGTACTGGGTCGCTGACTTTTGCGACGACCATGATATTGAATTTATTCTCGGCCATGCCTTATACATGAAAGCTATCCACGGCGGCAAAACTAAGAACGACCGCGTGGACTCATTTAAAATTGCGGCCCTAATGCGCGGCGGAAACTTCCCTCTGGCCTATGTGTATCCGCGTAACATGCGGGCAACTCGCGACTTGTTGCGTCGCAGAACCAACCTGGTGCGACACGGCGCGGACTTAAAAGCTCATGTCGCTAACACCACCAGCCAATACAACTTACCGCCAAACAAAGTAAATCTAAAGAACGTTGGTGCACGAGAGCAACTCAATACCACTTTTCATGATCCTGTCGTGCAACGCAACATCAACCTCGATATGGCGGTTCTCGAGTGCTACCACCGCGAGCTTAGCCAGGTGGAGTGGTTCTTAGAAAAGCAGGCCAAGAAGCACCAACCCGCGTACTTCTACCTGCTAAAAACAATCCCAGGTATTGGTCGCATACTCGCGCTAACCATCCTTTACGAAATCGGCGATATTCAGCGCTTCGAATCGGTGCAAAAGTTTGCTTCTTACGCCCGACTTATCAAATGCAAAGCTGAGTCCGCTGGTAAAACCTATGGCACTCAGGGCAATAAAATTGGCAATGCCCACCTCAAATGGGCCTTCTCTGAAGCGGCGGTTTTATACCTCAGAGGTAATTCGGGCGCACAACAACTATTGCAACGCTTTCAAAAGCGCATGAGCAAAGCTAAAGCTTTGTCTGCCCTAGCTCACAAGCTAGGCCGTGCCGTCTATTTCATGTTAAAGAACGAGAAGATATTCGATGAAAAACGCTTCTTAACGAGTTAGTCACGCAGCAGGATGATGATCAACGTCTAACTGGATCATAACGGAGTGTGCTGAAAACCGGTGTCTGTTGACTGGGTATACAACCCTCCAAACCGAATTTCTACACCCACTACGAAGCCCGTCGCTTTGATTATCCATTCTGCTGGCGTGCATCGATACTCTGAGCGAGTGCGCTTACACCGGTGCTGAACCTGAAATTAACTGGGACGAAATCGTAACCCGCTTTTTGACTAGGACAGATACCGGTTAACCGATGAATGTCTAGTGCCCCAAACCAACCTGCACAGAGCAATCCGGTTTGGCAGTGGATAACCACCACACTAAGAGAGCCTCAATAGGTGTTTGCTGTAAGCCATCAACAGCCAACGATGACAGACGAAGCAGGCTCACTGGCTCAGAGATTTGGTATTGGCCGCTCACGCGGCGGCCAATAAAAAACTAATGCCTATTGACAGGACGAAGGCTCATAGGTGTTATGCC
>NZ_PIPK01000031.1 GCF_003987335.1 Aliidiomarina maris | reverse complement strand
AACGGTGGTCATCGCCACAGAAGACGGTCGACAGTGGAAGCTGCCTCCCGGTTTAGTGCGCTCCATCCGCGAAATCTAATACGGCAAGCCTGCGCGCCGTCAATAACGCCTTCAAATGAACGCTTACTCTCGGGCTGATTCAAGAAAACGTACAGGTTTCAACGATCATCCGCCCGGAGGTCCGCAAATACGTCTTCAGATGAGATTGTTTGCTCGCCATCATCAAGATAACTTTGATACCTACGATTTGCTTCGTTTAGCCAAGCTTGTTCTACTCGTCGAGGATCAACGTTAGCGCGCTCATCGATACTCTCTAGCAGGTGAACGATTAACCTAGTCCGTTCCTCTTTTGGAAGAGAAAGCGCCTCAGACTCAATGATTTCTGCTGATATGGTCATAAGCCACCTCGTTCAATATTTAACCATTAACACTCTACTACACGAGAGTGCTGAAATGAAGCTGAACGCGTGCGTTGAGCACATAACGCTCAAAGCAGCTGCGCGGTACGCGTCGGCTGGCTTTGCTTGTTAGGGCTGACCATCCAACATCCGAATCACTGGATATGTCCCCTGTTGAAAAACTATACCAGCTAAAACAAAGCCAATATTATATTGCCATGGAGCAGAACCAAATATAGAGCCTAAAAAACCTGCGAACCCAACAATAGCAATAACGAGTAAAGGAATAGCAGAAAATACTCTACCTAAAATGCTTTCATCACCAAATATCTGTGTCCATCTTTTGTGGATAATATCCCAAAAGAGCATTGCACTAAACGCAGTAACAAATCCAATCATGTAACCCGCAACTACATGCGAAATTAAATCGTACCCCCTTTCCTTTAGAAAATCTGATAGTCCAAAAGTAGCAAACCACAGAATGAATCCCCACCCGCCAATATGAACCTGCCAGTCCTTGATATTTGACACTTAATAATTTCTCCTAATTCAACTTAAGCCCTAACGCCCGCCATAAACGGCGCGAGGAACGAGCGTCCGGCGACCGAAGGGAGCGAATTTGATGGCTTTGTTAGCACTGTCTGACTCTACACTGTGGGTTAGTATCAAAACGGAACCCCATTCTCGTCTTCCGTTTCTACCGACTCTGGAACCGGGTCAAAACTGGAAGTAGAGTTCTCTACCGGTATCAGTTCCCACAGTTCATTCTGGTGCAACCAGAGTGGATCAGCATTTTCATCAATGAACTGATCTACCGGTATGCCATCCACAGTCGGTGGCCGCTTTGTTCTGACTTGCCTTCCGTTCATAAAGATCCATTGGTATTTCTTTTGTCGCTCGGCCTTGGCGAATTTCCTCGCACGTCTTTGAGTCGGAGTGAGCTTTTTCTTAACCTTTGCCATGTCTGACCATTCTGGTGCTAACGCCCGCAGCACGCGCGGCCTTGAAGTTGAGGCGCAGCCGCAACGAAAAGGCCGTCGCTGTGCCTGCGATTGTTAGTGTTCACTTTGGATATTTCTCCAGAGCTGAGCGATACGCACTTTGATCCGTACCACTAAAAGTGGACACTTTGCTAAGCACTATTTTTTAATTCAAAGTTCTCTGGGCTGAGATAGCCAATAGCACTATGCCTTCTTGTCTTGTTGTAATCAACTTCGATGTACTCAAAG
>NZ_PIPK01000030.1 GCF_003987335.1 Aliidiomarina maris | reverse complement strand
AGCATGCCCTACGTAAAAACATTCACGTTATTTACTGTTATCAAAGCCAATTCAATCTGTGTGAGCACTCACATATTATGAGCTATCGTTAAGGAGGTGATCCAGCCGCAGGTTCCCCTACGGCTACCTTGTTACGACTTCACCCCAGTCATGAACCACACCGTGGTAAACGCCCTCCCGAAGGTTAAGCTATCTACTTCTGGTGCAGCCCACTCCCATGGTGTGACGGGCGGTGTGTACAAGGCCCGGGAACGTATTCACCGTGGCATTCTGATCCACGATTACTAGCGATTCCGACTTCATGGAGTCGAGTTGCAGACTCCAATCCGGACTACGACGCACTTTTTGAGATTCGCTTGCTATCGCTAGCTTGCTGCCCTTTGTGTGCGCCATTGTAGCACGTGTGTAGCCCATCCCGTAAGGGCCATGATGACTTGACGTCGTCCCCACCTTCCTCCGGTTTATCACCGGCAGTCTCCCTAGAGTTCCCACCATTATGTGCTGGCAACTAAGGATAAGGGTTGCGCTCGTTGCGGGACTTAACCCAACATCTCACAACACGAGCTGACGACAGCCATGCAGCACCTGTCTCAGAGTTCCCGAAGGCACTCATCTATCTCTAGATGATTCTCTGGATGTCAAGGGATGGTAAGGTTCTTCGCGTTGCATCGAATTAAACCACATGCTCCACCGCTTGTGCGGGCCCCCGTCAATTCATTTGAGTTTTAACCTTGCGGCCGTACTCCCCAGGCGGTCGACTTAGTGCGTTAGCTGCGTTACTCACATCTTAAAGACACGAACAACTAGTCGACATCGTTTACGGCGTGGACTACCAGGGTATCTAATCCTGTTTGCTCCCCACGCTTTCGCTCCTCAGCGTCAGTTTTTGACCAGGTGGCCGCCTTCGCCACTGGTATTCCTTCCAATATCTACGCATTTCACCGCTACACTGGAAATTCTACCACCCTCTTCAAAACTCTAGCTTGCCAGTTCAAAATGCAATTCCAAGGTTGAGCCCTGGGCTTTCACATCTTGCTTAACAAGCCGCCTACGTGCGCTTTACGCCCAGTAATTCCGATTAACGCTCGCACCCTCCGTATTACCGCGGCTGCTGGCACGGAGTTAGCCGGTGCTTCTTCTGTGGCTAACGTCAATCGTTGCAGCTATTAACTACAACGCCTTCCTCACCACTGAAAGTGCTTTACAACCCTAAGGCCTTCTTCACACACGCGGCATGGCTGGATCAGGCTTGCGCCCATTGTCCAATATTCCCCACTGCTGCCTCCCGTAGGAGTCTGGGCCGTGTCTCAGTCCCAGTGTGGCTGATCATCCTCTCAGACCAGCTAGAGATCGTCGCCTTGGTGAGCCGTTACCTCACCAACTAGCTAATCTCGCTTGGGTTCATCTGATGGCGTGTGGCCCGAAGGTCCCACACTTTGGCCCGTAGGCGTCATGCGGTATTAGCCACCGTTTCCAGTGGTTGTCCCCCTCCATCAGGCAGATCCCCAAGTATTACTCACCCGTCCGCCGCTCGTCATCTTCTAGCAAGCTAGAAATGTTACCGCTCGACTTGCATGTGTTAGGCCTGCCGCCAGCGTTCAATCTGAGCCATGATCAAACTCTTCAATTAAAGATTTTGATATGCAAGTGCTCAATGAATCGTTGGTTCTTAA
>NZ_PIPK01000003.1 GCF_003987335.1 Aliidiomarina maris | reverse complement strand
AAAGGCCGCAGGTCTGTCGGTCTCTGCCAATGGAGGCAAGCGTCAATCTGGTCACGTACCAGTTGCTGCCTGAGAAGTTGGAAGCCTCGCCCGTGGCGCATTAGCGCTTAGGGCGGGGAGCAGTCACCCAAGCCTTTTGAACCGAACGCCTCATGGGCGCGTAATGACAACCACGAGCTATTTTGGCAGGTGATGGCGCCGGTGGGCGAGGGCGGCGACCCGTCGGCTGAACTGAGTGAAGCGATTAACCAACAATTTGGTTGATTGTGAATAGCGCCAAAATTTAACCTCGAATTCGCATTTAATTAACACACGGCCTGCCTGCGCTTTGTTAGAATACACGCGCTTTCAATGCGTTGTTTCAAACACAGTACTTTACGTGTAGTCAAGGAATTCGAATGCAGTCGAACCCCAGCCCCAAACCTATACCCACACCAACGCCTCGTCACCCACGTTTAGCTGAATTTGCCTTAGCATTAGGTGGTTTCGGTATTGGCACCAGCGAATTTGTGATTATGGGGCTGATGAACAATGTCGCCACTGATCTTGCTGTCAGTGTGCCGCAGGTGGGGTATGCCATTAGTAGCTATGCGCTAGGGGTTGTGGTGGGGGCACCGTTAATTTCCGCGTTTGCCGCCAAAGTGCCAAAGCGCCTGCTCTTAATTGTCCTCATGTTGGTGTTTGCATTCGGTAATTTGGCCAGCGCAATGGCGCCTGACTTTTGGTCATTTGTGGCGCTGCGGTTTATCGCGGGTTTGCCTCATGGCGCTTATTTTGGTGTGGCTGCGTTGGTGGCCGCTGCGGCGGTGCCCCATGACCAGAGGGCACAGGCGGTGTCGCGGGTGATGCTTGGTCTGGCAGTTGCGATATTGATTGGCGCGCCATTAGGCACATGGGCCGGTGGTGTATATGGTTGGCAAGTTGCATTTGCTGGAGTCGGCGTAATTGCATTACTCACCAGTGCGCTGATTTATCTTTGGGTGCCTACCCAACCGAAGCAAGCGGGTGCAAGCCCGCTTAAAGAGCTCAGTGCACTACTTAACCAACGGGTGTTAATGACGGTTGCAGTGGCGTGCATTGGTTGTGGCGGTATGTTCGCGGTATTTAGCTATGTCATGCCCACGTTAACTGAGCAGGCGGGTATGCCGGAGCACTTAGGTCCTTTGGTACTGGTGGTATTTGGCGTCGGTTCAATTATTGGTAACTTAGTCGGCGGCCGGGCTGCGGATATTAACCTGATGCGCGCCATTCCACTGACATTGGTGTGGTGCGTGGTGGTGCAAAGTTTGTTCTTCTTCGCGGCGAATCATGTCTGGAGCGGGCTATTGTTTGTGGGCTTGATGGGCACCTGTATTGCGCTCGCACCTTCGTTGCAAACGCGTTTGATGGACGTTGCGGGTGAAGCACAAACTATGGCGGCGTCGCTCAACCATGCCGCATTTAATGGTGCAAACGCGATTGGCGCTTGGCTAGCTGGGCTTGCGATTAGCGCTGGGTTAAGTTGGTCAAGTAGTGGCTTAGTGGGTGCAGGTTTGGCGCTCTGTGGTCTAGGTATTTTCTATCTGGCGGTGTGGTTAGACCGTCACGAGCAGCCTGAAGGGCTGGCGCACAGCAAAGCGTAAAGTTACCTTAAAGTCACCTTGCGCATATGCGATGTGGGGTCCAAACTGAAAGGGTCGTGTTGGTTAAGCTAGTCTTAACTACTTGTTTTAACTAGGAGTGCTCAATGCATAAGTTGAAAGAGAAAGTATACACAGCCCATGTCTCTACCCAAGGTGGTCGTGTCGGTGAATCAGCGTCTGACGATGGCCGTCTTAAGGTTTCCTTATCGACGCCAAAAGAAATGGGCGGCGATGGCGGTCAAGGTACTAACCCTGAGCAATTGTTTGCAGCGGGTTACTCGGCATGCTTCCTCGGGGCGATGAAAGCAGTAGCTGGTAAAATGGACCTCAAAGTACCTAAAGACGCAAAAATTGATGCTCACGTGAGCTTCGGCCCCATTGAACAAGGCTTTTGTATTGCCGTAGCAATGGATATCACGTTGCCTGGCATGAGCAAGGATGACGCCAAAAAGTTGGTCGATAGCGCGCATAAGGTATGCCCGTATTCAAATGCCACTCGCGACAATATTGAAGTAGAACTGAATCTTGTTGAGTAACCCGTAGTTGGATTTAGAAGCCCGCAAATTCGCGGGCTTTCTTGTATGAGCAACAATAAGTTAGCCAGGAGCATTTATGGATAAGCAAATTTTTCAACGAGTGCGACGTAGCCTAGGTGTATGCGCCGCGGTATTGGCACTCACCGCGTGTAGCGCGGCGACAACCCCTTGGTACGAAGGAAGCTGGCAAGTCAGTGACACCCGCTTTCCAGCCGTGAGTGCGATGAGTGCAGAACAAGCTGAAGATTGGCTGGGACAAAGTGTGCTATACACCCCCGATTACGCGGAATATGCAGGCGAGCGCTGTGAGCAGCCAAGTTATAGCGAGGCAGAGCTCGATCAACGTGAATTTTATACCCTTTACCGCGTGCGCTTTGAACAGCTCGATATTGAAGGCCCTATGGTCACTTTATTGCATGTAAGCTGTGATAATGACTGGCAAACACCGGCAACAACCTTTATAAAAGTGAATGAAACTCGTGGCTACATGACATGGGACGGCGTGTTTTTCGAACTGATCAAACGGCCTGCTCCACGCGCATAAGGCCCATGTCGACAACAAAGATAAAAATTCATGCTGATATATGTTTTAAGTGTTGCTTTAGGTATTGGGTTATTAACCCTTGGTGGTGAAGCACTGATTAAAGGTGCATTGGGCGCGGCAGAACGCCTTGGTATCTCTGCGTTATTAGCGGGCTTGGTGATCGTGGGTTTTGGTACGTCAGCACCTGAACTTGTGGTATCTATCGACGCAGCAATTAATCAGCAGCCAGACATTGCGGTGGGTAACGTGATTGGCAGTAATATTGGTAATTTACTGCTCATACTTGGCTTATGCGCACTCATTACGCCGTTAGCAGCAAAGCCCGAAGCATTGCGTCGCGACGGCCTGATGATGCTGCTTGCCACGTTATTGGTGGTGGTTCTCGCTTGGGGTAGCGCATTAAATCGTCTGGACGCGTTTATCTTACTTGCCGCGCTGATTAGTTATTTAATTTGGGCATATCGCACCGAACGGCAAGGTGAGTTAGCGTCCGCACAGTTACATGCTGCGGAGGCTTCTGAAGTGACGCGCAAGCCGCAGCGAACCTTATATATTGTGCTTTTTATTGTCGCAGGTTTAGCTTGCTTGATTATCGGCTCCCAGGTACTTCTATCAGGGGCGGTCGGCATTGCGCAACATTTTGGCGTCTCGGAAGCGTTAATTGGTTTGTCGCTGGTGGCTGTGGGCACATCCTTACCGGAATTGTCGATTTCAGTGCTAGCGGCGCTAAGGCGACATGCGGATGTGGCGATCGGCAATATTTTAGGCAGTAACATTTTTAATATTCTGGGCATCCTCGGTATTTCTGCCCTACTGCAGCCATTGCCTATGGCGGCGCGCATTATCAGCTTTGATCAATGGGTCATGCTAGGGGTTACCCTGGTGGCATTACTCTTCTTACTCACCGGTAAACGCTTAAGCCGCCTGGAAGGGGCGGCCTTATTGGCGGGCTACATTGTATATATGTGGTTAAGTTTCACCGTCGTGTAACTGGTATCTGCGGTGGGTAACATTAGCGGGCGTCGATAGACATCGAAAGAATCCGCGATAAATGGGCGTAAGGCAGTTGGGTTTGCTGATGCCATTGGTTAAATACGCTTTGGGCCTGTTTAAGCGCCTTTTGGCTGCCAGGCGTCGCATCCATCAACTGGTGGTTTTGCAGTGCTGCGACGACGTCCGGCGATAAAATAAATCCGTCCCAACCCACCATGCGCAAAAAATATTGGGCGCTGGCGCCGCCCAATCGTGCCCCATGCTTTTTTAGCCATAGCAGCAAGCCGACTTGATCGTCAGCGGGCCAGTTGGCTAAGAACTGGCCGAAGCTACCATGGGCTTCACTGGCATCGACTATCATCATGGCATTACGTGGTACGGTGGCAATTTTTTGCATATTGCGCACAATGCGCTCGTCGCGGGCTAAGTCTTCCAAACGTTCAGGCGGCACTTGCTGCCAATACAGCGGTACAAAGCCACTAAATGCGGCCTCAAAACCATCCCATTTGGCTTCGATTATGCGCCATACAAACCCAGCGCGAAACACACACTTGGTGATAGTCGCTAAATAACGGTCGTCGCCAAGCTCGGCAAGTTGCTGCGCGGAAGCCACTTTCGGCAAGCGCGCTTGCACCGCTGGTGCTTCTTTCACTGATAGTGGCAGCTACGAGTATGGCCTCGCTGCAAGCGCTCGGATTTTGGCAACTACCGGTGAGGTCATGGTATTTGGCGTTAGCTTTGTCTGCTCTGGTTACTGCAATTGTCGCCCCGCTGGTGACATGGCAGTTGGTGAATATGGTGTTTCGCATTCATCAACTGCAGCGTGATTTACGCCAATTAGCCACCTTCGATGCGCTACCTGGATTGCTCAACCTCGGCCATGGTGCTGGTGCTCACGTGCTTAAATCTTTTGGGCGCATGCTGAGTGATTTAGTACGTGGGTCCGACGTAGTGGGGCGGATCGGTGGCGAAGAGTTTTTAATTTGTTTGTACGGCGTGAGCCCCGAAGCGTTAGCCGATTACTACGACAAGTTGATTCATGCGGCGCGCTTACAGCCATATTTCTACGCCGGTCAGCGCTTTCATGTGACCGCCAGCGTGGGAGCGACACACTTTAAAGGCACGCACTTGGCGCTTGGGCAACTGATCCAGCAAGCGGATGAAACCCTGTATCAAGCCAAGCGCGCAGGGCGCGACCAGTGGCGTATGTACACTGCGGTAAAACCATCCAAGCACGCACTCAGTTGGGAGATATAAAAAAAGCCCCTACGGTTTAGGTAGAGGCTTCTGGATGACTATAAGTCGTGTTGTACTGAGCGCTTAATCAACGCGAGTTTTCAAACCACGACGGATCAGTAACGCGTCGGTAGTTGGCTCTTGGCCACGGAACTCAATATATGAGTCCATTGGTGGACGCGAGTTACCAACTTCTAAAATATTGCGACGGTAGATATCGCCGTTTTCGCGCGTTAAGCCACCTTTGCTTTGCACATAAGCAAACGCGTCAGCCGCCAAGATTTCACTCCACATATACGCGTAGTAACCAGCTGAGTAGCCGCCACCAATTGAATGGTTGAAGTACGTTGACTTATAACGCGGTGGTACGGCTGGTAAATCGACACCGTATTTAGCAAGGGCCGCTGCTTCAAATTCTTCAACGTCTTGCTCGCCTGCATCGGCGCTTAACATGTGCCATTCCATGTCGAGGAATGAAGCGGCAATGTACTCAAGGGTATCGAAACCTTGGTTAAAGCTGCGCGACTCAAGCACTTTGTCGAGTAATTCTTGTGGAATTGGCTCGCCCGTTTCGTAGTGCTTAGCATAGTTTGCTAATACGTCTGGGTAAGCCGCCCAATCTTCTTCAAACGTTGACGGGAACTCAACGAAATCGCGTGATACCGAAGTACCGGCTAAGGTTGGGTAGTTGACGTTTGAGAACATGCCGTGGATACCATGGCCAAGCTCGTGGAACATGGTGGTGACATGGTCATATGAAATCAGGGTAGGCTCGCCGTCTGGGCCTTTAGGAATGTTCATCACATTCACCACCACTGGTTTTTGCTCCAGTAAGTGTGATTGACCAACAAACGAGCTCATCCATGCACCGCCACGTTTGCCTTCGCGGGCAAAGTAGTCGGCATAGAAAATCGCTAAGCTGGTGCCGTCGTGGTCGAATACTTCATACACTTCAACGTCTTCGTGGTAGGCTGGTAAGTCTTCACGGCGCTCAAAAGTAATGCCGTATAAACGGTTCATGGTGTAGAACACGCCGTCATGTAATACGCGGTTGAACTCGAAGTATTCACGCACTTCGCTTTCGTCCATGTCATACAATTCTTGGCGTACTTTTTCTGCGTAGAATTCCCAATCCCACGGCTGAACTTCGTAGTCACCGCCTTCTTGCTCAATCATCGCCTGAATGTTGGCTTGCTCAGCGCGGGTATTTTCAACCACCGCTGGTACCATGCTGGTGAGCATTTCAAGCACGTTGTCAGGGGTTTCAGCCATGGTGTTCTGCAATTGGTACTCAGCCCAGTTGCTGTAACCAAGAAGCTGCGCGCGCTCTGCACGAATTTGGGTTAAGCGGCTGACGATAGGGCGGTTGTCGTATTCACCTGAGGTGCCACGGAACGCCGAAGCTTCCCAAACGCGCTGACGCAATTCACGGTTGTTCAGTGAGGTTAAAATAGGCTGACGTGTGGTGTTGGTAATGCTGAGCAAGTACTTGCCTTCGTGACCAGCGGCTTGAGCTGCATTGCGTGCTGAACGGATTTGGCTGTCAGACAAACCATCAAGCTCTTCTTCCGAATCAACTACTACCGCGATATCACGGGTAATTGCCAACTGGTTTTGTGAGAACTGGGTGGTCAAGCGTGCATGCTCTTCGTTCAACGCACGGATTTGCTGGCGCTGTTCGTCAGTTAAGGTTGCACCTGCACGCACGAAACGGTTGTAATAGACTTCCAGCAAACGGTCTGACTCAGCGTCAAGATCAAGTTCATCACGTTGGTTGTAAATCGCTTCAACACGCTCAAACAAAGCTGGGTTCAGGTTAATGTCGTCTGAATGCGCTGATAATTTAGGTGACAGTTCGCGCTGTAGGCGGCGACGTTCTTCGTTACTGTCGGTGCCGCTTAGGTTTGAAAATACGCGTGAAACCCGAGTTAATAACGCACCACTGCGCTCCATGGCGACAATCGTGTTTTCAAACGTTGGGTCTTCAGGGTTTTGGATAATCGCTTGAATCTCAGCTGCGTGCTCTTGCATGCCGCGCTCGAATGCTGGCATAAAATGGCTGTCTTCAATAATGCGGAAATCCGGCGCTTCATACTGTAACGCAGAAGGCTGAGCAAACGGGTTGCTGGCAGCAAATTGATCGTGTTGTGCGTTTTCAGCCTGGTCTTGCTGCACGCTCGCGTTTCCTTGGTTGGTGGCGTCTGTGGCCGGTTCAGAACAGGCACTCAAGGTTAATGCTGCTACGACAGCAACGCCGATGACACTTCTTTTGAACATGGAATAATTCCTACAATAGAGTTAACGCAGTAGCACCAAACTCACGCCAGCGGAGCTGGAACTTAGAATCAGCTACTACAAAAGCCCCAACACTTTCCACGATTCTTTACTTAGACACAAGTTTTTCTACGCGTGAGCGCGGTAAACGGTGGTTCCACTGCGTTAAATTAGCGTAAACCAAGTTTAGTCGCGACGGTATTTTCTCTACACTACGCAGCGCCTAAATATTAACTTTTCAACATGTGATACCGAATGAAACACCAACTTCCGATACTTTTGGTTTGCTTGAGCGTGTTTGCGCTAAGCGCCTGCTCAACCACGCCGCCTGCCAATACCAGCCGAGTCGGCTTTACTGAAACTGGGGTCGCTTCGTACTACGCGATGAAGTACCAATTTCGTCAAACCGCGAACGGTGAGCGTTTTAATCAAATGGCGAGCACTGCCGCCCACAAAACATTACCGTTTAACTCACGTGTACGGGTGACTAATCTGGACAATGGCAAAAGCACGGTGGTAAGAATTAATGATCGCGGGCCTTTCATTCAAGGCCGCATCATCGACTTGTCGCGCTCGTCATTCAGCCACATTGCAGATACCAGCCAAGGCTTGGTGCGGGTGCGTATTGAGGTCATTGAGTGACGTGGTAGAATACCCCCTGAGATGGTGTGAAGAGGTCAAAGCATGCAGCTGGTATTACAACGTTTAGGTATTACTTTGTCGTTGATTAGTGCGGTGCTAACCCCATGGCTGCTAATCCAACAGTCAGGTAGCCTGGCCTCTATCATGCTTTACCTTACTTGCCTGTGGGCCACCTCGCCCTACGTCTACCTGAGTATGCAGAACCTGTCGGCACGTAATCTCAACCAACGCATCAGCGGCTTTTGTATGGCGCTTAGCACCGTACTGCTCGGGGTTTATTTCACCCTGCAAGCGGCGCAGTCAGGGCGCGTAACTGAACAAAACTTGGTGTGGTTATTTGGGCCTTTGGTGCAGTGGCTGGTGATGTTTATGGTCTCAATGGCAACCGCGATTGTGCTGATGAAATTCAAACGCAGACGTAAATTTTAGGTTATTTCGCGGCATTCAAATTGACAAATAGCTGACCTCTACCAAGCTTATCGTGTTTACACACATTTGAAATGAAGAGGTCAACGATGAAACAGCAAGGATCGGGATTAAGTTTGAAACTTGGTGCTTTAGCTTGTGCCGCATTGCTCACCGCTGCTTGTACTGAGCGTCAGGAAGAACGTGCCGAAAGTGGCTGGGACGCCACCAGTGAGCGCACTGAGCAACTGTATAATGATATCCGTTCAGAACTGCGTGACGCGCGCGAACGTGGCAGTATTTGCCTGTCGAGCTATGAAGAGCTGCGCGATGAATGGAACGAACATACAGACAACTTAGAAGCTGACCGTGGCGACAACACATGGCGCGAACAAATGCGCGAGTGGGGCGACGAGCTCGGTGACATGTTTGACGACATGGGTGATGAAATCGACCGTAACTGCTAATCCATCGCAGTTGAATGACAAAGCCAGCCTTCAAGGCTGGCTTTTTTGCGCTCGCTAAACGCGAAGCTAAAGCGTTTAAAAAATCTGTTGTTGAAACAAATGATAATTATTCCTATTTGCTATTGACACTGATTCTCATTGTCATGTAAAGTCGCCGCATCAAAAATATCGACAATGATTTTTTCAGGAGTAGTTATGCAGACGCGCATGTCCAAGTTATCTTTTAGCATTCTTCTGGCGACGTTACCGTTAGCCGCTCATGCTCAAGACCAAGCCAGCGATCCGCAACCTGACGCCAACCATCCATTGATGCCAAGCATTGAAGTCATCAGTGTCAAAGGGCAAACCGCGGCACATCGCTTTGATGAAACTGGCTCTGTCGTGCTAGTTACCGAGCAAGACATTGCGCGCATTCAACCGCTATCTACTGAAGACATGCTGCGCCGCATTCCTGGTATTAATGTAAAAAGTGAGGAAGAAACGTCAGTCGTTGCTAACTTCGGTTTACGCGGCTTGTCTGCCAGCGAGTCAAAGTCGTTAATCCTTGAAGATGGCGTACCTGTCGCACCTGGTTTGTTCATCGGTAATGACCGTTACTACAACCCTCGCGTACAGCGCATGGCTGGCATTGAAATCTTGAAAGGCTCATCGTCGTTGCGTTATGGCCCTTCCACCATTGGTGGCGTAGTGAACTACCAAACCAAAACACCGGATGACGGCGTTGCATTAGCCGCGCGTGTAGGTTCGTTTGATATGCGCGAAGTCACTGTCG
Source organism: Aliidiomarina maris (assembly GCF_003987335.1). GTDB lineage: Bacteria > Pseudomonadota > Gammaproteobacteria > Enterobacterales > Alteromonadaceae > Aliidiomarina > Aliidiomarina maris. The sequence continues at coordinate 281,805 of NZ_PIPK01000003.1, read as the reverse complement.
AAGCGGGTAATCGTACTCAGTCTGGCGACGCATTTGGTGGGGTTATCTTTACCCACGCGCAAAGTGACGGCTTTATGGACAAAGGCTACGAAATGAACGACGTCATGTTCAAAACTGGCGCGCGCATTTCTGATAACCAACGGATTGGCATGAAGTTCTCTTACCATGAGAATGACGCCAATATTTCTTACCGCGGTTTGTTCCTGGACGCCTATTTAGCGGGCGAGCGCTATAACCCAGCGCCTGACGACTATTATTTGCAAGATCGCGTGGCATTTGACGCCAACCATGAACTGATTATCAGCCCAAGCATGACGCTGAAAACCCTGGTGTACTGGAGTGACGTAAGCCGTGACTACTGGCGTTATGACGTTGACACGGCGGCATCAGAAGCTGCAGGTCGCTGGGTATACACCGATAACTTAGTGGGTAATAACCGTTCATTCGAACGCTTTGGCGTGGAGTCGCGATTATTGTTCGATAACGATTTGTTTGGTTTGGTCGCCAGTTCAGAAATCGGCTTCCGTTATATGACCGAAGAATCAGACGACCGCCGTATTCGCGCTACTCGTGAGCAAGACCGCACGGGTTTGAACGACCGTCACCGCATTGACTCGGCAGACAGTTACGCGGTGCATGCGCAAACCCGTGTTGGTTTAACCGATCGTTTATCAGTAACACCTGGTATTCGCGTAGAGTCGTATCAGCAATCGCAGGTGGTATTAACTGATAGCAACGCGACGGCAAAAACCAGCAATACCGAATATTTGCCGGGTGTCGGCTTTACCTTTGATGCCAACCCTGCGACGCAGTTTTACGGCGGCGTGTACCGTGCGTTCTCACCTGCCACCAACGGCGTCGCACTTGACGGGCTGATGGACCAAAACTTAGACGGTGAGCGTTCTAATAACTTTGAATTAGGTGTGCGTGGTAGCCTCGATCGCTTGCGCTATGAAGTTGCGGCGTTCTACATGGACTTCGGTAACCAAGTCGTGACCGGAAACACCGATCCGAATTTATCGCAGTCAAACGGCGGTGAAACCGAACACTACGGCATGGAATTCTTACTGGGTTATGACCTAGGTCGCGGCTTTGATATCGATGCCAATGCGACCTGGGTACCAAAATCAGAGTTCCAAAGCGGCGAATTCGCGGGCAACCGTTTGCCTTACGCGCCAAAGTTGACCGCCAACCTGGCGCTGAACTACAACTTTGAGAACTTAACCACCAGCTTTATTGCCCATCACCGTGGCGAGCAATTCGGTGACCCGAGCAACCAGGTCGACATTCCTGCGGGCGCTGGCGGCGGCATCTGGGGCGGCTTACTGCCATCGTACACTGTGTATGACATTACCACACAGTACGCAGTGACGTCGCAAATGACCGTGTTTGGTTCAATTAAGAACTTAACGGACAAGGACTACATCGCTGGCCTGCGCCAAGGTATTTATGTGGGGCCAGAGCGTTCGTTTGAAGTCGGTGTGCGCTACCGCTTCTAATCTGAGGCATGCAATGAAGAGCTCTGCAAATGCAGAGCTTTTTTTTCACTCGGCTTGGCTTACAACCTAACGCCTGCAACCTAAGTTGGCACAGTGATACCAAGCTAAATGATTTGATAAAAGGGCGTACGTGATGAAATCAGCGATTAAAGCTATGCGCATTTATGTCAAAACCGTGGAACTCGGGTCGATGTCGCGTGCGGCAGTCACATTAGGTATCAGTACCTCGGGTGTTAGCCAACAAATTCGCAAGCTTGAACAAGAGCTTGAGGTAAACTTGCTGCACCGCAACACGCGCAAATTAACGCTCACGGAAGCAGGTGAAGTGTTTTTTCGCCATAGCACCGGCGTGTTGCAGCGCATGACGGAAGCAGAGCGCGACCTCGATATGTTTAAACAACAGCCTCAAGGGGCATTGCGTTTATTTGCCCCCGTTGGCTTTGCCGGTAGCGGTATCCTCAGTCAGCCATTACAGCATTTATTAACGTCCTATGAGCAACTAAAGCTTGACCTCATTGTGTCGGACGACCATATCGATATGGTGGCGCAGCGCATTGATATTGCGTTGCGGGTAGCGCCGGGCGCTTTACCTGATTCGTCATTGATTGCTCGCCATGTGGGCAGCTGGGACATGATGGTCTATGCATCGCGCGACTACTTACTGGCCAGAGGCATCGACCCTCAAGACCCGTTACTGCAAGGCACGTTCGCCAGCCAAGCTGAAAAACACACGCGCATGGTGCATCAGAATGTGGACGATGAAGCGATTGGCTTTTTGCCTGCTCAGGTCAAAGTCAACAATATGCAAACCTTAACTCAACTAACCTTGGATGGCCTCGGCGTGGCTATCTTACCTGAGCCAGAAGTACGCAGTGCAGTCGCTGCAGGGCGCTTGGTGCGAGTCATGCCTGACATCGAGATTGCGAAACTCAATATTTTTGCTGTAACCACGCACAAAGCCCCGCACCCAGCCAAAATATCAGCAGCGATGGAGGCAATAGAGCAGGCATTTACGCGTTTAAACCAGCAGAGCTGACCCAGTTAGTCACAGGTTCTATCAAGTCCCTGGCTTTCAAGAAAGTCCTGGATATCGCCGTAAGCAGGTGTCCAAAACCGCAGCGGGCTGGCAAGACTAGCGACTAAATCAACGTGGCGACGACGCGGGTAAATTTGTCTTTTACTCGCTCATGTTCTAACGGTAAATCATAAGGGCCGGCCAAGCCGATCAAGGCGAGTAGTTCAACCTCAGCTTGTTGCTCCGCTAAATACTGAGGGTCGGTGGCAATTAAGGCGGCGGTGTGCGCACCTGCTGAGTGCCCAGCTAAGATAACTTGTCTGCCACTTACGCACTGCTGCTCGGGTAAGTGCTGACGTATATCGGCACGCTCAAATTGCTCTGGCAGCATAGCCAAGGCCTTGGCGATGTCGTGAATGAAATCAGGAAACTCTACGTCAGGATACACGCGGTAATTCGGTACGACAGTTACGTAGCCTAAACGGGCAAAGGCTTGACCAATAAACTCAAAGTCTTGCTTGTCGCCGTCTTCCCATGAACCGCCGTAGACAAACACCATCACGGCTTGTTTTAACGGTCCGTCGCTGGGAAGATACACGTCCATGGTTTGGCGCGCATGTTCGCCATAGGCAATGTCATCCACTTTATGGTAACTACCAGAAGGCACTACGGTGTTTAACGCACTGGTGGGAGAGCACGCAGCAAGTAGAAGGGCGCATAAAGCGGCGCTTAATTTGGCGATAGGTTGCAGCATTCGCAAGTTCCTGTTGTCGATGGCTTAGAGTGGCAAGCAAAACGAGTTATACCTCGTCATATACCTTTCTAATACGCAGCTTGCTCTAATCGGGATTTTTAAACCCTCTGGTTCTACACTTCGTGGTATTATGAACGGGTGTAGCGCAAGGCTTGACAGCCTTGGTACACTTGCTGATATCTGCCGCCAACGGTGGCTCGGGTGCCCTTGGGCAGTTGGTTCTCGAAACTTAGTCAATTGAGTGAATACGATGCAAGTTAAAATTGCAGCAAAAACAAAACTTCCGACACCGTTTGGTGAGTTTGAATTAATTGGGTTTGAAACCCCGTCAGGCCAGGAACACGTGGCGCTGGCGATGGGTGATTACGCCGATGGACAGCCCGTGTTAGCGCGTGTGCATTCGGAGTGCCTGACCGGCGACGCACTATTTAGCCAGCGTTGCGATTGTGGTCCGCAGCTGGAAGCAGCGATGCAGAAAATAGCGGCTGAAAAGCGCGGTATTATTGTGTATCTACGTCAGGAAGGCCGTGGTATTGGCTTGATTAATAAGCTACGCGCCTATGCCGAGCAAGATAAAGGCTTAGACACCGTTGAAGCCAACGAGATTTTGGGCTTTTTACCGGACGCGCGTGACTACAACGTGGCCGCAGCCATGCTTGAGGCATTGCAGGTGAAGCAAATCCGCTTACTGACCAATAACCCTGACAAGTTAAAGTCATTATTGGACGCTGGGATTAACGTGATAGAGCGCGTGCCGCATAAAGTCGATGCGTCGCCGCACAACCAGCATTATTTGGACACTAAAACCAAGAAATTTGGTCATTTGTTGTAATTGCTTACAATTTAAAGCAGGTCAGTTGGCCTGCTACCCCACCTCGCTATTTGCAGTCCTTGCGCGTGCGGCATACACTGAATGCGCTAATATTAATGATGATTAATAACGCTTCGCGTGAGGACTTAAATACCCATGGCAAACCGTACTTTAAAACCTGTGACATTAATTGCTGCTGGTGTAGCAATGGCACTTGGCCTGGCTGCTTGTAGCCCAGCGTCTGACGATACGCGTACTGCAGAGCGTGAACAACGCAGCAGCGCAGAGCAAGCGACAGAGCAAGCAAATCTGCAATCTGGCTTATTCCTGGAAGATTACGATCGCACTACACGCCCACAAGACGACTTATTTCGTTACGTGAACGGCGCTTGGTATGACAACACCGAAATTCCAAGTGATATGTCGAGCTATGGTGCGTTTCGCATTTTAGCTGAAGAAAATGAGCTGCGTTTACGCGGTATTATTGAAGATGCGGCCGCTACCGAAGGGGCTGAGCATGGTTCCAATGAGCAAAAGTTAGGCGACTTCTACGCTAGCTTTATGGACACCGACCGCATTGAAGAGCTTGGCGTTAGCCCAATTCAGCAAGAGCTGGATATGATTTCTGGGGTCAGCAACCACGAGCAACTAACCGCAACTATGGCGCAACTACGTTTGCGTGGTGTGGGTGGTCCATTTGGCTACTACGTGTGGGCAGATGCGCGTAACCCGGATTACAACGCATTGTATATGAGCCAAAGCGGCTTGGGCTTACCGGACCGCGATTACTATTTCCGTGACTCAGAAGATTTCGCCGAAATTCGCGAAAAATATAAAAGCTATATTGCCGATATGCTAAGCGCAGCCGGTCACGATGACGCTGAAAGTGCGGCTGAGCGCATTTATGCGTTGGAAGAGCGTTTGGCAGAAGCACACTGGACCCGTGCCGAAAGCCGTGACGCGGAAGCGACTTATAACAAAATGAGCAAAGAAGAGCTGGATGAGTTGTTGGGTGAGTTCAACTATAGCTTGTTTGCTTCGCAAGCAGAGCTTGAAGCCGCCAGCGAAATGATTGTGCGCATGCCATCATACTTTGAAGCATTTGGCGAAGTATTTGCCGATACCGAATTACAGACCTGGCAAGATTACATGCAACTGCGCACGTTAAGCACCTTTGCGTCGCGCTTAAGCAGTGAGTTTGCGGATCTGAACTTTGATTTCTACCAAACCACCCTAAGCGGTGTGCCAGAGCAGCAAGAGCGTTGGAAACGCGCTGTGCAAGCCACCAACGGTGTACTTGGCGAAGCGCTTGGCGAAGAATACGTTGAGCGTTACTTCCCACCTGAAGCCAAAGCGCGGATGGAAGAGCTGATTGACAACTTGCTCGCAGCTTTTGAAGATTCAATCAATGATCTTGAATGGATGAGCGACGAGACTAAAGAGCAAGCGCTGGATAAGCTGAGCAAGTTCACTCCGAAAATTGGTTACCCGAATCAATGGGAAGACTATAGCGAGTTGGAAATTTTTGCAGACGATCTGGTCGGCAACACCAAACGCGCTGCTGCATGGTCGTATCGTGATATGACCAGCCGCATTGGTGAGCCAGTTGACCGCGAAGAGTGGGGCATGACACCACAGACGGTGAATGCTTACTACAGCCCAACTGCAAATGAAATCGTATTCCCTGCGGGTATTTTGCAACCGCCATTTTTTGATATGAATGCTGACGATGCGGTCAATTATGGTGGTATCGGTGCGGTCATTGGACATGAAATTGGTCATGGTTTTGACGACCAAGGTTCACGTTATGATGGCGACGGTAACTTGCAAAATTGGTGGACTGATGCCGACCGCGAGCAATTCGATGGGCGTGCGCAGGTGCTGGTGGATCAGTTCAATAGTTACGAGCCGCTTGAAGGTTTGAACATTGACGGCCAAGTTGCACTTGGTGAAAACATCGGCGATTTAGTCGGTTTAACTACAGCTTTCCGTGCGTATCAAAAGTCGCTGGAAGGGGAAGATTCGCCAGTGATTGATGGTTACACTGGCGAGCAACGCTTCTTCTTAAGCTGGGGTCAAATCTGGAAAATTAAGATGCGTGATGATGCCATGCGGGAGCAAATTGCCCGTGGCCCACATGCGCCGGGTAAATACCGTGCGATGGGCGCACCACGTAACGTCGATGCGTTCTATGAAGCGTTTGATGTGCAAGAAGGCGATGGCATGTACATTCCACCAGAAGAGCGCGTGCGCATCTGGTAAATTTGCCTTGTAAAGCAGCAACAAGCATGTAAAAAGGGACTTCAGGTCCCTTTTTTTATGAGCGATTAATGGCATTTCGTACTTGGTTTCGTTTTGGCCCGGCAACTTTAGTTGCGGCAGCCTTTATTGGCCCCGGCACTGTGGTAACTGCGTCCATGGCTGGCGCGCAATTTGGCTATGCGCTGCTGTGGGCGCTGGTGTTTGCAATTGCCGCCACTATGGTGCTGCAAGAAATGGCGGCACGTGTGGGGGTAGTGACAGGCGCAGGGCTCGGTGAAGCGCTACGCAATGTGGTCAAGCACCCGAGTTTGAAGGTTGGCTTTATCGGATTAGTCGTGGCTGCAGTCGTGATTGGCAACAGCGCCTTTCAAGGCGGTAACCTGACGGGCGCGAGTATGGGCGCGCAGGGCATTTGGCAAGACACGGCGTGGGTAGCGTGGTTTCGCCAGCAATTGGGGTTAAACCCATGGGCGCTTATCATTGGGTTGCTAGCCATCGCCATTTTATGGGGCGGCTATTACCAGCGTATTGAAAAGATCTTGATTGGATTGGTGGTGTTGATGTCCTTGGCGTTTATCACCACCTTTGTATTAACCCGTCCTGATCTTACCGCAATGGCACGAGGGCTGGTGCTGCCTGCCATTCCGTCTGGTGGTGCACTGACGACGATGGCATTAATTGGCACGACGGTTGTGCCCTATGCCCTGTTTTTACACGCAGCTAGCGCGGCAAAACGCTGGCCACAGCGTCACCCGCAGAGCACTGACATTGTACGCGCGCATTTGCAGCAAGCGCGTGCCGATACTCGCACCTCGATTCCTCTGGGTGGCCTCGTAACCCTGGCTATATTATCTAGCGCTGCCGCTGCATTTTTTAATCAACCGGGCACCATCACCGGCGCTGCCGATTTAGCGCGTGGGCTGGAGCCTGTGTTTGGTGTTGCCGCTACCTATTTAATGGCGATTGGCCTATTGGCCGCGGGCGTGTCGTCTGCGGTGACCGCGCCGTTAGCATCGGCTTACGCCTTGACGGGGGTGATGGGTTGGTCGAGCGACATGCGTGGCTGGCCATTTCGCTTAACCTGGCTAAGCATTATTATCGTCGGTATGGTGATAGCTTCGCTAGGTGTGCAACCGGTCACGTTGATCATGTTTGCACAGGTCGCGAATGGCATTTTACTTCCATTTATCACCGGCTTTCTATTGTTAGCAGTGAACCATCGCCAAATGGGCGTGTTTGCGAATCATCGCTGGCAAAATGTGCGCGGCGGCATCGTCTTGGTGATTGCTATCGCACTGGGCGCACGCAGTATTTGGCTGGCCCTTGGCGCATAACAGGGGGCATCACTTAAGGTATTAAAAAAGCCAACCGCGATGAACTCGGGCTGGCTTTTAAACTAACTAACGTCGCGCTTACGCTTCGAATGCGCGGTCAATTAACAAGTGCAAGTAACCATAGTGGTTGCTGACAGAGTCGCCGGCACGGCGCGGAGCGCTCATGTTACGGATACGGCGTAACTGGCCAACCGCTGCCGCTTGGCTTAAGTTGTCGTAGCCAGAACCACCCTCTAAACCAGCGATACCGATTAGGCGATTGACGTACTCGATTTGCAGGTTTTGACTCACTGTTGTGTGGGTGCCGTTAAACACACCACCAGTTAAGTCGCCCAGCATATCGGTCAAGCTGTACTCGTTGCCGTACATCGCTGTGTCAGACAAACGCAGCAACACGTTCTCATGCAAGATATGGTTAAACACGTTACGTTGCATGTTCAGAATCATCTGATGCGGACGCGGGTCTTCGTTATTACCCCAGTGATTAAAACCACGGCGTTGCTGCTGCATGTAAGCCAATACTGGCTGCATGCTTTCCAGCGTATCTGCGGCAAACACATAGTTGTTTAACGCTTGCATAGCTTGACGTTGGGTGTCGCGTGGTACAGGTGTATACGGGCGTACATCGTTGGTTTGGCCGACGTAAGCGCGCTCAACATACACACCACCAATATAACGACTGACCACAGTTGCTTGGCCGGCATACTGACCAAACAGCATGTTAGCGCTGGTCAGCACGCGTTGGTGCGATTGACCGTCTTCACGGCCTTTGTCCAGCAGCTCACCAAACTCATGGTTGACTAGGTCCCAACGGTCAATGGCATAGGCCACAGGGTCAGAGCTCATCGCACCAGTCATAATGCGCGGGTCGATATGGCGACCTGGCGCGCGCATATCATCAGCGTCATTGCCGAAGGCTAACTCACGCTCATGAGAACGGCTTAAGATTTGCTGTAAACGTGCTTCTTCTGCGTCAGCATCATCAAGGGCTGGTGAATAGCCATACTCAATTGCCCACAAGTCGTAAGGGCCTGGCTTATAGCTGTAATAATCGCCTTGAGCTTTACCAACTGGCGCAATGTTAACTGGGTTATAGTCCATCACTGAGCCGGCAATCACACCTTGGGTTAATGCGGCGTCATGCACCTGCTCGTTGTCCCATAAACCATGAGATTTCATGTTGTGGTTCAAACCTAAAGTGTGACCCACTTCATGCATAATCAAATGGCGTAATGCCTGGACTAAAATCGGGTCGTTTTCAATGTCGTCGTACATGCGCTGGTCTGAGGCTAAACGACCTAACATGTGACCCATTTGCACTTCGTGGCCGTGGCTGCAATACATGTGCGCGTCATCAAAGTTGTGGTAATCGCCGAGTGCAGCACCGTTCGAGAAAAGTTCGCCTAAAGTCCAGCGGTTCGACATAAAGACGAACTCAAGCATAATGTTTGAACTGATTAGCTCGCCGGTCATCGGGTTTGCCAAAGAAGGTCCATAGCCACCAAAGGGCGGGCGCGGTGATGACGTCCAGCGTAATACGTTGTAATTCACGTCACCGGCGTCCCATTCGGCGTCGTCAGGCTGCACTTTAACCACTAACGCGTTTTTGAAACCGGCTGCTTCAAAGGCAATATTCCAATCTTCCACGCCTTGGCGAATCGCATCGCGCCATTCGTGTGGGGTAGTGTTTTCTATCCACCAAACGATAGGCTCAACAGGCTCAGACAAGGCTGCATTTGGGTCTTGTTTAACCAGGTTCCAGCGGTTGATGACATCACCCCATGGTGCCCATTCTGGGTTGGTCATTTGGTCAAATTCTTGGGTGAAATAGCCAACACGCGGGTCGTCGCGACGTGGTTGATAGTCGTTGTCAGGCATTTCAATAAAGGAGTGCTGTAAACTAATGGTAATTGAACGTGGGTCAGCGATAGCGGCTGAACCAAATACCACCGGCTCTTCATTTAAGAATACGTAGTCAACTACGACGTCCATGTTGTTGTCATACACGCGCTCGCGGGCAATGCGTGAACGGTCGGCACTTAGTTGGCCGAGAGAAAAACGTGGCCCCGATTGATTCGGGTTGGCCCACGGCGCAATTCGATGTAACGCCTGGCTCTTGAACAGTGGATCTGCTTTTAACAACACGCGGCCATTGTCATCGGCTTCAATGTCTAACACCGCTAATACGGCTTCACTGCGGTTGGCTTCTGCAGCGCGGCTTAATGGGTTATTTTCATCAAATACAAAACGCGGGTTCCAGGTGACCACTTCAATGCGGTTGAAATGACGACGGAACTCAATCAAGCGCGTATCACGGAAATTACCACGGAAGTGGCCAGCTTCTACCACGCCGTCCATGGTTTGGGCGTGATAAATAAACGGTGTATTCAGTTGCTCTTCACGCAACGACAGCATAGTTTCGCCGCTGTCGGTGTTGCGATAAAAATTAAACAAGCCTTCTTGAGCTGCAAGATCAGCGATGAGTTCGGCGTAGCCTTTCTCTGCGGCTTCTTCACTTTCTGCTTCTTCGGCAAAGGCAGGTGAGAGCATTAAGCTCATGGCTATTAGGCTGGCAAGGGTTGACTTGCGCGCCATAAATCTGGTGGTTGCCATAGTGTATCCCTATTAATCGTCGTTTAATCGACTCGTTATAATGTGTTGGTTAAACTAAATGTCGGCTCGAGTGTATCGCAGTTTGCGAGCCAACCGTTGCGCTAAAATGTAATAAAATGTGGCATGCTATCTTCGACGGTGTGGTTAAACTTGTCTAGATCGTTAGTCGCTAGTATGTGTACAATGAACGTATCTTGATGCGTGGTTAACCAAAGTGCTTATTCAACGCCTGTTTTTAACACTACTTATGTTTACCGTCATGCTGCTGCCTGTCTCAGCGGCTACGCCGTGGCCATCCATAAGTCACGGCGAGCACCAGCCGGTCGTTGAAGCCACTACCAGCAAAGCGGACTGCCACGACACTCAGCACGAGAAGCAGCAAGACACATGCTGTGACCTCCAAGGGGCGGCAAATTGCTGTCGCTTTTGTTGTAGCTCGCTACCAACACTTCAATCTACAACCGACACCGCCACCTAATATCGCCTGAATCGAATGCCCGTGTCGCAGGAGCTTATGTGCCTGCGTGTGAATTGATTCAGGAGATACTTCATGTTTATTCAAACATCAGCTTGCTCGGCTGTCCGGCCATTTCGCCGGGTGTGCCTTGTAATATTTATAGCTATCTGGGGCGCGACTGCGTGCGCCAGTTACCGTCCGTCGTTTGATGACAATTGGATGGCGCCAACCGATAGCGTCGAGAGTTTGCCGCCCAAAGCGACGCCGCTGTTTTACGATGCCGTGGCAGGGGTGCAATGGCCGCAGCATGCCGCTGAGATTGAGAGCCACCTCAACCAAGGTGCAGGTCATGCCCATCACGTGAATGACATTGTTCGTGCGCGCGACCATTTTTATGCCCATTCGCAAGCGGTGATTGCCTTAGCCCATAGCGGGTACCACGAGGGCACCTTGTACCTGATGTTCTGCCCGATGGCTCGCGATGACGCCGGTGCCTACTGGTTGCAGCAGGAAGACAGCTTGTTAAACCCATATTTTGGTAGCCAAATGTTGCGTTGCGGTAGTATGCGCGGTGCGCTTGAAGGGGCTGCAGGGGGGCATGGCGAATGATTCGATGGCTGCTAACGAACAAACTCATTGTAGCGCTGCTCATCCTAGTGATCATTGGCGCCGGCATCTCGGTGGCGCCGTTCAACTGGGACACTGGCACGCCGCGTTCACCGATTGCGGTGGATGCAATTCCGAATATCGGTGAGAACCAGCAGATTGTATTTACTGAATGGGCAGGGCGCTCGCCACAGGATGTGGATGACCAGGTCAGCTACCCACTCAGCGTCGCATTGATGGGCGTGCCTGGGGTAAAAGACGTACGTACCTTGTCGATGTTTGGCTTCTCCAGCATTGCAGTCATTTTTGATGACAGTGTTGAGTTTTATTGGTCGCGCACACGCCTACTGGAAAAGCTAAGCAGCTTACCTGCCGGTACCTTACCTGACGGCGTGCAGCCTACCTTAGGCCCGGACGCGACAGCACTTGGCCAAATCGATGTCGACCCTGAGGCATTACGTTATTACAACGTCACCATTGAACAAGTGATGGATGCGGTACGTGAGTCAAATCAGGATGTGGGCGCGCGTACCACTGAAATTAACCGTGTCGAATACATGGTGCGTGGTGTCGGCTTTATTCGCTCTTTGCAGGACATTGAGCAAACCGTAGTGCGTTTAGCGTCCAATAATATCCCGATTCGGGTGGCGGATGTAGCGAGTGTCAACTTTGGTTTCGCCGACGAAGCACAGCAAGCATGGACCCAGTGGTTAAAAGACCACCCACGCGAGCAGTGGCCAAATTGGATGACTTTAAGTCAGTTAGAAGTCGTGCCATTTTATGACCGCTCTATTCTAATTCAGGAAACCCTAGGCACCTTAAGTGACGCACTAAGTCAGCAGTTGATTATCACGGCCGTAGTGGTGTTGATTATGCTGTTGCATTTTAGGGCTGCGCTGAGTGTCGCCACGATGCTGCCATTAGCGGTGTTGTTGACATTTATTGGCATGCGCTTACTGGGCGTCGAGGCGAATATTGTCGCGCTGGCGGGGATTGCTATCGCCATTGGCACCATTGTCGATATGGGCATTATCGTCACCGACAATGTATTGCGCCACCGCAGGCAATCGCCGGATCAGGACTTAACCGGTGTGATAGCACGCGCGACCAAAGAAGTGGCGCCTGCCGTGGCCACAGCCATTGCCACCACGGTGATCAGTTTCCTGCCGGTGTTCACCATGACCGGCGCCGAAGGCAAGTTGTTTACCCCGCTCGCCTATACCAAAACCTTGGTTTTGTTGGCAGCCATTGTGTTGGCTCTGGTGTTTGTGCTGTTGATTTTTGCCGTTGTGGTGGGCGGGTTTAGTCTGCTACTGCATTTTTACGAGCGCACGTTGCGCTGGTGTTTGCGCTTCAAAGCACTGTTCCTTGCACTGCCGCTACTGGTTGTTGCACTCGGTGCTGCAATTGTGCCGGGCTTAGGGCGCGAGTTTATGCCGCCATTAGACGAAGGCGCGTTTTTGTTGATGCCAACTACCATGCCCCACGCATCTATCGGTGAGGCTTTGGATGTGTTGAGCCAACAAGACCGCGCCATTGCCGCCATTCCTGAAGTGGAATCTGTAGTCGGTAAAATCGGCCGCGCGGAAACCGCACTCGACCCCGCGCCGGTGTCGATGATAGAAACCGTGATTCACTATAAAAGTGAATTTAAAACCGACGACAACGGTCGCCGCTTAACCTTCGCCGTCGACAGCGACGGGGAGTTCGCTCGTGATGAACACGGCAATCTAATCGAAAGCCGTCGCGGGCGCCCGTATCGCCAATGGCGTGAGCACATTCGAAGCACCGACGATATTTGGCAGGCAATTGTCGAGGCTGCGCGAGTGCCTGGGGTGACCTCAGCGCCGAAATTGCAGCCGATTGAAACCCGGCAGTTAATGCTGCAAACGGGCATGCGTGCGGCAATGGGCGTGAAAGTCCAAGCCGGTGATTTAGCCACGTTGGAGCAAGCGGCTCTGGCGATTGAAGCGGCCTTGCGCGAAGCACCAGGTGTGAACGGTGCATCGGTCAATGCTGAGCGTGTGGTGGGCAGTCCGTATCTGGAAATTCACTTAAAGCGGGAAGAAATGGCGCGCTATGGCTTGCGAGTTGACCAAGTGCAGCAGGTGATCAGCGCGGCGATTGGCGGTTTGCAAGTGACGACAAGCGTCGAAGGGCGTGAACGTTATCCGATTCGGGTGCGCTACCAACGCGAGCAACGTGACAGCATCGAAGCGATGCAAGACGTGCTGGTGACCTCGGCGACCACGATACTCGCACTCTTCCCGGTGCTAACAGCAACCGGGCGCGGCGCTGATTTGATGATCCCGATGGCGATCCCAACCGTGGGTGGATTAACCTTCGTGGTACTGAGCATGTTTGTGGTGCCAGTGCTGTATTGCTGGCGCGAAGAACGGGCTTGGCACCGCAGTCAGCCACAAGGGCAAGGTGATTAAGCCTTGCCCCACCGCGTGTGGTTTTATATCCTCGAATGCTGATGTAGCGGCTTGGTGGTGTGAGCGCCAAGCCGCATAGCAAAAAGAGAGTTAACACAGTGAGCCAATCGAACACCCCCCAACAGCCACCTCAAGAACAGGAAAAAGGCTTTATCGCCTTTGTTGAACGCGCCGGTAAGATCATTCCCGACCCGGTGATTATCTTTATTGCTTTTTTGGTCGGCGCCCTAGTCATCAGCGCGCTGCTCAGCGGTGTTACTTTTACCACCTTTGGTGGCGACGGTGAGCCAATCACCCATGGCATCCAGAACATGTTGGCGACAGAGAACGTGCGCTGGCTGTTCGATAATGCCTTGCTCGCTAACTGGCTAGGGTTCGGCGGTGGTGTGTTAGGGGTGATTCTGATCGTGATGCTGGGTGTGGGTGTCGCGGAAAACTCCGGTATGTTTGCCGCGATTTTGAAGAAAATTGGCCGTGGTATTCCGGTCAACTGGCTGCCCTTGGTGTTGGTGTTCTTAGGCATTATGAGCTCAATTGCCACCGATGCTGGGTACTTGGTACTGATCCCATTGGCGGGTTTACTCTATGCTGGTTTAGGCAAGAACCCACTGATCGGCATGGCGGCCGCGTTCGCAGGGGTGTCAGCGGGGTTTAGCGCTAATCTCATTCCCGCCACGCCAATTGACGTGATTCTGGGCGTCAATGCGCAAATCTTTGCGGAAGCACAAGGCGTGCCTTTCGTGAATGCTCAGGGCGACCCACTGACCCCTGCCACCATGAATTACTATTTTATTTTGGTATCTACCTTTGTGCTCGGCGCGGTAGGCGCCTTTGTGACCCTAAAATTCGTGCAGCCACGGCTGAATAAGAAAAGCTTTGTGGTGCCAGAAGAGCTCAGTTTGACCGACTTCGATGTCAGCCCCGAAGAGCAAAAGGGTCTGCGTTGGGCCGGTATTGGTTTGCTGTTAGCCCTAGGTGCGCTGGTGTTGCTGGCCCTTGGCCCATTAGCACCCTATGAAGACGCCGACGGCGTGCGACACACCCCATTTTTGAACAATGTCATTTTGCTGATTACCTTTGTGTTCCTGGTGGTTGGTGTGTTCTTCGGGGTGGCGGCAGGTCGTTTCAACAGCATGATGGACGTGGTGCGTGCAATGGTGAAGCAAATGGACACCATGGGCTACATTTTGGTACTGACGTTCTTCTGTTACAACTTTTTAGGGGTGCTGACTTACTCTGGTTTAGGTTCGTATATTACCTATTTAGGTGCCACAGGGCTTAGCTCGCTGGGCTTACAACAGTTCCCTGTGCTGCTGATTATTGGCTTCGTGCTGACCACCGCGTTAATTAATATTTTTGTGGGTGGGTTAACGTCGAAATGGATGTTGCTCGGGCCGATATTTATTCCGATGCTGTATATGGTCAACCCGCAAATGACACCAGATTTAGTCACCGCAGCGTTTCGTGTGGCGGACTCTGCTACCAACATTATTACCCCAATGATGAGCTACGCGGGTATCGTGCTGGCATTTATGCGCAAATATAAACCTGAACTTACTTTTGGCGACATGATCGCGATGATGCTACCTTATTCCTTAGCATTTTTAGGTGTTTGGATAGTGTTGCTGGTGAGTTTCTTTAGCTTTGGCATTCCGCTTGGGTTTTAGGCAGCTAGCGAGCAAGTCATGCAAGGGGCGTCATGTTAGCAATTAAATCCGTGGCCGAGCAGGTGTTTACCGCGCTGGCTTACCACAAGCGCCCCATGTTGGCGTACCACGTATTCTTCTCACTGCTGGCGTTATTGGCATTAAGCCCGCTAGCAGGTTGGGCCCTTGCAGGCCTGATTGAGTTGAGCGGTTACAGTATGCTGGGTAACGAAGACTTGGTACGTTTCCTCGCTACCCCGCTTGGGGTGGCCTGGATGATAGCCGCCGCCAGTGTGTTTGCGTTTTTATTGTTTTTCCAAGCCGCTGGCATGCTGTTGATTGCCGCGCGCAATCAAGATGACGTCTTTCACACTGCGAGCAACGCATTATGGCAAGTGCTTAAGCGTTTTCGCCAGTTAATGAAGCTTGCCGCCATGCAGGTGGTATGTCATTTGTTACTCGCCGCACCGAGCGTGATTGCCTTAGTGTGGCTTTTTCAGTGGCTTTTGGGCGGTTACGACATTTACTACGTGATTAATGCGTACCCCACTGAACTGTTTTACTTTTTACCCATGGCAGCGATGCTATGTATCGCCTTGTTGCTCGGCAATGGCCTGCTATACGCCAGTTGGTCGTTGGCATTGCCTGCGATGCTACTCGACGGCTATTCACCACGTTTGGCGCTCACGCGCAGCTGGCAACTAATCAAAGGTGCGCGCTTTCAGGTAGCACGCATTATCTTATTCGCAGCCTTATTCACGCTGCTGTTACCGATTCTTTTTACCGTCGCGTTCGACGCCCTTGGTTCGGCATTAATGGCATGGTTGCCAGGCCCATTAATCCTTCAAGTGACGCTGATGGGCCTGCTGATAGTCATCTATGTCTTATTGGCGGTGGTATTGGCATTCTTTGCTGTTGGGGTGAATAGCTTATTATTGCTGAAGTTATATTTGCGCTGCTGTGGTCATCAGCCAACGCCGCTGACGGAGTTAGAGCCGCGCACCACCGCGCGTTTGGCGTGGGCATTTGAAGCGGCACTGGCGGTGATAGCGATTAGTCAGTTGGTGTGGATAGCCCATAGTTTCGATGAGCGCGATACCGTGAGTAATATTGCCCACCGAGGTGCGTCTTGGGACGCGCCTGAAAACTCCCTCGCCGCGATTGCGGTGGCGATAGAGCAGGGCGCTGATTATATCGAATTGGATGTGCAGCAAACCGCAGATGGCACCTTAGTATTGTTGCATGACCGTGACCTGCTGCGTGTAGCGGGTGATCGCCGGGCGATTTGGGACATTGAGTACGACGAACTGGCGCAGTTAGACGCCGGGAGCTGGTTCTCAGTTGAATTTGCCGACCAACGCGTACCCACCTTAGAGCAAGCCATCGAGCTTATCCGCGGGCGAGCCAACTTATACCTTGAAATCAAAACTGCACCACAAATGCCGAACTTAGTCGCCGATACCGTGGCGGAGCTACAGCGGCTGAACTTCGTTGAGCAAACCGTGGTGGCCGCATTATCGCCCCGCGTATTAAACCAAGCGTTAGCCCTGGAGCCGGATTTACGCGCTAGTTTATTAGTGCACACCGCGATTGGCACCATGGCAGGCCACCCGTACGATATGCTCGGCCTGCGCGACGGTATTGTGACCCCCAGCCAAGTGCGCGCCGCCAGACGTTCAGACTATGCGTTGCATGTCTGGACCGTGAATAACCGCCGCGACATGCACCGATTCATTGACATGGGCGTCGACGGCATTATTACCGATGTACCAGCGCTGCTGACGGAAGTCATGCAAGAGCGCAACGAACTCAACCGCAGCGAGCGCCTATTGCTGCGCATGCGGCATTGGGTTTGGTAGTGCGGCGCCATACCTATCTTCCTTTACCTTCCAGCAAGCGTAACTGACCTGACAATATAGACATAGCAAGTGTGGTTGTTGTCTTTTAAAAGTTAATATAATGTAAGGAGCAATGAGTAACACAAGTTGACAGCAGGAAATAAGTCAGCCTGCGCAGATATTTAGTCATGACTAAAAATTAGAACTTAATCTGCGTAATCTTCAGGGAACAGGAGGTCAGGATGAAGGAACTTAGCCCATCTGATTTAAAAAGCATTCTGCATTCTAAACGCGCCAATATGTATTACTTAGAGTATTGTCGGGTGATGCAAAAGGATGGCCGAGTCCTTTATTTATCGGAAGCCAAGCACGAGAACCAATATTTTAATATTCCCATAGCCAACACTACCGTGCTACTGCTGGGTAACGGCACCTCAGTTACCCAAGCGGCGATGCGCATGTTAGCGCAAGCCGGTGTGCTAGTCGGATTCTGTGGTGGCGGTGGTACACCGCTTCACATGGCATGCGAAGTAGAATGGTTTACCCCACAAAGTGAATACCGGCCAACGGAATACTTGCATGGTTGGTTACAGTTTTGGTTCGATGATGAAAAACGCCTATCGTCAGCGGTTACGTTTCAAAAAGCTCGCATTCAATACATTGAAAAGGTGTGGCAAAAAGACAAAGACCTTAAAAGCGAAGGCTTTGTTTTTTCAGATGAAAAAATACAGGCCGCGCTGGCTAAGTTTCAAGCTCGAACTGATACCGCCACGAAACAATCAGACCTATTGCTTACAGAAGCGCAGTTGACCAAGGCGCTATATAAGTACGCTTCCAACAGCACTAATATCAAAGATTTTACCCGTCAGCATCAATCAACTGATAAAGCTAACGATTTTCTAAACCACGGTAATTATTTAGCCTATGGACTGGCAGCAAGTTGCTTGTGGGTGTTGGGAGTACCGCACGGGTTTGCTGTCATGCACGGTAAAACCCGTCGCGGAGCTTTAGTATTTGATGTCGCGGACTTGATTAAGGACGCCTTGGTATTGCCTTGGGCCTTTATTTGCGCCAAAGAGAACGCAACTGAGCAGGAGTTTCGTCAGCAAGTGCTCCAGGCATTTACCGATCACAAAGCACTGGATTTTATGTTTGATACTGTCAAAGGCGTTGCATTGCAGAACTACTCTGCTGAGCAAATTGAGGCACAAAATCTATGATGGTGACTTTCGTATCGCAGTGCGAAAAAAATGCATTGAAGAAAACCCGGCGGGTACTCGACGCTTTTGCGAATCGCATCGGTGATAATACTTGGCAAGCTTTAATCACCTCGGATGGTTTGCTAACCGTTAAAAAGATGCTGCGCAAAACGGCTAGTAAAAGCACCGCAGTAAGTTGCCATTGGCTGCGTTCACGCTCTCGAAGTCAATTGCTTTGGGTAGTGGGAAATAGAGCAAAGTTTAATGCCGAGGGTGTGGTGCCAGTTAATAGCACTCAGAGAAACTTGCTAACGAGCGATAGCGAAAACGATTGGCACTATTTACCCTTAATAAAAGGGCTGACTGCTTTAGCCGCTTTACTCCATGATTGGGGGAAGGCAACAGCCCTATTTCAGAATAAATTGCACCCTGATAGCCAAAGTCGCTTTAAGGGTGACCCTATTCGACATGAGTGGATTTCGTTGTTGTTATTGCATGCTCATGTGCAGGCAACTGATGCCAAAACCGATGAGCAATGGCTTAGTGCATTGAGCCACGCGGAAATTAATGAGTCCAAGTTAAAAAAATTCATTCAGGCCGATATCCATCAGCCACTCACCGCCTTACCACCTATTGCAAAGTTAGTCGCGTGGCTAATCGTGTCGCATCATAGATTGCCGTTGCCAAGCAAAGAGGTTTGTGGCGAATATAGAGCGCAAGGCGCTGATTCTCTGGAAATAATGCTTAGTCGTGTCAGCAAAGAGTGGGGCTATCAGAATCGTTACGATGAACAAGATTATCAGCAACGGCTAAAAAAATGCTTTCGCTTTCCTAACGGCTTGTTAAACACTTCAAAACTGTGGATGCAACAAGTTAAAAAATGGGCGACAAAGCTTTTGCAGCAGCAACAGTTAGCCCATAAATGCATCAATGATGGTAGCTATCGTCTGGTGCTGGGACACGCTCGCTTGTGTTTAATGTTAGGTGATCATTTTTACTCGTCACAGCAAGCGGATCAGAAGTGGCCAGACAGTACAGGTCTCTATGCCAATACAGACCGTCAGACTAATACGTTAAAACAAAAGCTGGACGAACACTTGGTTGGTGTCGCCCGCAATGCACTAAAAACCGCTCATTTGTTACCCGCATTCGAAACCGAACCACCATTAGCGCAAGACATCGAAAGTTTGCGAAAGCCCAGCCCTAAGGCATACCAATGGCAGGATAAAGCAGTAGATAAAATCACGACTTGGCGCAAAGAGCTCGAGAAGCAAAGTAAGCAGAAGTATGGTTTTTTCACCGTCAATCTGGCCAGCACGGGCTGTGGCAAAACTTTCGCAAATGCGAAAGTCATGCGGGCATTGTCGGCCGATAGCCAAAGCTTGCGCTTTGTTCTGGCTTTGGGGCTACGCACATTAACTCTACAAACGGGTGATGAATACCGCTCACGTGTGGGCTTAGATGATAGTGAACTGGCCGTGCTTATCGGCTCACGTGCTGTTATTGAATTACATCAACAGCGCAAAGCGGAACTTGATAAAAATAGTGTAGAACACACGGGTTCATCATCGCAGGAAACATTGTTAGATGAAGAATTGGATTTTGACTGCTCTATCCCAGAGCAAGGGCTAAGTACTGTTCTCACCTGTAATAAAGACAAACAGTTTTTATATGCGCCTGTCCTAGCATGCACTATTGATCACTTGATGGCAGCTACGGAAACTAAGCGCGGTGGCCGTTATATCTTGCCTACGTTGCGGCTTATGTCATCCGATTTGGTGATAGACGAAATTGATGATTTTACTGGCAATGACTTGATTGCGATAGGCAGGCTGATTCACTTAGCAGGCATGTTGGGGCGTAAAGTAATGATTTCCTCGGCCACCATTCCCCCTTTTATGGCCGAAGGCTACTTCAAGGCCTATCGGGACGGCTGGCAGCTGTATTGCCAAACCCGTAGCGCTAACTTAGCTATCGGTTGTGCTTGGATAGATGAATTCTCAACTCAGGTAACCACGAATCGTGGAGCAGATGCCCCTGAAGCCATAGCGCTGTACCAGCAAGAACATGAAAGATTTATTAGCAAACGAATAGTCAAATTAATGCAACAGCCTGCGAAACGAAAGGCCGATATTAGCCTTTGTCAGCAGATTGTAGAACAACACGAAGGGCAGCAGCATCGGCAGCAAAGTGTGATAGAAAGTAAGCAGCAAGTTTATTTTAATGTCATTGCGCAAAGTGCTCTGCAGAAACACGAGCGACATCATTACTTCGATACAGACAACCAGTTAAAAGTATCCTTTGGTGTTGTGCGTGTTGCCAATATTTCGCCCTGTGTAGCATTGACTAAGTACCTGCTAGAAAAAGATTGGCCGCTTGATACCGAGGTTCGGGTGATGGCTTACCATAGCCAGCAGGTGTTATTAATGCGCTCAATCCAAGAGCAACACTTAGATCAAGTGCTCAAGCGTAAAGAGGCGACAGGTCAACCACCGCAAGCACTGTCCAATCCAATTATTCGTCGGCACTTGACTACAATCGCAGCACAATCCGAAAGTATCCGGAATGTGCTGTTTATCTTGGTAGCAACCCCTGTCGAAGAAGTAGGTAGGGATCATGATTTAGATTGGGCAGTCATAGAACCTTCGTCGTATCGCTCTATTATTCAGCTCGCGGGGCGCGTAAAGCGACACCGAGAAGGCGCAGTCAATGAGCCAAATATTGCATTGCTGCAATACAATTGGAAAGCAATTCGAGATCATCATCTGGATCATGTCAGCGTATTCACCAGACCTGGTTATGAAGATGTTTGCCCACTTGCATCTCATGACCTTACAAAGCTTATTAACGTTCGCTTTGTAGCTGAGGGGCTGAATTCAATTCCTCGTATAAAAATGCCACAAGTTTTCACTGTCGAGCCTATGCATTGCAAAGACATGTGCAGCAGCTTGATCGAGTTGGAACATTACGCTACCTGGCGCTGGTTAGCCAATCATGGCCTTGGTGAGAAAGCCGGGCCAAAAGGGCCTGAAACTTTGTCAGGTTGGCTAACCCAACATTGGTTCTTGTCCGCAATAGCGCAACAGCTAACACCTTTCAGGCAAAGCAAACCTAGCATCAAAGCATTTTTAGTTTTTGATAGTGAGCTGCAACGTAGTCGCTTTTGCGAAAAAGATGCCGAAGGCTATGCCATTGAACGAGAGAGCATTTTAAATATTGAACGCGTTGCCTTATCAGAGAAATCTATCAACAGGTTATGGTTGGTACGGGACTATGACAGCGCTTGTGCTGCATTTGCCCAAAATACTATTGACAGCCAGCAGCCGCTGAGCCAACGGCGGGTATCACTAAGATATGGAGAGCTGAGTTTTCCGTATGACGAAAGAAATAAATATGCCTATAACGACCAATTAGGCTTGGTCAAAATATAGAGAAGCCAGAGTAAAAACTTTCACTATCAGCAGGATTGAGGAAATTAGTCTTGTTGATGATATTGAATCAGTTCCGGATACCAATAAAGTTGCAGTGTGGAGACGGATTTTTAAGTACTTGATTGTAATAATAGGGATTGGAGGGAAGGATGATTGATGATGCAATAAATAGCTTTTTTGCTGACCGAAAATCGGCATGGCTCAAAAAAAACACTAAAGCATCTATGTCTGATGCTGAGGTACGAGCGCTTGAGTTCGAGTGTGAAGCGCAGTTTAGTCTGGCAAACTGGTTGCCTAAAGCGGCTAGCCGAGCAGGGCAAATCGCGATATCTACTCACCCCTGCACTTTTAGCCATCCCAGCGCGCGAAAAAATAAAAATGGCTATGTTAGCTCTATTATTGCTACGAGCAAAAAAGCTAACGATGGTTTTTTGCGTAGCGGCAATGTCAGTGTCGCGGCTGATGCATTGGGTAACGCAGCAGCGCTGGATGTATATAAGTTCTTAACCCTAACTCTGGCTGATGGCCATACCCTTATTCAACATTTAGAAGGCGATAGCGAGCAAGCGGTGAATATTCTGTCGGCCGCTGATAAAGACACTTACCCTGATTACCAAGCACTCAAGCAAGCCTTTCTAGCGATGACAACGCCGAGCAGTGAGAATATAACCAGCTCGAGAATAAAGCAGGTCTACTTTCCGCTCAACACCGATACTTTGGAGGAAACAGACTATCATCAACTTTCTCTGCTAACCGCATCGGGTGTTGTGTTTGAATTGCGTCAAAGGCTGGATGTTTTACGTTTTGGCGAAGCAATAAAAGAAGCCCGAGAGAAGAAAAAAAACAATCAGTTGTATGACGATTATAAAGAAGTTTATGACCTCACCACCATAGGGTATGGCGGCACCAAACCGCAAAATATCAGCGTATTAAATAATCAGAACGCAGGCAAAGCCCACTTACTATTAAGCTTGCCACCCAGCATAAAGCATCGCGATATTCATTTCCCGAAGCAGGACTTTTTTAGTCAGACGCTCAGGTACAGCCAATGTAGACGCCAGTTTCAGGCTCTCCACACATTGTATCGGGATAATAAAAAGAATATGCATATTCGGGCACTGCGAGATGACTATTACCAGAGTGTGGTAGACCACATTATAGAGAAAATGTGGCAGGTACGTGCAGTAGCCCAAGAGCAATACCGGTCGGACGAAAGCCTACTTCCAGCCGCTCAACAAACTTGGTTGTGCGAGCAAAGCATAGCTTTACGTGAAACAACTGATGATTGGCTGGATGATATTTGCAGCAGTGTTACCAGCTTTATATTTCATGGCTATGAAAAAACGTTGGGCAACAAAGCGGTTAAGTTGGGCGATGAGGAATACCGGCACATGAAAGCCATAGTGCTAAGCAATAAGGAGGCATTACGATGATAGGTGATGTTAAAAAACTACTCATTATTCCTCGGATCAAAGTGCATAACGCAAACGCTTTATCGAGCCCCTTCACCATTGGCTTTCCGGCAATGACTGCTTGGCTCGGTGGGGTACATGCATTACAGCGGCATTTGAATGTGCAGAACATTCCGGTGGTGTTCTCTGCTACGGCTGTGGTGAGCCATGACGTAAACCTGCAGACCTATAAAGGGCAAAACGATTACGTGCACTCTATTGTGGGTACTGGCAATCCACTTGATAAAACCGGCTCCCGCTCCGCCTTCATTGAAGAAGCACGTTGCCACCTAGAAGTTAGCCTGGTTATCGAATTTAACGGTATTAGCATAGATCAGCATGATCAATTACTCAGTTTAGTGACACAGTTAATGCACGCAAAGATGAAGCTAGCTGGAGGCGATATAAAAGGTTTTCAGCCACCATTTTGCATAAACAGCACTGAGGGGAATACAGAGGACTTGCGCAAAATACAGCGCCACTTAATGCCGGGGTATGTGTTGGTTGAGCGCCGCGACCTAGTGATAGCAGCGCTGGAAGAACACGACGGCACAGATGTTTTGAACGCCATAATTGACTATCTTGCCGTTCACCACCGTTGTGAACAGGACGAAGACGGGAATATTACGAGGCATAGCTACCGTAAATCGTTTGGCGGCAGGCCTTCAGGCTGGATAGTACCTATAGCGACTGGCTTTCATGCCCTAAGTGATGTAGGCGAAGCTAAAAACCAGCGCGACCCGACTACGCTGCACCGGTTTGCTGAAAGTTTAGTGACCTTAGGTGAATTTAAAATGCTTCATCGTCTGAACAGCGTTGAACAGATGCTGTGGCGTTATCACGTAGACGGCGATTTATATATTTGCGAGCAAAAGCATAGTAATCAGCCACAAGTGGCAGGCGCAGATTTAACTTCAATTGAACCTGAATTTTAATCGTTAATTTAAAAGGATATTTATCATGGCGAAGAAAGAAAACGTAGCATCAGTATTGGCATTCGAGAAAAAGTTGGTTGTTAGTGATGGATATATGTACGGTACGTTGTGGGCAGACCGCAGCCAGCCTGTGCCGCTAGCTCTGCGGGAAAAGTCAGTACGAGGGACCATTTCCAACCGACAAAAACCCGCGATTATGAAGGACCCAGCCAAACTCAATGCTGAAGTAGAAAAAGCTAATTTGCAACGTGTAGATGCCTGCGCATTGGCGCCAGAACACGACACCTTGAACCTGCAATTCACCATCAAAGTATTAGGCGGTATCACAGAGCCGTCCGCATGCAACAATGCTTTGTTTAAACAGAGTTACCGGGCCGCAGCAGTTAAGTATATCCAAGATGAGGGGTTTACGGAGCTAGCTCGTCGTTATGCGACTAACCTCGCGAATGCCCGATTTTTGTGGCGAAACCGAGTCGGTGCTGAAAGTATTGAGGTTCAGGTAAGAGCCCGAAATAGCGAAGTTGATCAATCTTGGGTCTTTGATGCTACGCAATTTAGCACTAAGCACTTTGATAGTAGCGACAGCCAAATTGACGCTCTTGCCAAACATATAGCCAAAGCGCTGTCCAGTGATGACGGCTTTTTGTTATTGGACATTAGTTGCTTCGCGAAAGTAGGTCGAGCGCAGGAAGTGTACCCCAGCGAGGAGCTGGTGTTGGATAAAGGTACGGGAGAGAAAAGTAAAATTTTATATCATGTAAACGATTTAGCGGCTATGCACTCGCAGAAACTTGGCAATGCGCTTCGCACAATTGATACCTGGTATCCGGAATTTAGCGATCCAGAAACCAGTGCAGGCCCTATTGCTATTGAACCCTACGGAGCGGTAACTAACTTAGGCAAAGCGTATCGTACGCCGACAGCAAAACAAGACTTTTATAGTTTTTTTGATGTTTGGGCGCGAGGGGAAAAACTGAGCCGGAAAGAAGACGAACATTATGTGATGGCAGTTTTAGTGCGTGGTGGCGTCTTTGGCGAGAGCGATAAGGACTAGCGCTATGCACCACTATCTCGATATCACTCTATTACCTGATGATGGAATTGGCGATTACTTCCTTTGGGGTAAGCTTTATCAGCAATTACATCTGGCTCTGGTGGAGCATAACCAGAGCAAAAACGGCAACATTGGTATTTCGTTTCCAGAGTACAGCATAAAGCCGCCGCAGTTGGGGGTAAAGCTAAGAATATTTGCTCCAACAGAGAGCGAATTGGCTCTGCTCAATATCGGCAAGTGGCTAAACCGGTTCGCTGATTATTGCCATATCAGCAGCATTAAGGCGGTACCAGAGCACACGAAGTTCGCATTGTTTTCCCGTAAACAATGTCAAACTAACCCTGAGCGTTTAGCTAGAAGGCGAGCCAAACGTAAAGGCGAAACTTTAGAGCAAGCAATGCAACACTTTGCAGGCTTCAAAGATGAGAGCTCAAAGTTGCCTTTTATCGCTATGGAAAGTTTGTCGTCTGCTAACGCCAATGGTGACGCCAATAAATTTCGTCTAATTATCGAGCAAAAAATATTACCTGAGCATCAGCCTGGCAATTTTAATTGTTACGGCCTTAGTCAAGACGCAACGGTACCTTGGTTTTAACCCTTAATTATTGAGTTAAACACCAAACGAAAATGCTCTTTAAAAAATCGAAATAAAAACAGTAAGTTACAACAAGACGTTTTTTGATAGGTAAAAATGATTTTTTGAACCTATCTGTCTGTTGTAACTTATTTTTTTGTCGAGAGTCTTCTGTTCACTGCCGCACAGGCAGCTTAGAAATATCGTTGTAAGACCTAAGTCTGATGGTTTTTGTTCACTGCCGCACAGGCAGCTTAGAAATTACCACCGCAGCACCAGAGAAGTGTGGAGTCGTTCACTGCCGCACAGGCAGCTTAGAAAACTGACGCGATTCTTATCAACAAAGAATTAGAGTTCACTGCCGCACAGGCAGCTTAGAAAAACCGCTGACCAGTGTCGACTTTAATCATGTGGTTCACTGCCGCACAGGCAGCTTAGAAATAGATAGGTTTCGCCATCTATCACTATTGGACGTTCACTGCCGCACAGGCAGCTTAGAAAAATTTGGCGCGGTCGCTGCGTGAATATAAATGGTTCACTGCCGCACAGGCAGCTTAGAAAAAGCTGATGAAGGCATTAGGTATCACGTATGGGTTCACTGCCGCACAGGCAGCTTAGAAACCTGAAGTCTAGGTTGCGAATAGTCGCTACGTGTTCACTGCCGCACAGGCAGCTTAGAAAACAATGGCCAAACAGTCCACCAGTGCCATAATGTTCACTGCCGCACAGGCAGCTTAGAAAACCTTGGAAACCTTGCTGATTTCCAACATAGCGTTCACTGCCGCACAGGCAGCTTAGAAAACCCAGCCAATGATTGGCTTGTGGGTTCCATGGTTCACTGCCGCACAGGCAGCTTAGAAATCCGCGAGGATTTGGCCATTGCGCATTAGTACGTTCACTGCCGCACAGGCAGCTTAGAAAATCGCCGAAAAGATTGTGGAGCCCGCTTGTTCGTTCACTGCCGCACAGGCAGCTTAGAAAAGCAATGGTGCTGCTAATGCCAAGCCCCACTTGTTCACTGCCGCACAGGCAGCTTAGAAAACTTGAGCCACCGATTCAACCAATTCATCAACGTTCACTGCCGCACAGGCAGCTTAGAAATATTTATCGACGAGACGTTTACAGCGTACAGCGTTCACTGCCGCACAGGCAGCTTAGAAAGGCATGGGCGGCTACACCGGCGGCATTGGCGAGTTCACTGCCGCACAGGCAGCTTAGAAAAAAACGGCACGCGAATGAGGGGTGGGGGGTGGGTTCACTGCCGCACAGGCAGCTTAGAAAAACCGAGAGAGCGCACGTTCCGGCGCATGACTGTTCACTGCCGCACAGGCAGCTTAGAAATCGCAGTGGCTTAACGCCTTACGGCTCACCTGGTTCACTGCCGCACAGGCAGCTTAGAAATCGATCAGGTTCTCAAGTATTTTGCGGTTGCGGTTCACTGCCGCACAGGCAGCTTAGAAATTCTGGGGCGGCAAATGGAGCGCATGGCCAGAGTTCACTGCCGCACAGGCAGCTTAGAAATGTTTGCTCATAGCGGGTAATTCTGGCCATGCGTTCACTGCCGCACAGGCAGCTTAGAAACATTGGTGGTATTGGCTTTATAGGGCTGTGCTTGTTCACTGCCGCACAGGCAGCTTAGAAATGCGTCATGGGTTGCTGGTAGCTTTAACGGCAGTTCACTGCCGCACAGGCAGCTTAGAAATTGGATTTAATGACGATCAACAGCGGGATATTGTTCACTGCCGCACAGGCAGCTTAGAAATGATACGCTTGAGCGTCGTCGACTACATCAGCGTTCACTGCCGCACAGGCAGCTTAGAAATTTAATGACACGATGACATGACTCATGGTGTCGTTCACTGCCGCACAGGCAGCTTAGAAATGCTGGGGTGATCCCGCAAGGTCGTCTATACGGTTCACTGCCGCACAGGCAGCTTAGAAAAATGAGAAACGAAACCCGCAAAGTATTTAACAGTTCACTGCCGCACAGGCAGCTTAGAAAATGGTCAGGTCCTATCAGTGGTTTCGGTGCAAGTTCACTGCCGCACAGGCAGCTTAGAAATACTGACCCAACTGATCTGGAAAAGAACTCTTGTTCACTGCCGCACAGGCAGCTTAGAAAAATTGCTTGGCTTTACCAAACAAGACCTGCAGGTTCACTGCCGCACAGGCAGCTTAGAAAAGCCGTCGAGCATGGCAGCAATGGGAGCGCGGGTTCACTGCCGCACAGGCAGCTTAGAAAAGATTGGGGCGACTATTTTTTCAATGCTAGTAGTTCACTGCCGCACAGGCAGCTTAGAAAAGATGAAGCGCGACACAAGCGCGACACAGGAAGTTCACTGCCGCACAGGCAGCTTAGAAATCATCGTGGAGTTGGCTAGCTGGTACGCAGTTGTTCACTGCCGCACAGGCAGCTTAGAAAACCAGTGGCACGGTACCGCGCATTCTGTGACGGTTCACTGCCGCACAGGCAGCTTAGAAAAAGCCCGCCCTTTGATGGGTCGTAACCAATCCGTTCACTGCCGCACAGGCAGCTTAGAAAAGCAAGGCAGCGCAGGTGTTCGATGCCAACGAGTTCACTGCCGCACAGGCAGCTTAGAAATGCTGAATATCAGAGCGAGGCTAATACTGAGAGGTTCACTGCCGCACCGGCAGCTTAGAAATACTCTGCCAGACGATGACGAGATAGACCGTGGTTCACTGCCGCACAGGCAGCTTAGAAATGATAGAAAACCACATAGATATACGCAACGTTGTTCACTGCCGCACAGGCAGCTTAGAAATGAAACTGAATACCGAGTATGGGCGCGCACGAGTTCACTGCCGCACAGGCAGCTTAGAAAAGTGAATCGAACCCTAGGCGCGTTATCAATCTGTTCACTGCCGCACAGGCAGCTTAGAAATCTACGGAGTTCTTCGTGGTCGTAACCAAATGGTTCACTGCCGCACAGGCAGCTTAGAAACTCCGAAGCATCCGTACAAGATAGCGCTTCTGGTTCACTGCCGCACAGGCAGCTTAGAAAACTGAGTCTAAGTCATCATCACTATCTGAGTCGTTCACTGCCGCACAGGCAGCTTAGAAAAGCTGGTGAAGAAGTTCTTCCCCATGGTTACCGTTCACTGCCGCACAGGCAGCTTAGAAACAACAGACCTTGCCAAGTACTCTTACGAGTGTGTTCACTGCCGCACAGGCAGCTTAGAAACTCAAGCTTGCGCAACAGGCGGTTTACCTGCTGTTCACTGCCGCACAGGCAGCTTAGAAAACTGCAGCGAGACCAGCACTATCACCAAGTCCGTTTACTGCCGCATAGGCAGCTCACAAATCTTGTTCGCTAAGTTTCACCTTCGACTAGCGCCTACTAGCATGCACGCCGCTCGGGGGGGAAACCGAGGTAATTGAGCTCCCCCTCAAGCAACGCCAAACCCAAATCAACCTACCCGGCGGTGAAACACCAACGAGTACGTGACAGGTATCACCAGTAGGGTGAGCAAGGTTGCGAAGCCGAGGCCGAACATGATGGTGACGGCCATGGCGGCGAAGAACTCGTCAAATAGCAGCGGTATCATGCCTAAAATGGTGGTGACGGCGGCCATGCTGACCGGGCGTACGCGGCTGACGGCGGCGTCGAATAGCGCGTCGCTCGCTGCTTTGCCACTGTCTTCCTCGATTTGTACTTGCTCCAGCAATACCACGCCGTTTTTAATTAACATGCCGGTTAAGCTAATTAACCCAAGTAGGGCCATAAAGCTAAATGGTTGGCCGGTGAGCAACAGCCCGAAACTGACGCCTATCACGGACAGTGGCACTGTGGTCCAAATCACTGCGGCTTTGCGCGCCGAACTAAACAGTAACGCGGTAATAATAAACATGCCTAAATATGCCAGCGGCAGCGAGGTAAATAGCGCGGCCTGAGCGTTGCTGGATGCTTCTGATTCACCGCCCCAACTTAGGCTGTAGCCAGACGGTAATTCAATCGCTTCAATTAACGGCTGTACCCGCGCCTGCACCACGGCGGCGGTTTCTTCGCCAAATAGGTTGGGGTCGGCCATCACGGTGAGGGTGCGGCGGCGATCACGACGTTTAATTAAGCTGTCTTCCCATGCCAGTGGCATGTCGTGAACCACTTGCGCTAAGGGAATATAGCGATCAAATACCAGGCTATAGATTTGTAAGTCTTGCCAGTTGTCTAAATCAACGCGCTCTTCCAAAGGTGCGCGAACCACAATGGGTAACAAGTCGGTGCCGTCGCGGTAGACGCCGACATTCTTGCCGATGAAATTCGCCAATAGCAGTTCGTCGACGTCGGCTTTACTAATGCCCACGCGGCGTGCGGCGAGCTCATTAAACTGCGGTTGCAGCACTTTGGCTCGTTCGCGCCAGTCATCCATAATGTTCACCACGCCAGGGTCGGCGGCTAATATGGCTTTAGCTTGATGGGCCAATTCGCGCAGTACTTGAGGCTCGGGGCCACTGAAACGGGCTTCAATTTTGGCGGTGGTGGGCGGGCCAATTTCCATGCGGCGCAATTTAATCCGTGCTTGCGGGTGGGCTTGGGCGAAGTAATCCTGGGTGTCGTGCATTAATGAACGCAAGCTGTCCATAGAGCGCCCCTGTACAATCAGCTGCGCGTAATTCTCGTAGGCCTTTTCCACCACGTAGGTGAGGGTGAAGCGCAATGCGCCCTGGCCAATCGTGGTTGCCACGCTGTCGACCTCAGCATGTTGCACTAAATACGCTTCTGCGGCGGCAATGTCGTCTGCCGTGGCCCGAATGTCAGTGCCTTGCGGGTACCACACTTCGACATAGTAAATCGGCGTATTGGCGGCGGGGAAGAAGCTTTGCTTGACCTGACCAAACGCAAACACCGAGGCGATCAATAGCACTGCCATCGCCACCATAGTCAGCACACGAAAGCGCAGGCAAACTTTGAGCATGCCGCGGTAGACGCTGTACACCACGCCGCGGTAGGCGTCGTCTGTTGCACTTGGGTTCAACGTCGGTTTTAACAATTTGTCGGCTAAAAATGGCACCAAGGTGAGGGCGGTAAACCAGCTCAGTAATAGCGATATCAGCAGCACCCAAAACATCGAGCCGGCGAACTCACCGGTGGCGTCGGCGGATAACCCAATGGGTGCAAATGCGATAATCGCGATGACGGTGGCGCCTAACAGCGGCCACATATTTTGCTGTACCACGTCGACTGCAGCATCGAGCTTTTTCTTGCCGCGCTGTAAGCCGACTAAAATGCCGTCGCAGATAACAATCGCGTTATCGACCAGCATCCCCAAAGCGATAATCAGTGCGCCCAAGGACACGCGGTGCAAGGTGATACCAAACATGGCCATAAAAATGAACGTACCCAGCACGGTGACCAGCAACACAAAACCAATGATAAAGCCCGAGCGCATCCCCATGGTCAGCAGCAGTGCGACAATCACAATGACAACAGCTTGAGCTAAGTTAATCAGGAAGCCATCGACCGAGGTTTTAACCGCCTCCGGCTGGTTGTAAATGATATCTAGCTGCAAACCTAAAGGGGTGGCGTATTCGAGCTCAGCGAGGCGTGCACTGATGCGCTCACCCACTGCGACGACGTTTACACCGGAGCTAAACGAGACCCCAAGCCAAAGCGCTGGGTCTTGGTTAAAGCGCAGCAGGTGATCAGGAATGGGATTGGGCGCGCGGTAGATACTGGCGACATCGCCTAAATAAAGTTGCTGGCGTGCGCCGGGGTTACTAATCAGTAAGCCTTGCAGCGCTTCGACACTGCTAAATTCGCCGCTGGTAGCAAAGCGCACGGCGTCGGCGTCAAGTTGTACGCGGCCTGCGTTGGACACGGTATTCTGGCTAGCTAATAAATTATGGATACGTTGCGGCGAAATGCCTAAATTAGCCAGACGCGCACGCGATACTTCAACTACGACTTGCTCTTGTTGCACCCCGGAAATAGTCGCCTTCGCGACGCCATCAATGGTGACCAGCTCGCGCTGTACCAAACGGGCGTGATCGTGCAGCGCTTTGGCGGAGAAGCCTTCGCCACTAAAAGCGAGAAGCACCCCGTAGACGTCGGCAAAATCGTCCATCACGCGTGGGGTGCCAGCGCCCGGCGGTAAGCGGGATTGACTGTCATTGACTTTGCGGCGTAGCTCGTCCCAAATTTGTTTGAGCGGCTCTTTGCGGTAAATGTCACGCATTTCAACGGTAATTTGCGACAGCCCCGGTTTACTAATCGAGGTGATATGGCGCACGTATTCGAGCTCTTGAATCGCGCTTTCCAGGCGGTGTGTGACTTCTTCTTCTACCTGCTGTGCTGACGCGCCAGGGTAACTGGTAATCACCAGCGCTTGTTTTAACGTGAACTCAGGATCTTCTAAGCGCCCTAATCCTTGTAGTGCCATTGCACCGCCGATTAGTAGCACCAGTAAAATCAGCCAACTGGTGGTTTTGTTGCGCATTGAGTAGGCTGCAATATTCATCTTCTACAGGCCTCGCTCGCGCGCCCAAGCTGACACTTTTTGACCTTCCTGAAGCTGATGCACCCCTGCTTGTACCACGCGCTCGCCAGGCTCAATGCCTGACAATACCTGCACGCCCTGGTTGGTCATGTCGGCTATCTCGACTGCGCGCAAACGCACGTAGCCGTAACGCTCACCACTGCGATTGTCACTGGCGTCTTCAAATACCCACACATAGGCGATGCCGGGTTGCAACGGTTGTTGCTCTGGGGCAAACACCGCATTCACTGGCAGCAGCATCACCGCACGCTGACGTTCCGTCATTTGGGTCGCGTCAATTAATACGGTCGCGGTCATGCCGGGGAGTATATTCACCCCTTGCGGCGAGGGTAAGGTGAACACCACACGGTAGGTATTGGTGGCGGGGTCGGCAATTCGATCCCATTCGCGAATGCTGGCTTTAAAGGTTTGCCCGGGCACACTGTCAAACGCAATATCAGGTTGGTATTCAAGGTCGCGGCGTACGCGGGCAAATAATAATTCTGGTACCTGAATGCTGACGTCAATATGACCGTCGACTTGCAAGGTCATAATTGGCTGTTGCGGTGCAACATTTTCAAAGTTTTCCACATGTAAGTGCGCTATTACGCCGTTAAAAGGGGCTTTTAAACGGGTATAGTCTAAATTGGCTTGGGCACTGCGCAGGTTGGCTTCGGCCACGCGCAAATCGGCTTGGGCTTGGTCAAACACCGACGCGGAAATTAATGCTTGATCCAACATGCGCTGGTTACGTTCAAATTGCGCACGGGTTAGCTCCGCTCGGGCTTGGGCTTGCTCTGCCGCAAGTTCGAAGTCGTTCGGGTCGAGGGCGGCAACCACTTGCCCCTGGCGCACACTTTGGCCTGGTCGCAGCGGGAGTTGCTGTAATTCTCCGCCGACACGAAAGGCCAACTCTGCGGTTTGAGTGGCCTCGACGACGGCTGGAAAGCGTCGAATTTGATGGTCGCTGTCGCCACTGACGACATGCAAATGCACTGGGCGCACATGGTTCGCATGAATACCCGTGTCAGGTTCGGGCTGGCAGCCGGTCAGCATGACACTGGCAATGGCCAGTGGCGCGATATATTGGGCGATAGCACGCATAGCGGCTCCTTTTAGCGACTCAACAGGTCATTCAGTTGGTGATAAAAAAGCCAGTGTAAAGCAGCTTGTCTTAAAGTAATATTGAATAAATCTTTCAAACTCATTAAGGTTTTCTTTATGAATTTATGGCAGCTGCAAGTGTTTCAGGCCATTGTTCAACATGGTAGCCTGCAAGTGGCGGCCAACCAGCTGCATCGCACGGCACCTGCGTTAAGTATGAGCTTGAATAAGTTAGAGCAAGATCTCGGCTTTCAGCTGTTTACCCGCGACGGTTATCGTTTGCAGCTTACCGCTCAAGGGCGTCAATTCCACCACCATAGTTATGAATTATTACTGCAATACCAGCGCTTGGAATCCTTCACCCAGCAGCTGCGCGAGGGCGCGGAGCATAGCTTTGAAATTGCGTTTGAGAGTGCTTGCCACCCAAACTTATTGAGTGCCGCCTTGCGCCATGTACAGCAGGCATATCCCGCCACCGACATTGTGGTGACTGGCGAATCGCAGTTGAACACATTAAAGCGCGTGCAGCACAAGCAAGTCTTATTGGGGTTAACGCCTTGGTTAGCGGTATTCCAACAACAGGCCGACTTTGACAGCGTGTTCGTGGCCGAGTACCAACTGACGGTGGTGGTGGCGCGAGAGCGTGTTGAGCACTTGGCAGCAAACGGCTTAACCCGTGCGCACTTGCAGCATATTCCGGCAGTACTGCCGCAACATATGGACATGGGCATCGAGCCAGAGCAAATTTTTCGTGGTATCGGTAGTGCACGAATTCGCGTGAATGACGTCAACACCATGCTCAGTATGGTGCGGACCGGGGTTGGCTGGGGCATTGTGCCGCGGCAGTTCGTTGCCACTGACTTGAAAAATGGGCGACTGATTGAGGTCAACGTGGCCAGCATGATAAGTCAAGTGCATGCCGAGGTGCGATTGGTCAAGCTAGCGGGTTCGGTGCTTGGCCCCGCAGCGCAAGCGCTTTGGGACTTTTACCAACAACAGCAGGCACTTAAATAGCAGCCACAGCGACATGCTGGCATAGTATTTGTATTCCAATGGCTATCGGTAGTAATAGGAAATGACGACGTGGAAGTAGCGGCAAGACTAGCAAATACCCCAACACCCGCCATCGCAAGCCAAGGCGCCCAAGCGCAGACCTCGCAAGGTGACGGACAGAAGGCACCATTCGACCCCGCCGTGCTGAAAGATCAAAAAGCAGCGTTGAGCGCCGCCAATGAAATGGCGCAGGCCGCGAGTGATGAGCCAATTGCTCACGCTAAAAGCGCCGCGACCAGTGACACTGCAGTGTCGAGCCAAACCTCACCCAGCGCGCGCCAAAATGCCGAATGGTCACGCACTGATGGCGCGCCGAATTGGTCGACGTTAAGTGCGCAATCCAAAGGCTACACCTTTACTGACCGCGCGATTAATTTGTATCAACATATTAGTGCGATGCGCGTAGCTTAAGAATTACGCATTCTGTTTAATAGCTCGAAAATGTTAAAGTAACTGCATGGCAACCTAGGGTTAATTCATTTATCTAAACCCCTTTTATCTAAATAAGGACCCGTCATGCGGATTGTGCACGTTCTCTTGACTAAACGTTTTGCAGGCACTGAACGCCATGTTGTTGATCTTGTAAGCGAACAGGCGAAAACCCATGACGTGCATGTCATTTTGCATGCAAAAGGCTATGGTTCGAGAGTTGATGCCGTCGCGCGCAGATTCCCAACGAACGTAACCTTGCATAAGGTGGGTCGTCCTATCCGCCAGTGGACCTTTGCTCAGGTACGGCATGTCATTGGTAAAATAAACCCCGATGTTGTGCACTGCCATCTAAAAGCCGCGTGTAAGAGCGTGAAGGGGCTTCGCAATGTGGCGCGAATTGCTACCTTGCATATTGACTACGATGCTGCGCAACATGCGCATATGGACGCGCTGATTTGTTTAACTCCACAGCAGCAAGTGCGAGCACAGGCCGTTAGCCAAGCAAAGTTGGTGCACATTGATAACTGGGTGACGGGCGAACCGGCTAACTCCGCAGACGCTGAAGCTATTAGGCGCCAACATGGCTTTGATAAAGATGCATTTATAATCGGAACCGTCGGTCGAATCGAAGCGAGCAAGCGCCATCGATGGTTGATTGAGACGCTGCAACCTTTGCTGAGCGACGCTGTGAAACTGGTCATCATTGGCGAGGGTAGGTTGCGTGCTGAGTTAGAGCAAGCTTATCCAGAGGTCTACTTTCCAGGTTACAGTGACACCCCAAAAGCCTGGCTCAAGAGCTTTGATGTATTTGTCAATGTTGCAGATTTCGAGCCTTTCGGTTTGGTGTTTTTAGAAGCAGCGCAAGCAGGCACTGATATTGTTGCGACCCAAACTGAGGGTGCAAGCCACCTGTCTCAGTTGTTGGGCTTTGAAGTGGTACCTATTGATAACCCAGAGGCCTTCAGGCAAGCCATCAGTTCATTACTAGATGCCAAACAGAAGACGCGAAGCTATGATTTAACTGGCTTTGACCTTGCAGGCCAGTCCGCCAAAGTTGAGCAAGTGTATAGTGCTTGTTTACAAGAGTAAGCGTCATATAAAAACAAGGTGCATTTAAATTAAGCATCCGATTATTTACATGTTTTTACCTCTATTTCGTGCTTAAACCACTTATTTTCTGCATTCGTTATTATGTATAATATACGCCCTCCAATTGATACGTAAGGGAATGCAGTGTCTTTGTTGTTAATTATTGTTGTTTTGTTGCTAGTTTTCGCCATCGGGTATTGGTGGTTTCAGCAAACTAAGCCCGTCGAGTTGCCTCATTTTACTGATCATCAAATAGTTTTAGGCCAAGGCCAGCCATGTGCCAAGCCCATTCCTCAAATTATTTGGACCTACTGGCATTCGCCGACATTGCCGCTTGTGGTGGAGCAATGTATTGCAGGATGGCGGCGTTTCAATCCTGAATATCGTATTGAGGTGCTAAACAAAGACAATTTGGCGGATTTCATTAGCCCAATTCCCGCTCATCTTGAGCGATTAAATGTGGCGAAGCAGACGGATTGGATGCGCCTGGAATTGCTCAACCGCTATGGTGGCATTTGGATGGATGCGTCGATTATATTGACACAACCGCTTGATTGGGTCGGCCAACTTCAGCGCCAGCAAGCTGCTGAATTTGTCGGGTACTACATTGATGGCTATACCCAGCGTAAAGAATTACCCGTGGTCGATAGTTGGTTCTTAGCGGCACCCGCGGGAAGCCGATTTATTGCGGACTGGCTCTCATTGTTTAAACAGCAGGCTATCGTTGGTGATACAGAAGACTATATTGCTAAGCTAGAACAAAGTGGGCGCCTGGCCGATGTGCGTCAAGGCATTGGCGACCCCTATTACCATACCGTGCATATTGCAGCGCAGGACGTGCTCAGCCAGCATGTTGCGGGCTATAAATTGGCATTGATACGCGCTGAAGATAGCGCTTTTGCGCTGCATGCGTGCGCCAAGTGGCGTCGTAAGCGTTTGTACGTACGCTTATTGTGGAATACACAGGCAGAACGCCCATTGATGATTAAACTTCGTGGCGGTGAGCGAACCAAGTTAGAAGGGTATTTGCGCCGGGGGCTGTTCCGGCGCGATAGCATTGTGGGGCGTATGCAGCGCTAAATAATCGCTGCCACCAATATTGCTACTTCCAGTTTTCCGCTATCCATGGCACTGGCTTAACGTGGCGGTACCACTTACCACTGCGTCCAATGATGGCATCGTCAGGGTGCGGCTTGCCATGGAAAATGACAATTTTAGCGCCATCTGGAATGCTGGCGGTTTTGAACCATTGCATGATGCCTTTTGGCATACAATGACGCTTAAAGCTGACGCACCAGCCTTTTGGCCAGTAGTCGAGTTTGCCTTGGCGGTGCAAATTTAAGGTTACGAATTCTTGTTCGTTACGCACTTCACGCAGCACTTTGTCTTTTTGCGTTTTTAACAGCTCAATTAAGTCGCTGTGTGCGCCTGCTTCGAAGCGATACACTGACGTATTACCGGTCGCATCGCTCTTGTCCCACTCTTTAATGACGCGGAATTCACCTTCAGGCTCAAAGAAGCAGTCAATGCTATCCACGATAACAATGTCTAAATCTAAGAAAATCGTGGGGCCGGTCAAGTCGCTGAGCGGATCAGCAAAGCTGGTCACCTTCAACCAGCCATGACCTTTACTCCAAGGCTCAAAATTATCAAAGTCAGCAAAACCAATTTTTGGAATGGCCTGAACTTCAATGCCCAAGTTCTCGTCGATACCAGTTGGGTCGTCAGTGAAGCAGACGAAGCGATGGGGTAAACTTAAATGGCGTGACACCATAGCGCGCAAGCGGTTGACATAATCAGAGCCATATTTTTGACCCCACTTAATGCAAATAATATTAACCGGTTGTGACATAACTCGAAGCGCTCCTAACGGACGAATATATATAAAAAATGGCGTATTTCTTTTAACATAGCCGAATAACCCATGATAAAGCACTCTGCATGAAGATACTAGTTTTAGGCGGCGCCGGATATATCGGTTCACATATGGCAAAAGTCTTGGTGAACGCGGGTTATCAAGTGGTGGTGCTGGACAATTTAAGCACCGGATTTAAAAGCCAAGCCAAGTATGGCGAACTGGTGTTGGCTGACTTACACGACAGCGATGCGCTTGACCGCGTGTTTAGCCAGCACCAGATAGCCGCAGTAATGCACTTTGCGGCGGCCAGCTTGGTTGGCGAATCTATTGTCGAACCGGCGAAGTATTACCACAATAACCTGATCGCGAGCTTGAACTTGCTCGCTGCGATGCGTCGTCATCAGGTACCGCATTTGGTGTTTTCGTCGACCGCTGCGGTGTATGGGGAACCTGCGTATACGCCGATTGACGAAGCACACCCCAAGCAACCGATTAACCCGTATGGCAGCAGCAAATGGATGGTGGAGCAGGTGTTGGAAGACTACGCCAGTGCCTATGGCGTCAGCTCGGTGCGTTTGCGTTACTTTAATGCCGCGGGGGCCGATCCTGACGGTGAGCTTGGCGAGTGCCATGACCCTGAAACCCATTTAATTCCAATTATTCTGCAGGCTGCGTCCGGGCGACGGGCGTCGATTAAGGTGTTTGGTCAAGATTATGCAACCCCGGACGGTACCTGTGTACGCGACTATATTCATGTGATGGACTTATGCCAGGCGCATTTACGCAGTTTAGAGCTGTTACTTGCGCAATCAGCGCCCGCGAGCCATGTGTTCAATTTAGGCATTGGCCATGGCTTTTCGGTGCAGCAAGTGATTGATGCGGCGCGCTCGGTGGTGGCCGCTGATGGTTGCACGATTACGGTGGAAGAGGCCCCGCGCCGTGCCGGTGACCCAGCGGTGCTGGTCGCGGATTCACAATTGGCGCAGCAACGCTTGAACTGGCAGCCAGAATACACGGACTTAGCCACCATGATTGCCCATGCATGGCATTGGGAAAAGCAGTACAGTCAATTTAATAGCAGCCGATAGGAAAGCAACTCATGCACATTTGTCATGTCATTTTGACCCATAGTTTTGCCGGGAGTGAGCGCTACGCCATTGAGCTGGCGAATGCGCAAAGCGCCGAGCATGAGGTGACGGTGATTTTACATCAGCGTGGTTGCGAGCAGCGTGCCAATGCATTGCGTCATCGCCTAAGTGATAGTGTGCGCGTGCTGACTGTGTCAGGGCCGAAATGGTGGGCTAGTTGGCAGGCCAAACGTCTACTTAGGCAGCTGCAGCCTGATGTTGCGCATGCGCATTTAAGCGCTGCCTGCAAAGCCTTAAAAGGTTTACACGGCCCGCTGCGATTAGCTACTTTGCACATTCACTATAAGCCAAGCCAGCATGCTCATCTGGATGCGGTGATTGCAATTGCACCATGGCAACTTGACGCATTACCACCCCGTTTAAGGTCGCGCGCTATTCAAATTGACAACTGGACGTCCGCGGCCATGGCGTCGAACCAAGAGCGGGATGAGATACGGCAACAATGGGGTGTCGGGCCAGACGATTATGTGTTCGGCGCGCTCGGACGCATTGAACCTAGCAAAGGCCATGACACCTTGCTCGCGGCGTTTGCCGAAATTGCTGATAACAACACCAAGCTCGTGATAGTTGGTGATGGTAGTGCGTTATCTAAATTGCGCGCAGACTTACCAACGGCATTGGAATCCAAGGTCATTTTTCATGGTTTTAGTGCTCACCCGCAGCAATGTCTCGCTGGGTTCGATGGCTTTGTCAGTGCCGCGCGTTCTGAGCCTTTCGGTTTGGTATTTTTAGAGGCGATGGTGGCGCGCTTACCAACTGTGGCAACCGCTTCTCAGGGCGCTAGCTACCTAGGCGAGTTATTTCAACATCCAGTCACGCCTGTGGATGATGTGGCCGCGTTGGCAAAAGCCATGGCCACACTGCGCGCCTTGGGTAAAACGCCGATTCAGCGAGACTTAACTCGCTTTGATGTGCAGCAGCGTTGCGCGGATGTAGTCGCTTTTTATCGTCAGCAAATCGAGCATCCACAGTGATGTAAAGCATTACCTGTGAGGCCTTACGGGTTCGCAAATATAACTTTGATGAATGGGCACCATAGTTGCCTTGATGGCGGCGGTCATTCAAACGCCACGCCTTTTCCCGTATAATGCGGGGGTTTTTCCAACGAGTTGCTATGGTGCGCACATTTCCCTGGGAGTCAGGTATCGCACACGCCCATAGCAGGTCCAACGATAAGAGGAAGCAAGCGTGTTACAACAGTATCGTGAGCATGTGGCCGAGCGCGCCGCAGAAGGTATCCCACCGAAGCCGTTAAGCCCAGAGCAAGTCACTGATTTAGTGGAATTGCTGAAGAACCCACCGGCAGGTGAAGAAGAATTTTTATTTGAATTGATCAGCGAGCGGGTTCCTCCGGGCGTTGATGAAGCAGCGTATGTCAAAGCTGGCTTCCTTTCAGCCGTTGTCAAAGGTGAAGTTACATCACCTATCGTGAGCAAGCAGCAAGCGGTGAAGTTGTTAGGCAACATGCACGGCGGTTACAACATTGTGACCTTGGTTGACTTACTTGATGACAGCGAGCTTGCTGAATTGGCAGGGGAAGAGCTCAAGCACACGATTTTGATGTTTGACGCCTTCCACGACGTTGAAGAAAAAATGAAAAATGGCAACGCAGTTGCCAAAGCTGTGATTGAGAGCTGGGCAGAAGCCGAGTGGTTCACTCAGCGTCCTGCGTTGGCAGAGTCAATCAAAGCAACCGTATTCAAAGTACCTGGTGAAACCAACACCGACGATTTATCGCCGGCACCAGATGCTTGGTCGCGCCCGGATATTCCGTTGCACGCGAAAGCGATGTACAAAATGCCACGCGAAGGCGTGACCGATGCCGCGAAGCAAATTGAAGAATTAAAGCAAAAAGGTCACCCAGTGGCTTTCGTCGGTGACGTAGTGGGTACAGGTTCGTCGCGTAAATCTGCGACTAACTCAGTGCTTTGGAACATTGGTGAAGACATGCCTGGTACGCCGAACAAGCGTGCAGGTGGTATTTGCATCGGTGGCAAAGTGGCGCCAATTTTCTACAACACGATGAAAGACGCGGGTACTTTGGTATTCGAAGCTGACGTTGATCAAATCGATACCGGCGACGTGATCGTGATTTACCCGTACGAGGGCAAAATTACCAACGAAGCGGGCGATGTGATTGCACAGTACAGCTACGGCTCTGACGTGATTCTTGATGAAGTACGTGCGGGTGGTCGAATTAACCTGATCATCGGTCGTGGTTTAACTGGTAAAGCGCGTGAGTCACTAGGGCTTGGTCGTACTGACTTGTTCCGCACGCCAGAGCAACCGAATGACACTGGCAAAGGTTACACCTTGGCTCAGAAGATGGTTGGTAAAGCCTGTGGTATGGATGGCGTGCGTCCAGGCACCTACTGCGAACCTAAGATGACCACCGTGGGTTCACAGGACACCACCGGCCCAATGACCCGTGACGAGCTAAAAGACTTAGCGTGTTTAGGTTTTAACGCTGATTTGGTGATGCAGTCATTCTGTCACACCGCGGCGTATCCGAAGCCAGTTGATATTGAAACTCAGCACACCTTGCCTGATTTCATCATGAACCGTGGCGGTGTGTCGCTGCGTCCTGGTGACGGTATTATTCACAGCTGGTTGAACCGCATGTTGATGCCTGACACGGTCGGTACTGGCGGCGATTCGCACACGCGCTTCCCGCTGGGTATTTCTTTCCCTGCAGGTTCTGGTTTGGTCGCGTTTGCTGCGGCCACAGGCGTGATGCCGTTAGACATGCCTGAGTCAGTGCTGGTTCGCTTTAAAGGCACCATGCAATCAGGTGTGACCTTACGTGACTTGGTTCACGCCATTCCGTTGTATGCTATTAAGAAAGGCTTATTAACCGTTGAGAAACGCGGTAAGAAGAATATCTTCTCTGGCCGTATTCTTGAAATTGAAGGCCTTGAGAACTTAACCGTTGAGCAAGCCTTTGAATTGTCAGATGCATCGGCAGAGCGTTCAGCAGCGGGTTGTACAATTAAGCTGTCTGAAGAGTCAATTGCTGAGTACTTGCGCTCAAACATCACCATGTTGCGTTGGATGATCAACGAAGGCTATGGCGATGCACGTACCCTTGAGCGCCGTGCGCGTAAGATGGAAGAGTGGTTGGCGAACCCTGAATTAATGCAGGCAGATGCTGACGCTGAATACTCTGAAGTGATTGAAATTGATTTGAATGAAATCAAAGAGCCAATCTTATGCTGCCCGAACGACCCAGACGATGCGAAAACCTTGTCTGATGTTGCAGGCGACAAAGTTGACGAAGTATTCATCGGTTCATGTATGACCAACATTGGGCACTTCCGTGCGGCAGGTAAACTGCTTGAGCAGAATACCAAAGAGTTGCAGACTCGCCTGTGGATTGCGCCACCGACCAAGATGGACGAAGCGCAGTTAATGGAAGAAGGTTACTACAACATTTATGGCCGCAACGGTGTGCGCACTGAAATGCCTGGCTGTTCACTATGTATGGGTAACCAAGCACGTGTTGAAGCCAATTCAACGGTGTTGTCGACCTCCACGCGTAACTTCCCGAACCGCTTAGGTGATGGTGCGAACGTGTACTTAGCGTCAGCTGAGCTGTCAGCGGTGGGTGCGATTTTAGGTAAGATCCCAACCCGTGAAGAGTACATGGAATACGCGCAAAGCATCGACGCGATGTCTGGCGAAGTATACAAATACTTGAACTTCGACCAAATGCCTGAGTTCAAGGAAGCGGAAGACAACGCGAAACTGAAAATTATCCCAACGATTAACGTTGCGTAATTAACGGTTTCAGCAGTAAGTAATAGCAGTAAGTTACAGCAGTAAGGAACAAAGCCCAGTGCAGTCAATGCACTGGGCTTTTTTTGTGAGTCATTGTGGTTGAATATTTTACTTAGCCTTAACGTGTATCACGGTTTAAACTTGGTATGCTAATCGCTACAACCCACGCAAACCAAACGTGTAACAAAAGCACAAAGGAGCATCAAGATGCAGGGACAACCTTGGTTCGCCGTCATCGCCATGGTGACGGTGCTTGGGTGGGCAAACGTCGCTGCTGCAGAGCAGGAGGTAAGCATGCAACAGCAATTGACGTACTTAGATTCCGCCCCTTACGAAATTGAGTACACCACACCTTATTTCAGCCGTCTCCATGATTACCCTGATTTAGCTGCCATGCTGCGAGCTTACCGTGACAACTTGCTGGCGCTGGCTAGCTCGGCAAATATGCAATGCTTTCGTGTGCGTGAACCCTTTGCGTTACCCATTGAGCATCGCTTAACGATGCAACATATCACCATGGCGGACGGCACACAGCTGCAAATGCCGGATGTGATGGCAGGGCGTCGCCAGACTGACGCGTTGCGAGCACGCAATGACGGCTTTTGTTTTCATCAGCCGTTGTCAGATGCGGCGAAGCCACCGCAGTCAGTCACGGCTGAATTGAGCGCGCGGGTTCCCGAGCAACTACTTACGTTTGAGTTTAATCGCGATGATGTGGGCAGCACACACACTCAACATGGGTATGCAGTGACGTTAGTGGCGATGGGTGCGCATAGCTATGGTGTGCAGGTTAAAACCCGCGGTGAGGGCGGTAATGACCAGTCAGGCTACACCCTGGTGGGCGAGGCTCAGGCATCGAACCAGCGTTGGTTGCGCCAACGCACTGCGCAGACCTATGCCAGTGGCGATTCAGCGCGCGAAACTACCCATGCCTTTGCGTTCCATGGTGCGGTTGAGCATGCCAGGGTGAGGTTAATGGTCTACGCCAGCAAAGGTGACGAGCATGGCGCCAGCGTAGTGCAAACGGTGGACATTCCGTTTCAC
Organism: Aliidiomarina maris; assembly: GCF_003987335.1. GTDB lineage: Bacteria > Pseudomonadota > Gammaproteobacteria > Enterobacterales > Alteromonadaceae > Aliidiomarina > Aliidiomarina maris. The sequence goes on along the minus strand of NZ_PIPK01000003.1, from coordinate 237,888 downwards.
GGTGAGTTGGCTCAAACCACAGAGTTTGAATCCATTAATGCCTTACCAACCATTGATGTGGCTGGCCCCGTATTGAACCATCGGCCTGAAGTACGAGCCGAAGCGTCTGATCTTGATGCTGCACGAATGGCAACTGCCATTGAGATTCGCCGCCGTCAGCTATCGCCACAAAGTGACCCCGCGATTCGCCATCCTGAGCAATTATTTTTGCACTACCCCAGCGTACAAAGTGATGTATTTATTGGCATCTTCGAAAGGTTTTCGGCGCAGGGGGTGGCTAACAGCGTGAAGTTCTTTGACGCCAGTGGCGAGCTGATTCAGCCAGCCACGGATTTAAGCGAGATAGTGCGCTTTAATGTCTCGCGCTTAGAGTTTGCCCCCAGGGAACTTGCGCAGCCGCCCGCACGCTTGCAGGCAACGGTTACCGTGCGCACCGCGCCGGAGATGCAACAGCAAGCCTACGCCCGCGACGCGTTGCCGCCTGGAGTGAGTATGTCCGCCAATCGTATCGTGATTGATTATGCGGTGTTTCAACCTGAGGAAATGCAGGACGTCAGCGCGCGACGAGTCGACCGTCGTAATCAGGTGTTTGCCAAAGACAGTGAAGGGCGTTATTTGGCTGAAATTGGCCTGCTAACGCAAATACGGCAAGGCGCTGAGCCTGTAGATGTGTATTACTTTTACGGTGAACCACAGTGGTTTGCAATATGGTACCAAGGTGAATTGAAGGACGTTGAATTTGTGCTGGATAGCGCGCTTTAACGCACAACGTTGACGACCTGTCACTTATGTAAAAGCGGTGTATACTTAGTGTTATTAAAGTGATGTTTAAACACGCATTATAATAACAATAAAGGGATATACCATGGCTGCGCGTCCACAGCCCGGCGTCTACACCGTTAATAGCCTGCATGGTCTGATACTGTTTTGTCAGTTGCGTGAGGGGCACGTTGCCTCCGCGCGTTTAAAATTAGCCAAGCTGCCTAACTTACTGAATAGTTTAAGTGAGCGATTTTCAGAATCGCTATTAAGCGTTGTCACTGCGGTCGGTAGCCGCGGTTGGGAGCGCTTGTGTCCAGCGCCCGAGACGCTGCCTCCAGGGTTGCGCCCCTTCCCGAAATTTGACCAAGCCGTACATAGCTTAACGGTGAATCAGTATGATTTGGTATTGTTGATTCGTTCAGACCGCGTTGATACCAACTTCTTCGCTGGGCGTGTGTTGCTTGACTGGTTCGGCGATGATCTGCAGTTAGTGCTGGAACATAATGTGTTCCACTATTTGGATAACCGCAATTTATTGGGTTTCAAATGCCAGCGCGCGTTACACGGGCCGAAATTGGAGCAAAGTTGCTGGGTACAAGCACCGCAGCAGCCTTTATGGCACTTGGGTAGCTTTATGTTTATTCAGCATTTCTTGCTGCACTTAGAGTCCTGGCATGAGCTTAAGGCGAGTAAGCAGGAGCAAATTATAGGGCGTAGCAAGCTGAATAACGAACCGCTTAGTACGCACTTGTCAAGCCACGCAGATAAAACCGCGATGGTGACCAGTGCGCCACTGGTTTGGCAGCAAATGCCAAGTGCCAGTATGCGTGAACAAGGCCACGTAGACGTGATGTGGGCGCGAGACTTTAACACCTTAACCGAGTTCGTTCGCCAACGTGTTGAAGAAGACGAGAATGGCTTTTGCGACCCGTTACTGGACTATCAAAGTAACACGGTCAGCTGTGCGTTATTCGTGCCACCGCTGGCATGGTTTCAAGCGTTGAATCCAGGCTAACTCAAGCGGATAGCGTTTATACCCGCGCAAATAATTCACGTACCTTTTGCAACGTGAAGTCGATTTGTGACACTTTCACCGGCGCAATAAAAATGGTGTCGTCACCGGCAATCGTACCCAGCACGCCTTCTTTGCGGCCGACTGAGTCGAGCAAGCGCGCAATCAGTTGTGCAGCGCCTGGGGAGGTACGGATAATGACCATAGATTCATTATGTTCCACTTCCAGCACTAACTGACTCACAGGGCTGCGCGCTGAAGGCACACTCAATTCTGAGGGCAGGCAGTAGACCATTTCTTGCTTCGCATTGCGCGTGCGCACAGCACCGTACTTGCTCAGCATGCGCGACACTTTAGACTGACTGATATTGGTGAAACCTTGAGCTTTCAGCTCGTCAACAATCGCCGTTTGTGAGCCATAGCGTTCCTCTTTTAACAGCGCTTTGAATTGTTCGGTCAGTAAATCTTGTTGTGGGCTGCTCATAGGCTAAATTCTATTCATTCAACTTTGGTCGATAAGTGTACCTCACACTTGCGCTCAGGCCTAGTAAAGCGTGTCTTGCGGTTGTTTTTTAACGCTTGATCCAGTAAGGTTTTACCCTCTCAAATCCGAGCTAAATGGAGTACATCATGAAAGTAGCAGTGTTAGGCGCCGCGGGTGGTATTGGTCAGGCGTTATCATTATTGTTGAAAACCCAGCTACCAGCTGGCACCGATTTGGCTTTATTCGACATTGCGCCAGTTACCCCTGGTGTGGCGGTTGATTTAAGCCATATCCCAACTGCTGTGAACGTGAAAGGTTACGGTCAAGACGGCTTGGCAACCGCGTTACAAGGCGCAGACATTGTATTGATTCCTGCAGGTGTTCCACGTAAGCCTGGTATGGACCGTTCTGACCTGTTCAACATGAACGCAGGTATCATCAAGAACTTGGTAGAAGCTTGTGCAGATAACTGCCCGAAAGCTTGTATCGCAATCATCACCAATCCAGTCAACACGACCGTAGCTATCGCTGCAGAAGTGCTGAAGAAGAAAGGCGTTTATGACAAGAGCAAATTGTTCGGTGTGACCACGCTAGACGTGATTCGCGCAGAAACGTTTGTCGCTGAACTGAAAGGCTTGAACCCTGAGAACGTGCATGTGCCAGTGATTGGCGGCCACAGCGGTACTACTATCCTGCCATTGTTGTCACAAGTGGAAGGCATTAAATTCTCTGACGACGAAGTGAAGCAACTGACGCACCGCATTCAAAACGCCGGTACTGAAGTCGTTGAAGCAAAAGCGGGCGGAGGCTCTGCGACTTTATCAATGGGTCAGGCAGCAGCGCGTTTTTGTCTGTCATTAGCCAAAGCGATGCAAGGCGAAGCTGTGACTGAGTACGCGTATGTCGAAGGCGACGGTGCTGACGCACAATTCTTTGCCCAAGCTGTGCGTTTAGGTACCAATGGTGTGGTTGAAATTCTGCCATACGGCACCTTAAGCGAGTTTGAAGCGAAAGCTAAAGCTGACATGCTTGCAAGCCTGAAGGGCGATATTCAAACAGGTATCGAGTTCGCGAACCAGTAATACCCTGTTTAGTGTAACGCGCACAACAAAGCTGAGCTTAGGGCATACCTAGCTCAGCTTTTTTTATGTTAGTCCGTGTTTTAACCAGGGCTCAGGGCGCCAGAACATTTTAGCGCTATTAACCAAGCTTCTACGGTTTGGGCATTGCGGGCTGGTAAGAAATAATCACCCTGCATCAGGAAGCAATTGCGTTGCATCAGCCAATCCCGTTGTGCGGCTAATTCAACACCTTCGGCCACACAAGCTTTGTTCAAGTTACTCGCCATTGCAAGAATGGATTCAATCATCGCTTCATCGGCACTGCTGCTACCGATGTCTCTGGTAAAGCTGCGATCTATCTTGATGACTTCAATAGGGAATTCTTTGAGATAACGTAGCGACGAGTAGCCGGTGCCAAAATCATCTAACATCAGGTCGACGCCAATTTCGTTTAATTGCTGCATGGCTCTGCGCGCACGCACGGTTTCTTCAATTAAAACCCCTTCGGTGATTTCGAGTTTTAGGGCTGAAGCGGGCAGTTCAAACTGCTCAAGTAGTGCACTCAGATAATGGGGTAACGAGGTGTGCCCCAAATGTTGGACCGACAGATTCACCGACAGGTAGAGTTCTGGGCTGACGCGACGCAAGCGCACTAAATCAGCCAGACCACGATGAATGGCTTGCTCGGTCATATTGACAATCAGGCCGAGATCTTCTGCCAGTGGAATAAAGGTTTCCGGGCTGATGGGTTGCTCATTGATGGACCAGCGCATGAGAAGCTCAATCCCTCGGCAAGTTTGCGTCCTGGCGTCGACAATGGGCTGATAATGGTTACGCACATGGTGTTGTGCCACGGCTTGTTTCAGCTCGGTTTCCAGATTTAAGCGCTGGCGCACTTTGGTGTCCATCGCGCTTTTAAATACCCGATAACAGTTACGCCCAGCGGCTTTGGCCTCATACATGGCGAGGTCGGCATGCTTGAGCAGTTCGTCACGTTGGCGCCCGTGCTGGGGATACAACGCGATGCCGATACTGGGTGAGATACGAATATGGTGTTTGTCGATAATAATCGGCTCGTTGACGGCGCTAAGAATACGCGTCGCGGTTTGATACACAGAGGGTTCGTCTGCTGCAGTCAGCAACACAATAAATTCGTCGCCACCTAAGCGTGCTACGGTGTCACTACTGCGCACACAACTGAGCATGCGCTCACCAATAATGCATAGCAATTTGTCACCGACATTATGGCCGTGACTGTCATTGATTTGCTTGAAGCGGTCAAGGTCCATGAAAATGAGTGCGGTTTGTTGCTGGTGCAGTGTGCCTTCGCTCAGCACGGCGTCAATCCGCTGAGTCAGTAACGCGCGATTCGGCAGGCCTGTGAGTGCATCATAGTTAGCGAGTTGGCGAAGTTTTTCCTCGGCTTCTTTCTGCGAGCTGATATCAGTAACCACGATGACGAACGCATGGTTTTGGGTTTGGTTATCAGCTACTGCACTAATATTAATCAATACAGGCACATAGCGCCCGCTGGCAAGGGATACAATGTCCTCGCCGCGCCACTGTTCGCCTGGACGCAAATTGCGCACGACTTCGCGATAGAACTGAATGCGTTCGGGCGCTAAATTATTAAAACCATAGTGAGCAATTTGCTCTTCATCTACCCCAAGCGCTTGGCAAAAGGCACGGTTGGCGGTCATTGGCAACTGCTCAGCATTGAGCAGTAACACCCAATCTTGGGTTTGTTCAAACGCCTTGCCGAACAGTAGCGCTTTCTCTTCGGTCGAGCGCGCGTTGGTTATATTCTGATACACCCCGGTAACACGTTCAGGCACACCGTCGGTGCCACGCGCTGTCACATGGCCGATGTCGTGGAACCATAGCCAGTGGCCGTCGCTGTGGCGCATCCGGTAGCTGCAATTAATGTCATCGCGTTCACCAGCCAACAGGGCCTGCCATTGGCGCGCTAAACCGGGGTAGTCACGGCGGTGAATAAACTCACGGTAATCTTCCAGGGTGACACCTGCAGCCTGAGTTGCGTAGCCAAGGTCATGGCTTAAGCGGGTTTCAAACAATAAATCGTCACTGCGATGCCAGTCCCAAATGCCGCTCTTGGTGGCGTTGATAGCTAACTGCAGACGTTCCTGACTTAATTCTGCGTGTTGTATACTGTCGCGTAAACGCGCGTGATGCTGCATTCGGTAGCGCGCAAGTAGCAGCAATATAAACGCAATCGCAATCACGTATAGGGTCATCGCAAGGGGGGAGCTAAAGGGCGGGTAGGCCACATAAATCCCCAATATGGCAGGCCCAGTCAGTTCACCATTACTCGGGTTAACCGCGCGCACACTCAAGGTGTAGCGTCCAGAACGCAGCCGGGGAAGTGAAATATTAGGGTCACGCACGCTTTGTAAGCTCAGCTGTTCGCGGCCAGTTAACTCAAAGTAGTAACGAACTTCATGGGGTCTGTCTAAACTGGTGGTTGAAACTTCAACGCGAATACCGCGGTTATCATGGTCTAAGCGCAGCTGATAGCGATGTAAATTACGGATCGGCAACGCCAAACGCTGCCCTGTGGTGATGTCGCTAATCGCTGAAATGCGCGGTGCCAATTGCACCGCACTGCGGTTTAGATTGCTCGGGTCAAATAATGTCACACCGCGCATCGAGCCGTAGGCAAGGCGTCCATCGTGCAGCTTGGTACTGGCTAGCAAGTTGAATTCATTGCTGCTGGTGCCATCCCGGTAGGTGAAACGTTGCGAATGAAAGGTATCTGGATCAATGGCAAGCAAACCATTCATTGAGCTAAACCAAAGCGTGCCGTTGTCATCTAACTGGCCCTGATAGACATCGCTGGTGGGTAAGCCAGTGCGGGTTGTCAGTGTATGCTGAAGCTTAAATTCCTGGTCAAATATTAGAATCCCATGGCCCAACAGGGTCATCCAGATTCGTCCTTGCTGGTCACTGACCATGCTTTCAACGTAAATGTCAGAATAAGGCTGGAATGGGTCGTGCTGATAAATGCGTTGAAGTGATTCAGTGCTGGTGTCAAATAGCCAGATTTCACTGGCTAAGGCCAGAATTATTTGCTCCGGCGCATGGGGCGCAACGCCAACAATCCGATACAAGTTCATCAAATCAAAGTCAGGCGCATCAAATTCGCTGTACAAATTGAGTTCAAAACTTTGCGTATCGAAGCTAAAAAGGCCTCGGGAATTGACGAACCAAAGGCTGGTACCGATTAATTGGTAGCCCCACATATATTCGCTGAGTAGTTCACGCGCTGTGGCGTCGGTGACCAAATCAGCCAACACCGTACGCTCGCCTGAGCTGGCGTCAAAGCGGTACATCTCGTCACTTTGATACAACCACAGCACATCGGCGTCTACAGGGTCCGGATACAAGTTGTAGACCGTGCCTTCATGGATATACGCCGAGTCATCGTCGGTGGCAAAAAACACCTCGTGGCGCACAGGGATGCTGTTTGTATCGAGTAGATTGAGTCCGTTTTGGGTGCCGGCCCATAAACGTCCGTCATTATCTTCAGCAAGTGCCCAAATCTGATTACTGCTCAGGCTTGGAAAACTTCCCACGCCACGGGCAATGGTTTCGAATACACGGGTTTGTGGGCGCCACTGGAACAACCCGTTGAACCAAGTCCCTAACCAAATATTACGGTCACTGTCGATAAACAGGTGGTGAATGCTGTTGTCAAAGACCGGCACGCTTGAATCGGCAAAGCGCAGTACATTGCTAAAGTGGTTGCGGTTGGTATCGAGCTGATAAAAACCGGTGTGCGCGGCCATTAGCAAATTATGGCGGTGGCTTTGGATTTGCCACACATTGAGGTCGGCGGCGACCACCTCAGTATCAAGGCTAACACTTGAATCCTGGGCGCTTAGGGCTTGTTCGAGTGCTTGCAAGGGCAGGCGATATAACCCCTGTACCGTGGCGACATATAAATAGCGGTCAAGCACATACAAATATTTACTATTTAGCTGGTTAAAATGGGCATCGGGGTCGTTCAGGTAATCAATTTCGGTGACCGCAAAGGTGTCGGTACGAATAGCATCAAGCCCTTTGGACGTGGCGACGAGAATATAGTCATTGAAAGCGATCGCGTGGCGGATAATATCGTAGTAATTATCACTTTGTTGGTCCACTTGGTATACGTCGGTAAGCTCATTGGTTTCCACATGCATGCGGCGAACGCTGGTATCGTTGCTAAAATAATAATAATCATGGTGGCGAAAAATATGGTTAATTTCCGCGAACCACCATTCATCAATAAGCTCAAAACCTAGGCGCTGCTCGAAGTTTTGCGCATTGGGTGAGAGGCTAAATAAGCCCACATTTGGAATAGCAAGCCACAGCACGCCGTCGTCAGTAAGGCGCAACATTGAGATATGGCGATTGGTAAACACCCCTTCGGGGCCTTTAATATGGTGGAAGTGATGGCCGTCAAAGCGGTTTAAGCCCGCGCCGGTTGCAATCCAAAGAAATCCGTCAGCGTCTTCAACCACACCGGTAATGGTATTTTGCGTTAACCCATGATTAACAGTGAAATGCTCTAACCTCACACTTTGGCCGTCAGTATTAGATGCTGCGGCATGCACCGCAGGGATCATCCCACCGAAGACGATGAGCAGCAGATATAAAAGCGTATATCGCATGCCGTTCCTTGTGCTTTCTATTTATTAGGCGTCGCGGTCGACGGCTAAATGCGCCAGGGCAATTAACGCATCTTTATACTCTGAAGCAGGTAAAATTTGCAGTGCTTGTTTGGCCTTTTCGGTTTCTTCTATTGCTTTCGTGCGGGCATAATCAAGCGCACCGGTTTGCTGCATGGCCTGCATCACCGCAGGTAATTTATCGCGCTGACCGCCCTGTTGGATGGCTTCACGAATCAGTGCTGCCTGTTCATAATCGCCATGCCACATCGCATATAAAAGCGGCAGTGTGGGTTTACCTTCGGCTAAATCATCGCCGACCTGCTTGCCCATCGTCGCGGCGTCTGCAGCATAATCGAGAATGTCGTCGACAAGCTGGAAAGCAGTGCCTAAATGGCGACCATAGGCGGCTAAGGCTTGTTCGATATCGTCGGGTTGTTCGGCTAAGACGGCACCCAATTGAGTAGCTGCTTCGAATAGGCGCGCGGTTTTACTGTAAATGACAGCGAAATAACGTGCTTCCGAGGTTTCCGGGTCGTTGCAGTTCATTAACTGCATAACTTCGCCTTCGGCGATGACGTTGGTGGAGTCGGCCAAAATTTCCATCACTCGCATTGAGCCCATGGAAACCATCATTTGAAATGCGCGTGAATAAAGGAAATCGCCCACCAGCACACTGGCTTCATTGCCAAACTTGGCATTCGCCGTTTCACGGCCGCGGCGCATGTCCGACTCGTCGACGACATCGTCGTGAAGCAAGGTCGAAGTATGAATAAATTCTACCACGGCGGCTAAGGTATGATGTTGCGTACCCTGATACCCAAGCGCACGGGCTGCAAGTACCGCCAGCAAAGGCCGTAAGCGTTTACCGCCAGCGCTAATAATGTATAATCCAAGCTGATTAATGAGCGCAACATCGGAACGTAACTGGGTCATTATCAACTGGTCGACAGCTTTCATTTCCGTCTCAGAGAGGCGTTTGATCGCCGCTAGATCCATCATCTTCTCGGGGTCTCTAAAGTCACGATTTGGCGCAGATTTTACAGGATCTTTGCTTTTTCGCCAGTGTTATGGCGGTCAGTTTGAAAAAGCTTGTTTTTTTGCCTATTTACCCTTGCGCTTAGCGCCTATTTTGCGTAAAATTCGCGCCCTGAATTGAGTTTTGAGCGCCCTGACTGGGCTGTGGAGAAGAATTATGTACGCGGTTTTCCAAAGTGGCGGTAAACAACACCGTGTCGCTGAAGGCCAAGTAGTTCGCTTGGAAAAGCTAGAGGCTGCAACTGGCGAAACTGTTGAGTTTGATCAGGTTCTAATGCTGTCAAACGGTGATGACGTGACTATCGGTGCACCTTTTATCAGTGGCGGTAAAGTCACTGCTGAAGTTGTTAACCACGGTCGTGCTGACAAGGTGAACATTGTTAAGTTTCGCCGTCGTAAGCACTCTCGCAAGCAGATGGGCCACCGTCAGTGGTTCACTGAAGTGAAGATCACTGGTCTGAGCAAGTAATTAAGGAGTAACGACAAATGGCACATAAAAAGGCAGGTGGTTCAACCAAAAACGGTCGTGACTCAGAATCAAAACGTCTGGGTGTGAAGCGTTATGGTGGTGAATCTGTATTAGCAGGTAACATCCTGGTTCGTCAGCGCGGTACTCGTTTCCACGCTGGGGACAACGTTGGTGTAGGTCGTGACCACACCTTGTTCGCGAAAGCCGACGGCAAAGTTTCTTTTGACGTTAAAGGCCCGAACAATCGCAAATTTGTTAGCATCGTAGCTGAGTAAGCTAAGCTAATAGAGCGAAACAGAAACCCCGCGTTTGCCGCGGGGTTTTTTGTTTATGTACCAAGTGGTACAAGAATTTTTTAAGAAAGGCAGGTTTGGCATGAAGTTCGTCGATGAAGCAGAAATCCGTGTAGAAGCCGGAGACGGTGGTAACGGCTGCGTCAGTTTCCGTCGTGAAAAATATGTTCCACGTGGTGGCCCGAATGGCGGTGACGGCGGGGATGGCGGCGACGTTTGGCTGATTGCCGATGAAAACCTGAATACCTTGATTGACTATCGCTTTGAGCGCTTCCATCGTGCTGAGCGTGGCCAGAATGGTATGAGCGCGAACTGTACAGGTAAGCGCGGACAAGATTTAACCATTACTGTCCCGGTCGGTACCCGAGCGCGTGACTTAGATACCGATGAAGTTATCGGCGATCTGACCAAGCATGGCCAGAAGCTGTTGGTCGCGAAAGGCGGCTTTCATGGGTTAGGTAATACGCGTTTTAAGAGCTCGACCAACCGTGCACCACGCCAAAAAACCAATGGCACCCCAGGCGAAGTTCGCAGGTTGCAATTAGAATTGTTGTTGTTGGCTGACGTTGGCTTATTGGGTATGCCGAACGCAGGTAAGTCGACCTTTATTCGTTCAGTGTCTGCCGCTAAACCTAAGGTGGCAGATTACCCATTTACCACCTTAGTACCAAACTTGGGTGTGGTGCGTACTGCAGCGCATCAAAGCTTCGTAATTGCAGACATTCCGGGCTTGATTGAAGGTGCTGCTGAAGGTGCAGGCCTTGGTATTCAATTCTTGAAGCACTTGGAACGCTGTGGCTTGTTGCTACACCTGGTTGACCTTGCACCATTCGACGGCAGCGACCCGGTTGAGCAAGCTGTTACCATTATCAGTGAATTAGGCAAGTACAGCGCGGCGCTGGCGGACAAGCCACGTTGGTTGGTGCTGAATAAAACTGACTTACTGAGTGACGAAGAGATTGCTGAGCGTGCAGAGCAAATTATCAATGCACTCGACTGGGAAGGTCCAGTGTATAAAATCTCTGCGTTCCAAGGTGATGCGCGCGATGTCTTAGTCAGAGACATTATGCAGTATTTGGAAACGCTCCCTAAAGCGGATGCTCAGGTGGAAGAAGCACCGCAGACCGTTGAGTTCAAATGGGATCATTACCATGATCGCGAGCTCAACCAAGTGGTGGAAGTTGATGAAGATGACTTGGATGACGACGACTTCGACGACGAAGACGATGATTTTGAAGTGATTTACACCAAAGAATAGCAACCGCCATGGATATTAGCTTAGTAGCCGCGATGGCCCATAATCGGGTCATCGGTAAAGACAATCAAATGCCTTGGCATTTGCCGTCTGAGCTCAAATACTTCAAAGAAATTACCCTGGGTAAGCCAATCATCATGGGGCGACACACGTTCGCCTCGATTGGTCGTCCTTTGCCTGGGCGCCATAATATTGTACTCACCAGTGCTGCGCAGATTGACGCCGATGTGAGTGTTGCGCACTCAATTGACGAAGCGTTACGCCTTGCTGGCGACGTGGATGAAGTGATGGTCATCGGTGGCGGCGATATTTACCGTCAATTCCTGCCCATGGCGACTCGCCTCTACTTGACAGAAATTGACCTCAAGGTGGACGGTGATACTTGGTTCCCTGAGTACGAAACCAACCAAAGCTCACCCAAATGGGTGAGAACTTTACTGCGCGAGCAGCCAGCTGAAGGTTCAAACCCAAGTTTTCGAGCGTATTTATTACAGAAATCGTAAAATTTGCCGATTAATTGCACGACGCTATTTATTTGCGCATACGATTTTTGTACTATACGCAGGAAATTACAACACATATTGGGGGCAAACATGTGGAAAGCTGTTGCTAGCACAGTGGCGGTCGCGTCTATAGCTATGGGCGTGAATCTGGCTGCATCAAAACCGGCACAAGCGCAAGACTTAGCGCTTAACTTATGCACGTACGTTCAGGGAGATGACCGTATGCGGATGCGCCAGCGTATTCGTGAGGAGCGGATCCGTTTACGTCAGGTGTATGAAGGTGTTCGTTGTAATGATCTCAGCTTGATTCAATTCGCTTTGGCGAATGGCTCAATGGATATTGGTACCTTTATGGTGAGCCAATTACCAGCGTCTACGCTGTCGCGTACAGGGGATTTAGCTTGGGCAGAGGCCAATGGTCACGGTGACAGCGAAGTGGCGCAAGCCATTCGTGAGCGCACCGAAGACTAAGCTTATACTGGCTATAGAAGATAAAAAAACAGCGCCTTAGAGCGCTGTTTTTTTATCTGCCGTCAGCAAGTCTGCACAGGCATTTACCAATTCAAGTTATCGCGTAGCCGAGCGTACTGATAATACAGGCGCTGCCCGGTGCGACGTAAGCCCGGTAATGAAAACTGCAACGGGGCGCGCTGATAGAATGGCAATGGCGGCAGTGTATGGCCAAGACGTCGCTGCGCAAGGCGTTTACCCGCTAAGCTAGCAAAAGAAATGCCCGCACCACAATAGCCCAATGCTGCACTAATACGCTGGCTATGCTGATAGCTACGAGGATAGCTATCGAGCGCAACGCTAACCCAACCAGACCATGCATACTTGAACCCGACACCCCTGAGTACCGGTAAAGTCGCTAGCATCGCTTGGTGCAGCTGGGCTTGGTATTTAGGGTGTTGTGCGTCTTTGCCACTAATTGCACCGCGACCACCGAACAGTAAACGTTGATCCGGCAATAGGCGGTAATAATATTTAAGTCTGCGAGTGTCCATCACCAGATCATTCGGGGTCAAACCAAGTTGCTCAACTTGCCAACGACTCAAGGGTTGGGTGACACCAATACTGGATAATGCGGGCAGTTGGCGAGTGGTCACTTGACTGAATAATTGGCGATTGGCATAGCCATTACTGCACAGCATCACATGCTCAGCCCGAATATGACCTTGGCTGGTGGCGACGTCGCAGCCAGATGGCAGTTCAGTGATATTCAGTGCCGCGCACTGGGTAACGATGCGAGCGCCAGCGGCACGGGCCAATTGCGCATAGCCTTGGGCAAGGGCCAGTGGATGTACGCGCCCAGCAGGGGTTTGCTCTAGTGCGCCGTGGGCATGGCGAACACCGGGTAACTGATGTTGTAAATCGGCGGCGGTGAGAAATTGGCGTGGCCATGGTGCGTGGTTGTCAGCGAGTTGCTGTAAGGGGGCAACTTGCCCTGAATTATGGGCAATACGTAAGTAGCGGCTTGCAGCATACTGACAATCTACCCCGTGCTCGGTGTGCATGCGAGCGGCCAATTGTTCGACGTGGCGCACTCCAGCATTAAACTCGTTGAGTACTCCAGCAGCGACGTCTGCACCGAATGTATCGGAATAATTCTGAATGCTTAAACGCCCGCTTGCGGGTAACACGAACCCTGCATTGCGGCTACTGCAGCCGGCTGCAATCGCGCCCGCATCAATCACTACCACGTTATGCCCGTGCTCGGCCAAGGTGAGCGCAGCATTCAGTCCCGTATAACCTGCACCGATAATCAGCGTCTCGCATTGCGCAGGCAATACGTTGCAGTTATCGGTAACCGGCGCCTCGGGCTGGGTAGGGTGCGCGCGCCAATAGCTGGTCACTTGTTGCTCATGGTTGAGCGGGATATGCGCATCCGTGAGCGGGTCATAGATGCGATAGCGATGCGCAGACATAAGCGTTTATAAGCTAATTTTGTTAAACGGTAATACCATTTCAGCCGCGGTACAATGGCAAATGCCGTCGCAAACTGGGCAATAGTAGCCGTCTTCAACGGATGCTAAATACCAGCGATCTGGGTAATCATCGATAAGTTCGCCACCACAGCGCGAAAAATATTCAAACGCGCTATTGTTGGGGCTTTGGCGCCATATATGCGCCAAACCTGCTTTGCAGCCTAATGCAGAGGCTTCAACTACCGAGTGTTGTAATAGGCTTTTTCCAATGCCTAAGCCCTGAAAGTCCTGGTCAATTGCAGCACATTTGAAGTAACACATCTGCTCGGGTTCGACCGGCCACTCGCTGGGCGAACAGTAGTCATCAATCGGCCATTGGCCGGGCGCAAAGGTCAGGCGTAAGCCAACCAACTGCTCGTCGGCATAGGCCAGCCAATGTAAATTGCGGCCATTTTTCTGCCCACGCGCAAAGTAATCTTGCACGTTGTCTTCAGTTAAATAGTTGTCTCCATGCACTTTATTTCCCAATACAATAACGGCGGCAAAATCTGCCGCCGTCATGGGTCGAAAGTGCAGACAAGGTTGACTTGTCATACAAGCTCCGTGGAATTAGTAACGATACGCGTCCGACTTGAACGGGCCAGCTACATCGACATGAATGTAATCGGCTTGCTTCTGAGTCAAGCGCGTTATAGTACCACCAAAACCTTCTACCATATAGCGGGCGACTTCTTCGTCTAATTGTTTAGGCAGAACTTCGACCGTTAATGCTTTGGCTTTGTCCGCTGCGCTCATCGCCGCAAATTTTTGCTCGAACAAGTGAATTTGCGCAAGTACCTGGTTGGCGAACGAGCCGTCCATGATACGGCTTGGGTGACCTGTAGCGTTGCCTAGGTTGACCAAGCGACCTTCGGCTAACAGAATCAGGTAGTCGTCATCAGCATCAGAGCGGTAAACCAAGTGGACTTGTGGTTTTACTTCGTCCCAACGCCAGTTCTTACGCATGTACGCAGTGTCGATTTCATTGTCAAAGTGACCAATGTTGGATACTACGGCGCCTTTTTTCAACGCTGCCAGCATAAACTGGTCACACACATTGAAGTTACCCGTGGTGGTGACGATTAAGTCGGTTTCGCCTAACAATGCGGTATTTAAGTTGCTGCCGTCACCACGGTTTTCACCATTCAGGTAAGGTGACACAACTTCATAACCGTCCATGCACGCTTGCATCGCACAGATTGGATCGATTTCAGTCACTTTTACAATCATGCCTTCCTGACGCAGGCTTGCAGCAGAACCTTTACCCACGTCGCCGTAGCCGATGACTAAGGCTTTCTTACCTGACAACAGGTGGTCGGTGGCGCGCTTAATCGCGTCGTTCAAAGAATGGCGACAACCATATTTGTTGTCGTTCTTTGACTTAGTGACAGAGTCATTGACGTTGATTGCAGGTACTTTCAAAGTGCCTTTTTGCAACATGTCGAGTAAACGATGCACGCCGGTGGTGGTTTCTTCGGTGATACCGTGAATTTTCTCCAACATTTGCGGATATTTGTCGTGGATCAGCAAGGTTAGGTCACCGCCGTCGTCAAGAATCATGTTGGCGTCCCACAGCTCACCGTCTTGCTTACAGGTTTGCTCTAAACACCACTCGTATTCTTCTTCCGTTTCACCTTTCCAAGCGAAAACCGGGATACCTGAAGCGGCCATGGCTGCTGCAGCGTGGTCTTGGGTTGAGAAAATATTACATGACGACCAACGTACTTCTGCACCCAACTCGACTAAGGTTTCAATCAACACTGCGGTTTGGATGGTCATATGGATACAACCAATGATACGCGCACCGGCAAGTGGCTTGCTGGCCGAATACTTACGACGAATAGCCATCAACGCAGGCATTTCAGATTCAGCAATTTTAATTTCTTTGCGGCCGTAATCGGCCAGCTTGATGTCTGCTACTTTGTAATCGGTAAATTCAGTCATTATGGTTTCCTGGATTAACGTGCCTGGATAAATGATTCATTAAGCGTTAGCGGTGGCTGCTTCCTGAGCCAAGCCAAGTTCTTGCAAGATAGCTTGCTGAGTGGCTGGTTCTAAGCGAGGGCCATAATTGCTAACCACTTCTGCGGCGCTGCGGCTAGCCAATGTACCGGCCTGTGCAGGTGTCAAACCACGAGTGATGCCATACAGGTACGCACCTGCGAACATGTCACCAGCACCGTTGGTATCAATCGCTTTGACCTTGAAGCCTGGTACTTGTACGCGTTGCTGCTGCTGTCCGATCACTGCACCCGCTGGGCCGCGCGTAATCACTACTTCTTTGGCGCAGCGCAATAATGCCGCCATCGCTTGGTCGAAATCACTTTCGCCTGTGTACTCAAGCGCTTCGTCTTCATTACAGAATAGCAGGTCGACGCCAGGGTCTAAGAATTCCTGCAACCCTTCTTTGAAATATTTCACCATGGATGAATCAGAGAAGGTTAAGGCCAACTTGGTGCCACGCTGGTTGGCTTCTTCGCGCGCTTTAGCAACGGCTTTACGTGCTACTTCTGAGGTCGCTAAGTAACCCTCGATATACAGGTATTCAGACTCGGCGATTTTATCAAGCTCAAGCTCATCCGTGGAGAAATCGATGGTGATACCTAAGTGCGTGCACATGGTGCGTTCCGCATCTGGAGTCACCATCACCACACATTTACCGGTCAGGCCATCGTTGTCCTGATGTTGTAAACGAGTGGCTACGCCTGCACTTTCTAAATCGTGGCGATAGAAAGCCCCAGCTTCGTCATTGGCTACTTTACAGCAATAAAATGCATTGCCGCCAAATTGGCTCAATGCCACCAGAGAATTCGCTGCGGAACCGCCGCCTGCGCGCTTCTCAAGTTTAAAATGCTGCTCAAGCTTGGTCAGCAAATCGGTTTGCTGCTGCTCGTCAAGCAAAGTCATGATGCTTTTTTCAAGCTGGTTCGCTGCTAAGAACTCGTCGGTGACCTTGTATTCTTGGTCGACAAGCGCGTTGCCAAGGCCAATGACATGATATTTCTTCATGGGTATAAAAATCCGTACGTTATTAAGGCGGGCATTATATATGAAGCGAACACAAGGATCGATGCTATGTTGAGCATCTTCACTGAATTACTAAGCCAATTAGCAATAAAGGACTGATTATCAACCAAGTACAAAGCTGTATTCGAGTCATTAAACGACCCAGCTTGGGCAATGCATGGGGGCTAGGTTCAGCCCCGAAGTGAAATTTTGGCCGTACGCGCTTGCGGCCATTCAGCATAATTGGCCCACCTAGGGTAATGTGCAGTCGAGACGCCACAGCGCGCCATATTTTGCCATCTTGGGCGTGCATATACGGCTGCTGGGCGAATCGCCAGGGCAAAACCTTGCCCCCCAACAGTTGCCGCATGGCAAGCATTAGCAATACAAGGTAGACACCTGGCCAGCTAAAGGCGCGAGCTAACCAGTTGGCGGCGAAGCCAAAGTCGCGCCATTGGGTTTGCGTTGCAGGCCACGCCTGAGCCAGTTGATAGATAATTCGGTAAGCAAGTGCGGCCAACGGCCCAACTACCACAAACCACAGTAGCGTGCTAACCCAAGCCTGAGTGATAAAACGGCTGTACCACTCGATTCCGGCTTTGGTGTTACCTAGTTCTGACAGGCGGCTAGTATCGCGGCTTACATAGGCTTGATTGAGTGCTTTAGCACGCTCGTTGTGACCAAGTTTAAGATGACCCGCGATGGCATTAAAGTCTTTACGCGCGCTACAGCTATGCAAGCAGACAAAGAGTATGAGTGCATCGATAATCCAATCCAGCTCACTTATCCACATCACCATGGCGACAATCACTAGCCAAGGTAGTGTCAGGCTAAGCAAAGCCATTAAACCGGAAATGCGTTGCTGTGAGCGACTGTTGTCAGGGCGCTGAACTTTGCGCGCCATACCAATCGCTAGCAGGTTAAGGGCATGGGCAGGGTGGCTGCGGCCAACGCCGCTGAGGTAGCGCTCAGCGACGATGATAAGGGTGTACAGCAGCCAGAGGCTAACCTCAGGCGGCCATTGGGGCAGACTGGCCATCGGCGCCACGTAATTTCGGACGTGCTGCACGCACGTAATCCGACTGGTGTAATTTAGATTCGATGAAACGTGCAAGCTCGTCGGCGCGATACCCTGACTTGGCTTTGAAGCGCAAGAATGGAATACCCGCTGCGGTTAACGAGTTTTTCAGAAACCAGTTGCGTTTCACTTGATGTTGGTTCGGCTCGTTGGCTTCGAGTTCAATCACTGCAACCACGCGCATGCCTTGGGTGCGGTCACACAACACATAATCAAGCATGCGGTTTGCCACTTTACCCTGGGCCTCGCGAACTGCCGCGCGTGACATGCCTTTATTACGTACGCTGACCACATCGCCTAATCGTACTTTGGTCAAAATGCGATATTGCTGGCCCAGGCCACGCTCGAGTAAGGTTAAAAATTGCTCTTCTGTGGCAGAAAATAAGCTTTCATCACGCTTTTTGTACGGGTAGGGGGCATAGCGCTCAGTTAAACGTGCGGCCAATAACGCCACTAACACTAACACCGCAATAAAACCAATAAGCAAAAATTCCATCACACACCTCAATTCTTGTGCTGTTGTTCTCTGCTGGAATGAAAGCAAGTATAGTGCCAAGTGTTATTAAAAATACAAAAGCGGCACTTGGCCGCTTTCGTATTAGGTATCTTAAAGGTCTGAAAGCTAATGCTTAACGAGCCAGGAAACCACCCGCAACACCCTTGGTCGCAATGCTCACCGCATCGTGGGCATGGAGTGATTCGTAATGGTTAATTCGCACCCAGAAATCGCGTACGTCCTGGCGCTGGTTCAAGCAATGCTTAATGCGGCGAGCCGCATCTTCGCAGAACATCAGGTTTTGGCCGTTCAAACGCGCGAACTCTTGCTCGTCCTCACGTTTAACCGCTGCTTGCACAGGCGTCTTCAACGTGTCTTCTACGGCATCGATCAAATCTTCGATCGGCAAATCAGTGCCGTCTTCACGTAATTTCACCTTGATATCGGCAATCGAACGTTGGCTGTGCGGTGTTGCAGGCACACCGTCGGTGGTGCCAAGCCAAGCCAGGACGTCGTCTTTGTCAATGCTGTCATCCTCAAAGCGCGCCGCAAAAGCGTCTTGAATGATCTGGCGTGCCAGTGCAGCTGAGCAAGGGCAAGTTGACGAATAAGGAATTTGCACACCTAACTCAATCTCCAGGCCTTGTTCGCTTAACACCGCTTGCAAAGTGACTGGGTAAGCCTTCCAGCCTTGCTTTTTGCTAATCAGTGACTTGCGACGCAAATGGTAGTCAAAGTGGAAGCGCACCATCGCGCTGCTGCTCAGATCAGCATGGGTATGAATAAATGTTTTTAGCAACGTGTGCAATTGCGCCGGCTGCAAGCTTCCGCTTGCGGACAGCTCGTCCACCGCTAAATACAGGCGAGACATATGAATACCCTTAGCTTGGGCATCATCGAGGCTGACAAATGCGTCAACTTTGGCACTGACTTGGCGGTCAGGCTGACCCGGCACCGTCACCAATAGCGGCATTTCGATATTACTCATGCCAACCCAGTCCAATGTCCCAACGGTTTGGGCACTGTCTTGATTGGCTATATCAGGCATTGAAGTTGGCATGCGTTCACTACTCCGCGATAAGGTGGTGTCAAATCTAGATTGACGGGTTATTATATCTGAGTCGGCCCGCTATTTTAACTCACAAGCGTTAATTGACTCGGCTCGATTGTAAAGTAGTACGCCAGCATACTAAATTTGGATTTAAACCAGCAAAACGGAAAATTTAATGAGCCTTATCAGTTATTCCGAATCAATTAACTTTGATTTGTTGAGTCAGTACCGTGACCTGCTTGGTAGCGAAGGGTTGAATGACAGCCTAGCAACCTTAGAATCCTTAATGCCAGACTATTTTGAAGAGCTGACTGCCCTGCGTGCCGCGGAAGACGAAGCCAGCTTTCGTCGTCAAGCTCACAAAATAAAAGGTGCCTGTCGCTCGTTGGGCTTCGCACGGATGGGCGAAGTGATGGCATTTTTAGAGCGCGATACCTGGACTTGGCCACAAGCCCAAGTGCAAATGGACGCTTGGCAAGTATGGATGCAGGAAGATGTGCCAAAAGTTAAAGCTTGGCTGGCCGCATAATTTGCATGTTGACCCACAAAAAAACCAGCCGAGGCTGGTTTTTTTATACAGTGACGCTATCAAACCGTACTGTTATTGAGAAATCTCAACACGCACGTCGCCAACGAAACGATAGCCTTCACCATGAATGGTGGTGATTAGGTTTGGCGTTTCTGGGTGCGATTCAAAATGGCGACGAATGCGACGAATGGCTACGTCCACAGTACGATCATTTGGACGCAATTCACGATCTAGCATCTTACGTACCAAAGTTTCGCGGTCATGAATTTTACCCGGTTGGGTCAAAAACAATTCCATCGCGCGATATTCGCTTTTCGGTAAACGGAACATTTTCTTGTCTGGTGAATACAGACAACGGCTATCGCAATCTAACACCCAACCATTGAAATGGAATTCACGTGAACCTTCGACTTTAGGTTCGTTCGGCTGCTGACTGTGCTCAATACGACGATATAAGTTACGTACGCGAATGGTTAGTTCTTTCGGATTGTACGGCTTGATAAGGTAATCATCGGCGCCAAGTTCTAGCGCAAGTAAACGATCTTCATCGCTATCACGGCCGGTTAAAAAGACTAATCCAATATTCTTTTGCTCACGTAATGACTCAGCCAGCTCTAAACCTGACTGGCCCGGCAGGTTGACATCCATAATGATCAAATCCACGGGCTGCTGCGCCATGATATTTTCCATTTGTTTGCCATCCGCAGCGTCAAACACTTCATAGCCTTCTTGCTGGAATAGGCGGGCTAAAGTTTGTCTCGTGACAACTTCATCTTCCACGATTAGAAGCTTTGCGCTCATAGTTTGTCCTGTCTTATGTACGATGTTGCAAGATTAAATTTAGATCTGATGGTTAGGATAAGTTTTTTGCCTATATAAATGCAAGTTTTCACGCTTAATTTGCATAATCAAATGCACATTCTATCGTCACTTCAAAGCCCTGTTCGGCTTCGCTGCGACAACGAATACTACCACCTAGCGTATGTGTGACTAAATTATACACCACATGCATGCCTAAGCCACTATTGCCTTGTCCTCGTTTGGTGGTCACAAAAGGGTCAAATATGCGGCGTAAAATATCTGCGGGTACGCCGCAACCGTTATCATGCCAACAAATGCGTAGACGCTGGTCGACAACGTGCACGCTGACCGTAATCGCAGGGTCGCTGGTGTGACTGAATGCGTGGGTAAGGGAATTATCATACAAACTGGTAATAATTTGCTGCCAAATACCGACTTTCGCCATAATCGGTTGACGTAACTCGCTCTCGATACTGACAGTGACATTGTCAGCCAGTTTACCCCGGTACTCACTGACAGCACGAGCGCTGGTCATAATATCTTCCAGCATTTGGTTAAAGTCTACGGCACTGGCATGCTCTGAGGCATGGTCTATCGCAATTTTCTTGAAGTCATTCATCAGCTCTACAGCGCGGGTCAAGTTACGCTGCAGAATGTCCACTTGTTCGTGCTGAAGACTTTGTTCAGGCGCTGCCTTGATCTGTTCTTCCAACATCGAGGCTGCGGTCACGGCTAAACCAAGTGGGGTATTAATTTCGTGGGAAATCCCAGCGACCAGTTCAGACAACGATGACAGCTTCTGCGCTTCAACTTGATGACCCTGATGCTGGTGGAGTTGTTCTAGGGTTTCTAATAATTCATGGTTGGCTTGGCGCAAAGCACTGGTGCGCTCGGTGACTTGCTGCTCGAGCTCACGATTCAGCGCAGCGCTTGCCGCTTGCGCTTTATCGCGTTCCTGAATGGACTGTTGAATGCGCTTTAATACCGTATTCAAGTTGTGGCTCAAGACGTCAATTTCGTAAAATGGCGCGCGTTTAGCGCGGATACTGTAATCGCGGGTTCTGGCAACTTCCGCGCTGGTGTGAATTAGCTGATTCAGAGGCCGGGTGAATAAGCCGCTGAGCAACGACGCCATCAGGAGTGCCATTAACACCGCTAAGCTGACCGCCAGCAGGGCTAAAACCGCAAAGGTTTGACGTGCCTCGGCTAAGCCGGAATGGTCGGTACGAGTAAACAGGTAACCGCGCTGAGTTGGCTGCACTGCGCGTAAGGTTTGTTGGGCCGGTGGTGGAGCCATAATCGGCACGATATAGTCAATGCCTTGGGGGCGTATCTGTGGTGCGCGCAATACTGCACTGCCGCCTTCGCTTTGAATGCGGGTGGTAATCGGCGCGATGCCGGCGCGATTGTAGCTACTTCGAAATTCAAGCTCGTCCTGGCTGTTGTATAGGTAGACGTGAACATTTAACAGGTGTGAGTTGGGGCGCAATACCCGTTCAAAGGCGTCTGCCCACTCGTGTGGTTGCTGGGACATGAGTTGGCTTACATGGATACTAAGTAAGTCGCCTAACTCAGCACTGCGCGCTGACAGCTGCTTCACCTGATACTGGTAACTATACCAAGCGAACAGGCTGACGCAGGCGAAGCAAACTAAGGCGCTAATGCCCGCGGTAGTAAGTAATAGCCCCTTACGCAGGGACCCTAGCATGGCTGCCACGCCTCAATAATTTTGAACTTATTGTTGTTCTGCACCTCTTCGACCTTGGCAAAATGTGGGCTTAACATATCTTTGTAGCCTAGAAAGCTGTTGGCTACCAAGGTCAGGCGACCATTTTTATGCAAGCGTTGCTTGGCGGCGGCAAAAAATTGCGCGGCAATGCTGTAGTCGGTTTTTTGTCCGGTATGAAACGGTGGGTTACTGACTATCCAATCGTAACGGTGCTGAATACGTTGCAGGCCGTCGCTGGCGACTAATTCAAAGTCACATGTATTTGGCTGCGCCGCTAGCGTGTGCTGACTGCAATTCAAGGCCAAGCTGCTAATATCGCAGGCAGTTAAATGTGCGACGGGGTAATGTGCACGCAAATAAGCACCAATAATACCGGTGCCGCAGGCGAAGTCGAGCACACGCTGGGGGCTCTTAGGGCGCGGTTTTTGGTGCAAGTAATCCAACAGTAGTTGCGTGCCTTGGTCAAGCTTTTGCTCACTAAATACACCGGGCAGGTTAAACACTTCAAGGTTCGAGTACTCGGCTAAACGGTAACTATGTCGATAGCTTGCCAGCGTAAACGGCGGTGCAACTTGGTCGCTACGGGTGCACGCATACAGCAAGCAATGGTTACCGCTGGCTAGCTTTTCGCTCTGCTGCCAGTACCCGCCGAGCTGTTTCACCACTGACTTGATGCCACCTTTATTGTGGCCAACCAGATGCACGGTTGTACCGCTTGTGGTGTATTGTGCGAGGTTATCCATTAGCATGTGTAGCAGCGCTTTTTCTTTTGGCACATACACCACCGCATGGGGGATAGTTTGGCTTGGTAACTCAGCCGCTAATGTATGCATCGGGTCATCGGCGCGGTACGCAGCATGCGCGTAAACAAAATGTGCACGCAACGTTGGAAGGCCCGGAGCCTGATGCGAGAGCGCGTCATTGGCATTAATCAGCCAGCTGTCAGGGGTCAAAATAGGGTGGCGTAAAAGTAATTGGCTGGTGTTATCCAACATACTGGTAGCTGAAGCTCCCGTGCTTAAGAATCAAGGTGGATGGACCGCGATTTTCCTCAATCCGTTTGCTTTCATACGTGCTGTGAAAAACCACGCCTGAGTGTAACACACGGTTGGCGTGGACGACGATCATTTGACGTTCGGGGGCCTCTTTTTGCAGCTCGTGCGCCCTTATTTTAAGCACCGTAATATTACGTCTATGGTTTTCAAGTTTGGGGTCAAGGGTACTTAAAAACCGCTCGAGCGTAGGGCCAGACATTTGGCGTTTTGCTTTGTGGCGTACTTTGGTGAGCTTATTCACAGTGGCGATTTCAGTTTTAAGTTCGGTCGTCAATGCATCCTTAGCTTGAAGGTAAGCAGGTGACGCTGCGGGATCTTGAATATTGATACGGGTGCGAGTACCAGCAGGGGCGCCAAGTTGCCCTGCATAGACATGGGTATTGGTATCGACGGTACCGCCGATCAATTTGCCTTTCGCCTCCTTACCTTCGCCGCCTAAACATAAAGTACCGCTGGTGATGACATGGCAGTGGGTCAATTGTTTATCCACAATCAGCCCTTTGGCAGCGCGTAATGTGGCGTATTGGCTATAGGACACCCAAATTGAGCCTGCCGCGATAATTTGGGTTGAATGTTCAATCTGAGCGTCACTTTCGTCGCTTTCATTCACTTCCGCTTGCTGACCAATCACCCCTTTGGTGATGGTAATATTGCCTTCAGCTTGCAAGAAGGCAGAATCTACGTAGCCGTTGACGGTGATATCGCCACCCGCAATCACGCGCATACCAGGGCCAACATTGCCACTGATTACGATAGAACCTTCATAATTAACATGCCCGGTGGTGGCATCCACTTTGCGCATGGTTAACACGTCATCAACGTGGGCGGTGTTATCCATGATGCGCGGTAAGCCCTGGCGCGCAGCGAGCAAAATATTATTATCGTCGGGACTTAACTCAGTGCCTTGACCGACTTTGAGCTCGCGGTTAAGACCAGGCACGGGGGCTAACGTTTGGCCTTTGACGGTGAAACCTGCACTGCCTGGCGTGGGGGGAATGCGCTTTAATATCGGGGTACCAGCCTCAATGCTAATGATTTCCCCTAGGTTGCGCATATCAACCCGGTCGCCGTCTGCTTGCTGTGGCCGTAATACTCGGTCACGTGCGTCCTGGGCGAGGGCTTCAAAGCGTGTATCGTCGCCGTCAATAGCGGCACGACCTCGCGCTAACACGACTTCGATTTCGCTACCGGGATCAGCGGTTTGGGTATGTAAAACTAGCTTTTCCATGCCCTGGCGCCGGATCCCCATCGTGATACCTGCTTCACGCAGCAATTTAAGTATTTTATTTAAGGTTAGGGGGTTACCACCGTAGGGAGCATGCACGCGAGCGCTCACTTGCATGTCGTCGTCACTGATGATGAGCTCGAATTGGGCCGGTAAGCATTGACCAATGCGTACCATAGCGCTGCCTTTTTTCACCATGGCCTTTAGGGCAGTATCAAATGCATTGTCGTCGAGCAAGCACTGACGCATGTCGGATTCAGCAAATGCTTGCGCCAATGCATTGACATCCAGCTCTGCGATCGCAAGGCTGGGGTCCACCTTTAAAAACAAGGTCTGGTCGGTTTGCACAAAGTCAATGCCTTGCATCAATGGCTACCTTTATTATGATTTTATGGTATCGCCGCTGGTGCTGTGCACCGCCGCTTGTATCATTTGTTTGGCATGCGGGAAATGAAAGCGTTGCAACACTTCCCGAATCGCTGTTACGTCAATCTGTGGTTGAGGCGCCATGGCTTCACTGATATAGCTGCTCACCCACTGCTCAAATAAACTCAACGACTTCAAATTATGTTGATCAAGTTGTTGAATGAGCTCGTTATATAACTTTTGTGTAGTACTTATGTCGTATTGTTGACCAGTATAGACAAGTTGCGGGTATTGGTCAGCTATTGCTTGCAATGTGGTGTGTAAATGTTGACGTAATGTGTCTTGCTGCTGAGCGGTCGGCAGCGGCGCGGGTAAGGTTAAGCTGGCGGCATAATCGGCGAGCTGTGGCGCGCCGCAGGCTGGGGCAAGGTTTTTTAAATCGTGCGCAAGACGTTGTACGTCGCTAGGGGCTAGAGATGACCAAGATACGTCGTGATAGCGTTGATAAAAGGTGCTCAACACACGTTCAAAGTGCGCCTCGTTGTGGTTACACCAGCGCAGGGCATAAGCTTTATCTATGATTGTCTTGGTCACTGTTGGCTCCCGGTTTAATCATAAACCAGCGTCGTTAGGGAGATTTAAGTTTTCACCCTAACATAGTATTCATCGCGCCACTAGCTCAATGCCTTGCTCTGAGCGCAACGCATTTACTACCGCAGCAGGAATCGTGATTTCTGCTGTAGCAGCAACCACTTGGCTATTAAATTCAATCAGACGCGCGTTAATGGTGACGCCGTCAACGCGGTTAACCGCGGTCGCGGCAAGAATATAATCCGCACTTTGAGTTTCACGTAATTCCATGTAATTACGACTCAGTGGAAAGTCGCCACGGGGGGTGACTCGCACCCCGTCGGTCATTTTAAATTCCACCACATGTAAATGTGCGCGGTGAAGTTCTGCGGTTAAACCTTCCTGCAGCTGCAATGCCAGCAAATCGGCTTGATTAAGGTCACCTTCAAGCCATGCGGCAGTCGTAATCATTACCCGCTCGCCACCCCGGACGTAGGTGCCCGAGTCCATCAGCTGCTGGCTTAAGTCACGGGCATATGGGCGGATATCCGTGTGAGTTTGCGGTGGGTAATTGGTACAGGCTACCAGTGTACTCAACAAGATGACGCACAAAGCAGTTTTAAGTGTGGAAAAGTAATTCATAATGAAGCCTTTAGCGTTGCGGACGACTTGCACCTACAGGCGCTGGGTCACGGTAAATAGACGCATCATTGGGTGACGTTGAATGTCGATAGAGCTGATTATAGCGAATCTCTGACATCTCCCCAGTGGCATGAATGCTGGCCCATGGGAAAAAGTGCGTCGCTGCACGGGCAACGCTGTTATCGCGCACATTGACCAAGCGCAAGTTCACCAACAGGCCACCGCTGACTTCGCTATAGGTACCGGTTAGGAAATAATCTAAGCGTTGACGCACACTCAGTTCTTCAACTTCGCGGCTTAACATCAGCTCTTGGCCGTCGTCAAAACGCAATTGCGTGCTGGTGCGATATTCGACAATATGGGCACCGCGGGATGCGGCAGCACTGACCAGACCTTCCTGAATTTGCTGCACCATGACACGGTCACGGCCGTTGCCTTCTTGGCGCAAACTATGTACCGGCACTAAACTACCAATACCGATGCGTTGAGCGTTCAACTGAGTCATAGTGCGGCTCGGAAATAAATCCGCAGCCAAATATTGGGTATGCTGTTGTAAGGCCTCGCCAGGGGTAGACGACACTGGCGTCTGCGCGCATGCCACCAATGCCAGGCAACCCAGAATGGATGAAATGCGCGCACTAAGGTGAGCTAAAGACATATAAAACCCCACGATGAAACTTGAATAACCAAGCTATCGGCCAAAAAGCGTGGGGCTTTAGTAATTTCCGTTGCGCACCGCTAGCTTGGGGAGTGGGCTAATCGTTCAATGGCACCGATTGGTAAGCTTCCACAAAAGTGTCCACCATTTCTGTTGCCATTGGCGCTTCGTCGCTGTCAAAGCACGCGATATGGAACAAGGCTTCACCTTCGTTACTCACGGGGATATTGCTGACCCCGATGACAATGCCAGTCACAGTCGCTTTGACCGGGGTACTGTGACCACCATGTGGTGGTGTTACCCGAGCGATGACTTGACCACGGCTCACCGTCTGGCCCAATTCGGCCAGCTTGATCACTAAGCCGTCGCTTTCACTGCGCACCCACACGGACTTTTGCGCCCACACTGGCTTTACTTTTTTACGTGTGCGGCGGCCTTTCAGCATTTTCAGCATCTTCAGTACGTTGGTCACGCCATTGACACCGGCTTCAATCGACGCGGTGTCAAAGCGTAGTGCTTCACCCGCCTCATACAGAATGAGCGGAATATCCAGCTCTCCCGCCAGTGCGCGAAGCGAACCGTCGCGATCTTTGGAGTTCATAATCACCGGGCAGTTAAACGCTTCGGCCATTTCACAAGCCATTTCGTTGTCCATATTGACGCGGATTTGCGGCAAGTTACTGCGGTGAATTGCCCCGGTGTGTAAATCAATAATGTGGGTCGCACGCTGCACCAATTGGGTATTAAACAAGTGCGCCAAGCGACTGCCTAAAGCGCCGCGCTCAGACCCAGGAAAGCAGCGGTTCAGGTCGCGCCGGTCGGGTAAATAGCGCGATTGCTGAATAAAGCCAAACATGTTTACCACTGGCACCAGCATCAGCGTGCCGTGTAATTGGGTGGGGTCAATTTGCTCGGCCACCCGGCGGCATATTTCAATGCCATTGAGCTCGTCCCCATGAATCGCGGCACAAACTAACATCACAGGGCCTTTTTTAACCCCGTGTAGAACTTCTACATGCAAGTCCATAGGCGCGTCGTTGTACAAACGCGCCGCAGGCAAATGGATACTCGCTCGGCTACCCGGGGCGACTTTATGATCATGTAATACGAAGGCTTTCATGCTGGTGTCCTGCTACTTAACCCTTGCCTTTAGTTCGCGTGCTATTGGCTTTACCCGCATTTTTCTCAATAAATGCAATAATTTGTGTGGCGACATCTTTTTCTGTCGCAGTTTCAATGCCTTCAAGCCCTGGTGAACTATTCACTTCCATCACCAGTGGGCCATGGTTCGAGCGCAGTAAATCGACCCCCGCA
Source organism: Aliidiomarina maris (assembly GCF_003987335.1). Taxonomy (GTDB): domain Bacteria; phylum Pseudomonadota; class Gammaproteobacteria; order Enterobacterales; family Alteromonadaceae; genus Aliidiomarina; species Aliidiomarina maris. The sequence continues at coordinate 209,857 of NZ_PIPK01000003.1, read as the reverse complement.
ACACTCAAGCCCATTGTTTTGGCAGCTTTTACCGCTGTAGCGCGCTCAGACGCGCTGAGTTTAACCAGCGTGGCGCTGCCACCGCGGTGCAAGTTGGAGCGAAATTCGCCCGGCTTGGCTTGGCGCTTCATCGCGGCAATCACTTTGTCGCCAATCACGAAACAACGTAAATCGGCGCCACCAGCTTCTTTAATGTATTCCTGCACCATAAAGTGCGCGTTCAGCCCCATAAAGGCTTCGATAACACTTTCTGCAGCTTTACGAGTTTCAGCCAGTACGACGCCAATGCCTTGGGTGCCTTCAAGCAATTTAATCACCAAGGGCGAGCCACCGACCATGTCAATTAAGTCAGGTATGTCGCTGGGTTTACTGGCAAAACCAGTCACTGGTAGGCCGATGCCACGGCGCGATAATAGCTGTAATGAGCGCAATTTATCGCGGCTACGGCTAATCGCCACCGATTCATTCAACGGATACACGCCCATCATTTCGAATTGGCGTAACACGGCGGTGCCATAGAAAGTCACTGAGGCGCCGATACGCGGAATAATCGCGTCAAATTCTGGTAATTCTTTACCGCGCATGTGAATGCTGGGTTCTTTGGCGTTGATATTCATGTAGCAACGCAAAGGATCGAGAACCACCATTTCGTGACCGCGCGCTTCGCCGGCCTCGATTAGGCGACGAGTCGAATACAATTGCTTATTGCGCGAAAGAATGCCGATTCTCATGAGATTGTCCCAGTTAAGTAAGAGGCTTTGGGGTCGACGATATAGCGCCCATTCATGGCTTGTCGACCTAATAACATACGAAATTTCATCGTATCACGATTGGTTAATGTTATCTCGACCTTAAACGCGTCACCGCCCACCACCAGGGTCGTTGCAATCACGTAACGTGTTTCACGATGACCACCCGAATCGGTCACGGTGCGTTGTTCAAGCACCGGGGCTTCACAGATATGCTCTTGGTCACTGCCCTGAATCGGATGTACCCAAATTCTTAGCCACGGTTGACCGTCTTTCTCAAACGGCTCAAGGTTAAATGCATGCAGGCAGGACGTTCTTGCCCCAGTGTCTACTTTCATCTTGATGCTGTGGATACCAAGGTCTGGCAATGCAGCCCACTCGCGCCAACCTAACAACTTCTTATTTGCGACAGATATGTCATTTGACGACACAGCGTTCTCCTCAATCTTATTCATTGCCATTAAGGATAGGGCATCCGGAAGGAATTATCTTGGCCTTGCACGACACTTGGGGTTTGGGTGATAACAACGCCGGCATTTTGCATAGCCGGTACAATTAAATCAATCAATTTTGAACGGCTGGTGAAAAAACCTTCCTGTTGTGCCCAGACCGAATATTGCACTTGAATACCCAGCACCCCGACATGCAGCCGAAACAGCTCTGGGGCGGGCTGATGCAGGAAGGCTTGTTCGTGTACTATGGTCTGGTTTAATAGCTTTTCCAGCGCGGCACAGTCAGTCTCAAGTGCCAGCCACATTTGTACGTCGAGACGGCGAATAGAAAACTTGGAGAAGTTGGTCACATGCCCTTTGATGAGATCATCATTGGGTACCCGCACGTACAAATTATCAAAAGTACGGATTTTAATTGCCAGCCAGTCAATGCTGATCACCTCGCCACGGGTGCCTTGCACGGCGACAATGTCTCCGACTTTAAAGCTTTTTTCGCCGAGCAAAAACAGACCACTGATAAAATTTGACGTAGAGGCTTGGGACGCAAAACCAATCGCAACCGACAGCACACCTGCGACCGCCAGCAGCACGCCGGAATGAAAGCCTAACTCGCTCAATGCAATGAGCACAAAAACAAAGAGGACTAAATACGAAATAGCACGGCGGAATAAAATCGCTTTATGCGGGCTAGTATGGTTATCCACATATTTGCGCATGCCAGAGACAATAATGTTGCGCAGCACCAAACCGAGCACAAGGTAGCCGAGGGCACGTAGCCAGGCACCGCCATCGGCACCTTGGAGTGGCTGCATGATCTGTTGAAACAATTCCATAGCGCTATACTTTACCTAAGATAAATAAACTAAGAATGACTGGTCTTGCAGTGAATACCTGCATGCTAACCAATGATAGCTTCCAGGGCGCGTAAAATAGTGCGCGCTTCACTGCGTAACCGTGACTCGCTCACTAATTGTAAACTGTCGTAGCGGCAAGGCACCGATTTAGCATAATGCAGGCTGAGTTCGTCGGTCAGCTTTTCATTGGTAATCGTCAGTGCTGTGGTCCAATAGCGGCTTCCGTCAACCTTATATACCGGCAAGAATTGCGCGGGTAAGTTAATTTTATCAATGCTTAAGTGGTCGGTATCGCGATTACACAAGCGCAGTTCAAGCATCGCGCGATGCGGTATGGGTGCGGCTTGCTCATAGTCCTGCAGTACTTCCGCTTCAAATTGATAGCACAGTTCGCCGCGACGCGTATTACTGCCAAACCAACTGAAAGGGAGTCTTTCAACCAAGAATTCGTAAAAAGGTTGCTTCGAATTGCCAATATACAGCTGGTACATAAGTGGTAACGCGAGGTAAAACTTAGGCCGGCGTCCCGCTGGCACCACGATGGGCTTATCCAGGTTGAGGACCAGGTTGCGGTCCGCCATGCAAGGCACAATGCGTAAAGTGCTTTCCTGCTCGCCACTCATCCAACTTTTTACCATCTCTAAGTTGTCTGGCAGAGGAATACGTTGAGACACGACCAAGGCTTGGTCCAAATTACACTGTGCATGGGGGCGAGCTTGCTTATACAAGCGCCATTGCTGGGACTGGCGTTGAACATACAAGGTGTCAGTTTGCGTTTCAATGGCAACGGTCGCACCAAGTTCTAATTGCAAGGTCTCATTGGCGTATAACATAAGCTCATATAGCTAGATAAATAGAACTAGGATAATCGCTTTTTTCAGTTTATACGTAAAGTGCTATGGTAGGTAAGATACCGATCTTAATCAAAATTTGGAGCCCAGAATGAGTAAATGTGTGCAGTGTAGCTGTCATACACCCCTAGAGTTCGCCGTGCGTATGGCGTTTCAACCTATTGTGAATGTGGCTACACAGCAGGTATTTGCTTATGAAGCTTTAGTGCGTGGGCAAAATGGTGAAGGGGCTGGGCAGGTAATAAGTCAGGTGACTGCTGACAACTTGTATAGTTTCGATCAAACGTGTCGCGTGCGCGCGATAGAGACCGCGGCGCAAATTAAGTTACCCGCTAAACTATCCATCAACTTCATGCCGAATGCTATTTATGAGCCTGAAACCTGCTTAGCTAAGACCTTACAAACCGCTCAAAAGGTGAATTTCCCCCACCAAGACATTATTTTTGAAGTGACTGAACATGAAAAAGTAGAGAACCATGATTTGCTGGTGGACGTGTTCAGAACCTATCAGCGACGCGGGTTTATGACCGCCATTGACGACTTTGGTGAGGGCTACGCGGGGCTTAATTTGCTTGCAGACTTTCAACCTGACTTGCTCAAGTTGGATATGAAAATGATCCGTAATATTCATGTAGATCGAGTCAAACAAGCGATTTTTAACGGCATTCACCGCGTGGCGCAAGATTTAGGTATTGTGCTGATTGCTGAAGGGGTAGAAACCTTAGAAGAATACGCGTTTTTCAAACATGCTGGGGTGGATTTACAGCAAGGTTACTTTTTTGCTCGCCCAGCCCTTGAGCATGCACCTATTCCAGATTGGCAATAATTCATTCGCTATAGCGTTGGCGCGTGTTTTGTAAGTCTTTCAAATAGCGAATAAATTCATCAAGAGGTCGGTCGAGCGCGTTTTGTGAAATGTATAAATCGTAGCCCAGCATTTCGCGCATCAATAACATCCGCATACCGAAGGTTGCTAATACGCCGCGAAAGGTTTTGCCACTGTCCGTGGTAAATACGTCTGGCACATCCACGTAATCCAGATATTCGCGGTGGGCAGGCATTTCACTGCGGATAGCTTGCATCATCAATGGCCGTTGCTGGTGTACCAGATGCACCGCAAGGCGCGGTGAGAGTGCGCTTAGGAACTGATCATAATCGCGCAGGCGAATGGCTAGAAATGGCAGCTCGACTTGCTCCATGCCACGCTGCATTTTGGGAATGTCGAAGCGCTGGATCTGGTTCCATGGTAATTGCCACTGGCCGCGAAAATGTAAATAGGTGATTTGCTGGGGGGTAATTTCCAGACTGGTATCGGGCTCGATTAATTTGCCAATGCCCAGCGCGATAGTTACTAAGCAAAACCCAGCTAGGGTAAGGCGCAATGGCCAAGGTATCGGCACCTGACTATGCACCGCAAGCAGCAATAACAAACCGCCGAGGCCGAGCACGGTAAACATGCGGCCATTGCGTTTGGTATGCGGGCGAATGCGCAAAGCAACCGGTGGTGTCAACTCGATACTCCTTTCTAAACTGCTAATCTATACGTTATGACTATAGCTTACTCATCCACCACAACACCAAAGGTATTGCCACCAATGCCCAAAGCAGCACTAGGCGCATGCGTCGGCAGTATTCACAGTCAGTCTGCCATAAGGCCTTTAGTCTGGCGAACACGCCCTTGGTATCGCGCATCGGATTCTCCTTAGGATGAACGCTGCAGGGCTTGTTGTAACAGCGCTGCGGTAAAATTCGTTTTTAAATAGTACCCGCGGGGCAGCGTTTGAATACGTGCCCCATCGGGTCCGATGGCTTCGGTGAGCACTTTGCTGTTCGCTGCTTTGGGCCGCAGTTGCAACACCTGGCCATGGCGTGCGGTAATCGCTTGTACCTGACCCAGAATAATCATTTCGGTAATTTCTTCCCAGTCCTGGCGTAATAACTGGTCTTCAATGGCGTTCGGACGCCATAAAAAAGGTGTTCCAATCATGCGATCAGCAGGTGCCACCTCGCGCCGTCCATCAATCGGAATCCATAGCACCTGGCGCAATTTATTGCGCACGTTGCTGTCTTCCCAGCGCACGCCATTGAGGCCGGTAAGCGGGGTGACGCATACAAATGTGGTTTCTAATGGCTTGCCTTCTGGAGTCACAGGAATGGTTTTTAGCTCAACCCCGAGTTCAGGAAAATCTTGTTGTGGCTTTGAGCCAGCGCTGGCACCCAAGTAAAGCTCAATTAATTGACCGCTCCAGCCTTTATGACGACTTAGGTTCGCAGGTGTTATCCAACCGGCGTGGCTGGCTAACCAGCCGAGCGGCATGCCTGCAAGTGCATGAGCACGAGCCATCAACTGTGCAATATCACTCGGAGCTGCCGTTGCCACTTGAGGTAAGTCGTTCATAATCCGCGTCCAGACAGGTAAATTATTGTAAGTCATAGGCTATATTAACAGAACATAAGCACGTTCGGTTTGCCCAATGCCAGCCTTTATGGAAGAATCAAACCCAGAGATAAATTGTGAGGAGTGGCTCGCGTGATAGATGCCGAGGGTTATCGTTCGAATGTCGGCATAGTAATATGTAACGAGCACGGGCAAGTTTTCTGGGCCAGACGCTATGGCCAAAACAGTTGGCAGTTTCCACAAGGTGGCATTGACGAAGGTGAGTCGCCTGAACAAGCGATGTTCCGTGAGCTTTATGAAGAAGTAGGTCTGCGGCCAGAACAGGTAGAAATTGTGTATACCAGCCGCAACTGGTTTCGTTACAAATTGCCGAAGCGTTTAGTCCGCAAAGGGGCTAAACCAGTATGCATTGGTCAAAAGCAAAAGTGGTTTTTGCTGCGCTTGACCTGTGCCGAATCAGATGTCGATGTATTACAGTCAGGGCACCCTGAATTTGATGGCTGGCGCTGGGTCAGTTACTGGTATCCAGTGCGTCAGGTGGTGTCATTTAAGCGCGACGTGTACCGCCGCGTGATGAAAGAATTTGCGCCCATGGCAATGCCGTTCCAGCACAAGCGCACCAAGCGTAAGCGTAGGCGATAAACAATGGTCATGATTAGCAAATTGCATCGAATTGTTGAGGCGGTTAACCAAGCCCCGGAGTTTGATGCTGCCCTGCGTACCATGGTGACCCGCGTTAAGTCAGCGCTCGAAACTGACGTCTGTAGTATTTATATCGCTGATTATCAAAACGAAGAATTTGTCCTCGCTGCGTCTGACGGATTAAAGCTGCAAACGGGCGATAAGGTCGCGCTCAAGTTTGGTGAAGGCTTAATTAGCTTAGCCGCACAACGTGAAGAGCCACTTAACTTTGCCGATGCCAGCCAACACCCCAGCTTTAAACTCGTCGAAGAGGTCGAAGAAGAGCGCTTTAACGCGATGTTGGTGGCTCCCATCATTCACCAGCGCCGTGTGCTCGGCGTGTTGGCCGTGCAGCAGGCGGAGGCGCGTGCATTCTCTTCTGACGAAGAGTCATTTGTTGTCACCTTGGCGGCTCAGCTCGCGTCTGTAATTGCCCACGCCGAAGCGAAAGGCTTATTGTCAGGCCATAGTGCGCCTTGGCTGCGCAGTTTACGCGCTATTCCGGGGTCACCAGGGGTGGCCATTGGGCCTGCCTTTATTGGTAAGCCCGCCGCCCGCTTAAGTGCCGTCGTGCCGCGCAAAACCGATAAACCTTGGCGGCATATTCGGATGTTCCGTAAGGCCGTGATGCAAACCCGGCGCGAACTACAAGAGCTAGCGCAGCAAGTGGCAGGCTATGTGGCCGAAGATACGTTGGCCATATTCGATGTCTACCAGGGTATGTTGGACGCGGCAAGTTTGGGTAATGCAGTCGAAGGTCGAATTCGTGAAGGCTGGATGGTGCAAACCGCAGTTAAGTTGACGGTTGAAGACTATGTCTCGCAGTTTGAAGACCTCGACGACCCGTACTTGAAAGAGCGCGCAGTGGACGTGCGTGACTTAGGTCAACGTATCTTATCGCACTTGCAACAGCGCACTGAAGCGCAAAAAATTATCCCCGATAATTGCATCTTAGTCGCCGAAGAAGTAACGGCCTCGATGCTGGCAGAAATTCCGCGGCAAAAGCTGCAAGGTATCGTATCACTGCGCGGTAGCGCTAACTCGCACGCTGCGATTATGGCACGCAGCATGGGCGTGCCGGCGGTGCTTGGGATTGAAGATGTCCCACTACAGTATTTAGAAAACCAGTTTTTAATTGTTGATGGCTACAGTGGCGAGCTGTACGTCAACCCCTTTGAGCAGGTACTTGACGAATATCGCCAGTTGCAACTTGAAGAGGAAGAGCTGGCGCAAACCGTGGCGCAGCATCGCGACCAGCCAGCTGTAACTAAAGACGGTATTCAAGTCAGCTTACAAATGAATGCTGGGCTCAATATTGAACATGGTAAAGAGCAAAGCGGCTTCTTCGACGGCATCGGACTATACCGTACTGAAATTCCTTTTATGATGCGCGAGCGCTTCCCAACCGAAGCGGAACAGCGCGATCTATACCAGCAAGTGTTGTCGGCATTTGAAGGGCAAAGCGTGGTCATGCGCACCCTGGATGTTGGTGGCGATAAGCCATTACCGTACTTTCCACTGCACGAAGACAATCCATTTCTGGGCTGGCGCGGTATTCGTTTAACTCTGGATCACCCGGAAATCTTCTTGGTACAAGCACGCGCGATGTTGGCGGCCAATATTGGCTATGGCACCTTGAAAGTGCTATTGCCGATGATTTCGTCCCTTGAAGAAGTGGATGAGGCCGCGCGTTTACTTAACCAAGCTTACTTTGAGGTGCGCAACGAGTTGGTGCAGCAGCACCCAGGTATGACGCTGGAGCGCCCGCAACTTGGCGTGATGATAGAAGTGCCTAGCATCTTGTATCAATTGGACGCGATTGCGCCACGGGTCGACTTTTTCTCAGTCGGCACCAACGACTTGACCCAGTATTTGTTGGCGGTGGATCGCAATAACCCGCGGGTGGCAAGCCTGTACGACCCATATCACCCAGCGGTGTTGCGCGCGCTCAAGCATATTATTGAAAGCTGCCAACGCTTAGATAAGCCGGTGAGTGTCTGTGGTGAATTTGCTGGCGACCCTGGCGGTGCCATGTTGCTGGTGGCGATGGGGTATCGCCAACTTAGTATGAGCGCCAATAACATTGCTAAAATAAAATGGATTATTCGCAACGTGCAGAGCTCGACATTGCAGGTGCTGCTGACCCAGGCATTTAAGGCGCGCCACCCGTCGCAAGTACGCCGCGTGGTGAACAACAAGCTGGAAAGCTTAGGCATGGGCGGCTTTATTCGTGCAGGAAAATAATAGATGTTAAGCATTGTATTGCTTGCGCTTGGCGGTTTAGTCGGTGGCCTACTGTCGGGTATGCTGGGTATTGGCGGTGGTATCGTGGTGGTACCGCTACTGATTTACTTGCTCCCGGTGATGGGTATTCCTGCGGCACTGGTTGTGCCCATGGCGGTCGGCACCAGCTTGGCCACCATTGTGGTCACAGCGGCTTCGGGTGCGCTGACCCATTATAAAAATGGGCTGATTTTATGGCCATGGGTGAAGCTTATCGCCCCATTCTTAATTGTTGGCGGCATTCTGGGTGGCTATATTGGTGCCAGCATTGACCCTGTGATACTTCAGCGCATTTTCGCTACTGTGTTGATACTCTTGGCCGTGCGCATGATTTGGAAGCTGCAGCCGCGAGCTGAGGGTAAGCGTATTCGGCGCACGCCGGTGCGCATTTGGTCGGCCAGCATTGGTGTGGTGTCGTCGTTGGTGGGCATCGGCGGCGGTGCTTTGGTGGTGCCGCTTTTGCACTACTACCAAGTGATGATGCGTAACGCGGTGGCGGTGGCTGCCGTATGTAGTGTATTACTTGCGACGTTCGGCGCTGCAACCTATGTGTGGACTGGCATTGGGCGCGTCGATGTGGCTTGGTCGTTAGGTTACATTTACCTACCCGCGTGGCTGGGTATTGGCGTGGTGTCTGCGTTGGTGGCACCACTTGGCGCGACTTTAGCGCATCGCATGCCAGTCCGTTACTTGCAGCGTGTATTCGCATTGTTGCTGATTGTGGTGTCCTTGCACCTATTTGTCAGCAGTTAAACACTTTTATTAAGGCAGTTAATATGCAACAAAATTACCTCGTTCACCCAGGCTGGGACCCAATTTTAGTAAGCCTTGGGCCGATTGACGTGCGCTGGTACGGCTTGATGTATCTGGTCGGGTTAGCATTCGCGTGGTGGTGGGGGAATCGTCAAGCGGACCGTAGCCAGCAGGGGGTTGCTGTAGGCAATCAGGTTTGGACACGCGAGCAGTGGAGCGACTTGCTGTTTTGGGGCTTTTTGGCGCTGATTGTCGGCGGCCGCGTTGGCTACGTGCTGTTTTATCAATTTGAACAGTTTGCGGCGAACCCATTATTTTTATTCAGTATGAGTGCAGGCGGGATGTCGTTCCACGGCGGCCTGCTGGGCGCAATTACTGCGATTATTGTGTATGCCAAAGTTAAAGGCCGTAGTGTCATGGCGGTGGGTGACTTCGTCGCGCCGCTGGTACCGATTGGGCTTGGTGCCGGGCGTTTAGGTAACTTTATCAATGGCGAGTTATGGGGCCGAACCACGGACGTGCCGTGGGCGATGGTGTTTCCGGCCGCTGGGCCAGACCCACGCCACGCGTCACAGCTTTATCAGGCGTTTTTTGAAGGCTTAGTGCTGTTCTTAATCTTGTATTGGTTCACCCGCAAGCCGCGTGCAACGGGTATGGTGGGCGGTTTGTTCCTTGCGGGTTACGGTGCGTTTCGCTTATTTACGGAAATGTTCCGTCAGCCAGACGCGCATCTGGGCTTGCTGGCGGGTCAATTGTCGATGGGGCAATGGTTGTCGCTGCCCATGCTGCTCGGTGGTATCGTGCTGATGGTGTTAGCTCAGCGCGGCGTCTTTACTATCACTGACAATCGCTTCAGCCCGGCAACGGGTAAACGCAAATAGTATAAGCCGAGCACTGCGCTCGGCTTTATTTTTGCGGCTATTCTGAAAACGGGTACTTAATTGGGTCGTGGTGTTGGTACCCGGTGACGCTAAAATCATCCACGGTCACCCAGGTTTCAATGTCTTTCAGGGTTTTAATCTTCGGGTTGATATGCAATTGCGGTGATGGAAAGGGCTCACGCTTGAGTTGGACGTCCCGCAGCATTGGCAACTGATCTTCATAAATATGGCAGTTGACCAAACGGTGATACGCCATTTTGGGCTTTTTACCGGTAATCTGGGCGATAAGGGCCAGCAAGGTAAATACCTGCACCTGGTTAAAGTTCAAACCTAAGGGCACATCGCAGCTGCGTTGGTAAGACGTTAAATACAAATCATCGCCCAACAGGGAGAAGGTGTGCGTATGCATGCAGGGGCGCAAACAACCGAGGTGAAACTCGCCCGGGTTGTAAAACGATAAAATCTCACCGCGGTCATCAATGCCATTGGTCAGGTTATCGACAAGCTTTTTGAGCTGATCCACACTGCCACCATCTGGCTTGGCCCAGCTTCGGCCCTGTACACCATACACGCGACCCATGTCGTCTTCGCCTTTTCTATTCGGGTTGGCTAGCCATGCGGCGGTTTGGTTGGCATTTGCATTCCAGGTATTACAGCCAATGGCGCGAAACTGACTGGCGTTGTCGTAGCCACGTAAATAGCCTAAAAGCTCGGCAATTGCGGCTTTATAGAAGCTTTTACGGGTGGTAACTAATGGGAACTGGTTGTTCGCGACATCGTAGTTCAACGATGCATCAATCACGGTCAGGCAGCGTTTGCCAGTGCGTTCATTGGTAACCCATACGCCTTCGTCGACGATACGCTGGCATAGCTCGAGATATTGCTTCATGATTTGTCCGTCCGAATCTGGTGTCAGTTTGCCATGGTGAGTGACAAGCGGCTGTGCCGTGGGCAGCAATTGATGCCCAATTGCTGTAGCATGATACGCAGCAAAGAGGTCAAGCTCCAGTGTAAAACGGTTAATTTTCGCGTGCCGCCATATCCCAATTGTTGCGGCAGGCGTTCCTTGTAGTAGGTTGTATTGATGGATAATTATCAGCGCCGCTTTGGTGGCATTCAGCGTCTGTACGGTGACAACAATGCGGCGGCAATTCAAGGGCTGCACATTGTGGTGATTGGTTTAGGGGGGGTCGGCTCATGGGCGGCCGAGGCATTGGCGCGCTCTGGGGTGGGGAAACTGACTCTGATTGATATGGACGAGGTGTGTTTAAGTAATATCAATCGCCAGTCGCATGCGTTAACCAACACGGTTGGGCAAAGCAAAATAGCGGTGGTGGCGGAGCGTTTACGTCAGATTAATCCTGAGTTGGATGTGGTGTTGGTGGACGACTTTATTGATGCCAACAATATGGCTGAGTATTTGACGGCGGGCCAGCCTGACGGGGTGTTGGATGCGATTGACAGTATTGGTGCGAAAACGGCGCTGCTGGCCTGGTGTAAACGCAATAAAGTGCGTGTGGTCACAACGGGTGGTGCGGGGGGCCAAATTGATCCGAGCCAAATTCAGGTGGCGGACATCGCTAAGGTGGTGCAAGACCCGTTAATGGCGAAGGTGCGTTCGCAATTGCGCCGTGACTATCACTTTACCACGAACCCAAAGCGCAAGTTTGGCATTGACTGTGTCTACTCAACGGAGCAATTGCGTTACCCCACAGGCGATGGCCGCGTCAGTTACGCCAAGCCAGGTAGTAGCGACACGCCGCTCAATTGTAGTACGGGCTTCGGTGCCAGCATGATGGTCACGGCAAGCTTCGGTTTGCAAGCCGCAGCGACCCTGCTAAACCGCCTCATCCCTGAGCCTAAACCTCGCGCTTAGCGCTTTGCTTGCGTGCGTTGCTTGCGCGCTGTTTGCAGCAAGCGGCACTCAAGGTCTGGGGACGCCGTAAATACATCCCTGTAGGCTTGTCTCGCGCATCCATGCGCTCCACACCCCAGCCCCTGAATACCACTCGCTGCTTGCGCGCTTTACTTGCGTGCTTGGTGCAGCAAGCGGCACTCAAGGTCTGGGGACGCCGTAAATACATCCCTGTAGGCTTGTCTCGCGCATCCATGCGCTCCACACCCCAGCCCCTGAATACCGCTCGCTGCATGCGTGCTTGGTGCAGCAAGCGGCGCGCAGTCTGGAAATTTTTAGCTGAATGCTTGGGCGAGTTGTTGGGCGCGGCGGATGATTTGGTAAAGGCCGTTGCTGCGTGATGGGGCGAGTTGATGGCTGAGGTTACATTGTTGCAGCCAATCTTGAATATCAAAGTTGGTGGCGAAACTTGGGGGCTGGCCTTGTAAGGGCAAGAGCGCTGCATAGGTGAGGGCGTACACCATACGGGACTCGCTGGCGAAGGTGAAATTTAGCTGGCCGTTGGCATTACTGACTTGCAGCCACACTTTGGCTTCACAGCCATCGACGCGGTGCTGTTCGTTACAGGCTGTGGGGTCGAGGGGGGGCTGTTGGCGTGCGGCAAGCAACAGTTGGCGATAGGTGTCCTGCCAATTGCGCTGTTGGGTTAACTGGTGTTTTAGATCTGAAGCAGCTGGGGTTAATGGTAGTAGCATGGCGAGTTTCTAAAGCGCAAAGTGAACAAAATGTCGGCGCTGACAGTAAAAGTTGACAGTATTTTAACGTAAATCGGTGGATATTGTACGCACAAACCTTGTTTGATGCAGGCGGGTTTTACATAATGCTGCACGAATAGTGATTAATATCTGGATCTTTACGACGTAAAGAAGGAAGAAGTTATGAAAATTTTGGTCGCGGTAAAACGCGTAATTGACTACAACGTCAAGGTTCGGGTCAAGGCTGATCAGTCTGACGTGGATTTGAATAACGTGAAGATGGCGCTGAATCCGTTTTGCGAAATCGCAGTGGAAGAGGCGGTGCGCTTGAAAGAGAAGGGCACGGCGGAAGAAGTGGTTGTGGTGTCGATTGGACCAAAAGCGTGCCAGGAACAGATTCGTACGGCACTTGCATTAGGCGCGGACCGTGGCATTCATATCGAAGCGGACACGACGCCGGATTCATTGGCGGTGGCCAAGCTGTTAAAAGCGGTGGTAGCGGACGAGCAACCAGATTTAGTGATTTTAGGTAAGCAGTCGATTGATTCAGACAATAACCAGACTGGTCAAATGCTGGGTGCATTGACAGGCATGCCACAAGGTACTTTCGCATCAGAAGTTGTGGTGAACGATGGTAAAGTGGACGTAACCCGCGAGGTAGACGGTGGTCTGCAGACGGTGCGTTTAACGTTGCCTGCGATTGTAACGACGGACTTGCGTTTAAATGAGCCGCGTTATGCGTCGTTACCTAACATTATGAAAGCTAAGCGCAAGCCATTGGATGTGAAAACCCCAGCTGATTTGGGTGTGGATACGGCTTCAAATGTGCGCCTACTTAAAGCTGAGCCGCCTGCAGAGCGCAGTGCGGGTGTACGGGTAGCGGATGTTGCTGAATTGGTCGAGAAACTGAAAAACGAGGCAAAAGTATTATGAGCATTTTAGTCATTGCCGAGCACGATAATAAAACCTTGAACCAAGCGACGTTGAAAACGATTGCAGCGGCGCAACAAATTGGCGGCGACATTGATGTGTTGGTCGCTGGTCTGAATGCCCAGAGCGTGGCAGATAATGCGGCTCAAGTGGCTGGCGTACACCGTGTGTTATTAGCGGACAATGCGGCGTATGAGCATCAATTGGCAGAAAACTTAGGTGACTTAGTAGCGAAGCTAGGTGCTGACTACAGCCATATTTTGGCGTCAGCAACGACTACAGGTAAGAATTTTATGCCGCGTGTGGCGGCGTTGCTAGATGTGGCCCAAATTTCTGACATTATCAGCGTTGAAAGTGCTGACACCTTTAAGCGTCCGATTTACGCGGGCAATGCGATTGCGACGGTACAAAGCAGCGATAGCATTAAAGTGATCACGGTGCGTGGTACTGCATTTGATGCGGTTGCAGGCGACGGTGGCAGTGCAAGTGTGGAAGCGATTGCGGATGTATTTGCCAGCGATAAGGTGGAGTTCGTCGGTGAGCAATTAGCGCAGTCTGAACGCCCTGACTTAGCCTCGGCGCCTGTGGTGATCTCAGGTGGTCGCGGTATGCAAAACGGTGAGAACTTCAAACTGTTAGAGTCGCTGGCTGACAAGCTTGGTGCGGCAGTGGGTGCTTCACGGGCAGCGGTTGATGCGGGCTTTGTACCAAACGACATGCAAGTTGGGCAGACAGGTAAGATTGTTGCGCCGCAGCTTTATATTGCAGTGGGTATCAGCGGTGCAATTCAACACTTGGCTGGTATGAAAGACTCCAAAGTGATTGTTGCGATTAACAAAGACGAAGAAGCGCCGATATTTCAGGTCGCAGACTATGGTTTGGTGGCAGATTTATTTGAGGCTTTACCAGAGTTAGATAAGGCCCTGTAATAAACCGTTACAAGAACTAGTGACAAGCAGGTTAGTCGTCTGCTAACCTGCTTGCTATAGTTACAAAAAATAAACGTTTTTGGGTGGGTGGTAAGGCCCGAACTCGTTGAATCATAACGCCAGGGACTCTCAAGGGTATTGAGAGTAATTAGCAAGGGTGGCAACAACAATGAAAAGAAACGCAACTATGACCAAAAAATTACCTCTCGCAACAGCCATAGCACTTGCCTTAGCGGCACCTGCACAAGCGGTTGATTTCGATATTGGACGTTACAATGTACGCGTTGACTCGACGTTATCAATTGGTGCGACGATGCGTACCCAGAGTCAGGATTTACGCGTGATTCACCCGGGCAACATGGCTGGTGGACAAGGCCAGTCTGGTGTGGCGGATGACGGTAACTTGAACTACGACAGCGGTGACTTAACGTCACTGGTATTCCGTGGCATTCATGATATCGCTGTTGATGGTGGCAACCATGGTTTCTTCGTACGCTTTAATTACTGGTACGACGATATTCTTGAGAACGAAGGTGTTGCCCACGGTCATACTGCGACGAACTACTTCCCTGACGCACGTTTGGATACCGATGCCTTTGACTCGTATTCGTCAGGTAAAGGCATCAACTTACTCGATGCATTTTTCTACACTGGCTTTGACTTAGGCACTACGCCAATCGATTTGCGTATTGGTCGCCAGGTATTGAGCTGGGGTGAAAGTACCTTTATTCAAAACGGGGTGAACTCGATTAACCCTGCAGACGTTAACGCAATCCGTCGCCCAGGCGCGGAAGTGCGTGAAGCATTATTGCCAATCGGTATGGTAAGCGTATCTGCTGGTTTAACCCAAAGCTTAAGCTTAGACGCGTTCGCAGCGTTTGAGTGGGACAACACCAAGCTGGATGGCTGTGGTAGCTTCTTCTCGACGGTCGATATTATCGGCGGTCCAGGGTGCGACAAATTGACCTTGAACCCACAAGTGGCTCCAGGTCGCTTCCTGAGTGACCGCGAATCGATTGAAGCGGGTGCATATATTACCCGTGCCGCTGATAACGAAGCCAGCGATAGCGGCCAGTTTGGTTTAGGCGCACGCTATTACTCTTCTAGCCTGGATACAGAGTTCGGTTTCTTCTTTATCAATGTGCATAACACCCAGCCTATCATTTCTGCCTATGACTGGACCGATTTAGCTTGGGTACCAGCGGCAGGTGATGCACTGAGTGGCTGGACTACCGGCGCGGTGAGCACGGCGAACGTTGCTTCAATTGGTCCGCAGTATTTTATCGAGTGGCCAGAAGATAACGAAATTTATGGCGCAAGCTTCAGTACCACATTGCGTGGCTGGTCTTGGTCGGGTGAAGTCAGCTACCGTCCAAACCAAGCGGTGCAAATTAACACCACGGAAATCTTGTTGACTGGTTTACAACCAACCGCGCCTAGCACCTTCCGTAGTCGTATTACGGAAGCGCGTGGCGGTGACGTCGATGCACCAAGCGGTGCGTATGCGCGTGGTTTTGAAGAGCTGGAAGTGTACCAAGCGCAAATGACCTTCGTGAACTTCTTCGAACGTCTATGGGGTTCAGACCGCATGACTTTCATCGGTGAAGTGGGCGCAAACTACGTAGGCGACTTACCAGGTCTGGACGAGCAACGCTTTGGTCGTAACCCTGTGTATGGCAAGTGTTTAACTGCGAACGACCAAGCGACCATTGCGCGTTTACAGGGCAATACTGGCGCTACAGCGGACATGTTTGACCACCAGAACTGTGAAGGCTTCGTGACTAGCTTCTCTTGGGGTTATCGTGCACGTTTCGTGTTTGACTACGCGAACGCGTTTATGGGCTGGAACTTGAACCCAACCGTCGTGTTCAACCACGATGTTAAAGGTTACTCGCCAAACCCGAACTTTATCGAAGGCCGTATCAACGTGGGTCTGTTAATGGACGCGAGCTATCAGAGCCGCTACCGTGTGTCGTTAGCATATAACCACTACACGGGTGCGGATTATGACCCAGCACAAGACCGTAACCACGTGGGCTTGAACTTGTCGTACAGCTTCTAAATTGTACGAGCAAAGCACTAAAAGTTAGGATGACTGCCCTTGCAGTCAATGAAAAGCCAGCATAAGCTGGCTTTTTTATTTGTACTTTTGCCCACCTATCAAAGGTTTATTATGAAACTAGCAGCAACACTTATACTGGCCGGCGCCATGGGCGCTTGGGCCACGCAAGTAGCGGCACAGGATGTTAAGCCGCTCGCGTACGACGATGTTTTTGCACTGGAGCTGGCAGCTGATCCGCAGGTGCATCAAAACGGCAACAGCGTGGTGTTTGTGCGTCGCAGTATGGACCGCCAAACCGATCGTGTGGTGGGGCGCTTATGGCAAGTAAATACCGATGGCACCCAATTGCGCCCACTGACCCAAGGCGGGGCAAATGAGAGCTCGCCGCGTTGGTCGCCAAATTATTCCCGCATTGCGTTTATTTCCAACGCCAGTGGCAGCCCCCAAATTCATATGCGCTGGCAGGACACTGGGCATAGCGCACAAATTTCCAACCTCAACCATGCGCCGTCAAATCTAAGCTGGTCACCAGACGGTGAATGGTTAGCGTTTACCATGTTTGAACCGAAGCCTCGTAGCGCACCGGTTCAGTTACCGGGTAAACCAGCAGGTGCTGAATGGGCTGAAGCCCCCGTGTATATTGACAGCGTACAATACCGTCAAGATGGCGCTGGCTTTTTACCGCAAGGCCACTCACATGTATTTGTCTTGCCAGCAGAGGGCGGTACGCCGCGTCAGTTGACGTCCGGTGAATTCAATGTACGCAGCGAATTAAGCTGGGCACCGGATGGCAGCGCGTTATATTTTTCAGCTAATATGGCAAAAGACCCAATCGCAAGCCCGGTCAATTCAGGCATCTATCGATTAGACATCGACAGCCAGCAATTAACAAAACTGACGGATCGCGATGGTCCTGATGCCCAACCCAAAGTATCACCAAGTGGTCGCCAGATTGCATTTTTAGGCTACGACGACCGCCGCTTGGCACACCAAGCAAATCGTCTGTATGTGATGGACGCCGACGGCTCCAATGTGCGCAATTTAACCGAAGACCTTGACCGCGCAGTGGATGATTTCGCTTGGACGGCTGACGGCCGTGGTATTTACTTTAGCTACGATAACGAAGGGCAGGGTTACTTAGCACTGCACTCAATGCGCGGGGTCACAGAAACCTTAACCGGCGGTCTTGGTGGCTTGTCCTACAGCCGCCCATACACAGGCGGGCAGTTTTCAGTGGCCAGCAATGGCGATGTGGTGTTTACTCAAATGGCAGCGAATCGCCCAGCCGAGCTGGCACTATTGCGCGGTAGCCAAGTACGCCCAATTACCCAGCTAAACCGAGATTTTCTTGCCAGCCACACAATTGGCGAGGTGGAGGAGTTTTGGTATGACTCATCGGTGGACGATGAGCGTATTCAAGGCTGGATTATCTACCCGCCTGGATTTGATGAAAATAAAACCTATCCGTTAATTCTGGAAATTCACGGTGGCCCGCACACGGCCTACGGTCCAGTGTTTGCGATGGAACTACAGTTAATGGCGGCCCAAGGTTATGTAGTGCTATATACCAACCCGCGCGGCAGCACCAGTTATGGCGAAGATTTCGCTAACCTGATTCACCATAACTATCCAAGCCATGACTTCAACGACCTGATGGACGGGGTTGATGCGGTAGTTGAACGCGGCTTTATTAACGAAGACGAGTTATTTGTTATGGGTGGCTCAGGTGGTGGCGTACTGACATCGTGGAGTATTGCCCACACCAATCGCTTTGCCGCGGCCATGGTGGTCAACCCAGTCATCAATTGGTACAGCTTCGTGCTGACTGCCGATATGTACCCGTACTTTAGCCAGTATTGGTTCCCCGGCATGCCGTGGGACAACCTTGAGCACTATATGCAGCATTCACCGATTCATCATGTGGGCAAAGTGGAAACCCCAGTGTTATTGTTCACCGGTGATGCTGATTACCGTACGCCGATGAGTGAAACCGAGCAGTACTACCAAGCACTCAAATTACGTGGTATTGAAACGGCGATGGTACGCGTACCTGGCGCTTCTCATGCCCTACATGCGCGGCCGAGCAATTTAATGGCTAAGCCTGCGTATGCGGTGTATTGGTTTGAGCGTTTCCGTCAACAGCAGGACAGCGAATAACTGATGCCCTATGGTGAATTGAAAGAGGCAGCGACAGCTGCCTCGCTAGCTTGTCCGGCATGGCAGCAGTTATTGCGTGAACAGTCAGCACAGGCGTATTTTGCGCAGCTAGATGAACGCGTCAGTGCAGCACGTCAAACCCAGACTGTGTACCCGAGCCAAGCACAGGTATTTGCGGCATTTGAGCACACGCCGTTAGCCCACACCAAGGTGGTAATTCTGGGGCAAGACCCGTATCACCAGCCAGGTCAGGCGCACGGCTTGGCGTTCTCGGTCCCTGAAGGGGTTAAGGTACCGCCGTCGCTGCGCAATATCTATAAAGCCATTGCTCACGATGATCCCGAGTTTGTGGCACCAGAACACGGCGATCTGCAGGCTTGGGCAGCACAAGGTGTGTTGTTATTGAATACGGTATTGACAGTTGAACACGGCAAAGCCCATGCGCATGCCCGCTGGGGCTGGGAAACGTTTACTGATGCAGTGATGGCGCGGCTGAACGCACACCCGGAGCCGATTGTATTTTTGCTGTGGGGAAAGCACGCGCAGCAAAAAGGCCAACAGATAACCAATCAACAGCATACTGTGTTGGAGTCGGTGCATCCGTCGCCGTTATCTGCGCATCGAGGCTTTATTACTTGCGGTCATTTTGCCGAAGCAAATCGCGTGCTTAGCGCAAAAGGGCGCCAAACCATTGACTGGCAGGCCGTTCATCGGGCTACCACAGCACAAAAACAGCAACGCCAGCAAAAGCTGGCGTTGTAATCGCTGTTAGAGTTCTAGTTCTTCAAGCTCACAGTCGAAACAGTAGTCGATGTCCATAAGCTCTTTGCGTAAACGATGGCGTTCCTTGAGTGCCTCTATTTCGCGCCACTTACGTTTGGCGGCGCGAGACTTTCCGGTTTTTTCAGCAACATTTTTAAGTTCTTCTGAATGGTCCATGGGACTCCCCCTTGTCTACGACTCATTAACAATTCTGTCAACGCAATGACCTTTTACCATAACTTTTCGCAGAGTAAAAGCTTATTGTTACAAAATGATTAACGAAATTGGTCATTTTATAGAATATGGACCAAAGGGGTTAAGTGAACACGCATAAAAAAAGCCACCCGAAGGTGGCTCTGAATGCAATTCGTTCGATTTACTTAAGTAATGCCTTGGGCAGTAATGGACGCATTTGCGTCACCATGGCTTGCAATGCTTTCGGGCTAGCTGCCACGATATTACCTGAAGCGTGGTGATTCATGCCGCCGGCAAAGTCTGTCACCAAGCCGCCTGCTTCACGCACCAACAGGTCGCCTGCTGCCAGGTCCCAGAACTTTAGGCCAGCTTCCCAGTACCCGTCGTAACGACCAGCCGCGACATAGGCAAGGTCAAGGGCAGCAGAACCCATCCGGCGCACATCACCGGCTTGCTCAAAGAACTTGGCAAATACCGCCTGATACTCCGGCATAATGTGTTTCATTTTAAATGGAAAACCAGTGGCTAAAATAGTGTCTTCCAGTGATTTCACTTTCGTGGTGCGAATGCGATAACCATTCAACTGAGCACCGCCACCACGTGTTGCGGTAAATAGCTCGTCACGCACAGGGTCAAACACCACGGCTTGTTGAGCCTGGCCTTTAACAACTAACGCAATGGAAATACAAAAATGGGGAATGCCACGCATAAAATTGGTGGTGCCATCGATCGGGTCAATTACCCAAAGGTAATCACTGTCGCTGCCAATCATTTCACCTGATTCTTCAGCCAAAATGCTGTGATTCGGGTAAGACTTGCGGATAGTTTCAATAATAACCGCTTCTGAAGCGCGATCTACGTTGGTAACAAAGTCGTTTTGACCTTTACCTTCAATGGTCAGTTTTTCTTGCTGAGCCACTGATTTCATAATGACTTTGCCGGCCGCGCGCGCAGCGCGCACCGCGATGTTAAGCATCGGATGCATGTGAATACCTTTTTGATTGCTAAAGAACGTGGTTAAATTTTCGTCAGAAAACGACGGCGTATTATACGCGAACGCTACTTAGTTGCAATGACCTGTGCTGCGTGCTGTGGTAAACTTTATGCCTATTATGTGATTTTTAGCGTTTAAGCGCGCGTTAGCTAAGTTCGCGTGCAGGAGTAAATTCGCCGATGGCAAACCCCGAAATCCTGGCAAATATCCGTATTGTCCTGGTCAACACGTCCCATCAAGGCAACATTGGGTCAGCCGCCCGCGCCATGAAAACGATGGGATTAACCGATTTAGTCCTGGTTGACCCTGTGGAAGCCCCGCAAAGCCACGCCTCCGCGTTGGCTGCAGGCGCCACTGATATTCTTGCCAGTGCGCGTACCGTGGCAACGCTCGCTGAGGCCATCAGTGACTGTCAATTGGTGATGGCCACCAGCGCACGTTCGCGCACTCTGGATTGGCCGATGTTAGCGCCGCGTGACGCAGGCGCACGAGCGGTTAAGGAAGCGCAGCAAGGCACCGTTGCCTTGGTATTTGGCCGTGAAAATAGCGGCCTAACCAACGAAGAACTTCAGCAAAGCCAATTTCATGTGCATATTCCGGCGAACCCGGATTACAGTTCACTTAACCTTGCGATGGCGGTGCAAACCTTAAGTTATGAAGTGCGTACAGCTTGGCTGGAAACACAAAAGCAAGAGCCAGAAGAGGTGCAACAGGATTACCCCAGCGGCGATGATATGGCGCGTTTTTATGCTCATTTGGAGCAAAGCTTGAGTGACTCGGGTTTTATTATTCGCCAGCACCCTGGCCAAGTCATGAATAAGCTACGGCGCCTGTTTAATCGCGCACGGCCTGAGCATAACGAATTGAATATTCTACGTGGCATGTTATCAACTTACGATAAACGGCAGCAGCGCGCCGAGGCTGAGATTGCTGAGTTAAAAGCACAGCTGAATGGTGCAAGCGGCACCGCCGACAGCAACGACGACAGTGAGTAAGCAGGAGCTGGCATGAACCCTTTGTACTTTGATTATGCGGCGACCACACCGATGGACCCGCGTGTCGCTGAAAAAATGGCGCAGCATCTGACATTGGATGGGGTGTTCGGGAATCCGGCATCACGCTCCCACCGTTATGGATGGCAAGCGGAAGAAGCCGTGGATGAAGCACGTGGTTATATTGCGGATTTAATTGGTGCCGACCCGCGTGAAATTGTCTTTACCAGCGGCGCTACAGAGTCGAACAACCTGGCGATCAAAGGGGTGGCTGAATATGCGGCCATGCATCAAGACGTACAACTGACGCGCAATCAAATTGTAACCGTGAAAACAGAGCATAAAGCTGTGCTTGATACTTGCGCCGATCTCGAGCGGCGTGGGTTTGTAGTTCATTACCTTGATGTCGGGTCAGACGGGTTGGTGCAACTTGATGACCTAGCCAAGGCGATGAATGAACACACGCTGCTAGTGAGCGTGATGCAGGTGAATAACGAAACTGGCGTGGTGCAGGATATCGCAGCAATCAGCCGACTATGTCGCAGTCACAACGTGTTGTTACATGTGGATGCAGCGCAAAGCGTTGGCAAAATGCGGGTGGACGTAAATGACTTAGACGTTGATTTGATGTCGATATCTGCACATAAGATGTATGGCCCGAAAGGCATTGGTGCATTGTATGTACGGCGCAAGCCGAAAGTCCATTTGCATGCACAGATCCATGGCGGAGGCCACGAGCGCGGCATGCGCTCGGGTACGCTGGCCACCCATCAAATTGTCGGCTTTGGCGAGGCGGCGCGGCTAGCAGATAAAATACTCAGTGCTGAGCATGAGCAACTGGTCAAATTAAGACAACGTTTTTTAACCGGTTTAGAGAGTTTACAAGGTACGCGTTTAAATGGTCACCCACAGCGCAGCGTGCCTGGAATTATCAATGTCCATTTCGCTGACGTAGACGGGGAAATGCTACTGATGAGCCTCAAAGACATCGCGGTGTCGACCGGCTCTGCTTGCAATTCGGCCAGTGTTGACCCTTCGTTTGTACTGACCGCGATGGGCCTCGACCGCGAGCAAGCGCACAGTTCGGTGCGCTTTAGTATTGGCAGATTCACCACCCAAGACGACATCGACGCATGTCTGGATATTTTGACCAAAGTACTGAAACAACTGCGCGCCAACCCAATTTGGTAGGCGCGTGAGCCCAAACTACATGGTTTAAGCGCTCGCCTGTTTAGGTTGTTTCAAACGCTTGGCGAAGGTTTGCTTAAATTTCGCCAATTTCGGGCCAACCACCATCGCGCAATAAGGCTGTTGCGGATTATTCTGATAGTAATCACGGTGGTAGTCTTCCGCACTAAAATAGCTGCTGAGCGGCTCCACTGCGGTTACCACGGGCGCAGGCCAAGTTTGTTCTTGGGTCATTTGCGCGATGATAGTTTGCGCTTGGGCCTGTTGATTCTCGTCATGGAAGAAAATCACCGAACGGTACTGTGGCCCAATGTCATTGCCTTGACGGTTTAACTGAGTTGGGTCGTGCAGGGCAAAGAAAATCTCTAAAATCTCACGATAGCTAATCAACGCAGGGTCGAATGCTAAACGTACCACTTCTGCATGGCCGGTATTGCCGTTACACACCTGCTGATAGGTCGGATTATCGACATGGCCGCCGGCATAACCAGACTCGGCATCAATGATACCTTCCACTTGTTTGAATGCAGATTCTATGCACCAAAAACAGCCGCCACCCAAGGTCGCATGCTGCAACGGAACTTGTGATGTCGTTTCGGTGATGTTGTGTGACATGATGATAACTCCTACTGGGCGTATAGACGTCTATACTAGATCGTCTCAGCGGGTTTGAAAAGCCCTTTTAAAAAAACTTTTATTGGGAATTAGTAGGCGCTTCGCGTATAATTCGCGCGAATTTAATGAACTAGTATGTGGGTTCAGTTGACCAACACACAGCTAATTATGGCAATGTCGTTGTGTTGAAAAAGCAACCTGCAAAAGACTTTAAGTATTGGAGAACACCATGGCTTTGGAACGTACCCTGTCAATTATTAAACCTGACGCTGTAGCAAAGAATGTTATCGGCGCTATCGTGAACCGTTTTGAAAGCGCTGATTTACGTATTGTTGGCCAAAAAATGATGCACTTGAGCAAAGAGCAAGCGGAAGGTTTTTACGCTGAGCACAAAGAACGTCCTTTCTTTGGTGCTTTAGTTGCGTTCATGACGTCTGGCCCAATCGTAGTGATGGCGTTGGAAGGTGAAGATGCGGTACGTAAAAACCGTGAAATCATGGGTGCGACTAACCCAGCTGAAGCATTAGCGGGTACTTTGCGTGCAGATTACGCAGAAACAATTGATGAGAACGCGGTACATGGTTCAGACGCGCCTGAATCAGCTGCACGCGAAATCGCTTATTTCTTCTCTGACGAAGAAGTGTGCTCACGCACACGTTAATGTTAAGATTAACATTAATGGTGACGGGTTAGCGTTACGCTTGCCCTACGGTTAATGGATAGCGATTAAAAAGGGGCGCGCATGCCCCTTTTTCTGTACGTTGCACCATGTTTATCTGGGTTATACGGTGCATTTGGTAAGTAGAGGTTAGAATGGCAACCACAGACGAAAAAATTAACCTGCTCGATTTAAATCGAGAGGCTATGTACGACTTTTTCAGCGAACTCGGTGAGAAGAAATTCCGCGCAGAGCAAGTCATGAAGTGGTTGCATCATTATAATGTCGACAATTTTGACGACATGACCAATATCAATAAAGTGCTGCGCGCTAAGCTAAAAGACATTGCTGAAATTCGCGCCCCGATTATTAAGCGCCAGCAACAATCAAGCGATGGCACGATTAAGTTTGCGATGGAGTTGTTTGACGGTCAGGAAGTTGAAACTGTGTGGATTCCAGAAGACGACCGCGCCACGTTGTGCGTATCATCGCAGGTGGGCTGCGCACTTGAGTGTACTTTCTGCTCAACCGGTTATCAGGGCTTTAATCGGAACTTACGCGTGGCTGAAATTATCGGTCAGGTGTGGCGAGTGAACCAGTTGCTGGGGCCTTTCGGACGCACAAACGTCAAAGCGGTCACCAATGTGGTCATGATGGGCATGGGCGAGCCGTTGCTGAACGTTAAAAACGTCGTGCCTGCGATGGAATTGATGTTAGACGATTTAGGTGTGGGTTTATCTAAGCGCCGAGTCACATTAAGTACCTCAGGTGTCGTGCCAGCCCTTGATATGCTGCGTGACAAAATTGATGTGGCCTTGGCGATATCGTTACATGCGCCAGACGACGCGCTGCGCGATGAAATTGTGCCAATTAATAAAAAGTATCCAATTCGCGAATTTTTAGCCTCGGCGAAAGCCTATGTTGAGCAGTCGAAAGCACAGAAAGCGGTCACAGTGGAGTATGTCATGCTGGACCACATTAACGACTCGACCGATCAGGCCCATGCATTGGCAAAGGTTTTACAAGGTGTGCCCAGTAAGGTTAACTTAATTCCGTTTAACCCATTTCCACAGGCACCTTATGGCCGTTCCAGTAATTCTCGCATCGACAGATTCGCAAAGGTGTTGATGCAACACGGTTATACCGTTATGGTTAGAAAAACGCGAGGTGATGACATTGACGCGGCCTGTGGTCAATTGGTCGGTGATGTCGTAGATCGCACCAAGCGGTTGCTAAAAAAACAACAACAAGCACAGTCAATAGACATCAAAGCCGTGTAAAGCACGTGAGGTTTCGAATCCCATGACGGATGAACTAGATCGCGACAACGTCTCTGCGGACGCAGAGCAAGCACAGTCGCCTGGGCAAATGCTGCGCGCCGGGCGTGAACGGATGAACCTGACTATTGAGCAGGTGGCTGAGCGGTTGCGCCTTCGTCAACAAATCGTGCAGGATTTAGAGCAAGACCAATTCAGTAAGTATGTAAGTGGCACCTTCACGCGCGGCTATTTACGTGCTTACGCGCGTTTGGTTGAACTGAGCGATGAAAAAGTGTTGGCGGCCTATGAGGCCCTCGGGGTTGATGATAAACCTCAAACGATGCAAAGCTTTTCGCGCCGACGCCGACAGCAGAGCCATGATAACAAGCTGATGTTGGTGACCTATGTGGTGGGCGCTGTGATCATTGGTTCGGCGGTCGTATTTTGGTTACAAAACAACGACGCCAATGACGCGGAGATTGCCGGGCCACAGCAGCGTACCACAGTCGCCGAGCGTATCGTTGAAGAGCAAGCGCCTGAGGTTGACTTAGAGCCTGAACAAGAGATGCCTGCGGACGAACCTGAAGCTATCTATGTGAATACGGGTATGCTTGAAAACCCGGTTGATCAAATGCGTTTCAGTGCCGATACAACGGCGGAGCAATCACAGCTAGCAGACACCCAGCTAACTGAGCAAGCGGCCCAAGTACAGGCGGGCCAAGATCAAGCGACCCAAGAACAAACGACTGACCGTAGCGAGCCACCAGCCACCAGCGAACCAGCGCCAGCTAGCACCACGCAAGCGACAGCTACCCAGGCCAGCGACTCGGCAACAGAGGCTGCGCCGGAAGTACCAGACGCTGACTTAGTGTTGATATTTTCCGGGGACGCTTGGATACGGGTGGAAGATGCCAGCGGTGAAGCCATCGCGTTCGGGGTTAAACCCGAAGGGCATGTCAGTGAACTTAATGGTAATGCACCGTATGAAGTTACCTTAGGTGCCCCTGAGAATGTCAGGGTATATTACCAAGGCCAAGCCATCGATTTATCTTCGTATCGTGCTGGGCGAGTCGCCCGCATCACGATACCGCACACAGAGTAGTTATGTATGCAGGTTGAATCACCTATTAAACGCCGACCCAGTCGGCGTATTTATGTCGGCCAAGTGCCTATTGGCGATGGTGCACCTATTGCGGTGCAATCAATGACGAATACCGATACCTGTGATGTGGCGGCCACGGTCGCACAAATTCAGCGTATTGCAGATGCCGGTGGCGACATCGTGCGCGTGTCTGTCCCCACCATGGACGCTGCTGAAGCATTCAAGCACATCAAGCAACAATCGAGTGTACCGCTGGTCGCAGATATTCATTTTGATTACCGAATTGCCTTGAAAGTGGCTGAGTACGGCGTCGATTGTCTGCGTATTAACCCAGGTAATATTGGTAACGAGGCGCGTATTCGTGCGGTTGTAGATGCTGCGCGCGATTATAATATTCCGATTCGGATTGGGGTGAACGGTGGTTCACTCGAGCGTGATATCCAAGAGAAGTATGGTGAGCCAACCGGTCAGGCACTGTTAGAGTCAGCCATGCGGCATGTCGACATTCTGCAACGCTTAGATTTCCAGAATTTTAAGGTCAGCGTCAAAGCGTCGGATGTGTTCTTGGCGGTTGACGCGTACCGCTTGCTGGCCAAAGAAATCGACCAGCCCTTGCATCTGGGTATTACTGAGGCGGGTGGAGCACGTGCTGGCGCAGTTAAATCAGCCGTTGGCCTTGGTATGCTGTTAGCCGAAGGCATTGGCGATACCTTACGAGTATCACTAGCTGCTGACCCGGTGGAAGAAATTAAAGTCGGCTTCGATATTTTGAAGTCTTTGCGTATTCGTTCACGAGGCATCAACTTTATCGCGTGTCCAAGCTGCTCGCGCCAGGAATTTGACGTGATTGGCACCGTGAATGCCCTTGAACAACGTCTTGAAGACATCGTCACACCCATGGACGTCTCTATTATTGGCTGCGTGGTGAATGGACCTGGCGAAGCTTTGGTGTCAGACCTTGGTTTGGCTGGGGCGAAAACTCGCTCTGGCTACTACGTCGATGGTCAGCGTCAAAAAGAACGGCTGGATAACGACAATCTGGTCGACGCACTTGAACAGCGCATCCGAGCGGCAGTGGCCAAACGTGAACGTGAAACACCCATCGCGATCACCCAACTCAAAACCGATTAAGCACGTTAAACTTTAGCGCCAGTGATTCACATTCACTGTGCCAGTGGTAGGAAGTAATACATAGTGTCTAAGCAAATTCAGGCAATTCGTGGAATGAACGACATTCTGCCAGAGCATTCTCGTCGCTGGCAGTATCTTGAAGGCGTGATTCGCCAAGTGGTGGCCAGCTACGGGTACGAAGAAATTCGCATGCCAGTGGTCGAGCAAACTGACTTGTTCAAGCGTTCGATTGGTGAAGTGACCGATATCGTTGAAAAAGAAATGTACACCTTTGAGGATCGTAACGGTGACAGCTTAACCTTGCGACCAGAGGGCACGGCCAGCTGTGTGCGTGCAGGCAACGAACACGGTTTGCTGTACAACCAACAGCAGCGTCTGTGGTATATGGGACCGATGTTCCGCCACGAGCGCCCGCAGAAAGGTCGCTATCGTCAGTTTCATCAGGTGGGCGTTGAAGTGTTTGGGTTACAAGGCCCAGATATCGACGCTGAACTGATTGTGATGACAGCGCGTTTGTGGCGCCAACTGGGTCTGAGCGAGCATTTAACTTTGGAATTGAACTCGTTAGCGTCAAATGCCGCGCGAGCAGAGTACAAATCTGCACTGACCGAGTATTTGCGTGGCCATTACGACGTATTAGACGAAGACAGTCAGCGTCGGTTAGAATCCAACCCGTTACGTATCCTGGATTCTAAAAACCCAGCGATGGCAGAGATGTTAAGCCAAGCGCCAAAGCTGTCAGAGTATTGGGACGACGAGTCGCGCGAGCATTTTACTGGCTTGTGCGCGCGCTTAGACGCTGCAGGCATTGAATACCGTCACAATGAGCGTTTGGTGCGAGGTTTAGATTATTACAACCGCACTGTGTTCGAATGGGTGACGGATAGCTTAGGCGCCCAAGGCACGGTGTGTGCCGGTGGTCGTTATGACGGCTTAGTCGAGCAGCTAGGCGGCAAGGGCACTCCAGCGGTTGGTTTCGCGATGGGACTTGAACGCTTAGTACTGATGCTGGAGCAACTTGATAACGTCGAATTGCCCCAAGCGGTTGATATCTATGTCTCGGCGATGGGCGATGCGGCGGAACTTCCGGCAGCAAAAATTGCCGAACGCCTGCGAGACGATTTTCCGACTTTGCGGGTGATGCAACACTGTGGTGGCGGAAACTTTAAAAAGCAACTCAAGCGCGCTGACAAGTCGGGTGCTGAGGTTGCTGTGATTTTAGGTGAAGAAGAAGTGGCAAACCAGATGGTGAGTATTAAATACTTACGCGCCGACAAGCCACAAGCAAGCGTCAGTTGGGAACAGCTCAACCAAGTCATCACCACATTTATTAAATAATTAAGAGGAATTTCTGGTGGAACACGAAGATCAACAGGTCGAACAGATTAAGCAGTTTCTGCGTGAGTACGGTATTTGGATTGGTGCCGGTGTGGTGATTGGTTTAGGTTCGTTATTTGGCTGGCGCGCATATCAAGGTGCACAGGTTGAAGCCGCGCAAAGTCGCACTGCGGTGTATCAGCAGTTAGCCACTCAAGTACAAGACGGTGATGTCGATGGCGCAGAGCAAATGTTGGCAGAACTCGGTGGCAGTCATGTGGTGGTTGCGCGTTTGCAGGTTGCACAGCAAGCTATTCAGGCTGGTGATTTAGAGCGTGCAGCAAGTTTGCTGCAACAAGCTCAGCAAGACAGTGATGAGCCAGTGTTGCGCGCTGTTGCAACCACTCGCTTGGCGCGTGTCTATTTAGCTTTAGGTCAGCATGACCAAGCGCTGCAGGCATTGAACCAACGTTTGCCAGAAAGCTTCAAAGCGCAAGTTGAAGAAGTTCGTGGCGACGTGTACCTAGCTCAAGGCAATGCAGCACAAGCACGCCAAGCGTATCAAACCGCAGTTGATTTGGGCGGGGCGCAAACATCGCCTGCGTTGCAAATGAAATTTGAAAACCTTGCAGGTGAATCATAAATGAAAAGCTTAACTTGGCGCACGCTGACTAGCGCCGCAGTCGCTGTTGCTTTTTTAGCGGCATGTTCGAGCACCGATGAACCGGATTTCGCTGAATTAGGCCCGATTGATGAGCAAGTGTCACCACGTGTGCAGTGGAGCACTAATTTAGGTCATGGCAGTGACGAATTTTTTAGTCGCTTATCGCCAACCTATGCTGACGGCATCATTTACGCAGCCGACCGTCATGGGCGTGTGTCCGCAGTGAATGCTGAAAACGGCCGCCGCATGTGGCAAACGGACTTGAGCCCAGACAAGCCATTTAGCTTAACCAGTGTGTTCCGCAAAGGCCCACCTGCGCGCTTATCCGGTGGTATTACGCTGGCGAATGGCGTGTTGTATGTCGGTACTGAAAACGGCCAAATGTATGCCCTTGACGCTGCAACCGGTGATATTAATTGGGAAGTGAACGTACCAGGTGAGGTCGTATCAGCGCCCGCATATGGCGAAGGCTTCTTGATTGCGCATCTAGGCAACGGCCTATTATATGCGATGGATGCAAGCAACGGCGAAGAACGCTGGCGCCATGAAGAAGAAGTACCTACGTTATCGTTGCGCGGCACTTCATCACCAGCCATCGCCTCTGGCGGCGTGATCATGGGTTCGAACAATGGTCGTGCGGCGGTATTAATTTTAGAGAGCGGCCAAATTGCCTGGGACGAGCGGATTACCGCGCCTTCAGGTAGCACCGACTTGCAGCGGATGGTGGATATTGACGCGACCCCAGTGGTACGTGGCGACACCTTATATTTGCTGTCGTTTAATGGCGAATTAGTGGCATTGCAACTACGCAGCGGCGACGTGTTATGGCGTCGTGACTACCAAGGGTACCGCACGCCGCAAGTGACTGCATCGCGCATTTATTTGACCAATTCGCGTAGCCACGTGCTTGAACTCGACCGTATCAACGGCAACGAACGCTGGCGTAACAATGCATTGTATGGCCGCAGCTTGACCGAAGTGGCGATTCACGGCAATTATCTGATTAGCGCTGACCGTTTTGGCGTGGTGCACTGGTTAGATCGTGAGTCAGGTCGCTTGGTCGGTCGTCATGAATTACGTAAGGACGGCATTCAGGTCGCGCCACTTGTGGTGGATGATAAAGTGATTATCCAGACCAACAAAGGTCGCTTGATAGCGCTGAGTATATAAGCTCAGACTGGTAATTTGGCGAAGACCCTGTGTCGTTGTAATGAACGGCCAGGGTCTTCATGCTTGTGTCATTGCGGTGCTCAAGTACATGTGTGTTCAGGTATAATGCCAACACATTATTTAGATAGACAAAGATAGTTAAGGATATTCAATGCTTCCGGTGGTTGCACTGGTGGGACGCCCCAATGTGGGCAAATCCACTTTATTTAATCGTTTAACCCGCACACGCGACGCACTGGTTGCGGACTTTCCCGGGTTAACCCGTGACCGTAAATATGGTCAGGCCAATTACGAAGGCTACCAGTTTATTGTCATTGACACCGGCGGTATTCAAGGTGACGAGCAAGGCATTGATTTGCACATGGCAAAGCAGTCACTGCAAGCAGTCGACGAGGCCGATATTGTATTGTTTTTAGTCGACGCCCGTGACGGTATTACTGCGGCGGATTTGTCGATTGCGGAGCATTTACGACGCCAGCAAAAGGACATATGGGTAGTGGCCAATAAGGTCGATGGCCTGGACGCCGATGCTGCGGCTGCGGATTTCTATGAGCTGGGTTTAGGTGAAGTTTACCATATTGCGGCAGCCCATGGCCGCGGTGTGAATCAGCTATTAAACCGCACCCTTGAGCCACTGCGCGAGTCTTACCCAGAAGTCATTGCTCCAGCACGTGAGGTCGACGACGAAGACGAAGCGAGCATGATCCGTCAAGCTGAGTATTACGCTGATCAGCCAATTAAAATCGCAATCATTGGCCGTCCAAACGTCGGTAAATCAACCTTGACCAACCGCTTATTGGGTGAAGAGCGAGTGGTCGTGTACGACATGCCGGGCACCACACGTGACAGTATTTATATCGATATGGAACGTGACGGCCAGAAGTATACCCTGATCGATACAGCCGGCGTGCGTAAGCGTGGGCGTATTGATCTCGCGGTGGAAAAATTTTCCGTGATCAAAACCCTGCAAGCGATTGAAGACGCGAACGTGGTGATGTTAGTGATTGACGCGCGAGATCAAATCAGTGACCAGGACTTAAGCTTGTTAGGCTTTGCCCTTAACGCAGGGCGTTCGATTGTGATTACAGTGAATAAGTGGGACGGTCTCGAGCAGGACGCCAAAGATTGGGTGAAGCAAGAGCTGGATCGTCGCTTAGGTTTTGCTGACTTTGCCCGCACTCACTTTATTTCTGCACTGCATGGCACCAACGTAGGCCACTTATTTGGCTCGGTGAAAGAAGCCTATGCGTCAGCGACACAGCGTGTCGGCACCGCACAACTGACCCAAATTATGGAAATGGCACAAGATGACCACCAACCACCCTTGGTACGTGGGCGTCGAGTCAAACTTAAGTATGCCCACGCAGGGGGTTACAACCCACCATTGATTGTTATCCATGGTAATCAGGTTGATTCCTTGCCGAATAGCTATAAGCGCTACTTGATGAATTATTTTCGTCGTGCATTAAAAGTGATGGGCACGCCGATCAAAATCGAATTTAGAGAAGGCGCTAACCCGTTTGAAGGCAAGAAGAATAAGCTGACCTTGTCACAACAACGTAAGCGCAAGCGCATGCTGCGTCACGTCAAGAAGTAAACCAACAAGGGGTCAATGTCGTAAAGCGTTGACCCTTGTTAGTCTTTCGTTTCCCGCCATAACAAAACATTAAGAATACTTAAACTAACGTATATGATGTTTTTATTACAACTGCTTAGTAAATCACCGTCTAGTTGCCTAGTTTGCCTGCTATCCCTTTAAAATAGGGATAATGGGTACTATTACTATTGGCAGTTGGCGGCTAGTAAGCTGTCAATGTCATACATCTGATAGAGAGAGTAGTCCTATGAAAAAGACATTAGTATCGTTAGCACTAGCAGGTTTCGCATTATCAACCACATCTGCAATGGCAGCGGAGCAGCCTTCATTTAATTTTGTCAGTGCAGATTTCGTTGAGTATGACTTAGATGGCACAGATTTCGATGGTTTCAGCATCAACGCAAATTACGCGTTGGGCAATAACTTATTTATGGAAGCCGATTTACAGCGCCTGAGCCGTTATGACATTAATAACTTAATTGGTACGGTTGGCTTTGGTTACGCGCATTTTGTGCATGAAACTACAGCAATTACGGGTTCGGTTGGTACTGGTTATGACCGCGTAACGGGTTTAGGCCTGCTAAATGACAGCGGGCACTTCAGCTACGCCAATGTCGGCGTGCGTTCACGACTGCATCAAATGGTTGAGCTTGGTGCAGACGTGCAGCGTAATTTCGCTGGTTCTGGATTGAATGAAACCAGTTATGGTGTTGAAGCGCGCTTCTTTGTACAACCACAATTTAGCATCGATGTTGGCTATCGTTATGTTGATAGCGACTTAGACGGTTATCGCGTGGGTGTGGCTTACCACTTCTAAACCCTGGCAATACATGCAAAAAGGCGTGCTTAGCACGCCTTTTTTGTGATCGCAGCCGAGCGGCTACTGAAGTTGCTCGTTGCTATGCCCCTGCAACGCACCTAAGTCAGATTCGTCGTAGCGGTATTCAGTCAGGCAGTAATCGCAGGTCAGTTTAATTTCGCCGTCGCTTTGAATAATGTCCCGCAGTTCGTCCACCGGCACGCTATATAACGCATTCATACTGCGTTCCCGTGAACAGCCACAGAAGAATGCCACCGCCATCGGATCATATACCAGTACGTCGTCTTCGTGGTACAAACGGTGTAGGACAACATTCGCTTCTAAATTAAATAATTCATCTGCGGTGATAGTCTCAGTCAAGGTCGCTAAGTGGTCAAAGCCGTGGGCAGGGTCGTCTTCGCCTGGCAACGCTTGCAGCAACATGCCCGCCACTTGCTGGTCATTCGCATGCAGCCAAACGCGTGTGCGCAGCTGCTCAGACTGAGTAAAGTAGCGCTCAATGACTTGGCTCAAGCTACCGTCTGTCGCTTTGACTTCGACCATACCTTGATAACGTTCTTTATCCTCAGGGCTCAAGGTAATAATTAAATAGGCTTTATCGCCCACTAAGCTCGCAAAACTGTCGCTATCATTAACGTCACTGGTAAGCCGCGCAACCCCGCGTAGTTGTTGCTGCTGACTGCCGTTCACGGTGGCGAAGTTGAGCTTGCCGTTACCTTGGATCTGTAAATTAATGTGGCCATCAAACTTCAGCGTCGCGCTTAGTAAACTGGTAACAGCCATTAATTCGCCCAATAAGTGGCGCACTAATTTGGGGTAATGATGACCCTCAACTAAGCCTTGGTAGCTTTGTTCAAGTTGTACGAGTTCACCGCGCACTGGTACGTTGGCGAATGTGTAACGAATTAAACTGTCAGCTGATTGCACGAAAACCTCTACTGATGCTTGAATTTAATCAGGTCCCGACGCTGCTTTTTGTCAGGTCGGCCTTGGGGGTTGGGATTATACAATGCATTGGCTTTACGTGCTGCAGCATTTTGTTCCCGTTTGGCCATGCTTTGCTCAGTTTCACGGTAGAGTAGCTGTGCTTCCGGAGCGCCTTTACGTTGTTCTGACAGCGCAAGTACGACGACTTCCATGCGGTCAGTGCCACGCGGAATGACCAAGGTGGCATTCACCTCAACCGCTTTGGCCGGCTTGCTGCGTTGCCCGTTGTAACTGACTTTACCTGCCTGAATTGCTTCGCGCGCCAGGCCTCGCGTTTTGAAAAAGCGCGCGGCCCACAGCCATTTATCCAAGCGCACTGCGGAACTTTGTGTGTTTTTGTCGGAACTCATAGCATTTTTAACCATCGTAATGAAACGGAATCAGACCCTTTGTCGTAGTTATATTGTAACATATAGTGTTTGTGAGACGGTGCTGTTGACTATTTGTTGCTATCGTTTCACCTCGCAGGCTA
Organism: Aliidiomarina maris; assembly: GCF_003987335.1. Taxonomy (GTDB): domain Bacteria; phylum Pseudomonadota; class Gammaproteobacteria; order Enterobacterales; family Alteromonadaceae; genus Aliidiomarina; species Aliidiomarina maris. The sequence continues at coordinate 175,344 of NZ_PIPK01000003.1, read as the reverse complement.
GAATGGCCGCAACGGTTGGATTCAAGTTTTTTGTTCAGCACCGTATTTAATAATAATAAATACCCCAACGGCGATAATAATGTGCAGTTAATTCAGACCAAATTTCAGGCTCAGCTAACCCCCGGCCGCCAGCGAACCATTGCCACAGTGCTTAGCGTATTGCTTGTGTTGATAGCCTTGTGGTGGTTGGCGCAGTTGACGTGGCGTGTATTGACCCCAGCTGACACCTTAATTGTGGCCCCCCAGCAAGCATCGCGTGCAGCAGTGGTGAGCACCAATGTCAGTGCACTGCAAAACTTAAATATTTTCGGCGACCGTAGCGCCCCTGAACCCACCCAAGCCAGTATTGATGCGCCAGAAACCACGTTGAATGTACGTTTAGTTGGCTTAGTCGCTAGTGCGCAACCCGAACGCTCAGCAGCCATCATCGAACAATCAGGCACCCAGCAAACTTACATTATCGGTGAACGAATCAACAATAGCCGCGCAACGGTCGAACAAATTTTACCGGACCGGGTATTACTCGATAACGGCGGCCGCCGCGAAGTGCTTTACATGGAAGGGCGCGATGGCTCCGAAGCTCAGCTGCGGGTCTCAGCCCCAAATAGCAACCAAGCGAGCACCACAGGGCGCACGCGTTCGCCGAGCAATGATCGAGCCGTGGCACCGCTGCCTGGTAGCTCTGTGCGCGTTCAAGTTGACGCCGACCCCGAAGTGCAGCAAGCGGTTGCGGCGGTGCGTGAAGACCCATCGGCCATTTTGCAAATTATCAATATTAGCCCCGAACGCAACGGTCAACAAATTACAGGCTATCGCTTGCAGCCGCGTGACAACGTTGCGCTATTCAATGCGCTCGGCTTGCAGACCGGTGACGTGGCCTTGTCGATTAACGGCTACGACCTGACCGACAACGCCGAAGCCCTCGCGGCTATCAATGAATTACAAGACGCGTCGCGTGCCATAGTGCAAGTGCGGCGTGGAGATCAAATTATCGACCTGGAACTCCAGGTTCCTTAGCGCTTACAGGTATTTACATGCGTATGTCAGCATCAAAACTTATAACAACAACGATCGGAAGCGCGCTGTTAATGGCCGGCATGGCGATGACGCCAGTCGCCGTTGCTTTGCAAAGTGCCCAGCAAACTCAGGCCGCTCAAAGTAGCGATGCAGGCGAGTTTTCAGCGTCTTTTAATAACACGGAAATCACCGAATTCATTCAAACGGTGAGTCGTAATTTAGAAAAGACTATCGTGGTACACCCCGAAGTACGCGGGCGTATCAATGTGCGCAGCTATGATGTGCTGAACCGTCAGCAATATTACCAATTCTTCCTCGATGTGCTGGAAGTTTATGGCTATGCAGTGGTTGAGTCCGACAACGGCACCTTGCGCGTGATTCGTGACCGTGATGCGCGTAACACGGCATTACCCGTGGTGGATGACGCCAGCCAAACCGGTGCTACGATGATCACCCGCGTAGTGGCGGTGCAGAACGTATCGGTGCGTGAACTTGCGCCTTTGTTACGGGGTTTGAATGACCAGTCAGGTGGCGGTAACGTAGTCAGTTACGATCCGTCTAACGTGATTATGATCACGGGTCGAGCTGCGGTTGTGAACCGTTTAGTCGAAGTGATTGAGCGGGTCGACCGCGCCGGTAACCAGGACGTTGAGCGCATTGAACTGCGCCATGCGTCGGCGGCGGAAATGGTGCGTATCGCCAGCGCGATATTTATTCCCCAAAGTGCCGGTAACACGCCTGAATTGTTAGTGCCGCGGATTGTCGCTGATGAGCGCACTAACAGTGTACTGATTAGCGGCGAGCCAAGAGTGCGCGAACGCGTTGTACGTTTGATCCGTGAACTTGACTCTGAACTTGAAACCACCGGCAACACCCGGGTGTTTTATTTGCGTTACGCCAAAGCGGATGAAATGGTCGAAGTATTGCGCGGTATGACCGACACCATGTTGGCAGAAGAAGAGCGTCAAGCGTCGCCACAGGGTGCTAGCGGCAGCAGCCAGCAACAGCGCACCGCAGCGTCATCACAACGCCCGCGTATGGGTAATCAGGTCAGTATTCAAGCCCATGAAAGCACCAATGCGCTGGTGGTAACTGCTCAGCCGTCGATGATCCGCGCGATTGAAGACGTAGTTCGCCAACTCGATATTCGCCGTGCTCAAGTCTTGGTTGAAGCCATTATTGTTGAAGTATTTGAAGGTGACGGTCTTAACTTTGGTATTCAGTGGCTAAGTGAAGACTTCGGTTTAATGCAGCATAACAATGGTAACTTAGTACCGTTAGGGCAAATTGGTATTGCCGCCGAAGCTGCACGTAGCCAACCGGGCTCAACCTTTGAGCGTACCGACCCGAATACGGGCCAGACCATTGTTACCAGCGAGCCAGAGCGTCGCGGTGATTACAGTTTAGCGGCGCAGTTACTCAGCCAAGCCAACGGCCTGATTTTAGGCACCGTGCAGGACGGTTGGGGCGCTATTTTGCAGGCGGTGTCTACCAATACCAACTCGAATATCTTGTCGGCGCCAAGCATTACCACGTTGGACAACCAGGAAGCCAACTTCCTGGTGGGTCAGGATGTTCCGACTTTGACTGGTTCAACGGCGGGTTCAAACAACGAAAACCCATTCCAAACCGTTGAACGTCGCGAAATTGGTATTCGCTTACGGGTCACGCCGCAAATTAACGAAGGTGATTCGGTGCAAATGGTCATCGAACAAGAAGTATCAAGCTTAGCCGGTGCCACCAGTGTTGATATCACCATCAACAAACGTGAACTGAGCACCACAGTGTTGGCGCGTGACGGTGAAACCATTGTATTAGGCGGCTTAATTGACGAAGACGTGCAAGAAAGCTTGTCAAAAGTACCAATTCTCGGGGATATCCCGATTTTAGGGCATTTGTTTAAGTCCACCAGTGTGACCACGCGCAAGCGTAACCTGATGGTATTTATTCGCCCGACGATTATCCGTGACGACATTCGTATGGACGAGCTTAGCAGCCGCAAGTACAGCTATATTCGTGCACAGCAGTTAGAACAGCGTGAACGTGGTTTGTCGCTGCGCCAGAATTCACGGATTCCGGTATTACCAGAGTGGGCTGAGCATAAAATGCTACCACCAGGCTTTGAGCACTATTTAGATCGTGACGAGATTCAGGCCGAGCCGCCAGAACGTAACGACGAGGAGTAGGCGATGAGCGATGCAGGTATGCCAGTATTCACGCGTTTGCCGTTTGCTTTTGCCAAACGCAACGGTGTGGTGTTAATGCAAGCTGACGATCAGCTCGTGGTCCATTGTCGGCCAACGGTCAGCCCGCATGCGCTGCATGAAGTGCGACGCTTGGTCGGCCGCGCGTATCGGGTAGAGCAGCACGACGAAGCCGAGTTTGACGCATTACTTACACGGGCGTATCAACGTGATTCGTCAGAAGCCAAACAGTTGATGGAAGACATCGGTAATGAGGTGAACTTATTTTCGCTTGCCGATGAGCTACCCCAAACCGAAGATTTGCTCGAAAGTGAAGACGACGCGCCGATTATCAAGCTGATTAATGCGATGCTCAGTGAGGCGATTAAAGAAGGCGCGTCGGATATTCATATTGAAACCTTCGAAAAAGATTTGCTGATCCGCTTTCGAATCGATGGCGTGTTGCGTGAAATTTTACGCCCCAACCGCAAGCTTGCGTCTTTGCTGGTTTCGCGGATTAAAGTCATGGCGCAACTCGATATTGCCGAAAAGCGCTTACCTCAGGATGGCCGGATTTCACTTTTGATTGCCGGGCGCGCGGTGGATGTGCGGGTGTCGACCATGCCATCAAACCACGGTGAGCGCGTGGTGTTGCGCTTATTAGATAAGAACAATGCGCGCTTGCAGTTGGCACAATTGGGTATGACCCTTGCGAACCGCAAAATATTTGCCGAACTGATTCACAAGCCCCACGGTATTATTTTGGTTACCGGGCCGACAGGTTCTGGTAAAAGTACCACCTTGTACGCAGGCTTGAGTGAGATTAATTCCAAAGATCGCAACATTTTAACCGTTGAAGACCCGATTGAATATGCGATTGAAGGCATTGGACAAACTCAGGTGAACCCACGTGTCGACATGACCTTTGCACGTGGTTTGCGCGCTATTTTGCGCCAAGACCCAGACGTGGTGATGGTGGGGGAAATACGCGACGCTGAAACCGCTCAAATTGGCGTGCAAGCCAGTTTAACCGGACACTTGGTATTATCCACGTTACACACCAATACCGCATCCGGTGCGATTACCCGCCTAGAAGATATGGGCATCGAGCCTTTCTTGTTGTCCTCAAGTTTACTTGCAGTGTTGTCACAGCGACTGGTGCGTACCCTATGCCCGGATTGTCGTGAACCGCATGAGCCGTCTGCCGAAGAACGTGAGCTACTGTTATTGCCCGAGGATGCAGCACAGCCAACCATTTACCGCGCCAAAGGGTGTCCGAGCTGTAATTATTCAGGCTACCGTGGTCGGACTGGCATTCACGAAATGCTGGTGGTGGATGAAACCATTCGCGGACATATTCACCTTGGCCACGGCGAGCAAGAAATTGAAAAGTATGCACGTACGCGGTTCCCAAGTATTCGCCAGGACGGGCGCGACAAAATACTCGCGGGTATTACCAGTCTTGAAGAAGTACTGCGGGTGACGCGGGAGGATTAAGCATGGCGGCATTTGAATACCAAGCCATGGACGCCAAAGGACGGCGTAAGAAAGGCGTATTAGAGGCAGATACTGAGCGCCAGATTCGACAGCAATTGCGCGAAAAAGGCTTAATTCCGCTGACCGTGAGTGAAGCGGGGGCGTCAGACAAAGGCGCTACGCCGAAACGACGCCTGTTTCAGGGCCGCGTCAGTGTCAGTGACCTTGCGTTGATGTCGCGACAAATCGCTACCCTGGTGGCGTCAGGCTTGCCCCTTGAGCAGTGTTTGTTGGCGGTTTCCGAGCAAACCGAGAAGCCGCGTTTGCAAAAGATGCTGATGTCGGTGCGCAGTAAAGTCGTCGAAGGCTATACCTTAGCCGAGGGCATGCGCGATTTTCCCCAAGTATTTGATGACCTGTATTGCGCCATGGTCGCAGCGGGCGAAAAGTCCGGTCACTTGGACGAAGTGCTGGAACGGTTGGCCGATTATACGGAACAACGTCAGCAAACTCGCAGTCAAATTCAGCAAGCATCGGTATACCCTGGTGTGCTAACCGTAGTGGCGATTGCGGTAATTGCGTTCTTATTGGCCTCGGTGGTGCCGGAAATTGTCGATCAGTTTGCGGATCAAGGCCAACAGTTACCAGCAGTGACCGAGTTTTTGATTGCGATCAGTGACTTTGTGCGCGGGTATGGCGTGTATTTAGTGATTGCGATAATAGCCGCCATTACGCTGTTTAAGGCGGCGCTAAACAAGCCCGCGTTTCGCTATAAAGTGCACCGCAAAATGCTGTATTTACCGTTTTTCGGGCGCATTATACGTGGTGTGAACACCGCGCGGTTCGCGCGAACGCTGAGTATTCTGACCGCCTCCGCGGTGCCATTACTCGACAGCTTAAAAATTACTGCGTCCGTGATGAGCAACTTGCGCATGCGTGAAGTGGTTGAGCAAGCCTGTGATCGGGTACGTGAAGGCACCAGCCTGCGTGCGTCACTGGCGGACAGTAAGTTGTTTCCGCCAATGATGCTGCATATGATAGCGTCAGGTGAAAAATCCGGTGAACTGGAGCAAATGCTCAAACGCTGTGCGGACAACCAAGACAATGAATTTTCAAACCTGGTAAATGTAAGCTTAAAAATCTTTGAACCTGCGCTCATCGTTACGATGGCGGGCGTGGTGTTATTTATTGTACTTGCCATTATTCAACCCATATTGGCACTTAACCAACAAGTAGGATTGTAATTATGTTGACAAAAATGCCGGCCAAACAACAAGGCTTCTCACTACTCGAATTGATGGTAGTACTGGTGATTTTAGGTATTCTCGCCAGCCTGGTGGTGCCTAACGTGATGGGGAGCCGCGACGACGGCGAGCGCCAGAAAGTGATTACTGACATCGTTGCGCTGGAAAATGCGCTGGATATGTACCGTCTGGACAACGGCGTGTACCCGACCACGGAACAAGGCATTGAAGCGCTGGTGTACGAGCCACGCATTGACCCAGTTCCACGCCGCTATCGTGAGGGCGGTTACATTCGTCGCTTACCTACCGACCCATGGGGTAATCAATACCAGTTACTCAGCCCAGGCGAACACGGTCGGATTGATATTTTTTCGTACGGCCCTGACGGTCAGCCAGGTACCGATGACGACATCGGCAACTGGAACTTAGATCAGTTTCAATAAGCCGAATCACGAGGTATAGCCATGATGTCCATGCAGCAACGGCAGATGCGCGGCTTTACCTTGCTCGAAATTATTATTGTGGCGTTTATTCTTGCGTTAATTGCAGGGGCTGTGGTGGTCAATGTCACAGCGCCTCAGCGCGATAGCGATGTACAGACTGCCACTGTGGTGTTTAAAGAAAAGCTTGAGCATGCACGGCAGATGGCGCTTATCCGCAACTGGGTGATTGGTGTCGATGTGCAGGAACGTCATTATGCGTTTTATCGCTGGCAAGACAACCAATGGCAGGAAATGGTCGAGCCGCCGTTGCACCGTGTCGACTTTGAGCAACTGACATTAGAGCTGCAGCCGGGCAACTTTGCGTTATTAGACAATATTATCGATGGCGACCGCAGCGCCGTATTTCGCCCGGAGCGCGAGCGTAACGGCAATCGCGACGAGGACGAAATGGTCGTGCCGCGTTTGTTAGTGTTTGAAAGCAGTGATTTCGTGCCCTTTCAATTAGCAATCCGTGACCCATTTACTGGCGATTTTTTTGGCCTGGATGGACGGGATGGTTTACATCTAACTTTGGTTGAGGACGCGCTACGATGAGTCACCGCTCACACACGCGAGGGTTCACCTTAATTGAAGTCATGCTGGCGCTGAGTATATTCAGCCTTGCCGCTTTAGCAGCGCTCTCGGTCGCGAGTGAGCACTTACGCAGCATTACCATGATTGAAGCGCGTGCGTTTGCCACTATGGTGGCGTCGAACCGTATGGCGCAGGTGCATAGCAGTGATACCTGGCCGCCGCAAAATGGTGCCAGTGGGCAAATGCAGATGGCTGAGCAAACCTGGTATTGGCGCCAACAAGTGGTGGAAACGGTGACCGACGGTTTGCGTGAAGTCACTATTATTGTCAGCGATGAAGAAGACGGCGCGGAGAGTGCGCGGCTTGTTGGCTTCGTGGGGCGCCCATGAGCTCAGATGCGCCGATGACATCGCAACAGCAAGGTTTTACCTTAGTCGAGCTGCTGTTAGCTATGCTGATTTTTGCATTGATCGGCCTTGCCAGCGCCTTTGTACTGAACCAGATGTTAGTCAGCGATGAGCGCTCTTACGAGCGCCGTGAGCAATTGCAGCAAACTCAATATGCATTGCTGATGCTAGAGCGCGATGTGCGCCAAATGGTTGCGCGCCCGCTGCGCGCGCAACCAAGTGAAGCGCGCAATATTTATGTGTTATCAGGCAGCCGGATGACCGACAGCGACACCGATGGTTTAGGTTTTGTGCGCGCTGGGTGGAGCAACCCCGGTGCCATGTTGCCAAGATCGATGCTTCAGCCTGTGTTGTATCGCGTGCGTGACAATGTGTTGCAGCGGGTGAGTAGTGACTTTGTTGACGATGTAAGCGGACAGCCGCATGTGCAGGACTTGTTGACTGGCGTAGAAGATTTTCGCGTACGCTTTATTCACCAAGGCGAAGAGCTATTTGAATGGAATGTACGCGATGCATTGCCCGAGGTGGTGATTGTGACCTTAGTCACCGAAGAATACGGTGAAATCGAACGTTGGTTGTTGACTAGCGGTGAGGGCGCGTTATGAGGCCTTACGTTGCAAATCGCCAGCGCGGCGTTGCGCTCATTACTGTGCTGCTGGTGGTTGCCATTGTGGCGGTTATTGCAGTGAGCATGAGTGGGCGCTTAAAAGGTCAGGTAGATCGCGCCCAAGCCATGGAAATGTCAGAAAATGCCTATTGGTATTGGTTAAGTGCAGAAGCGCTGGTGCGCCAGGTACTCACCACCGAGCTTGAGAACGATGGCTACGCCAATCGCGACCAGAACTGGGCCACGCAGCAAGGGCCGTTCCCCGTTGACAATGGCTTAATCGGCGGGCGAGTGCGTGATTTACATGCGTGCTTTAACCTGAATGCGCTGTATCCGGGGACAGAAGAAACGCCGGTGGCGACCGCCGGTTTGGCCCTTGAGCAGTATCAGGCATTACTGACTGCGCTGGAATTTGATGATTTTACCAGCCAGCAATTATCCGCCACGTTATTGGATTGGTTGGACGATGATACGGTGTTAATCAATTCATATGGTGCGGAAGATGCTGACTATGAATCGCTGCCGCGGCCTTATCAAGCTGCGAATAGCATGATGAGCCATGTCAGCGAGTTACGCCAGGTGGTCGGCTACACCCAAGAGGTGTTTGAGCGTCTGCGCCCGCATGTGTGTGTGATCCCACAGCGCTCGGATTTAGCGCTTAATATCAACACCATGGACCCCGAGCGCCCTGAGTTACTCAGCGCTATGTTTCTCGGTGAATTGAGTGTCGATCAGGCGCGCGATATGCTGACCAGCTGGCCCCAAGGTGGCTATGACAGTGTGGACGAGATTTTGGCGTTGGCTGAATTACAAGGTTTAGTGCCTGAAGGCGATGAGCAAGCTCGCGGTGCCGAAAGCCTGACCGTTGAGAGTGAGTTTTTTGAATTACGCGCTGCGGTGCAGTTTGGCAACGCTGAGTTTTTTGCCGTGTCGATAGTGCAAGCGCGGGGCGATGAGACACGTGTGTTACATCGTTCACGCAGAGGATACGATTGGAATGACTAAACAATTAATTATAAGGCTGCCAGGCCATGCCCACAGCCAGGTTCCATGGGTGTTGTGGCAAAGTGGCGAAGCGCAGCATGAGCGCGGTGAGATTGTTGCACAAGGGCACGTGGAGCAGGCCAGTCAGCTGGGCGAGTTAGCGGCGTTGAGCCGCGATGCCAAAGTGACGGTTTTGGTCAGTAGTGCTGAAATTGGTTTTCACCAGTTAGATTTACCCCCCGGTTCGAAGCGCCACTTGGCGCAAGTAGTGCCCTACGCGCTGGAAGAAGACTTAGCCCAGGACATTCAAGAGCTGCACTTTGCGTGGCAAGCCGACGCGTGGCGCACGCCCAAAGGTGGCGAGCCTGCAGGGCTTCCGGTTGCCGTGGTGGCAAAGAAGCAACTACAAGCATGGCAAAGCTGGTTGGATGACGCAGGTGTTAGTTACAACGCCTTAATCCCTGATTTATTTATCTTGCCACAGGCTCCCGATGAATGGACCGCGATGCGAATTGCGGATGAAGTGGTAGTGCGCCACAGTGCCTGGCGCGGTTTTAGTATTGAGCAAACCCTATTTGCCGAATTGGCTGGGCTGTTTAGTGACGCGTTAACGCCACCTCAGCGCATTCGTTGCTTTGGTGACGTACAGTGGCCACAAGCACCAGCAGAGCTCAGTACTGTCGATCAAGCTGAACATGACACCGCACATTTATTGTTGTTAGCTCGTGCGGTGACCGCAGGTCAAAGCATTAATTTACTGCAAGGTGAATTTGCGAAAAAGCGGCAACGTAAAGCAACCCTCGGCGTGTGGCGCTGGCCAGCGGTTGCAGCCGCCGCATTGGTGGCTTTGCTGTTTATCGACAAAGGTTTATATATCTGGCAACTCAACCAGCAGCAAGCTCAGGTGCGGGCACAAATCGAGCAAAGGTATCGCGATACCTTCCCCAACGAAAGCCGGGTGGTGAATGTACGCGCCCAATTAAATCAACACTTAGCGCGCTTACAGGGGGGTGGTGAATCGAGTCAGGTGCTGGCGCTGCTAAGCCAATTGACGCCAGCCTTTGCGGGCACCGAACTGGATATTACCTTGATGCAGTTTGACGCCAACCGCAATGAGCTGCGTATTCAAGCCACCGCCGCGGACTTTGTGACCTTTGAGCGCTTTCGGGAATTAGCTACAGAACAGGAACTTGCCGTCGAGCAAGGGCAGTTAAATAGTCGTGCTGGCCGAATTGCTGGCACCTTAGTGGTGCGAGGGGGAAGCTAATGCGTGCACAGTTAACGCAACAAGTTAAACAATATCAGGCCAAAGGCACCCAATGGTGGCAAAAGCGCGAACCGCGCGAGCGCCAGTTGTTGAGTGTGATGGCGGTTCTCTTACTGGTCGCCATTTTCTGGTACGGCATTTGGCAGCCATTGAATGACGCGACAGTACGTGCAGAAACTCAGTTGGCAGCGCAGCAGGAAACCTTACGTTTTGTGATTGAAAATACACGCCAAATTGAGCAGTTACGCACCAATCGCCCGCAACAGGCACAAGCTCAGGCAGTCAGTAGTGAGCAGTTGAGCAGCTTCGTTAGCCGTACCAGTGGCCAGTTCAACCTTGAGGTGACGCGCTTGCAGCCGCAAAACGACGCCTTACAAGTGGTGTACAACGAGGCTGACTTCGATGCTTTGCTAAGCTTCTTAGCGCTGCTGAACGAGCGTCAAATTCAAATTGAAGCGATTGATATTGCGGAAGCTGGTGAACCTGGCGTGGTGCGGGTACGGCGCTTACAACTTAGAGCGGGAGGCGCATGAAGTATCTAGGAATAGGCGTGGCAGCACTGGTGATTTGGTTGCTGTTCTTGCTCGTGAGTTTGCCAGCGCGCTTCGCGCTGCAGTTTGCGCCCTTACCCCCGAATGTAGCGGTTGGTGGTGTCGAGGGTAGTATCTGGCAGGGTAGTATTGACGCATTATTAGTGGACGATATGCTGTTGCGCGATGTGCAGTGGCAGTTACGCCCGTTGGCATTGTTACGTGGCCAGCTGGCGGCTGATATTCAGTTGGCAGATCATCTGGATAACATCGCAGTCGGCAATGCCCGCGTGCTGTTGTCACGCCAGCAAGTCGAAGTTGAGCAGCTGCAAGTGGAAGCCCGCTTAGTGGATTTAGCTGCCTACGCCCCCGAGCCAAGCCCGTTCCCACTGCGTGGTGATGTGCGTATCGAATTGGCACAGTTCACCTTAGGCCAACCGATTTGTGACACTGCGAGTGGCCAGGTCGAGCTGATTGGTGGCGCCATCCAGGTGGGTCAAAACTGGGAAAGTTTGGGTGTGTTGAGTGCGAACATTGGCTGTGAAGATGGCTGGCTGAGTGCCGAGCTTGGGCCCAATACCTTGGGTCTAACTGCGAGTATGCGTGCAAGTTTAGCGGGTGCACAAGGTGAGTTTCAGATTCAGCCTTCAAGCGAAGCGCCACGCACGATTCGCAACATTGTATCGTTATTACCTGAGCAAGGCCTGCGGCCTCAGCGTTTTCAGGTTCGCTTTTAAGCTACTCGGGTCATGTTTCCGGCTCATGTCTGCGGGTAATGTTTTCGGGGAATGCGCTTAAGTGCTTCATATCGAAAGTTAAATGCGCTGAATGGTTGCATAAGCTAAGTATTTCATTAAGCTGATAGTATCAACTTAGGGATACTCCCCAATATTTAGAAGGATAACACATGAACGAGTTATGGTTGTGGCTGGAAGATAACCAAGGGCTTATCGTGGCATACGCGCTGCGCTTTATCGTTGGTTTGGCGATTTTAATTGGCGGTTTTATTTTATCGGGCATATTAAGCCGACAAATTATCAAGCGCTTAGATAAAACTAAAATCGACAACGCGGTGGTGTCTTTCTTAGCCGGTATCGTGCGCGCCATAGTGGTGGCCGCTGCCATTATGATGGCGCTGTCCCATGTGGGTATTCAAACCACCTCATTCATTGCGATTTTAGGTGCGATGGGTTTGGCAGTTGGCCTGTCATTGCAAGGTTCACTGGCGAACTTTGCCTCCGGCGTGCTGATCATGATTTATCGTCCATTTAAAGCCGGCGATTACGTCGATGCTGGCGGTATTGCGGGTACGGTGATTGGTATCGAGCTATTTACTACCGTACTAAAAACGCCGGACAGCAAAAAAGTTGTGGTACCGAATTCACGGATTACTTCAAGTCCGATCACAAACTTCTCGGAGCACCCGACGCGCCGTGTCGATATGGTGATTGGTGTGAGCTATAACTCAGACCTGCGTAAAGCCAAAGAGGTATTAATGCGGGTGTTGAAAGAAGATGAGCGTGTACTGGAAGAACCTGCACCGCGCGTGTCAGTCACGGAGCTGGCGGATTCGTCCGTTAACTTTATCGTGCGCCCTTGGGTGAAAAGTGAAGACTACTGGCCGTTTTACTGGGACACGATGGAAAAAATTAAACTGACGCTGGACGAAGAAGGCATCGGCATTCCGTTCCCGCAAATGGATGTGCATTTGCATCAGGCAGGCAGTGACGAAGGTCCGATTCGGATCGCGTCTACGGTCACTCAGGCAGTTGCTGATAAAAGCACTGATAGCGCTCAAGCAGACAAACAACATGGTAATCACGGCTAACCGTGCGTAAACCAGATACAAAAAAGCATGCGGCAGCATGCTTTTTTTATGCCTGTTTACTTGTTGTCTGCTGACTTGTTGCCTGTTGAATGGCTCTCTGTGTGCGACTTTAAAGCGGTTACCTGACTTTTAATCGTACCCTCAGCAATGCGCGTGTGAAGCACGTCGCCAACCTTGAGTTGGCTGACGTTCTTAATAACCTGACCTTGCGCGTCTTGGCTAATGCTGTAACCCCGGCTTAAAGTGTTCAGCGGCGACACCATCTGCAACAGTTGCACCTGACTACCAAAACGTTGCTGCGCTTGTTTTAATTGTAGTTGTAGCGCGCGGTTGGCACGCTGGGTTTGCTGCGCTAACTGCTGATTAGCCTGTTGTACAATACGTTGTGGTTGAATTGCGCGGGTGCGCTCTTGGCCGGTGTGCGCACGTTGCTGGAGCTGCTGCAGCATACGGCTAATGCCTTGCTGCATCCGCCGTTGTAAATCATCCAGTTGTTGGCCTTGTTGCTGTAATTGCTGTTGCGGGTGCAGCGGTTGCAGGCGCTGTTGCATCAGCGCAAAACGATGATTGGCACCGCGCAGTTGGTGTTGCCACGCACGCCAAAGTCGCTGCGCCATCAGCTGTTGCTGGGCTTTTAAATGCGAGCGGTCCTGGCTTAATAACTCTGCAGCGGCGGACGGGGTCGCGGCGCGCACATCGGCCACAAAATCACAGATAGAAAAGTCGACTTCGTGGCCGACGGCACTGACAATGGGTAAGCGGCTGGTAAATACCACCCGGGCTAAGGTTTCGTCATTAAAACACCATAAGTCTTCAAGCGAGCCACCCCCGCGGGTCAGCAAAATAACATCCACTTCCTGGCGTTGGTTGGCGATATTCAGTGCGCTAATTAACTGCGCTGGCGCCTGTTCACCTTGTACCTGGGCAGGGTAGACCACCACTTCAACACTGGGGTCACGGCGTTTGAGTACCGCTAGCACGTCGTGTAGGGCTGCACCAGTGGCCGACGTCACCACACCAATGCGCCGTACCGGCTGAGGTAGCGGCTTTTTGTGTTGCGGGTCAAATAAACCTTCTGCCTGCAAGCGCGCCTTGAGCTGTTCGAACTGCTGTTGCAGCAAACCGACACCTGCGTCTTCCATATGCTCTGCAATGAGCTGGTAGTCACCGCGCGGTTCGTACAAACCAATTTTGGCACGCACCAGCACTTGCTTGCCGTTACCGACTTGGGTCATCACGCGTTGGTTGGCACCGCGAAACATTGCGCAGCGCACCTGGGCTTTATCGTCTTTGAGGGTGAAATACCAATGCCCAGAGCTCGGCGCGGAAAAGTTTGAAATTTCGCCGACTATCCAGACGTCGCCAAAATGACTTTCCAGCAAGCGTCGCACCGATGTATTCAGCTTTGACACGCTGAAAATAGTGCGCTGAGGCGTGTTAGCACGCCCTGAATGAGCAAAAAAATCGTCGCTAGGAGTATGGTTCACGCCGTGTCCTCGGTTAAAAAGCCAGTGCTAAATTAAAAAACTAGTTTACTGGAGCTATACAGATGAGTAAAATACCGCCGCAACATTGATTCAGCTCCCACCTTACGAAAGAGAGATGTTGCCATGCTACGAATTGCTCAAGAAGCGCTTACCTTTGACGACGTATTGCTCGTCCCAGCCCACTCAACAGTATTACCACACACCGCCGATTTGCGTACGCGTTTAACGCGCAAAATTGAATTAAATATCCCGATGGTGTCGTCTGCGATGGACACGGTAACCGAGGCGGACTTAGCGATCGCGCTAGCGCAAGAAGGTGGCATTGGCTTTATTCATAAGAACATGAGCATCAGCGAACAAGCCGCGCATGTGCGTAAAGTGAAAAAGTACGAGAGCGGGATTGTCAAAGACCCGGTCACTGTCACCCCAGATATGAGTATTGCAGAGGTCAAAGCCTTAGCCCGTGAACACGGCTTCCATGGCTTCCCAGTAGTACAAAAACAACGTTTAGTCGGTATCGTAACGGGCCGCGACACACGTTTTGAAGACGATAGCCATAAAACTGTTGCTGATGTGATGACTCAGGAATCACGCTTGGTGACGGTGAAGCAAAACGCCACAAGCGAAGAAATCCTCGCGCTGATGCACGAGCACCGCATCGAGAAAATTCTAGTTACCGACGACAACCAAGCCTTGGTTGGCATGATCACCTTAAAAGACTTCGAAAAAGCAGCCAACAAACCGAACGCGTGTAAAGACGAGCAAGGTCGTTTGCGTGTAGGCGCTGCTGTTGGTGTCGGCGCTGGCACCGAAGACCGTGTCGCTGCCTTGGTGGAAGTGGGTGTCGATGTGATTTTGATTGATACTTCCCACGGTCACTCTGAAGGCGTGCTGGAGCGTGTGCGTTGGGTACGTAAAAACTTCCCGAACATTCAATTGATTGCTGGTAACGTAGCGACCAAAGAGGGCGCTTTGGCGCTGGCAGACGCCGGTGTTGATGCGGTCAAAGTAGGCATTGGCCCAGGCTCAATTTGTACCACGCGGATTGTCACCGGTTGTGGCGTGCCGCAAATCACCGCCATTGCCGATGCCGTTGAAGCACTCAAAGACTTGGACATTCCAGTGATTGCCGATGGTGGCATTCGCTTTTCAGGCGATATCGCGAAAGCCATTGTCGCTGGCGCAAGCTGTGTCATGGTCGGTAGCATGCTGGCGGGCACCGAAGAAGCCCCAGGCGAAGTTGAACTGTACCAAGGCCGTTATTATAAATCATACCGTGGTATGGGCAGCTTAGGCGCAATGAACCAAAGCCACGGCTCGTCTGACCGCTACTTCCAAAGCAGTAACCAAGCCGAAAAATTGGTGCCTGAAGGGATTGAAGGGCGCGTTGCTTATAAAGGCCCAATGGCCGCGATTATTCACCAGCAAATGGGCGGTTTACGTTCCGCCATGGGCCTGACGGGTTCAGCGGATATCTTAACCTTGCGCACTAAGCCTCAATTTGTACGCGTAACGTCTGCCGGTATGGGTGAGTCCCATGTACATGACGTGCAAATTACCAAAGAAGCACCGAACTACCGCATGGGCTAGGCCTGTAACAACCGATTAAAACTATGGCAGGCTTGCCTGCCATACATTCGCCGTACATTGAAATACATTCGAGAGAGCACATGACCACAGATATTCATCAACACCGCATCCTGATTTTAGATTTTGGTTCTCAGTACACCCAGCTGATCGCACGCCGCATCCGTGAAATCGGCGTGTATTGCGAACTATGGGCGTGGGACGTCGATGCCGAGGACATTAAAGCCTTTAACCCGCAAGGGATTATCTTATCTGGTGGCCCTGAGAGCGTGCCAGAGCCAGGTTCGCCACGCGCCCCTGCGTATGTATTTGAAGCTGGCGTACCCGTGTTAGGTGTGTGTTACGGCATGCAAACTATGGCTGAGCAATTAGGCGGCAAGGTACAAGGTTCTGACGAGCGCGAATTTGGCTATGCACAAATTGAGCGGGTTGCAGAAAGTGATTTATTCAAGAATATTGAAGACGCCATCAGTGCCGACGGTAAACCATTGCTGGATGTGTGGATGAGCCATGGTGATAAAGTGATTGAAATCCCGCCTGGCTTTGAAACGGTCGCGCGCACTCGTACGTGTCCGCATGCCGCCATGGCAGACACCCAACGTCATTTTTACGGCATGCAATTTCACCCGGAAGTGACCCACACGCGCCAGGGTTTGCGCATGTTAGAGCACTTTGTGAATGACATCTGCGGCTGTGACAACCTTTGGACCCCTGCGACCATTATTGATGACGCGATTGAGCGTATTCGTGAGCAAGTCGGCAGCGATAAAGTGATTTTAGGCTTGTCTGGCGGCGTTGATTCGTCAGTCACCGCGATGCTGTTGCACCGTGCAATTGGCTCGCAGCTAACCTGTGTATTTGTTGACAACGGCTTATTGCGCCTGAATGAAGGCGATCAGGTGATTGAAATGTTTGGCGATCACTTTGGCCTTAATATCGTGCGCGTCGATGCCGAAGACCGCTTCTTGAGTGAATTAGCCGGTGTTACTGACCCTGAGTTAAAGCGCAAAACCATTGGCCGCGTGTTCATTGAAGTATTCGACGAGCAAGCCAGTGCAATCCAAAACGTGAAATGGTTAGCCCAAGGCACCATCTACCCTGACGTGATTGAGTCGGCGGGCTCAAAAACGGGTAAAGCACATGTGATTAAATCTCACCACAATGTCGGTGGCTTGCCAGAAGACATGGCATTGAGCTTAGTTGAGCCATTGCGTGAATTGTTTAAAGACGAAGTGCGCAAGATTGGCCTTGAGCTTGGCTTGCCTTATGACATGCTGTACCGCCACCCATTCCCGGGCCCAGGTTTAGGGGTTCGTGTCTTGGCCGAAGTACGCAAAGAATATTGTGATTTGCTACGCCGCGCCGACCATATTTTTATCGAAGAGCTGCGCAATTCAGGTTGGTATGACAAGGTTAGCCAAGCGTTTGCAGTATTCTTACCGGTGCGCTCTGTGGGCGTCATGGGCGACGCACGTAAGTACGATTGGGTGATTGCAGTGCGAGCTGTCGAAACCATCGACTTTATGACCGCACGCTGGGCACATTTGCCATACGATTTGCTGGAACGCGTTTCTAACCGTATTATTAATGAAATCAGTGGCATTTCACGCGTTGTCTATGACATCTCGGGCAAACCGCCTGCCACGATTGAGTGGGAATAATAAGAAGGACTTACCATGCTGACTGAAGGTAGCTGGTGGAGCCTGTTACCTTCGTTGCTGGCGATTGTATTTGCTATCCTCACCCGGCGCGTCATTCTGGCGCTGCTCGGTGGGGTTATTCTGGCAAATATCCTCTATACCGCACCGGATTTACTGGCCGCCATTGTTGCAAGTATCACTGCCCTTGGCAGTGCGTTGATTGATCTGGGCAATATTCAAATCTGGGCGTTTACGCTAATAATTGGCGCGCTGTTTGGTGTGCTCGAGGGTGGCGGCACTTTCCAGCACTTTGTGCGCGCATTGGAAAAGCGTCAATTGGGCGACTCTCCGCGTAAAGCGCGGCTATTTACCTGGCTGCTCGGAATTGCCGTGTTTATCGAATCGAACGTCTCGATTATGACTTCAGGCACGACGTCGCGGCCACTGTATGATCGCTTGGGCGAGTCGCGCGAAAAGTTGGCCTACATCATTGATTCCACCTGTGCGCCTATCTGTATTTTGATCCCGCTGAATGCGTGGGGTGCGTTTAACTTAGGCTTAATTAGCGCTCAAGACATCGCTAACCCACTAGCGACGTTTGCCCAATCTTTGTTATTTAACTTCTACGCGATTTTGGCCATTTTGTTGGCATTGTTTGTGGCATGGACCGGCTGGAGCATTGGCCCGATGCGCCAAGCTGATGCGGCTGCTCGCCAGCGTGTTCACAATATTCGTGCGCAAGCAGCA
This sequence comes from Aliidiomarina maris, assembly GCF_003987335.1. Taxonomy (GTDB): domain Bacteria; phylum Pseudomonadota; class Gammaproteobacteria; order Enterobacterales; family Alteromonadaceae; genus Aliidiomarina; species Aliidiomarina maris. Next base: position 157,324 of record NZ_PIPK01000003.1, on the reverse strand, counting down.
CCACTGGATGCTATTCAATACGATAGTTTGGCGGCCAAAGGGGTGTTGGCAAGCTTAGTCAGCATGGTAGTGATGGTGCCTGTAATGCTGACCGTGACTGGCGGTGGCAATATCGTACGCGGTGCTGGCACTACAAGTGTGCTGGTGGCGGTGAGTGTTGCTTTAGTGATTGCTCTTGGCTTTACCCGTAAAACCCAAGCCTTGCCATGGTCCGAGATTACCAAGCATGCACTGCGCGGCGCACGGGCAATTTTACCGCTGGCCGTTATTTTGTGGCTTGCCATGGTGCTGGGTGACATGACGCGCGCCCTAGGTACCGCCGACTTTATTACTGGCTTAATTGATGACAGCTTCCCGCTATGGTTGTTACTGCCGATTATTTTTATCTTATCGGCACTCACTGCGTTTGCGATTGGTTCGAGTTGGGGCACGTTCGCGATTATGCTGCCTTTAGCCATTCCTTTAGCGCTGAACTTAGGTTTACCGCCTGCGCCTTTCATTGCAGCGGCGATTTCGGGCGGCATATTTGGTGATCACGCCTCGCCGATTAGCGATACCACGATACTCGCGTCTCTGGCAGCGGGTACCGAGCATATCGACCACGTGCGCACTCAGTTACCCTACGCGTTGTTAGCCGCTGCGGGTACGGTGGTGTTGTACACCCTTTGGGGTCTGGTATAGCGTTTTTATGACCTTCGACTATGATAATAAGCATAGTTAACTATTCTCAACTGACGTCGATCGACGTCAGTTGAATGCTTAAAGCCGACGTTCAAAACCTATAGTAAGTGACGGTTATTTTTAAGTTATTGATATTTATCTGTTTATTATTTTTTAAAAGTTGGCCTAGGCTTTGCAAACATCTGATCGTAGTGACAAGGATTGTTGCACATGGATGTGACGCAAGGACACGCCTCAGGATAGAGGCAAAGGGAATTTACTACGGAAGGTTGCAAGGACCTGAGCTCATGGAGAGCTCCCCGCGAAGGACTCGCAACTAGGGATGCGCAAGGACAGATCAAGGACCAGCCCGCAATGGATGCGGGCTTTTTCTTTTGTGCCCACGAATACGTTATACTAGCCCTCGAACTAGCCGTAGGGTACCCAACATGCCAGCAGACCTCGACCAACAACCCCAGAATCACTCTGAAGCCTCTCACCAGGACATCAGCGCTGAAGACCTGCGTATGATGCAACAAGCATTGGCGTTAGCAGCCCAAGCCGAGGCTTTAGGTGAAGTGCCGGTGGGTGCTGTGGTGGTGTATCAAGGTGACATTATTGGCCGCGGCTACAACCGCATGATCACGGATGCGGACCCCTCAGCCCATGCTGAAATGGTGGCGATGCGCGAAGCGGCAGCGTGGCTAAAAAACTACCGTACCCTCGATACTACACTCTATGTGACCTTAGAACCGTGCCCAATGTGCGCTGGCATGCTGGTGCATAGTCGGGTTAAACGCGTGGTGTTTGGGGCGTATGATGCAAAAACAGGTGCCGCAGGCAGTGTGTTTAATCTATTGCAAGAGCCACGTTTAAATCATCAAGTCGAACTATGTGGCGGGGTGATGGCTGAAGCTTGCGCCACGCAATTATCGAACTTCTTCCGTCAGCGCCGAGCCGCTAAAAAAGCGCTTAAACAAGCAGCAAAAATACAGCCCAGCGACTAATCGCCAGACTCTTCCTGCTCTAATTTTAGATTAAACCCTTGCTGGTAAAACCATTTGGAACGTCGGTCAATCAAGGTTAAGCGATGCTTACGCCAGGTTTGACGACGACGCTCATTGGGTAAAAAGCGCTGGCGCTTGCCCCCTAAACCATTGGCTCGTTTCATTCGTCTACCTCGTCAACACGCATCTCTACTGAATTGGTTGCAGGCTCTTCTGCCACCATTAAGTGTTCAGGATAGGGTATGCGGCCTTGTTCGTCGAGCCAGCGCAAGGTGTCGTAGTAACGTCGAATATTACCGACGTAGGTAACCGGCTCGTCACCGCGCGCAAAACCAAAGCGAGTGTGCTGGTAATGTTGCTTTTGGCGCAACAGCGGCAGGCGCTGGCGCACGTCGACCCAATAGTCTGGGTCACCGCCTTGGCGACGGGTAATTTCACGCGCATCATTTAAATGACCCAAGCCGACGTTATAGGCGGCAAGGGCAAACCAAGTGCGATCAGGCTCGGTCATGCGCGCGGGTAAACGTTCACGCAAGCGGGTTAAATAGCGCGCACCGCCACGAATACTTTGCTCAGCATCCAGCCGACTACGCACCCCCATCGAGCGGGCAGTGGGCAGGGTTAGCATCATCATGCCGCGCACCCCAGTCGGCGAGCGTGCCCAAGGGTCCCATAAACTTTCCTGGTAGCTAACTGCTGCCAGTAAGCGCCAGTCAAGCTCACCGGCGTACTGCTGAAACAGCTCAATGTAGTCTGGTAGCGTGTCATTGACGGCCTGAATAAACAGTTGGGTGTCGACATAATTAAATTGCTTCACATGGCCCCAGTACCGATCAACCAGCTTAATAATTTCGCCGCTGTCATGTTGACGACCAATAAATTCAATCGCGGTGGCATACAGCGAGTCGTCATCGTTTTGTGGAAATGCCCATGCCAGTGGGGCGTCGTTACGCACCGTAAACGCAACGCTTAAATCAGGGAATGCGCGGCGCTTAACGTCCAGGGTATTGGTGTCGGCAATGGTGTAAGCAATTTCTTCGTTAATCACTTTGGTTAACAGCTCATCGGCATCGTATAGCCGTGTGGTGCGCCAATTCAGCTCGGGGTAGTCGCGCTCGATATCGTACAGGTATTCTTCATGGCTACTGCCTGCGACTACCACAAGATCGCCTTCAAGTTCCTGCCAGTCACGTGGGCGTGAGCGCGCGCCTTGTTTGTAGACTAAGCGCTGATCAACCTGATGGTAATAAGGCGTAAAGCGCATGCTTTTGCGCCGTTTTGTAGTGACATCCAAACCCGCGGCAATAAAGTCGATGTCGCCATTGGCAAGGTCGTTAAATAGATCTTCAATGTGTACGCGAGGCTCAACCGATAACTCGACACCAAGTTCATTGGCAAGTTGTTGCGCCAATTCAAATTCGAACCCAGCCTCGCCGTCTTCACGTAAAAAATAACCAGATGAGTTCATTAGCGTGCCCACGGTTAAATAGCCACGTGCTTGCACTTGTTGTAGGTGGTTTGGTTGGCCGCTGTCCTGGCTACAGGCCGCAAGTAACCACGCCGCGGCGAGCCACGCGCTGGCGAGCGCAAAGCCACGTTGGGCGCGCTGGAAAATAAAATTGTGCTGATGAAGTCGCTTAAACATGAATTCCCCTGATATGTACGGCTCTCTTTATACCATGCAAAAACACCGACTGCATTGTCATTTATGTCGCAAAATATGACCATATTCTTTATAATCGAGAGCCACCAGACACTTGCTCAATCAACCTGCGGAGTCCAGACCAGTGCAAATTTTGCGTGGCGCCCCTGCCTTATCCGATTTTCGTCAACAAAAACTCATTCAACGCATGCAGCAATCGGGCCTAGATGTCCGCGCTGTCAGTGCAGAATTTATTCACCTGTACCATGCGAACCCTGCGTTGGATGACGCGCAGCAAAACGTACTGAAGCAACTATTAACCTACGGCCCAGCGCGCCAAGGTAGCACCCAGCAAGGTCGTGAGGTGTTTGTCACCCCACGCGTTGGCACTATCTCGCCGTGGTCGTCGAAAGCGACCGATATTGCCCACAATTGCGGGCTTAACCAAGTGAAGCGCGTTGAACGCGGTATTTTATATCGTGTTGAGGGTGACTTCGACGCTGAGCAATGGCAGCAAGTGATTGGCTTCTTACACGACCGCATGACCGAAAGCAGCTTCGACAGCATCGAGGCCGCTGCCGTGTTATTTGCTAAAGCTGACCCTAAGCCGCTGACAGCCGTTGATATTCTTGCCCAAGGCCGAGACGCGCTGGCGCGTGCCAATATCCAATTAGGTTTGGCACTGGCAGACGATGAGATTGATTACTTAGTCGATAATTTCCGCGCTTTAGGGCGTAACCCCAACGACATCGAACTGTATATGTTTGCGCAGGCAAATTCCGAGCATTGCCGCCACAAAATCTTCAATGCTGACTGGACCATTGATGGTGTGCAGCAAAGTAAATCGTTATTCGGGATGATTAAAAATACCTTCAAAACCACCCCGGATTTCGTATTGTCAGCCTACAAAGACAACGCGGCGGTGATGGAAGGGTCAAAAGCCGGGCGTTTTTTCCCTGCGCCCTTGCATAGCCAAAGCGCTGGTTTCACCCCAGGCGAATATGGTTATGTGAATGAAAACATTCACATTTTGATGAAAGTTGAAACCCACAATCACCCCACCGCAATTTCGCCGTACCCAGGTGCCGCGACGGGTTCAGGTGGTGAAATTCGTGACGAAGGTGCCACTGGCATAGGTGCTAAGCCAAAAGCTGGATTAGTCGGCTTTACCGTGTCTAACTTACGTATTCCCGGGTTTGAACAGCCTTGGGAAGAAGATTTCGGCAAGCCAGATCGAATCGTGACGGCGCTGGATATTATGCTCGAGGGTCCACTGGGTGGTGCGGCATTTAATAATGAATTCGGCCGCCCGAACATTGTCGGTTACTTCCGTACCTACGAAGGCCAGGTCGCCAGCCATAATGGCGTTGAACTGCGTGGTTACCATAAGCCAATTATGCTCGCCGGTGGTTTGGGTAATATTCGAGACAGCCATGTAGAGAAACATGAAATTCCAGTGGGCGCGCCGTTAGTGGTACTTGGCGGCCCGGCGATGAATATTGGTTTAGGTGGTGGTGCGGCCTCGTCGATGACTTCAGGTACCTCGTCAGCGGAGCTTGATTTTGCCTCGGTACAGCGCGATAACCCTGAAATTGAACGACGCTGCCAGGAAGTGATTGATCGTTGTTGGCAAATGGGCGACGACAACCCGATTGTATTTATCCATGACGTCGGTGCTGGCGGCTTATCTAACGCAATGCCGGAGCTGGTGAATGATGGCGAGCGCGGCGGCCGTTTTGAATTGCGCGCGATTCCAAATGACGAACCAGGTATGAGCCCGCTGGCGATTTGGTGTAACGAGTCGCAGGAACGTTATGTACTCGCAATTGCGCCTGAGCGCCTCGAGATATTTAGCCAACTGTGTGAGCGTGAACGCGCGCCGTTTGCAGTCATTGGGCATGCGACAGAAGAACGTCATTTGACCCTGCACGATGACGTATTCGATAACAACCCAGTGGACATGCCGTTGAACGTACTGTTAGGCAAGCCACCCAAAATGCATCGTGACGTGGCTACCTTGAAAGCGCAAGGTGATGCATTTGATGCCCAGCAAGTTGATATTAAAGACGCGGTAGAGCGCATTCTGCGCTTACCGACGGTCGCCGAGAAAACTTTCTTAATCACAATTGGCGACCGCTCGGTGACCGGCCTGGTGGCACGCGACCAAATGGTAGGGCCGTGGCAAATTCCAGTGGCAAACTGTGGGGTGACTGCCGCGTCCTATGACAGCTATGCAGGTGAAGCGATGTCGATGGGTGAGCGCACCCCAGTCGCATTGCTTGATTTTGCCGCGTCGGCGCGATTGGCGGTGGCAGAGTCGATTACCAATATTGCAGCGAACGCGATTGGCGACCTGAAACGAATCAAGTTATCAGCCAACTGGATGGCGGCAGCAGGCCACCCAGGTGAAGACGCGGGTTTGTATGCAGCGGTCAAAGCCGTTGGTGAAGAGCTATGCCCTGCATTAGGGTTAACCATTCCAGTGGGTAAAGACTCAATGTCGATGAAGACCCAGTGGCAAGCGCCGAATGGTGACGACAAAGCGGTGACTTCACCAATGTCGTTGGTGATTACCGCATTTAGTCGCGTCACGGATGTGCGCCAGCATGTCACCCCGCAATTACAACCGGGCGATAGCGCGGATCAGCAACTGTTTTTACTTGACCTTGGTCGTGGGCAAAATCGTTTAGGCGGTTCAGCTTTGGCGCAAGTGTACCGTCAACTTGGCCATACCAGTGCCGATTTAGACGCGCCACAGGACTTACAAGGGTTCTTCGACGTGGTGCAGGCGCTGGTGGCAGAGCAGCAATTACTGGCCTACCACGACCGCTCAGACGGCGGCTTGTTTACCACCATTGCGGAAATGACATTTGCCGGACATTGTGGTGCGCGTATTCAGTTACCTGACAACGCAAACGCGATGGCGGCTTTGTTTAGCGAAGAGCTCGGCGCGGTTTTACAAGTGAATCAGGCAGGGGCCGCACGCATTGAACAGCTATGTGCTGAACATGGCATCAGCGATATGCTGGTTGCGCTGGGTGAAGTGACATCCGGTGATAGCATTGACATTTACCAAGGCGAGCAGTTGTTGCTAAGCGACAGCCGTGCGCGTTTGCGTGCGATGTGGGCAGAAACCACGGATCAGATGCAACGCTTACGCGACAACCCTGCGTGTGTGGACGAAGAATGGGCCAGCAAAACCGATACAAACAACCCTGGCTTACACGCGCATTTAACCTTTGATGTCGCAGAAGACATCGCTGCGCCATATATCAGCAAAGGCGCCGCGCCACAGGTGGCAATATTGCGTGAGCAGGGCGTCAATTCGCACTACGAAATGGCCGCTGCGTTTGACCGTGCAGGCTTTAAAGCCATTGACGTGCATATGAGCGACATATTGTCAGGACGTATCGATTTAGCACAGTTCCAAGCGTTGGCTGCCTGCGGCGGCTTCTCGTACGGTGACGTGCTGGGTGCAGGCGAAGGCTGGGCGAAGTCTATTCTATTTAACCCGCGAGCGCGTGAGCAGTTTGCTGACTTCTTTGCCCGCCAGGACACGCTGTCTTTAGGGGTGTGTAACGGCTGTCAAATGCTGTCGAACCTGCATAGTTTAATTCCAGGCGCTGACGGCTGGCCACGTTTCGTGACCAATAAATCTGAGCGCTTTGAAGCGCGGGTGAGCATGGTGGAAGTGCAGGAATCACCGTCACTGTGGTTTGCCGGCATGCAAGGTTCACGTATGCCTATCGCCGTGTCGCACGGTGAGGGTCGTACCGAGTTCGCTGACGCCAATGGTGCCGCAAAGCTTGACGCGGCAGGTTTGGTGGCACTGCGCTTTGTAGACAACTACGGCAAAGTGACGGAACAATACCCAGCCAACCCGAATGGGTCGGTCAATGGTGCGACAGGTATCAGCAGCCAGGACGGCCGCGTCACCTTGATGATGCCACACCCTGAACGCGTATTCCGGACGGTAGCGAATTCATGGCACCCAGCGACCTGGGGCGAGGACAGCCCGTGGATGCGTTTATTCCGTAATGCCCGCCGCACAATCGGTTAATAGCACTTAGCAAAAAGCCTGCAATAGCAGGCTTTTTTACGGCAGTTATAGGCAACAGTTAATCGTTGGCTTTAATCCATTCAATGAACTGATTCGCGATGTCGCTATGGTCTTGCACGCCGCGGAAATAGTCAGCCCATGGGCCTGCTGCGATAACAGGTACGTCTTCGCCGGTGTGCCCGCCTGTGGTCCAGCCAGCGCGAGTGTGGTAGTTAAGAATATCGCGCAGCACGTCATTAATAGCGACGCGATGGTTGTCGCCCTCGTACTCTGCTACGTCAGCAATGGCCTGTTGTTGCTCGGTGCTGAGTGGGTAGGGTAGGTGCTTTTCAATGTAAGCTTCCCAATCTATCCATGGCATGTCCATCAGCTCGGTGGCCATAGTGCGCAAGGCACGACCTTGACGTTGAATTTCCTGTACACGGAATTGGTAATGACCGTCTGCGCCTAAGGTCAAACCGCCGGTTGAATGGTCTGCTGTTACCACCAAGGCGGTATCGCCGCGCTCTTCAACGTAGGGTACTAAGAACTCAAGCAATTCTTCCAGCTCGCGCATTTCATGCATGGCGCAACCAATGTCGTTACCATGGCCACACCAGTCAATCATCGAAGCTTCAATCATTATCACGAAAGGTTTGTCTTCATTTTCAAGCAGGCGCAAGCTTTCTTCCGTCATTTGCTTTAAACGTGGTTCAGAGTCAATGACGTAAGGCAAATTACGGTCAGCCAATAACCCAATTAATGGCAAACGTTGTTGAGTTTGCAGTGCTTCAAGGCTTTCTACTACGCGCATACCGTTGTTACGGAAATACTCTAAATGGTCGACCGCTGGTTCATCACCGTCCGCAGGGCGCACAAAGAAATCGCGTCCGCCGCCGACTAACAAGTCAAACTTCCACTCACCGTCTTCGTTGCGGGTGGCAAATTGGTCTGCGATCTGGTTTTCCATCCGGCGGCTTTCAGCTTGAGTGAAAAATGCCGCCGGCGTGGCATGGGTAACTTGAACCGTGGCCAAGGCGGCAGTGAGCATGCCACGCTCGTTGGCATATTCCATCATGCTTTTCACAGGTTCACGGTTCGGATCTAAGCCAATGGCACCGTTGTAGGTCTTAATGCCTGATGCCAAAGTGGTGGCGCTGGCGGCAGAATCCGTGACCAGGGTGTCGTCGGCAGGATAGGTGGATGCAGAGCCCACTAAATAACGGTCAAAAATCGTATGCTCGATGTCGGCGCGGTCTGTCATGCCACGACTGTCTTTAAAATAGCGATACGCATGCAAGTAGGGTGAACCCATGCCATCGCCAATCACCATAATGAGGTTGCGCGGGGTTTCGCGCTCAGTCTCGGCATAAGCCGTGGACGTTGTGGCGAAGGTGAAACCAGCAACAGCGAGCAAGCTGGTGCCAGTGATAAGGGTTTTAGCAACAAGTTTATGCAACATGTTAGGTCCTGTGAGTTTTTATCGAATTAAATAAGCTAAAGCAGACCGCCTAGCGCCGGCGGTTACGCTCTTTGTTGGCTATCTTAGCAGCCGTATTTTTCTTTATCATGACATAAGTGGCGCCTGCGCCCCCATGTTCGGGGCGCGCACTGTGCACCGCCAGCACGGGTTCAAGTTCAGACTTGCCCCTGGGGTGTACTGACCACGCTTTAAGCTGCGAAATACGCCGTCCTGAACGCCATTACGGCGCCAACCGATGGGGTCGTCGGGTTCTATCCAATCACTAATAAACTCACTCAATGCATCAGCTGGGTGGTCTTGCGCACTGGCGGCGGCAGCCTTTTGGCGTTCCTTTTGCGCTAACGTGGGGGCAAACGCTTGACGGATTTCCGCCACTTTGTCGCCTTTTAATCGCACCACATCATCGCCAAACAGGTCTGTGAACGAGTGCTCATCTTGCTTTAAGTTGGCATGGTTACTCATGACTACCTCCACCGTACTGAAGTTATCAACGCCTATGATAGCAAAGCTAACCAGCGCTGTTGAGTTCGAATGCGCCCAACGCGGCGTTGCACGCGTTTAGGCGATAGCGACACGAGTCTATGACTCGTATCCCCATGCATACGTAGCAGGCATAAAAAAAGCCGCTGCAAGTGCAGCGGCTAAAGAAAAAAGCTTTTAGGTCAAACCCTTCAAGCTTTGGTCGCTAAAGCGCAACTTAGAAATTGTAAATCGCAGAGAACTGTAGGCGGTCAAGGTTACCGTCGGCACCGCTAATCAATTCGCGGTTAGCGCGGCTCAATTCACCACCTACCACTAAACGCTCGTTGACTTGGTACATCATGTTCACTGCAGCACGCTGTGTGCTGTCGTTTGCTAAAATACCAGTGAATTCAGATGCGTTTTCAACATCAGCACGTGAGTAGATGAAGTTGGTGCGCCATTTTTCGTTCCAAACATGGCGGTACGCAAAGGTGTAACCAGTGACGTCAATCGCGTCCAGGTTAAATTCGTCATTGATGACGGCGCCATTACTTAAGTTAACGCCCACGTAACGACCTAAGCCTTGACCGTGAACTACGCTGGCACGGATATCGTGTGGACCGATGTCCCAACGCATCGCTAAGTTAACACCAAATGCGTTTTCAGTATCGCTGACAGTGCCATCGACGCCGTTAATGGTGGTGTTAAAGTTACGCATTTCAAGGCGGCGGTAAATACCCGCAACTGTGAAGTGAACGTTGTCAACGCGGGTGGTGTATCGCGCGGTGATATCAGGCATCGCGGTGTCACCGGTGGTAATGCGCTGGGTGCCGCCCAAGTATGGGGTGACGGTCGTTTCTGGTTGCTCAACCGAGACCGAGAAGCCGTTATCAAAGGTGTAACGAATTTGCGCTTGACGGGTAAACACAGTGCCGTCTGCAACACCGATAAAGTCAGGTGCTTCTGGAATAATGGCTAGGTCCTGGAAGTTACTCCAAGTCTGGCCTAAGCGCCAGCCACGAAAATCGATATACGCTTGGCGCATACGCGGGGAGTAAGAGTTGGTCACACGCTTGTCAGCGCCAACAGTGCCGATAAAATCGAATTCAAAATAGCCCTCGATGGTTTCGCCGTTGGCTAGCTGGTGTGACGTACCAAAGAAGAAACGTGATTCACGGGCGTGAATGTCGGTCACAGTGTTTGAAGTACCAGCGCCAACAGGTGTGAGGCCAGGAATATACATGTTACGGCCCATACTATCGGTATCAATGGTACCGTTGTCAAAACGGCTAGTCAGCATGTCCAGCTTGATATAACCACCGAAGCGAAAATCGGTGTTACCAACGGTAAATTCAGTGTTAGCACTGGCGCTGCTGGCGCCAGCTAGGGCTGTAAGGCCCACTAAACCTGCGGCTACAGCGCTGGTGACGCGACTTTTCTTAAGGGGTTTAATATGTGCTGTCATCATGATTGACCTTTTTTAAGGATATAAAAACAGAAACTATATGTTGTGCCAAACAGGCTAAGAGTTTCAATCTAGACTATGGTCTAATAGGTTTAACACCCTGTTAACTAGTACAACTAAAGGCACATTTGAATCAGGAGGAGTAGTCATGGCTCAAGCTCAATATCCAATGCCTGCTGCATTAAAAAAAGAAGCACGACTGGATGCTGCCAAGTACCAGGACATGTACACCAAGTCGATTAATGACCCAGAAGCCTTTTGGGCCGAGCATGGTAAACGGATTAGCTGGTTTACGCCATACACCAAGGTCAAAAACACCCACTTTGGTAAAGACGACGTCACCATTGAGTGGTTTCGTGACGGAACTTTGAACGCTTGTTATAACTGCGTCGACCGCCACTTACCTGAGCGCGCCGATAAAACTGCGATTGTATGGGAAGGCGACGATGTGGATGAGCAAAAGCACATCACGTTCCGTGAATTGCATGAGCAGGTGGCGAAACTTGCCAATGGTTTAAAAAAGCTTGGTGTTAAGAAAGGCGACCGCGTGGCGATTTACATGCCGATGGTGCCGGAAGCCGCGTTTGCGATGCTTGCCTGTGCCCGCATTGGTGCGGTGCATTCGGTTATTTTCGCAGGCTTCTCGCCCCATGCGATTGCTGATCGCGTGAATGACTGCGAAGCCAAGGTAATTATTACTGCTAATGAAGGCCGCCGTGGTAGTAAAGGCGTAGCACTTAAAGCGAATGTTGATAAAGCAGTCGCAGACAATGCCTGCCCATCGGTGACCAACGTGCTGGTATTTAAGCACACCGATACTGATGTAGCCTGGAACCAAGGTTTAGATGTCTGGTGGCATGAACTGCTTGGCGATTGTGACAGTGACTGCCCAGCCGAGGTCATGCAAGCCGAAGACCCGCTGTTCATTTTATATACCTCTGGCTCCACAGGTAAACCTAAGGGCGTGCAACACACCACAGGTGGCTACATGGTGTATGCATCAATGACCCATGAGTACGTGTTTGATCTGCGTGAGGACGATGTTTATTGGTGTGCTGCTGATGTGGGCTGGATTACCGGCCATAGCTATATTGTGTATGGTCCATTAGCGAATGGCACCACCACCTTAATGTTTGAAGGGGTACCAACTTACCCAGACGAAACTCGAATTGCCAAAATTGTCGATAAGCATCAGGTGACAATTTTATACACCGCACCAACTGCCATTCGTGCCTTAATGGCTAAAGGCGATGCGGCGGCGCGTGGTACCAAGCGCGATAGTTTGCGAATTCTGGGCTCAGTGGGTGAACCGATTAACCCGGAAGCTTGGGACTGGTACTTTAACCGTATCGGTAACGGCAACTGCCCGATTATGGATACCTTCTGGCAAACGGAAACCGGCGGCATTATGATCACGCCATTGCCAGCGGTAAAAGATATGAAACCAGGCAGTGCGATGACACCATTCTTTGGGGTCAAGCCAGGCTTGGTCGATAACGAAGGTAAGGCGTTACAAGGTGCTGCCGAGGGTAACCTGGTAATTGCCGATTCATGGCCGGGTCAGTCGCGCACCTTGTGGGGCGACCACGAGCGCTTTATTCAGACCTATTTTAGTACCTACCCAGGCTATTATTTTACTGGTGACGGTGCCAAAGTAGACGCCGATGGTGATTACACCATTACCGGCCGTGTCGATGACGTGTTGAACGTATCTGGCCACCGGTTAGGCACTGCGGAAATTGAAAGCGCGTTGGTGGCTCACGAAGCAGTGGCTGAAGCTGCAGTAGTTGGCTTTCCCCACGACATCAAAGGCCAAGGCATTTATGTGTATGTCACTGTGGTGGAAGGTACCGAGGCCAGCGACGACTTACGCAAAGAATTGATTAAATGGGTGCGCACGGACTTAAGCCCGATAGCGACCCCTGACTTTATTCAATTTGCGCCAGGCTTACCAAAAACGCGTTCAGGCAAAATTATGCGTCGTATTCTGCGCAAAATTGCAGCCAACGAATTCGAGAGTCTGGGTGATACCTCTACGCTTGCTGATCCAAGTGTGGTAGATTCACTGATCGATAATCGTCTCAATAAGTAAGGCCGTCAAAGGTTTGGACGGCGCAAGGACTATAGCGTTATGACCAGACTGTTGATAGCCGATGACCATCCTTTGTTTCGCGAGGCGCTGCAAGGTGCCCTCGCGACACATTTTACTGACCTTCAGATTGTTGAAGCCGACAGCTTAGAATCAACCCTTGATGTTCTGGCCAACGACGATGAGATTGACTTGTTGTTGCTGGACTTGCATATGCCAGGGGCGGGTGATTTATATGGTCTGATTCGAATTCGTGAAGACTTCCCACTGTTACCTGTTGCGATTATTTCCGGCACCGAAGACCCTGCGGTGATTGGCCGTTGTATCGGCTTTGGCGCGCTCGGATTTATTCCAAAATCGATGCCGTCGCAGCAAATTGCCGCTGCGATTGGTAGCATTTTAGACGGCGACGAGTGGTTGCCCGAGGGCATGCGATCACAAATTCAGAGCTTGTCCCAGGAAGATATTGAACTTGCAGATAAAGTCGCTGCATTAACGCCGCAGCAATATCGTGTGTTGTACTACGTGCATGAAGGTTTGTTGAACAAACAAATTGCCTACCAGCTTGGCATTACTGAAGCCACGGTCAAGGCACACATGACCGCCATTTTCCGCAAACTGGATGTATACAGCCGCACCCAAGCCGTATTACTGGCTGAGCGTTTGCAGTTGGCACCCCCTGAAGAAGAAGTGAAATAACCGACTGCCATGAGTTGGGTACTGGTAACCACAGGCCTTGCCTACATTGCACTTTTGTTCGCTATCGCCGTTTGGGGCGACCGGCGCAAATCGCGTGGTTATCGCTGGAGCTTGCACCCCAGTGTGTATGCGTTGTCACTCGCCATTTATTGCACGTCCTGGACCTACTACGGTGCGATTGATAATGCCGCCCAGAGTGGCTGGAGCTTCCTGCCTATTTTGTTAGGCCCGATGTTGTTGTACCTATTCGGCCTGCCGGTGGTACGCAAAATGGTGGCGGTGAGTAAGCAACAAAATATTACCTCAATTGCCGATTTTATTGCCTCGCGTTACGGCAAGCAGCATCGCATGGCGCTGGTGGTGACCTTGATTGCTGCCGCATCTATTGTGCCTTACATTGCGCTGCAGCTTAAAGCTGTGGGGGTGAGTTTTTCCGCCTTAGTCGGGCCTGATGACCCGACCGCTGCCTACTCGCTGAAAGAACTAGCCGTGGCATTATTAATGGCGGCGTTCGCGATTATGTTCGGCACTCGCCATATCGACGTCACCCAGTATCGCAACGGTATGATGCTAGCCATAGCATTCGAGTCTGCGGTTAAATTGCTGGCGCTGTTGACCGCAGCCGTGGTCGCGTTTTACTTACTCCGTGGCAGCAGCGATCTTAGCTTTAGTGCGCAACTACAAAGCCTCAACCTGGATGATGGCTGGACCTGGCAAGGTGCGCTCACGCCGGTGTTTATGATCCAGCTCTTCATGGCGGCAGGCGCAATCTTATGTTTACCACGCCAGTTTCATGTCACGGTGATTGATAACGTCCATTTGTCGCACCTGAATACGGCGCGTTGGGTGTTCCCCAGTTACTTACTGCTTACTTCTCTCGCTATCGCGATGATAGCCATCGCGGGTGACGCTTTGCTGCCTGCCGGTGTCGACGGTGGCACTTATTCGCTATTGCTACCGATGAGTGCAGGGCTGGATATGCTGGCGCTGTTCGTATTCGTCGGTGGCATTTCAGCCGCAACTGCAATGGTGGTTATCGCGACGCTAACCTTAAGCACCATGGTCAGTAATGACGTAATTATGCCCTTGGTGCTCAAGCGTGATGTGACGCGCATGCCTCAAGCGCGGCGTTTTTACCGTAAATTGTTGCTGGTGCGCCGGATTGCGATCACCAGTATTTTGTTGCTTGGCTGGGTGTGTTACCACTTTTGGCTGGAACAGCTGAACTTAGTGAGTATGGGCTTACTCGCGTTCTCGGTGGTATTTCAGTTAGTGCCAGCGGTGCTAGGCGGGCTATATTGGCGCCGTGGGCACGCCCAAGGCGTGTATATGGGGCTTGCAGCAGGCTTCGTGGTGCTCGGCCTCACCGTGATACTGCCGCTGGTGAGCGGCCAAGCTTTGAGCGTGGAAGACACAGAAGCGGTGATCACTTATGGCGCGCTGTATAGTTTCCTCGCTAACCTCGCGACGTATGTGGTGTTTAGTTTGCTGGCCGTACCGAGCTTGATTGACCGCATTCAGGCGATGGCTTATACCCGCCCACGCGACACGCAATTGCCTGCAGAAACCAAACGTGCGCACCAGGCCCGTGGGCGCGATCTGAAAATGTTGATGCAAACCTTTCTTGGCCGTGAGCGCACCGAGCAATTAGTGGCGGACTATGGCGCCCGCTATGACTTACAGCTCAATGCCGTCGCCGATGCGCACTTTATTGAATATACCGAACGAGCTATTTCCGGCGTGCTGGGTGCCTCGACTGCGCGTTCACTGGTGAGCGCGGCGCTGGACGACCGCCAGCTTAACTTGGAAGAGGTGGTGCACTTCTTTGATGACACGACCCAAGCGTTGCAAAATCAACAATCTATTATGTTTAGCTCGCTGGAAAACCTCGCCCAAGGTATTTCGGTGGTGGACGCTGACCTGCGCTTAGTGGTGTGGAACAAGCGTTATTTAGATTTATTTGAGTACCCGGATGGCATGGTGCAGCCAGGCCGCCCAATTGCGGATTTGATCCGCTACAACGCCGAACGCGGCGAGTGTGGCCCTGGCGAAGTCGAAGATTTAGTCGATAAGCGCCTGCGCTATATGCAACAAGGCTCGGCCCACCGCTTTATTCGTCGGCGTAGTGACGGCCGGGTGATTGAAATGGTTGGTAACCCCTTGCCCAACGGCGGGTTTGTTACCAGTTTCACCGACGTGACTGAACATATTGAAACCCAGCAAGCGCTGGAAGACGCGAATATCGACCTCGAAGCACGGATTGAAAGCCGTGCGCGTCAGGTGCGCGAGGTTAACCGCGAACTGACTGAAGAGATTGAACGGCGGCGGGATACCGAAGAAGAGCTGAAGCGGGCAAAGGCTGAGGCTGAGGCCGCGAATGCGAGTAAAACCAGGTTCTTAGCCTTAGCCAGCCACGATATTTTGCAGCCACTGAATGCAGCGCGCTTGTACATTGAGGCGATAGACCACGAACAGCTCGATGCCAAGAACAACCAATTGCTTGGCAAGGTCGATAATGCGTTGGATTCGACCGAACATTTGCTGTCAACCTTGTTGTCGATAGCCAAGATGGAACAGGGCGCGTTGCAGCCCAAGCTAAAACACGTTGATCTCGCCCAAGTGCTCACCCCCTTGGTACAAGAATATGCAGTGCTGGCGCAGCAGCGAAAGCTGGATTTTAGGGCGTATATTCGCAGTGGCGTGGTGGTGCATACCGATCCGACCTATTTACGTCGCATTGTGCAGAACTTTTTATCCAATGCAATTAAGTACACCGAACACGGACGCGTAGTGTTAGGCGTGCGGCTGCATGGTCGCCTGGTGGAAATTAGCGTGTGGGACACCGGCCCTGGTATCCCTGAGCAGCAACATGAGCGTATATTTGAAGCCTTTATTCGTTATCACAAAGGCTCAACCAGCGGGGTTGGCTTAGGTTTGTCGGTGGCGCAGCGGATGGCGACCCAGTTAAATAGCCCGATCAGTATTCGCTCAAGCCTTGGTAAAGGAAGTTGTTTCTCGGTGCGAGTGCCAATGGGCGAGGCCGTGCATGTGGTGCGCCAAAAACCGCAACAAGTGAGTCGTACCCAAACTCAGACCATGCACTTTTTATGTGTCGACGATGACCCCGAGAACTTAAATGCACTGCGGGCTTTGCTGGAAAAATGGGGCTCAACCTGCAGTTGCTTCACCCGTGCCAGTGAAGCACTGGAGTACGCTCAAGCGCATCCCAAACCTGATGGGGTGTTACTTGATTATCAACTCGGCCATGGCAGTGACGGCTTAACCTTAGCGGCGCAACTCCAACAGTTATGGCAGGCGCCGTTGCAAGGTGCACTGGTCACAGCAGTGCGCGAAGCAGAGGTGAAAAAGCAAGCGCGCAAGCTGGGCCTGCAGTTTGTGGCAAAACCGGTTAAACCCGCGCAGTTAAAAGCATTATTGCAACACGTGCAGCGCGCGAATCGCCGTTAAGCCAATTACTTACGACCTTAGACTCACCTACGACTAACGTCCAATTCCCCTTTTCTTGTTCACTGATAAAGTCGCTTATGACTACATAAGTATAACTTTCTATCAACAACAACTGGAGGGCGTCTCTATGGCATTTGAATCTCAAGATCATGCCACGGCCTATTGGAAAGAAAACCTTTCGCTCATGCTCAAACTGCTGTTTGTGTGGGCTTTAGTGTCTTTCGGATTCGGCATTTTTCTCGCTGACCTGCTAAACCAAATTCAATTTTTCGGTTTTAAATTGGGTTTCTGGTTTGCGCAACAGGGTGCGATTTACACCTTTATCGTACTGATTTTCGTTTATATCCGACAAATGAATAAGTTGGATAAAAAATACGGTGTCGACGAGGAGTAATCGATGGATATTCAAACTTTAACCTTTATAGTCGTCGGCGCGACCTTTGCTATCTACATCGGTATCGCTATTTGGGCCCGCGCTGGTTCAACCAATGACTTCTACGTAGCCGGTGGCGGCGTTCCTCCAGTCGCTAACGGTATGGCAACAGCAGCCGACTGGATGTCAGCGGCCTCGTTCATTTCCATGGCAGGCTTAATCTCTATCATGGGGTATGACGGTAGCGTTTACTTGATGGGTTGGACCGGTGGTTATGTATTATTAGCCCTGTGTTTAGCGCCGTACTTGCGTAAGTTTGGCAAGTTCACGGTGCCTGACTTTATCGGCGATCGCTATTACTCACAAACGGCACGTACCGTGGCGGTATTCTGTGCCATCGTGGTGTCGTTCACTTACATCGCAGGTCAAATGCGTGGTGTAGGCGTGGTGTTTAGCCGCTTCCTGGAAGTAGATATTACTGCTGGCGTACTGATTGGTATGGCCATGGTGTATTTCTACACCTTGCTCGGCGGGATGAAAGGTATCACTTATACGCAGGTTGCCCAGTACATTATTCTGGCGTTTGCTTATACAGTACCTGCGGTTTTCATTACCTTCCAAATGACAGGCCACATTCTGCCGCAAACCGGTTTCGGTTCAACCTTAGCCGACGGCTCTGGTTTGTATCTGCTTGAGCGCTTAGACGGTTTATCAGAAGAGCTTGGCTTTGCAGCCTATACTGAAGGCACCCGATCGACGCTGGACGTATTTGCCATTACCTTTGCCTTGATGGTGGGTACGGCCGGTTTGCCACACGTTATTATTCGCTTCTTCACCGTACCTAAAGTACGTGATGCACGCCGTTCAGGTGGTTGGGCATTGGTATTTATCGCTGTGGTGTATACCACTGCACCAGCCATTGCATCGATTACCAAGACGAATATCTTGTACACCATTAATGGTGAAGATCAGCAAGGTGTGATGTACGAAGATGCACCGACTTGGATTACTAACTGGGAGCGTACGGGTCTGATTCAAATCAGCGAAGAAGCACGCAGTGGTGCTGAGCCGATGTTCTATTCAAATGATGAGCGTAGTAACACCAATGTAGACGCTGACATCATCGTACTGGCAAGCCCTGAAATCGCGAATTTACCTAACTGGGTTGTGGCCTTGGTGGCTGCTGGTGGTGTTGCCGCCGCGCTATCGACCTCAGCAGGTTTGTTGTTGGTTATTTCAAGTTCAGTGTCCCATGACTTGCTCAAACGCACATTTAAGCCCAATATAACGGATAAGCAAGAGCTGCTTGCAGCGCGTATTGCGGCTGGTTTTGCGGTACTGATTGGTGCGTACTTCGGTATCAACCCACCCGGATTCGTGGCGCAGGTGGTCGCCTTCGCGTTCGGTCTGGCGGCTGCGTCCTTCTTCCCTGCGATTATTATGGGTATCTTCCATAAACGCATGAACAAAGAAGGTGCAATCGCCGGTATGGTGGTAGGTATCGTGTTTACCTTGACGTATATTATCTACTTTAAGTTTATCAACCCAACGGCTGGTCCTGACGAGTGGTTCTTGTCAATCTCGCCAGAAGGGATTGGTACAGTGGGTATGCTATTGAACTTCATCGTGGCGAATATTGTGCTGAAGTTTACCAAGGAATCTCCAGCGGAAATCCAGGAGCTGGTTGAATCAATCCGTTACCCTAAAGGGGCGGGTGAAGCGACTGGTCACTAACATGCCGGGCATGCTTGACATGCAACATGGCTAATAAGGAACCCCTGGGTGCAAACTCAGGGGTTTATTTTTATGGCACTTGATTTAAAAGACATGGCGGACTTTTTACAGCAAACGCCGCCGTTTGATCAGCTTGACGAGCAGCGCCTTGATTATGCGTTAGACCACGCCGAGGCAATGTACGTAAATACCCATAATAGCCAAGATGTGCTGCGCCCTGGCCATCCGCAATTGTTTGTGGTGCGCAGTGGCACCTATGATTTACTGGATAAACATGGCAAGCCCATTGAACGTTTGGAAACCGGGGATATTTTTGGTTTTCCTGCGTTGCTGACCGGGCGCGAAATTACCAACCGTTTGGATGTGCTGGCGGATGGTATTTTGTATTGCTGGGATGCCGCTACTTTTGGTTACTTGCGCCGCTACAGCGAGGCGTTTGAACGCTACTTTATGCAAGCGCAAACGCAGCGCTTATTAACCGAACAGCGTAGCGACAACCAAGCACCCGATTGGAGCGAGCGCGATATTGGCAGCGTGATTCAACGCGACCTGATTGCGATTCCCAGTGATACCAGCATTCAAGATGCCGCTATTTGCATGAGTGACAACAAAGTATCAAGCTTACTTGTGGTGGATGGGGACCAGTTGCGCGGTATTTTGACGGACCGCGATATTCGCACCCGTGTGGTGGCTAAAGGTATGAGCTATGAAGTCGCTGTGACCGCGGTGATGACCAGCATGCCTGAGGCGGTCTACGCGCGCCAAAGCTTATTTGATGCCCTGACGGTGATGAACCAGGCCAACATTCACCATCTACCAGTGTTAGATGACGATGACAAGCCAATTGGCATGTTAACCACCACCGACTTAATGAAACAGCAGCGCAGCGAGCCAGTGTTCTTAATGAATGCGTTGTTTAAAGCCGTGGATAGAGACGCTTTGGTGGCGGAAGCTAAAAATATTCCGCAGTATTTGCGCACCTTTGCAACTCGCGTCAAAGACATTGGCATGGTGGGGCGCTTACTAGCGTCACTGACCGATGGCATGACACGTAAACTGATCCGTTTGTACGAGCAAGAACATGGCGCGGCCCCTGTGGCTTATGCGTGGATGGCATTTGGCTCGCAAGCTCGCGAAGACCAGACCTTGAGCTCAGATCAAGACAATGGCTTGCTGTTGCACGACAATATTAAAGCCAGCCAGCGCGATTACTTTCAAGGCTTAGCCGAGTATGTGTGCCAAGGGCTTGCCGATTGCGGTGTGCGCTTGTGCCCTGGTGACGTGATGGCGATGAACCCGAAGTGGAACAAAACCTCATTAGAATGGCGCGAACAGTTTAAAAAATGGGTGCAGTCGCCGACACCAGACGCGATTATGCACAGCATGATATTTTTTGATAGCCGCATGATAGCGGGCAACGCCCAGTTGTATCGGCAACATCGCGAGCAGGTGGCGAAAATAGCGCAGCGCGATATTTTTATGGCCAACATGGCGCGTCATATTGGTGAACTGAATGTGCCCCTTGGGTTGTTTAACCGTTTACGTACCAAAAGCGAGAAGGGTGGTGATTTTATTGATATTAAAACCCAAGGCGTGGCCATCGTGAACGATATAGTGCGCTTGTACGCCATCGGGGAAGGTTTAACGATGCCAGCAACGCCGGCTCGTTTAGCGGCACTCAAGAATAGTAAGTTATTGACCGTCAAAGACAACCAGAACCTATTAGAAGCCTGGCAGTTTTTAACCCAGTTACGCTTAAGCCATCAGTTACGGATGAAAGGTGATTCCACTCAACCCGTCAATTCGGTCGACCCGGAAAAGCTCAGCACCTTGGAGCGGCGGCAATTGAAAGCAGCGTTTAGTATTATTAAAGACTCACAGCAAGGGGTCGGGTTTAAGTTAGGGCGTGGGTTATAGCTTCGATGTTAAAACAGGTATTGGGTAAGTTATCCAAAGGGATGCATGGGCAGGTGATCAACGCCCAGAGCCCTAAACGCCAAGCGCAATTGAAAGGGCCCTGGCAAGGGGCAAAATATATCGCCCTTGATTTGGAAACCGATGGCTTGGATGCCGATAAAGACGCAATTCTAGCCGTTGGCTGGGTGCCGTTAGCGCCACCGCGTATCCGCTTGTATGAGGCGGATTATGGCGTGATCCACTCGCAGCAACCGCTCAGCCAAAGTGCGGTGATTCACCAACTGTCGGAGCAGGATTTACGTGGCGGCGAGCCGTTGCATAAAGTGTTGCAGCGCTTAGCTAAGCGTCTCGATGGCGCCGTATTGGTTGCCCACCATGCGCCTTTTGATTGGGCATTTTTAGCCCACGCATTTGCCCACCATCAGATTGAGTGCCAGCCCTTGGCTCTGATGGATACCTTACAAATAGAGCGTCAGCGCTTAGCGCGCAAAAAGCAGTGGTTAGACAAAGGCGAATTGACTTTAGGGGCTTGCCGCGAGCGTTACGACCTGCCAGCCATGCGCCAGCACCATGCGTTAAGTGATGCGATTGCCTGTGCCGAAGTGTTTTTGGCACAGGCCTATCGAATTGTTGGCAATCAGCCGACTAGCTTGAAGGCGCTGCTGCGATACGCGTAAGCGCCTGCTGGGGTGGAAGCAGCCTCAGGGGCGCACCACAACCCGATCATTGACTTGAATGTTGCCGCCTGGCTGGTCGTTAACCACACGTGCTTGCGCTGATGATTGTTGCACCTGGGTGACTTCAAGCTGGTAGGGGCTTAACACCCATTGTTCGCGATAAATGCCTTGGTTGTCGACAAAGTTACCCCGATGGTAAATATGCAAGCTGTGCCCTGCCTGTAAGCCATGGTTGGCGCCAAGATTGACGTTGACGTCGCGACCGCTGACACGAATCACCTGGCCACGTGGCTCGACACATTCTAGCTTATCATCCAGCCCAAACACCATGTCTCGCATCGCGCGCTCAAGGGCATCGCCATAGGCGCTTTGCCAGAAGCGTTGGCTGTGTGGGTCAACTTGTTCATGGTAATCAAAGGTCCATGGAATTTGGTCGCGCACATGGGCACGAGTGACCAATTCGCCACTAGCGGTATCGAGCAAATAGATGGTTAACCCTAAATGGCGGTCTTGTTTCGGCTGGGTCCAAAAGGTCAGATTGCGGCCCCGTTGTTGGGTGCTGAGATCATCAAATACACCTGCAATTACATATTGCGCATCGGTTTCGCTGCCTACACGACGTGCAAAGCCCGCCATTTGCTGTTCATTGTTAGCGCGGCGAAAATCACTAAAGCCGACTTTGCGTTCAATTAAGTGCTCTAAAAATGTGCTTTGGCTATGGCGGCCAAGTAGTTGCGCAAAGCGAGCGGAAGCGGCGCGGTCAAGTTGCCACAGTTCGCCGTCACGTACTTGTTCAGCTTGGGCAAATTCAAACGGCACCACCGCAACCCCTTTGCGGAAATCCGCTGCCGCACATTGGGCATGGGCTTGCCGAATGTGCGCGCGCACTGTGACTTCAATGTGGTCATTGACACGGCGCTCACGCACTAAGTGAGCTTGCTCAATGACACCGTCGCTGGCCCACTCAAAATGACTGCCTTGTAAAACCCCATTGACCACATGCTCAACACTACTAAGCCTGCCGCCCGCGAAGTCTAAGCTTTGGCGCAATGCATTTTCAATTGCGTGGGCTCGCGCGCGTTCGGTGTTACCCGCCACAATCGGCGCGGATGCAGAACTTTCGTACCACTCTGCGTGGGCTGGAGAGATAACGCTAGCCGCCGATAACAGCCATAACGCGCAGAAAGCACGCCACAAGTACGGGGTCAGAATGTATGCTCGCATGAAGGCATCCTCGAAAAATTTAGGTTAAGTATGCAGATTCTGTGCCGATAGCATAGCTAGAGTAATAATTAGTGAGGATCTGTCATGTTACGTTACACCGTTCTAGCACTGGGCGCATTATGCTTAAGTGCTTGTGCCAGCACTGATCGCCATGTTGAATATACCACGGTTCAACCAGACAAATACCCGCGCCTAAGTGCAGTGGGTTATGCGCCAGTGGCGCAACAGCGCGGTGAAACCGAGCAAGAGCGTGTGCTGCAAGCCATGCGTGCGTCTCGTTTAGAAGCCATGCGCGAGCTTGTGGAACAAGTGCAAGGTGTGCGCATTGACGGTAGCACCAGCGTGCAAGACATGATGTTGACAGATGATTCGTTTCGCAGCCAGGTCAGCGGTGTGATTCGAGGTGCTGAAGTCGTTCGCAGCTACCCAGTTGGTGACTATTACGCCACTGAGTTGCGTCTGGATTTTGAGCAAGTGCAAAACTTATTTATCGCGACAACCCGCCCAACCCAAGTCAGCCGAGTGCTCTACTATTAAGGTAGAGCATTTTTTTTAAGCTTTGATTGATGAGCCTGAAGGGCCAGACGAGGTTTTACCTTTGCTGGTGTAGGTAATCGTAGTGCCTGAATGCGCGGCTTGCAGGGTTTGCTTCAACTGTTGGATACGACCCAAGGTCACACGCACCAGTTGACCATTCACTTCATTATTGTTCTGGCACGTTTGCATCAGCGCCAAAATGGTTTTGCGCTGTTCTCGTAATTCTGGGTGAGATGACACTAAGTGCTGCTGGGGATGATTCGCTAACGCGTCGTCAAGCCGTTGAATGGTGTCTAAGACTTGTTCTTTTTGCTGGGTAACGACGTCAAGCGCGGGGGCATCGCGCTTAACAAGTAATTCTTTTTCCCGTTGTTGCAATTCAATTAATTGCTCTAACTGGGTGGTTTGCTGACTCAGTAAGTCAGCGAGCAATTCGGACATAAATTAGCGCTCGACGCCACCACGACCAAACATGTCAGCTTCAAAGGTTGCGATGCGAGCGGCTAAACGCTCAGCGTCAATGGCGTAATCGCCAGAAGCTAACGCTTGCTTGATACGAGCGACCTTCGCTTCGTCAACGCCTGAGTCGCCTTCAGCACGACGTTGCAGCTGACTTAATTGCTGTGCTTGTGGCGTCAGTGATACCGCATCTTGGCGTGGCGGTGCCATACCAGTTTGCGTTTGCGCAGGGCGACCTTGCTGGTCTATCTGCTGCTTTGACGTCACTTGGGTGTTATTCACACCTGATTGAATATTGTTAATTGCCATCATTTTGCCCCTTAAAATCTTTCCTACGCCCGTTATATCGACCGCTTATGGGTAAACTTTAGTCTAATTTAGCACTTTTAGTAAGCGAATTTTGCTACTGAGCTCTTTGCCTGAGCTCCTCGCTATTGAGCAATGCGCACTTCATTGCTACCTGAGACCACAGCTTGTACATCTTGGTTCGACCGCGAGTTGCGCACGGTAATGCGGTCACCTAACAAACCGTCGGCGCGTGCGACGCCAGTGGCGCGAATTTCAAGGCCGCCAGCACCTGATATAATAGTAACATCTTGGCCGCGGCAAACGAAGCAGGTATGCCGCGCCTGCAAGGGCTGGTTGGCGCCGATACGACGCTTCACTTGTGCGCCCACTAAGCTGTCGATATCGTCATGGGCGGCATCGCGTAATTGGTGAATGTCAATATAACTCAGTTTTAAGTCACTGCGGCCGATAACCTGTCCAGGCGTCAAAGGGCGAGCAGTCACCACCACTGCACGCAGCTGTTGAATGCGCACGGGAATGAATAGACGCCAGTTGTCGCGGTCATCGCAGGTTAACATGACGGTGGTTTGACGCTCGAGCGATGCGTTGTTCGCAAGCTCGACGCGCAACGGTTGTTCGCAACTGCGCGTGCCCATACGTGGGTCGAGGTTGCCGGCTTGGACCTGGATTTGGTCGTCCTGGTTAGCGGCTAATAATTCATTGACATGATTTTCTGCGAGTTCAGCCAGTTGTTGAGGTTCGTAGGTATTGGCTGCCATTGCCGCGCTTGGCAGGGCTGTGACAACGAGCATAAAAATAAAACTTGCGAACTTCATGCAATAACCCCATTGCGTAGTTAGCTGATATAAAGTGGTGCGAATATGTACTATCAGCATAGTGGCGCTAGGCGACACGGGTAAAAAAAGGTATAAATAAGCGTACGACGTCAAAGTTTCGACTCACGTACGTGGTAAAGTAAAAGGTATGCAAAGACTATGCCTTGTTATCAAGGCTCCTTTGGCGCCGCATAGCGTATTGCACACCACAAGCAGCACATCACGGAGAGCACTATGGCAGGTATTTTAGATTCAGTGAACCAGCGCACTCAGTTGGTTGGGCAGAACCGCTTAGAGTTGTTATTATTCCGCCTGCGTGGGCGCCAGCGTTTCGGCATTAACGTGTTCAAGGTCCGCGAAGTGCTGCAGTGTCCGCGCTTAACTGCGATGCCTAAACGAAACGCATTTGTGCGTGGAATTGCACACATTCGAGGCCAAGCAGTGTCGGTCATCGACTTAAGCATGGCCACCGGCGGACGACCCCTTGAAGATATCCACGACAAGTTTATTATTATTTCTGAGTACAATCGTACAGTGCAGGCGTTCTTAGTGGATGGCGTTGAGCGCATTGTGAATATTAACTGGGAAGCGGTGATGCCACCACCCAAAGGGGCGGGGCGCTATAGTTACCTGACCGCAGTGACAGAGATTGAGAATGAGCTGGTCGAAATTCTTGATGTTGAAAAAATTCTTGATGAAATCACCCCAGTCAACACTGAAGTAAGCGAAAGTATACTTGAGCGAAGCAGCGCACGTTCACTGCAAGACCTGACGATTTTGGTTGCTGATGACTCGACTGTCGCGCGTAACCAAGTGAAGCGCGCGCTCACTTCCATTGGTGCGAATATCGAGTTGGTGAAGAATGGCCGCGAAGCCCTTGATTGGTTACGAGCTAAAGCTAAAGAAGTGGGCGGCGATATTTCAACCCAAGTGCCGCTGATGGTCTCCGACATTGAAATGCCAGAAATGGACGGCTACACCTTAACAGCAGAGGTCAAAGCTGATCCGCTGTTGAAAAATATGCATGTGATTTTGCATACGTCGTTAAGCGGTGTATTTAACCAGGCGATGGTGAAAAAGGTCGGGGCGGATGACTTTATTGCAAAGTTCCACCCTGATGAGCTTGCAAGCGCGGTGCAAAAATGGATGTTCACTGATGAGCCGGCTGCACAGCTTAACCAAGACGCTTCGTAACGGAAGTTTCAACCGATAGGGGCGGCCAGCGTTTGCTGGCTGTCGCATCTTGAGAATACAAGGAATATCATTGCGTGACTGACCGCGAACTTGATCTTGCCGATTATAATCAGTTCAGAAAATTTCTGGAAACCCAAAGCGGAATCGTGCTGGGTGATAACAAATTGTACCTGGTCAAAAGCCGCCTTGGGCCGTTAATGAATAAATACGGTATTAGTACGCTCGCTGAATTAGTGCGCCGTTCTATGTCGATTAGTGAACGCGCCTTGCGTAGTGACGTGCTTGACGCGATGACCACCAATGAAACCCTTTGGTTTCGTGACGTGTACCCGTTCGAATTATTGAAAACGCGTTTATTCCCGGAATTTGATAAGCTAAATCGGCCGTTAAAAATCTGGTGTGCGGCGTCCTCAAGTGGGCAGGAACCTTACTCCATTGCGATGAGCTTTATTGAATTTAAGCAGCGCAACCCAGGTGCACTGCCGCGCGGTATTCAAATTATAGGCACTGACATTTCGAATAAAGTACTCGAGCAATCAAAGCTTGCCGAGTATGACAGCTTGTCGATTGGCCGCGGGCTTAGCGAAGAGCGCAAAAAGCGCTTTTTTGAAGCGGCAGATGGCGGCAAACTTAGAGTAAAGAAAGAAGTGCGTGACATGGTGTCGTTTCGTCACCTGAACTTGCTCGACAGTTATTCGCTGCTGGGTAAATTCGATATTATTTTCTGCCGCAACGTACTGATTTACTTCTCCCCCGAGATTAAGAAGAAAATTTTATCGCAGTTTAGAACCTCGTTAGACACCAATGGCTACCTTATTTTAGGCGCCTCTGAGTCGATTTCTGGCTTGAGTGACGACTATGCGATGGTGCGTTGCAACCCAGGTATTATCTACCAACGCAAGTAAAGCGGCATTAAGCCGCTGCTTCGGCGCAGTTGTAAAAATAATGTAATTGAAGTAACAGCTAGGTAAGAATTGAGGTAGTTGTTCATAACACACAAGTTATGTTCAACGAGGCCTCAAGATGAATGCTACGCTACCACCTTCCAGAACGCCTGTTCTTAAGCCCCTTGCTTATGCAATTAAACTAGCATGTGCCATTGTGGCGGCGGGGGCAACAGTATGTGTATCAGTTGCCCACGCGCAGTCGTCCGATAACGAGCAGGCGGATACCCCATCCGTTGAGCGTATTCAGGTCATCGGGTCTAACATTCGAGGCGCGCGCGCAGCCGGTAATTTGCCAGTGACCGTGCTTGATGAAGAGGCTATTCAAGACACTGGCGCAGCAACTGGAGATGAGTTGCTTCGCTCGATTCCTCAGATTGGTGATATAAGTTTTAACAACGAACGTACCATTGGCGGTGTCAACGATGCGCGCGGCGATGTGGCATCCATCAATTTACGCGGGATAGGTACGGGTAATACGCTCACGCTGCTCAACGGACGGCGGCTCGTGTTGCACCCGGGTACGCAGACCGAGAATTTTGTGCCTGTCACCACGGTGAACTCCAATACCTTGCCCGTACGTGGTTTAAGCCGACTTGAGGTGCTGCGAGACGGCGCAGCGGCTATCTATGGCTCAGATGCCGTTGCAGGGGTCGTCAATTACGTGCTGAAAGACAATGTTGAGGGCACCGAACTGGCCGCAAACTATGGCTTTAGTGACGGCACTTCATTTGACCAACTGACATTGACTGCATTACATGGGCGCACCTTTAATCAAAATCGCACCTATGTTGGTATGTCCGCTGCCTACTACACGCGCACTGGCATGATGGCGAATGAGCGTGAATATTCGCGTAACAGCGACAGGCGTTTTCACCCAGATATTCCGGCTGGCTTTGAAGGTAACCCTTCCCTTGATAACCGCCTAATTGCGAGCCCCTGGGGGCACTTTATCGGTGATTCCATAGGTACTGTGCATATTCAGCCTGCTAGCAGTGACGCATGTAGTATTGCTATTAATGACGCGGTATGTGCGGTGAGTGGCACAGCATCCGTCGATCGCTATTACGACCCTGCACTGGAAGATCAGTCGATGACAGACGATGTCGACCGTTTGAACCTTTTTGCATATCTGACACATCAAATTAGCGACAACGTTGAGTTATTTGCAGAGGGCTTATGGTATCAAGCTGAATCAACTCGGTTGCGTGAACAAAATGCCAACTTAGCAGCACAGCGCTTCACGATTGCGGCAGACGCCGCGTTTAATCCCTTTGGCGAGGATATCTTGCTGCGTAATTACCGGGCGGTGGATGCAGGTAATCGACGCGTCGAAGTCGAAGACCATAGTTATCGTTTACTGACTGGTTTGCGCGGTATGTGGGGTAGTTGGGACTGGGAAAGTGCGGCTTTGTACTCACGGGCCAACACCTTGGATACGGATTACAACCGAATTCGGGTGGATGCATTCCAAAATGCTATCAACCAAACCGACCCAGCGCTGGCATATAATCCTTTTCTTGGCGGAAGTATCAGCAACCCAGCGACGGGTATGCCACAACGCAACCCACAAGCGGTGATTGATACCTTCACCGTCGATGTGTATCGCGAAAGTACCAGTGAATTAGCACTGTGGGATTTCAGTGTATCCAACCCCGCGATTATGGATTGGTATGCAGGGCCTATTGGTGCTGCATTTGGCGTCGAATACCGGTATGAGGGCTATGCCGACGACCGCGACCCACTACTGAGTGGAGAGATCCCGCTGGTGGACCAAGTGACCGGTGAATGGCTATCGGATAGTGCGGCGATGGGAACCAGCGCAACGCCGTCCGCCAGCGGCAGTCGCAACGTGCGCTCGGCGTATGTTGAGTTTGCTATTCCTTTGCATGCCACCGTAGACATGCAGCTAGCCGCACGGCTCGAGGATTTTTCTGACGTGGGCGATGTGATTAAACCCAAAGTCGCACTGGCATGGGCGCCGACAGATTGGATACAACTACGAGGGGCTTATACCGAAGGGTTTCGAGCGCCCAACTTACCCCAAGTGGTAGAGCAGGGCGTGACCCGTTCAAATACCCGCTATGACCCGCTACTAGATGCACGGTACGGGGTGGCGGAAGTGCGCGGTGGGAATGTCGAGCTGGCGCCTGAAACCAGTGAGAACTTGTCCTATGGTCTGGCATTGGCACCGATGGATAATCTGCTTATTACTGTGGATTGGTGGAACATTGAGCAGGTCGGGACGATAGGCATTTTAAATAGCCAAACTCATCTACTCTATGACGCTCTGCTGCGTGCAGACGGTGAAGTTAATCAGGCGATTACACGTAACCAAGCTGGCGAAGTGTTATTTATCGAGAACCAATACCAAAACCTCAACCCCAGAACCATTGAGGGTATGGATGTTAGCCTTAGTTACTTTGTGGATAGTGACTTGGGGCGTTTTACCTTCAACCTGAATGCCGCACAGCTCACCAAGTTTACCCAGGAACCGGACCCCATTAGCGCGTTGGTGCTGGATGAGCTAGCAGCCGGTAACCCGGCATTACCGCAAGACATTGCAGTGCTCGGTGCGGGTGATTTGCGGCGTTCAAATGGCAACCCTGAGTGGCGGGGGCTTGCGTCTGTCGGGTGGCGATATGAGCAGTGGGCGGCCCAGTTGCGGGCTAACTACGTCAGTAACTTTGAAAATACCAGCGTAACCAATAGTGATGGGGAGGCAATGCCGATACCCAGCTGGACGACCTTTGATGCATTTGCGGATTACAGTATTCGCAGCAATAATTGGTTAAATGATAGCCGTATTCGTGTGGGTGTGCGCAACTTAACCAATCAGGATCCCCCCATTGCAAGTGCAAGCTTTGGTTATATTTCCGATGTGCACTCTAATCGAGGGCGTTATATCTATGTGGATTACAGCATTGCGTTCTAAGTGCGTAAGGACATCGGAGAGCTTGGGGCTCGCGAGGAGGTAACAAAGGAGGTGGGTCATGGTAGCAAGCCTTTACTGGAGCTTCTTAGTTCACTGCATACCACAGGCTGCCTGCGCCATTGATCGGGACATTGTAGCGCGCGTGGTGCTGCCGTTTTCGCAAGCCAACGCGCCTGCGAACCATGTCACTTGTGACTTCAGTGATATTCGCTTCAGTGCGCAGTTTCCGCAAGGCAGGTTCGGGCGCTGTGAACGTGGCAGTGACGGCCGGTTAATTGTCCACCTGGAGCCTGAGAGTTACCCGATTAACCCAAGCCCCTGGCACGCCTTTACGGTTGAAGCCGATAGACCCCGACACATTGATATTGAAATTCGCAGTGAGCATGCCAACACCCGCTACTCACCAAAATTGAGCTATGACCGCGATACATGGAAAGTGATGGAGTACAAGCGGCAAGGCAGCTCGCAATTTTTTAGCCTTGAAGTGGGCGAGCAGTTGGTTTGGATTGCAGGCCAAGAGTTGTTTGATAATAACGATTACGCCGAATGGATGCGGCGTATTCATGATGAATACCCATCTTTGGAAAAGGTAGTGCTTGGACAAAGTGTCGAGGGGCAAGATATTGCCGCTTTTGTTCATCATGGACAGTCGCACGAATGGCTCATTGTGTTGGGGCGTCAACACCCTCCCGAAGTGACAGGAGCAATGGCATTGCAAGCCTTCGTTGAGTTTATGTTGCAGCCTTCAGAGACTAGCGAGGCATTTCTCAGGCGCTACAACATACTGATTGTTCCGAATATGAACCCTGATGGCGTCGCCCTTGGTAACTGGCGTTACAATGCCAACCAAGTCGACCTCAATCGCAACTGGCTTAAGCGTGATCAGCCCGAGGTGCAAGCGGTTCATGCATTCTTGCGTGATCGAGTCGACGAGGGCGCACGCTTAGTGTACGGGGTCGATTTTCATTCGACCTTTCGCGACGTGTTTTACACCACGCCGGGTAGCTATCTTACCAATGAACCCGATTTTAGCTACGACTGGCTCAACCTTCTTGCCGCGGCCGCTGCGCCTAATGCCATCGTCGAGCAACCCAGTGCGAACCCTAACCTTGGTAACTTTAAACAGTATATGGCGGACTATTTCGGTGTGCATGCGGTGACGTACGAAGTGGCTGATAACGCAGACCGGCTGGCTATTCGGCTGATTGCGCGCCACGCCGCAGATACCTTAATGATGTATATGCTCACTCGCGAGATGCCGATTTTGATCCCCAGCTACTAAAGTGGCATGACTATTGCTTTACCTTAACCAAGCATTTCACTCCAATGTGTTATTAAGGTTACGGCGAGGTCATCATGGCAATTAGTATCGATAAAGGTTTAGGCATTCACCCGCAGGCGTTATTGGCCCGCGAGGCGCGTGCGAGCGTTATCGCCAGCAATTTAGCTAATGCCGACACGCCAGGCTACAAAGCCAAAGACATTAACTTTCAAGACGCGCTGAATGCGGTGTCTAAGCGCTCTGGCTATAGCCTTTCAAGAACCCACAGCAAGCATTTCGAGCTTAACTTAGAAGCGCGGCCACGTGAGCTATTTCGTTCGCCACATCAACCAGATACAGGCGATGGCAACACAGTGGAAGTAGAAGTGGAACGAAATTTGTATATGAGAAATGCAATGGAATACCAAGCCAGTTTACGCTTTCTAACTGACCGTATTCAGGGTATGCAAAAAGCCTTAAGTGGAGGCCGCTAACAATGAGCTTATATAACGTATTTGATGTGTCTGGCAGCGCCATGAGCGCGCAAAACCTGCGTTTAAACGTGACTGCGAGTAACTTAGCTAATGCTAATACGGTGAGCAGTTCAGCAGGTGAAACTTATCGTGCTCGTCATCCTGTCTTTGCCACTCAATTGCAAGAGGCAATGGATGGCCGCCCTAGTCGTCCTGGCCGTGAAAGTATGATGCGCCAAGATGGCAATGTCGGGGTCCGAGTTGTAGGTGTAGTGGAAGACCAAAAACCATTGGTGGTGGAGTATGCGCCCAACCATCCAATGGCAGATGCAGATGGCTACATTTATAAGCCGAATGTGAACGTAATGGAAGAGATGGCGAACATGATGTCAGCCTCGCGCTCCTACCAGACCAATGTGCAAATCGCTGATGCAACCAAGCAGTTGTTAAGCCGCACATTGCGTATGGGTCAGAACGCTTAATTGAGGTAACCGAGCATGGTTAACAATATAAATAACTCCAATCCACTACAAGACCTGTACTGGACGCCTGAGGAAGAAGCACGTGCGGCGACTAAGGATGATTCTCGTTTAGGACAAGAAGACTTCTTCAAGCTGCTGACTCAGCAGTTGAGTATGCAAGACCCGACTAAGCCGGTTGAGAACGATCAGATGATCGCGCAGATGACTAGCTTTACCATGGCCGAAGGTATTACTGATTTAAGCCAACAGTTTAAAGAATTTGCCGACAGCATGACGTCGAACCAGGCCTTGCAAGCCTCTACTTTGGTGGGTCGCCAGGTGTTGATTCCATCGGATGTGGGTTACTTCAACGGTAACAACCCAGTTGAAGGTATGATAGCGACCGAGCAAACCACACAAAATGTGGTGATTCGAGTCGAAAACGAAACGGGCCAAGTGGTGCGCACCATTGATATGGGCACACTGCCAGCTGGCCAGCATCGTTATTCATGGGACGGTTTGAATGCAGACGGCAATCCGTTGCCGCCTGGTGATTATAAAATTTCTGCGAACGGACGCGTGGGTGGTGCGAGTGAAGATTTAATAGCACTCACCTACGCCAATGTAGAGAGTGTCAGCACAGGTGGTCAACGCGGTGTCGTGCTGAACTTGGAGTCGATTGGTCGAATTGATCTAAAAGACGTGATTCAAATTACTAACGGCAACGGCTAACGCTGCCGAGCCGAAGATTCAATGAGGTGACTTATGTCATATTATATCGCTCTTAGTGGCTTGGCTGCGTCGCAACGTGACCTTGACACCAGTTCAAACAACATTGCCAACGTTAACACCACTGGCTTTAAAGGCTCCCGTGCTGAATTTGCTGATGTGTACGCATCGTCATTATTCACTAACAGCCGCACTAAAGTGGGTGATGGTGTACAAACTTCGCGGGTTGCACAGCAGTTCTCGCAAGGTACTTTGGACTTCACTGAAAACGCCCTCGACTTAGCGATTAAAGGCAACGGCTTTTTTGTGACTGCGCCAGCTGAAGGTTCGCAAGAATTAAGTTACACCCGCGCCGGTGCGTTTAAGCTGAACCGCAACAATTTCATTGTGGATAACAATGGTGATTTCTTGCAGGCGTACCCAGTTAACCGTGAAACCGGTCAAACGTCGTCTACTGCATTAAGCACCACACGAGCGATTGAAATTCCATCGACTGCAGGGCAACCAGCACCGACTGCGAATATTTTCCAGTCAGTAAACTTAGATTCGCGCGAAACGCCAATTCCTGAAACTGCGCCAGGTGAGTCTAACTTTGACCCTGCTGATCCGTCGTCTTATACCGACTCAACCTCTGCGACTGTATATGACTCATTAGGTGAAGCGCACACAGTCACGACTTACTATGTCAAGCGTGACGCCAACGAATGGGACGTGTACCAGACTGTGAATGGTCAGATGGTCGACTTCGTGCCGCCTGCAGGCTATGAAGGCGCTGATTCAGGCTTAATCGGTGGCGTGAACTATTCCGGCATGCGGATTACGTTTGATGCCAGTGGTAACCCATCCGGTCCAGGCGCGTTAACTCCGGGCGGCACCTTTGAAGCTGGTAGCTTCACCTTTACGCCAACCAGTGGTGCTGAGCCGTTAGATGTTGACTTTAACTTCCGCTCACAAGGTGGTGCAGACCGCCCAACGCAGTTCGCATCGGCGTTTGAATTGACGGCATTGGATCAAGACGGTAGCACGGTGGGTCGCTTGACTGGGGTTGATATCAATGAGCGTGGCGTGATTGCAGCGACTTACTCGAATGGCCAAACTCAGTTCTTAGGCCAGGTTGCGATGGTCAACTTCAATAACGAGCAAGGCTTAGAGCAGGCGGGCGGTACTAAGTGGCGCGCAACCATTGACTCTGGCGAGCCGATTACTGGTATCGCAGGTCAAGGTACTTTGGGTGCGATTGAATCGTCGGCGCTGGAAAACTCTAACGTCAACCTGACTGAAGAGCTGGTGGATATCATTGTTGCTCAGCGTAACTATCAGGCCAACTCACGTGCGCTTGAAGTGAACAGCACACTGCAACAGACTATCTTGCAGATCCGTTAATGGGTAAGGCATGCTTTGCATGCCTTGTTGCCCTAATTCGGCCACAATCGGTCACCGTGCGGCAAGATACCGCCCCAAAAAAACGCCATTGCCGTGTTGCAATGGCGTTTTTTGTTTTGGTGTTTGGTGTTTGGTGTTGTGTTGAATTCTCTATTGGCTGTGCGGCATGCACGGCATGCCCTTGGTTCCCTCCTTTAAAAATTAAGTTGGCACGTGTTCTGCATAGTCTTTGCTAAGACCGTTAGCAAGTAAGAGGCTACCAATGGATAACATGCTGTATATCGCCATGAGCAGTGCGAAAGAGAACATGAACGCCGTGTCGGTGCGGGCTAATAACTTAGCCAACGTCAACACCACGGGTTTTCGTGCCGACTTATCGCAGGCTCGCTCAATGCAGGCGTATGGCGAAGGCCACCCAAGTCGCGTGTTCGCGCTGACTGAACGTCCAGGGCAAAACTTTGCCGAAGGCGCACTGCGCACCACCGGCCGTGATCTGGACGTTGCCGTTGTAGGGCAAGGCTGGTTACACGTGCTGGATGACAACAGCGAGGAAGCGATGACCCGCAACGGTAGCCTACAAGTGACTGAAGGCGGCATGCTGCAAACTTCGGCGGGTCAGGCGGTGATGGGCGAAGCAGGCCCGGTATTTATCCCATTGCCGATTACCAATATCACCATAGGCAAAGACGGCACTGTATCGATTCAACCTCAAGGCGCACCTTCAGAGGTCCGTGAGGTGATTGACCGCATTAGCGTGGTCAACCCACCGAATGGCGAAGTAGAAAAAGGTACTGACGGCTTATTTCGAATGAAAGGCGGCGCAGAATTTCCGCTGGCTGATTTCAATGCTCGCTTGGAAGTTGGTGCATTGGAAAGCAGTAATGTGAATGCGATTGAAGAAATGACGCAATTGATCGCGTTGCAGCGTAATTACGAGCTGAGCGTGAAGATGATGAAGACCGCTGAAGAGAACGATCAGCGCTCTGAACAGTTACTCAGAATTTATTAAATTATTTAAGGCGGAGGTGGATTATGCATCCAGCACTGTGGATTTCAAAAACTGGTTTAGACGCTCAGCAGCGTGATATCTCTATCATTTCAAACAACTTGGCGAACGCGAGCACTATAGGGTTTAAAAAAGACCGCGCCATTTTTGAAGACTTGTTGTATCAAAATATCAACCAGCCGGGCGGCCAGTCGACCCAAGACACTGAGCTGCCTTCAGGCTTAATGATTGGTGCAGGTGCCAAAGTGGTTGCGACACAAAAAATCTTTGGCCAAGGCAACATGCAAACCACCGATAATTCGCTGGATATTATGATTAATGGCCCTGGCTTTTTTGAAATTCTCATGCCAGACGGCACCATTGCGTATACCCGCAATGGTCAGTTCACCTTGAACAATGAAGGTGACTTAGTTACGCCAGGTGCCGGCCACCCATTGCAGCCTGCGATTAATATCCCCGATGACGCGCAGTCAATTACCATTGCTAAAGACGGTGAAGTATCGGTGAAAATTGCCGGTGATGCGCAAAACCAGGTCGTTGGCCAAATTAACCTGGCGATGTTCATCAACCCAACAGGTCTGGAGCCGCGCGGTGAGAACTTGTATGTCGAGACCGCAGCAAGTGGTCAGCCTCAGGTCAACGTGCCAGGGATTGATGGTACAGGCTCGATAGTGCAGGGCGCCCTTGAAACCTCGAACGTGAACGTCACAGAAGAGCTGGTGAACTTGATCGAAAGCCAGCGTGTTTACGAAATGAACTCAAAAGTGATTTCGTCGGTTGATCAGATGCTTGGCTTCGCTACGCAGCAGCTTTAATGACCTTATAATGCAGGTGAATGTTATGTTTACATCCTTATGGCAAAAATTAGCCATTGCGGCTGCCGCGCTTAGCTTGGCTGCTTGTGCGAGTGCACCGCAACCAACGCCGATGCCAGACGACCCTTATTATGCGCCAATGATGCCTGAAGAGCAGGTAGAGCCAGCAGTACCGAATGGTTCGCTATTTCGCGGGCAAGCGGTCAACGGGCTCTACTCGGACATTAAGGCTCGCAACCTAGGCGATATCATTACGGTGCAGCTGCAAGAGCAAACCACCGCATCGAAGTCGGCTAACACAGGCACATCGCGTAACACCAACATTGACTTGCCGTCGCCGACTTTATTTGGCCGTGAAGTGCGGGTGGCTGGCAACCCATTGTCAGCACAGATTAACGGTGGCAGTGATTTTTCAGGCGCATCGTCAGCCGACCAAAGCAACCAATTGCAAGGTGAAATTACGGTAACCGTGATCCGCGTGTTACCCAACGGCAACCTGATTGTGCGCGGCGAAAAATGGTTAACTCTGAACAACGGTCAGGAATATGTGCGTTTGACCGGCATTATTCGCCCTCAAGACGTGCGTTCAGACAACACCATTCAGTCAAACCGTGTGGCCAATGCGCGCATTGAATACTCAGGTACCGGCAGCTTAGCCAACGCCCAGCGCGAAGGGTGGCTGACCCGCTTCTTTAATGGCCCAATCTGGCCGTTCTAGTTGCGAGCGCTTACCAGATAAAAAAACGGCAGGTTTGACCTGCCGTTTTTTTATACTTTCAGGCAGAGAACACTTTGGCACGAATTGTGAATAGCTTCCCATGTGAACAAACTTTGAGGTTTCGGGGAAGCAATTATGTGGTATTTACGCGCAAAATTTTGGCAGGTGCTTGGCTTAATTGTCTTGCTGTTAAGCACCACCACCATGTCGCAAGTGGCGCAAGCCCAGCGCATTAAGGACGTCGCCCAAGTAGCAGGGGTGCGGTCTAACCAACTGATGGGCTATGGCTTAGTGGTTGGTTTACCAGGCACGGGCGAACGTACACCCTTTACCGACCAAACCTTCCGAACCATGCTTGGCAATTTCGGCATTAACTTGCCGGAGAACCAGCGCCCACAAATTAATAACGTTGCCGCTGTTGCCGTGCACGCAGAGATACCTGCGTTCGCCAAGCCAGGGCAACAAATCGACGTGACCGTATCGTCCGTCGGTGAGGCCGACAGCTTAGTTGGTGGCACATTATTACAAACCTTTTTACGCGGTGCTGATGGCGAAGTCTATGCAGTTGCTCAAGGTAACCTTGTCGTAGGCGGCCTTGGCGCGCAAGGTGCCGATGGCTCAAGAATTGTGATTAACACCCCAACCGTCGGCCGGATCCCCAACGGTGCTATGGTTGAGCGCGAAATTGAAACCAGCTTTGCACAGAGTGAATTTATTACCTTTAACCTGAATCGTGCCGACTTCACCACGGCTAAGCGTATGGCTGAGGCGATCAACGACTTAGTCGGACCTGGCAGCGCATCACCAATGGATGCCGCGTCCGTTCGAGTGATTGCACCTCAAGACACGGCCCAGCGCGTTGCTTACTTAGCGACTTTGGAAAACATTAGTATTACCCAAGGCGAAGCGCCGGCGCGCATCGTCGTCAATAGTCGCACCGGTACCATTGTGGTGGGCAATAATGTGCGCTTGCACCGTGCCGCTGTAGCTCACGGCAACATGCAGGTCAGCATTATGGAGAACTGGCAGGTCAGCCAACCGAATGCCTTCGCCCAAGGCGATACCGTGATTACGCCCAACACCACCATTGAGGTGCAGCGTGACGATGCCCGCATGTTCGACTTCAACCCAGGTGTATCACTCAACGATTTAATCAATGCAATTAACCAAGTAGGCGCGGCGCCCGGCGATATTATCGCAGTGCTTGAAGCGCTGAAACAAGCTGGCGCGATTGACGGCGAGCTGGTGGTCATTTAATTGGTATTGAAATTGCATTGTTAGCAGATATGGCAGTATCAAACGGCAAACTTGGGTAACGACTTATGATCATGGATAGCTTTACATCTAACCATTTAGAGCAGGCACGCAATAACTCTGTGTATGACCTGTCTCAACTCGATCAGTTACGTAAACGTGGCTTAAGCAACGACGAAAGTGCGTTGCGCGCCGCGGCCCAGCAGTTTGAAGCCTTGTTCATGAACATGCTGATGAAGAGCATGCGCCAGGCCAACAAGGTGTTTGAAACCGAAGACAACCCATTGAGCTCGCGCGATGTAGAGTTCTTTCAGGACATGTACGACAACCAGCTGACCAGCGAGTTGTCGAGCCAAGGTACCCTTGGATTAGCGGATTTAATGGTGCAGCAATTAAGCCCCACTGCGACCAGCAACCATACGCCGGCGTCGATGTTGCCTGTGAACCGAGTGCCGGGTGCTGTGCATAGCACGCGTCATGCAGAAGCGGATAGCGCGAGCGTAGAATTTGCCAAGCCGCAGCAGTCCGTAACCGTGCCGTATCAAGCGGCAACAGCAATTACGGGAGAGGCAAGCAATGGCCGCAGTGACCGCCTGAATCTGAGCCAAGGTGAATGGCGCGCCAGTAACCCAATGGAATTCTTAGAGCAGTTGGCGCCGTACGCCCAGCAAGCCGCTGAACAAGCCGGTATCGCGCCAGAATCTGTATTGGCGCAAGCGGCACTTGAAACCGGCTGGGGCCGCTATGTGGTGGCACATGGTGATGGCAGCAGCAATAACTTATTTAATATTAAAGCTGATCACCGCTGGCAAGGTGAGGCGGCACAAACCCGCACTACGGAATATTACGACGGCAAGCCTCAGCGCGAGCAAGCATTTTTCCGCGTGTATGACAGTGTGGCGGAGAGCTTTAATGACTATGTTAATTTTCTCCAGTCTAACCCGCGTTACCAGCAAGCATTAAATGTCGGGCAGCAACCGCAGCAGTTTGTTGAAGCATTGCAGCAAGCAGGTTATGCCACAGACCCTAGTTACGCACGCAAGCTACAAACGATTATGAACAGCGATGTGATGCAGCAAGTAAGAGCAAAATTTGGTTTTTAAGTGTGTAAGCACGCTTAAAGGAGCGTTAGCATGTCATTCGATTTATTAAATTTAGGCAAAAATGCAACTTTGGCGCACCAGCGCTCGTTGCAGATTACCGGTAACAATATTGCTAACGTCAACACGCCAGGCTACGTGCGTGAACGGCCAATGTATACCCAAGCCAATTTCGGTCCCGGCTTGGACCGCTTGCAAGTAGAGCGCATGGTGGACCAGTTCACTCAGCGCCAAGTGCGCATCGACACGTCGCGGGCGGCATATACCGCATCGTATCTTGATCAAGCACGTCGTATCGACACGGTATTAGGCAATGACATTGGCTCAGTGATCACCTCTATCGAAGACTTCTTTGATTTGATGCAGGACACCAACAATGACCCTGGGTCACTGACTTACCGTGAGCTGCTTTTGACTGAAGGTGCGGCAGTGACTGCGCGCATGCGCGACTTTGCCGATTTTCTGGATAACCAATACGAACAGTTTAATGAGCGCTTAGAGCTGGAAGTTGATCGTGCGAATAGCTTGGTGGAGAGTATTGCAGCGATTAACCGTGAAATTTCCGCGGTTCAGAATGACAACGCGCTAGCGCAGGGTTCATTGAATAGTTTACTGAACGAACGCGACGAAAAATTACGTGAGTTGTCAGAATATGTACAGATTAATGTCAAAGACTTTGACAATGGGCGTCAAAATGTCACCTTAGCGGGTGGTCAAAGCCTGATTATGGAAGACGGCACTTTCAACCTAATTGCGCTTCAGGGGAACCCGAACCCGAACCGACTGGAGTTAACCACCCAAACCATTAGTGGCGGCAACGTCGTTAACATTCCTGTCGACATCGCAGCCCTTGGTGGAAAAATTGGCGGTATGGTAGCGTATCGTGACGAAGTGCTAGAGCCGACGCAGTTTAAGTTAGGCCAGTTAGCCTTAGGGTTTGCAGACGCACTGAACCAGCAATCGCGTTTGGGAATGGATTTAGACAACGAGCTCGGTATCGATATGTTCGACCTCAGCCGTACTGAAATTCAAGCCTTACCTTACACCAATATTAATAGTGCGCCGGGTCAAATTATTAACGTACGCCTCGAACCCGGTCAAGCAGCGGAATTAACCGCTCATCGCTATGAATTGCGCATGACTGGCACCGATACATTTCGCGTGGTCGCCCTTGACACCAATGGCCGCATCATTGGTAACGAAAGCGATTACACCGAAGCGAACTTTGCCGATGCAGATGCAGATGGCTGGATAGGTGATTTAGGCATTGGTTTGCAGTTTAATATTAGCGCTGGGACCTTCGCAGAAGGCGACAAGTTTGAGGTCAATTTCACCCAAAACGCCGCATCGA
Source organism: Aliidiomarina maris (assembly GCF_003987335.1). Classification (GTDB taxonomy): domain Bacteria; phylum Pseudomonadota; class Gammaproteobacteria; order Enterobacterales; family Alteromonadaceae; genus Aliidiomarina; species Aliidiomarina maris. The sequence goes on along the minus strand of NZ_PIPK01000003.1, from coordinate 116,641 downwards.
ACATTTTTATGGGCATTACCCGCCCTGAAGATCTGTCGTTAGCCGCGCCGGTGCGTGTGGCTGAGGGCAGTGAAAATTCAGGCGGTGGTGTGTTGTCATTTAATGGCATGCAATCAGTGGATAACTTCTTTGATGGCAACGCGCTGGCGGGCGATGCCCCAGTACAACTTGAATACCTTGGTTTTGCCAACGGACAACACCAACTAGCTGTGCGCACTAATGACGGCGATATTATTGGCTATTACGAAGGCACCAATATGAATAACGTACTGTCGCGGGCGGTCGAGTGGGACGGCGTTGGTCCGCAGCCGACCGATGCAGCTTTTGCAGCGACGCCGCAGCTGTATGATTTTACGCCCGACTATGATGTAACGATTGTCGGAAACCCGGACACAGGCGACACTTTCAATATTGAGTACAACACTAATGGCTTTGCCGACAATAGCAACAGTGTCGCTATGAGTGAATTGCAGCGCGAAAAAACACTGCGCCGCAACCCTGTGGTTGAAGGTGAAAAAAATATGATGACCTTCAACGAAGGGTATGGCCGCTTAGTGTCGGACGTGGGTAACAAAGTTGCCCAAGCGCGCACGGCCGATGAAGCAGCAAGGGCTTTGTTGGAGCAGTCCACCGGATTCTACGAGTCAGTGTCGGGTGTGAGTTTGGATGAAGAAGCCTCGAACTTGCTCAAATACGAGCAGTCGTTTAATGCTGCAGCGCGCATTATTACGGTGTCACAAACCATATTTGACACCTTATTGAACGCGACCCGTTAACTGTTTACCCAAAAGCGCCGATAACGACGTAGGGCGGGTCATGCCTGCCGCCGCGCAAAACCAGACAACAAACACCGTTCCCCACGAAAGGAGGAATCAACATGCGATTATCCACCAGCCAAATTTATGATAAGGGCTTGAGCTCAGTCATTGACCGCCAGAATAAGCTGGTTAAAGTGCAAGACCAGATCGCACGCGAAACCAAAATTCTGACGCCCGCTGACGACCCCGCAGGTAAAGCACAAACCTTAGCGCTGACCGACCGGATTAAGCAGAACGAGCAGTTTCAGAAGAACTCGCAGTTAGTGCTGAATGACTTGTCGCGGCAAGAGTCGGTAATGTCGAATATCTCAGAGTCGCTATTCCGTGCGAAAGAGCTATTTGTGCAGGCTGGTAACGGGGCATATGACTTCAATGACCGCCAATCACTGGCGCTGGAAATTGAAGTGCTGCGCGACAATGTATTAGACATGATGAACGCGCGTAACGAAAACGGTGATTATTTGTTTGCTGGTTACCAAACCGAAGTAAAGCCGTTCGAATTAAACCCAGTGACTGGCGTGTACGATTACCTTGGTGACAACGGTGCCAAGCAAGTGCAGGTCACTTCTAGCTTACAAATTCAATCAAGTACGTCTGGCGCTGAAGCTTTTCAGCAAACCCCAGTAGAATTACGTGCACGGGTGGGCAATGTCGGCGGAGATGTGACTGGCGCCTCCACACTACTGACCGATCGCGCTCAGTTTGAGGCATTTCACCGTGCGAATTATGACAAGCAAGATCCGGCTAATAATCTGTATCAGGTAGCGCTTGATGATGGTGCGGGTACCTTTAGCGTGACGGATAGCGGCGGCAACGTGATTGCAACGGGACCGTATGTGGCAGGTGAAAGCATCGAATTTAATGGTGTACAAGTCAATCCTGAAGGCACGGCCGCAAATGGGACTATTGAAATCCGTTTAGGGCAGCCACAACAAAATATTGCCACTGTATTAAATGACATGGTGAATTTACTGAATAATCCGAACATCAATGATGCTCAGTTAGCCGAAGGAATTGAATTTGCGCTGGCTGACCTTGATGCTGCTGAGACCAGTTTAGGTAGTGTGCGAGCACGCACTGGTAGCCGTATGAATAGCGCCAACACAGCGATACTTACCAATGCAGACTTTGCCATTGCGAATAAAGACACGCGGTCACGCATTCAAGACGTCGATTACGCTGAGGCGATGACGGAATTGATCAAGCAAGATACAGCCTTACAAGCTGCACAAGCCACTTTTACTCGAATCACGCGTTTAAGCTTGTTCGATTATTTACGATAGAAGAGTACATGATGACGATTTCAGGGCAAGAATTAGCTGATTTAATGCAGGCAAGTGCACAGGACGCCGTGGTGTTTGCACGCAACGAATTTGATATTGAACTGGATGGCAGTGATGTCAGTGTTGCTTTAGCCGATGAGGCGCTAAGTAAGGCGTCGGCTCGAATCAAAAGCGCAAGCGAAGAGCAGACTATTTTCACCATAAGTACGATTTTTGGCGCTTACGTGGGTGAGGTATTTCGGCGTCAGCATGGTGGTGAGTGGATTTATGACACATCGATTGCTGATGCGCCGGCGGTGTATTTGCAATTTAATGAGTTAACCTTTGCATTTACTGGCGTTGCGTATCAACGTTTAATGCATGAGCCTCACGTCAGTTTAGCCAAATACCTTGAAGCGGCACGCAAGCAAGCTGGGCTCGCTGCTCATTAAATGGTTGTCAGATTTTGATTCGTGAGAGGCATCACTGAATTTAGGTGATGCTTTTTTGTTTTTAGCTGGAAAAAAACTAAAAAAAATACAAATCCCCCTCAAGAAAAAAAAATTCCTGCCGTTAACTTAAACAAGCAAGGCGACAGCGCCGAAATAAAATTAACGCCGCCATTATGGCCAGGAGAGCAATTATGTCTTTATATGTAAACACCAACGTATCGTCATTAAATGCACAGCGCCAATTGATGACTTCAAGTAATGGTTTGAACACTGCGTTCGAGCGTTTATCGTCAGGTTTTCGTATTAACAGCGCAGCGGATGACGCAGCAGGTCTTCAGATCACCAACCGTCAAACCTCGCAGATCAATGGTTTGAACCAAGCTGTTCGTAATGCCAACGACGGCATTTCATTAGCGCAGGTTGCTGAAGGTGCTTTGCAAGAAACTGGCAACATGCTACAGCGCATGCGTGAGCTGGTAGTCCAAGCGGACAACGGTATCAACGAAGCTGAAGATTTAACCGCTATTCAGGAAGAAATTGACCAGCTAAAACAAGAGATTAACCGCGTTGCGTCTACCACTGAGTTTTCTGGTAAAAACGTGTTAGATGGTCAACTGGATGTGGGTTTCCTTGTGGGGTCACGCGGAACCGCTGAAGAGCGCATTGAAATCACTTTGTCAGCGGGTGGCGCAGCTTCAGGTGCGTTCTCAGCCTCAGGTTTAGAAATTGACGCTGTCAACGTATCGGCATTAGACAACAGTGCGTCGAGCCCAGTTGAAGACTTCCTGACAAGTATTGACGACGCTATTGCTACCGTTGGTTCTGCGCGTGCTGAGTTGGGTGCGATTCAAAACCGTTTCCAATCAACCATTGCGAACTTGAGCAATATTGTTGAAAACGTGTCGGCAGCCCGCTCACGCATCATGGACACAGACTTTGCAGCAGAAACCGCGAACTTGACTAAGTTCCAGATTACGCAGCAGGCAAGTACTTCGATTCTTGCCCAGGCGAATCAGCGTCCACAGGCAGCGTTGTCACTGCTGGGTTAATCCCAACAAACTGTAACAAGCAATTTTTAGAAGCCGAGTCTTATACGACTCGGCTTTTTTGTATAAGCTTTGAGTCAGAATACAACATAGAGGTATTGCAATAATGGATATTCTTGGTTTGATAGGTCGCAACCAAGGGCTATTTGATTCAGATATCAATGCGCACAGCAAACAATTAATTGACTTAGTCGGCAGTAATCGTTTTTTGGTTATCGGTGGCGCGGGTTCAATCGGCCACGCTGTCACCAAGGAGATTTTTAAGCGCCACCCACTTAAACTGCATGTTGTTGATATCAGTGAAAACAATCTTGTAGAGTTAGTGCGAGATATCCGCAGCTCGTTAGGCTATATAGAGGGCGACTTTCGGACTTTCGCACTAGATGTCGGTAGTTTGGAATATCAAGCATTCTTGCAACAAGAAGGCGGATACGACTACGTGCTCAACCTTTCGGCGCTCAAGCATGTACGCAGTGAAAAAGACCCTTTTACCTTAATGCGTATGCTGGAAACGAATATATTCAATACCGAGAAGACCTTAAACCAAGCCATCATGGGTGACGCCCGAAAATACTTTTGTGTGTCAACGGATAAAGCTGCAAACCCTGTCAATATGATGGGTGCCTCTAAGCGCATTATGGAAATGTTTTTAATGCGCGGCAGCCAACATATCGACATTTCTACCGCACGATTCGCCAACGTGGCCTTCTCGGATGGTTCGTTATTGCACGGGTTTAATCAACGAATACAAAAGCGCCAACCTATCGTTGCGCCAAAAGATATCAAGCGTTACTTCCTAACTCCTGAGGAGTCAGGACAGCTGTGTTTGATGTCATGCATGCTGGGCGATAACCGCGACATATTGTTTCCGAAGCTAAGTGCTAAGTTGCACTTGACCACGTTTGCAGAGATTGCCGAGCGCTATTTAAATGCCCTTGGGTTGGAGGTCGCTGTTTGTCAAACTGAAACACAAGCGCGGCAGTTAATGGCGACGTTGCCGCAAAATAATCAATGGCCTTGCTTGTTCACGGATAGTGATACCACTGGTGAAAAGGATTTTGAAGAGTTCTTTACTGCTCAAGAAACCCTTGATATGAGGTGGTTTGAAAGCATAGGCGTGGTTAAAAGCGCATTGAACTTTGATACTGAGCAGCTTGATGTGTTCGCTCAACGTATTGCACAAATGCGCACAAACTTGGCATGGTCTAAGCAGGATATTCTCGATCAAATTCAGATATTACTACCTGAGTTCCAACATCAGGAAAAGGGGCGGTACCTTGATGATAAAATGTAAGCGATGGATATAAAATGTCACCCCATGTTACTAAATTTATCCGTGATTTATTCAATACTAACGATGCTATTCCGCTACACGCACCAGCGTTCGGTGAGCTTGAAACAGCACTTGTAGTTGACACGCTCACGACAACGTTCGTGTCGAGTGTCGGTCAGTATGTGGATGATTTTGAGCGTGGTGTGCGCGAGTACACGGGCACTAGCCAAGCCGTCGCGACCGTGAATGGAACCGCTGCGTTGCATACGGCATTAAAGCTAAGCGGGGTGCAGGCTGGCGACTTTGTGATTACTCAAGCGTTAACGTTTGTCGCCACATGTAACGCTATTCATCACTTAGGTGCCACTCCAGTTTTCGTCGATGTCAGTGAAGCGACGCTTGGACTGTGTCCAAATGCGCTTGATAGCTACTTAAATGAGCATGCCAAACTGACTGCCGATGGTTGCGTTGACACCAAGAGTGGGCGGCCTATCCGTGCGGTTGTACCTATGCATACATTTGGTCACCCTGTGCATTTGCGTGAAATACACGCCATTTGTAATCAATGGCAACTGGAATTGATCGAAGATGCGGCAGAGAGTTTAGGCTCATTTTATGATGGCCAACACACGGGCACGATAGGCCGCTTTGCTGCATTAAGTTTTAATGGCAATAAAATAATAACCACGGGTGGGGGAGGTATGCTGTTATGCCGAGATCAAGCAAGCGGGGCTCAAGCTAAGCATTTAACCACAACCGCTAAAGTTGCGCACCCGTATGAGTTTTATCATGACCAGGCTGGTTTTAATTACCGCATGCCGAACCTGAACGCCGCCCTTGGCTGCGCACAATTGACGCGACTCCCTAGCTATCTCACTGCTAAGCGGAAGCTTGCGAATGCTTATCGTACGTTTTTTGCTGACAGTGACTATCGATTCGTAGATGAACCAGCACATGGTCAGTCGAATTTCTGGTTGAATGCGGTGGTTTGCGCAGACAAAGCGTCAAGGGATGAGTTTTTGGTCAACCTGAACCGGGCTGGCATTATGTGCAGGCCGGTGTGGCAACTGATGCATCGCTTGCCGATGTATGCTCACTGCCCGGCAGGCAACTTGCAAGTATCAGAATACCTGGAAAGTCGTCTTGTTAATTTACCGAGCTCTCCCATTATAGGTCAGCAGCATGAACCCACGTAAAATAGGCGTATTCACCGCGACCAGGGCGGAGTATGGTTTGCTGTATTGGACGTTAAAAGCTATCCAGCAAGCACCCGATTTAACCCTGCAATTATTTGTGTCAGGTACTCACCTGGTGCCTGAATTTGGGTTCACCGCAAAGGAAATAGAAAAAGATGGATTTGTCATTGATGAGACTATTGAGATGCTGCTGGCTTCTGATAGTGCCGCAGCTACAGTAAAAAGCTCAGCGCTTGGGATGATCGGGTTCGCTGATGCATTGGCTCGACAACAGCCTGATGTGATGATTATTTTAGGCGACCGATATGAGGCTTTAAGCATGGCCCAAGCCTCAGTCATGATGCATATTCCGATTTTGCATGTGCACGGTGGTGAAATTACCGAGGGTGCTTATGATAATGAATTTCGGCACGCAATCACCAAGTTGAGCCATTTACATGCGGCTTCGACCGAACGCTATTGCCAGCGCATCATTCAGATGGGAGAAATGCCCGAGCGCGTTCACCACGTCGGAAGCTTAGGCGTCGAGCATTTACATAAAGTCCAATTACTCACCCGTGACGAACTTATTGCTGCACTGAACTTTGAGTTAGGTGAGGATTATGTCGTCTTGGCTTATCATCCTGAAACTCACGGTGAGTTGGATGGGGTCGAAGTTTTAGATAATATTTTTCAGGCGCTGAACCACTACCCTGAGCTGCGGGTGTTAATGACGTTTCCAAATGCAGATAGTGGTGGCAGAGCGCTGATACAGCGCATGCAAACTCAAGCCGGTCTATATCCCGAGCGCTTTTACGTGACATCATCGTTGGGCCAGTTGCGCTTCCTGAGCGCATTAAAACATGCTCAAGTTATGATCGGTAATTCGTCAAGCGGTATTATTGAAGCACCCTCGGTTGGTACTGCAACTGTGAACATCGGTAATAGGCAAGCGGGAAGAATAGCCGCCCAATCGGTGTTCCACAGCGAGACAAGCATCAGTGCGATTAAAACCTCAATAGATCAGGCTTTGACGTTTAGTTCTTCGATGAGTGAGCCGATACATAATCCATATGATGCTGGTTGCGCTAGCGAAAAAATGCTGAACATCTTACGTAAGCCTTTGGTGAGTAAATACAAGAAATTCTACGATATTAATTAGCTGAAAGTGATGAGTCTGGCCAATTAGAGGTGAGTATGACGTTTATTATAGCTGAAGCAGGGGTCAACCATAACGGCTGTGTAGAGCGCGCTCATGCATTAGTGGACGCTGCCTATAAGGCTGGCGCTGATGCTGTGAAGTTTCAGACATTTACCGCTAACGCCCTTGTGACCGCTGAGGCCAAGCAAGCGAGCTATCAGGCTCGCAATACGGGAAAGTCCGAATCTCAATCGAAGATGCTACAACGCCTGGAGCTAGATCGAAGTGCACACCGCGCTTTGCTGGAACATTGCAAAAGTCTGAATATTGAATTTCTTTCTTCAGCATTTGATACCGATAGCTTAGATTTTTTGACCGAAGACTTAAGTCTACGTCGGCTAAAAGTAGCATCGGGCGAAATAACGAATGCACCTTTTCTCATTCGGCACGCGCAAAAGGGTTGCGATATCATTCTGTCTACTGGGATGTGTTCGTTAGCCGACGTTGAGTGTGCGTTGAGTGCGTTGGCGTACGGCTTTTTGAATCCAGATACATCAGTGAATCAACAGCCAAATTTTGCTGCGGCATATGCTAGCCCAGCTGGTCGGCGCGCGCTGATTCAGCATGTGACAGTTCTGCATTGTACGACAGAATATCCGGCGCCTATTAATGAGGTTAATTTACGCGCCATGCAGACTTTGGCTGCATCTTTTGGGTTACCAGTTGGATATTCCGACCATAGTTCGGGAATTACCATTCCCATTGCTGCAGTAGCGTGCGGCGCGCAGGTGATTGAAAAGCACTTTACCTTAGATCGTACGTTACCCGGGCCCGATCACAAGGCATCATTAGAGCCACCTGAATTGGCAGCGATGGTGCAGGCGATTCGACAAGTTGAATCGGCATTGGGGGACGGCATAAAACGTGCAACGGATTCCGAAATTGCGAATAAAGCGGTGGCGCGTAAGAGTTTGGTGGCAAGTCGAGCGATTAAGCGAGGTCAATTAATTCAGCCTGAGGACCTAGTTTTAAAACGGCCAGGTACAGGCTTGAGTGGTTTCGATTATTGGCGAGTTGTCGATAGAGCTAGCCGCCGGGATTACCAAGCAGGGGACATTATCATTGAATAAGCCAGTGGTCATAATAGGAGCAGGCGGCCATGCGAAAGTTGTTTTTGAGATAGCTTGCGCACGAAATGTCGAGCTGATCGCATTGATTGATCCGCAAATATCAATTGCGCCTATGTTTGACGGTATTGAGCATTGGTTAAGTGACACTGAAATTTCCAAGTATTCCAGCAATGATTTTGAGTTAGTTAATGGTTTAGGTTCTCTACCAGGACAGCCTCGACGACGTGAACATGTATTTTGCGTGGCAAAAAATTCAGGTTTTAAATTTATTACTTTGATTAGTCCGCAGGCTTTTGTCTCACAATATGCGCAGCTGGATGAGGGTGTGCAGGTTGTAACCGGTGCTGTCATTCATAGTGCTCAAATTGGCGCAAATACATTAATTAATAGTGCAGCGGTGGTCGAGCATGATGTCGTTATCGACAAACACTGCCATGTGGCGCCAAATGCGACTTTATGTGGGGGCGTTACACTCGCTGAAGGCGTCCATGTGGGAGCAGGTGCTGTGATATTGCAAAATATTCGAATAGGGAAGCACGCTGTAGTGGGTGCAGGCGCAATCGTCACGCAAGATATTCCTGCCTATGCGACCGTGTTTCCGGGCCGAGCAACGATACGATTAGGTGCTAAAAATGAGTTTTAATTGGGTCGATACCGTGGTTACACCTGAATCCAGCGTGCAACAAGCGTTGGTTAAGTTAAATCAAACTGGGTCAAGAATCGTCCTAGTTTGCCAGAACAATAGGTTGCATGGGGTCGTTACTGACGGTGACATTCGACGCTCGTTGTTAGCAGGTCAAGGTTTAGATGCACCCGTTAGTCAGGTTATGAACGATAAACCACTTACGCTAGGTAAACAAGTGCCACGTAGTGAGGCATTGCGCTTGATGCGAGAGAAGCAAGTGTTAGCGATTCCTATCGTGAGTGATGTTAATGAGTTGCTTGGGTTATACACACTGGCCGAATTAAGTACCTCCAAAAGTATCGATAACCCTGTTTTTATTATGGCCGGTGGATTTGGCACTCGCTTGAGACCACTCACTAATATAACGCCAAAACCTATGTTAAATGTGGGCGGCAAGCCTGTGTTAGAGACTTTAATTTTACGTCTTAAGCGGCACGGCTTTGTAAACTTTCATATTTCAACGCATTACCTTCCTGAAGTCATACATCAGCATTTTGGGGACGGTCAACAGTTTGGGGTAAGCATTCAGTATGTTCATGAAGAGTCACCGCTTGGTACCGCTGGTGCACTGGGACTATTAGATCCGGAGCATCTTAAATTACCCATGCTGGTCGTGAACGGCGATATCTTGACTGCGATTGATTTTGAGCGTTTGCTGGAATTCCATTTGCAAAATAATTTCGCCGCTACCATGTGCGTCCGCGAATACGAACATCAGATTCCATATGGCGTCATTCAGGGGGAACAAGGTCGAATCTGCAGCATTGAAGAGAAGCCAACTCAGCGTTGTTTTGTAAACGCTGGAATGTACGTATTGAACCCCGAAGTGATTGATGCATGTGTATCAGGTGCGCATATCGATATGACCGATTTATTGGCCACTCAGATGCAAAATCAGCAGGGAGTCGGGATGTTTCCAATCCATGAGTACTGGTTGGATATTGGCCGTATGGACGATTTTCAGCGCGCACAATCTGACATCGAAAGCTTAGGTTTGTGACCATGAATATAGCGGTTATTCCTGCACGTGGTGGCAGTAAGCGATTGCCAGGTAAAAATTTACGGTTGTTTGCCGGTAAGCCGCTCATTGCGTGGACGATAGAATGCGCGCTAACCAGCGGTTGTTTTTCGAAGGTATTGGTAACTACTGATGACCCGGATATCGCATTAGTAGCGAAAAGCTGGGGTGCTGAAGTTCCTTTTTTGCGTCCCGCGCATTTAGCCACCGACGCAGCGAGCAGTCAGGATGTTCTAGCGCATGCTATTACCGATATGTCGGACGGAAATGGCGCTGACGTTAATTATGTTATGTTGTTACAACCCACCTCCCCGCTACGTCAGGTGAGCGATATTCATGCTTCATTTCGGTTGTTAGAGGAAAAAAATGCGGATGCGATAGTCTCAGTTTGTGAGTCGGCAGTGCCTTTGAGCTTGTGCAACCAGCTGCCAGACAATCACGTAATGACTAACTTCGTCACGCCAGCATCGACTGGCACACAAAAAGCACTTTACTATCAGTTGAATGGTGCGATTTACCTCATGACACGAGCGGTCGCCCTTGACCTTAGTCAATTGTACGAAGCACCCACTCAAACCTTTGCTTATATAATGCCCCAGAGTCGCTCCGCAGACATCGACACTGAGTTAGATTTTTTGTGGGCTGAATTCTTGGCACAGCAAAAAATTCGCTAAAGCTTTTCTACTTCTGGCCGTTAACTTTACCAAGCAAGGCGTATCGCCGCTAATAAGTTTCAACGCCCCATTGAGGCCAGGAGAGCAATTATGTCTTTATATGTAAACACCAACGTATCGTCATTAAATGCACAGCGCCAATTGATGACTTCAAGTAATGGTTTGAACACTGCGTTCGAGCGTTTATCGTCAGGTTTTCGTATTAACAGCGCAGCGGATGACGCAGCAGGTCTTCAGATCACCAACCGTCAAACCTCGCAGATCAATGGTTTGAACCAAGCGGTTCGTAATGCCAACGACGGCATCTCGTTAGCACAGGTTGCCGAAGGTGCCCTACAAGAAACTGGCAACATGTTGCAGCGTATGCGTGAACTGGTTGTGCAGGCAGATAACGGCATTAATGAGCAGGAAGACTTGACTGCAATTCAAGAAGAGATTTCTCAACTTCAGCAAGAAATAGACCGTGTTGCAAACACGACCGAGTTTTCTGGCAAGAATGTTTTGGACGGTCAGTTAGACGTGGGCTTCTTAGTTGGGTCACGTGGTACATCAGAAGAACGTATCACCATTGCCTTGAGCGCCGGCAGTGCCAATGAAGCTTTCGACCAAGCCGGTTTAGGTATTGACGGGATTGATGTATCAAGTATTGATAACAGTGACGCAAACCCAGTCGAAGGCTTCTTAAGCAACATTGACGCAGCAATAGCCACAGTTGGTTCTGCTCGTGCTGAGTTAGGTGCAATTCAAAACCGTTTCCAATCAACCATTGCGAACTTGAGCAATATTGTTGAAAACGTGTCGGCAGCGCGTTCACGCATTATGGACACTGACTTTGCGGCAGAAACAGCGAATTTAACTAAGTTCCAGATTACGCAGCAGGCTAGTACGTCAATTCTTGCCCAGGCGAATCAGCGTCCACAGGCAGCGTTGTCACTGTTGGGATAAGCAGTTTTGGAAGATCCCAGTTAGCAAGTTAAGGGAAATGGGGCAACTTGCTAATTGGGTTGACAGGGAAAGCCGGAATCGTAAAGATTCCGGCTTTTTTTGTTAAAGATTTAAATTCTCTGGCCGACACAATAACCGTAGGGGAAAAAATGAGCTCAGCAATTGAGCTTAATACGATAAAAAATGGCAGCGAGTTAACCCTCGCAAAGGAGATGTTATGTCTTTATACGTAAATACAAACGTATCATCGCTTAACGCCCAGCGTCAGTTAATGACATCTGGTAACGGTTTAAACACCGCGTTTGAGCGTCTTTCTTCAGGTTTTCGTATCAACAGTGCGTCTGACGATGCGGCAGGCTTGCAAATCACGAATCGTCAAACGTCGCAAATCAATGGTTTGAACCAAGCGGTTCGTAACGCCAATGACGGTATTTCTTTAGCTCAGGTTGCTGAAGGCGCGTTGCAAGAAACTGGTAACATGCTTCAGCGTATGCGTGAGTTAGTAGTGCAAGCGGATAACGGTATCAATGAAGACGAAGACTTGATCGCAATCCAGGAAGAGATCACTCAGTTGCAAGCGGAAATTGATCGTGTTGCAGGCACCACTGAATTCTCTGGTAAAAATGTACTCGACGGCGAGTTGGATGTAGGCTTCCTGGTTGGGTCTCGTGGAACATCAGAAGAACGCATTACCGTGCAACTATCGGCCGATGGTTCAGGTACGACCGTAGCGTTTGACTCATCAGGTTTAGGTATTGATGACAGCGTGATTGACGTGACTGGTTTAGGTTCTGGCGCTGCGCCTGTTCAAGCTGCATTGAGTGCCATTGACTCTGCGATTGCGACGGTTGGTTCAGCCCGTGCGGAATTGGGTGCAATTCAGAACCGCTTCCAATCTACCATTGCGAACTTAAGCAATGTCGTTGAAAACGTGTCTGCTGCGCGTTCACGTATCCAGGACACTGACTTTGCTGCTGAAACTGCGAACTTAACTAAGTTCCAGATCACCCAGCAGGCTAGTACCGCAATTCTTGCACAGGCGAACCAGCGTCCACAGGCTGCATTGTCGCTACTGTAAGCTACGTTCCCCTCGCAAAAAAACCGAGTTTCGACTCGGTTTTTTTGTGCCTGATTTTCATTAAATATTTATGCCATAAAAAATGCCTAAAGAATAAAAAAATATCGCCGATACATCTAACGTAGGGGATACATGCAAGCTAAGAGGTTGGCTTGTATTTTTAATGGCAGCGAGTGCAAGCTCGCGAAGGAGATGTTATGTCTTTATACGTCAATACCAACGTGTCATCGTTGAATGCGCAGCGTCAGTTAATGACGTCAGGCAATGGCTTGAATACTGCGTTTGAGCGTCTTTCATCAGGCTTCCGTATCAATAGTGCGTCAGACGACGCGGCGGGCCTGCAAATTACCAACCGTCAAACATCGCAAATTAACGGCTTGAACCAAGCTGTGCGCAATGCCAATGACGGTATTTCACTAGCCCAAGTGGCCGAGGGCGCATTGCAAGAAACTGGCAACATGCTGCAGCGTATGCGTGAGCTCGTGGTGCAAGCTGACAACGGGATTAACGAAGCTGAAGACTTGACCGCTATTCAAGAAGAAATTACCCAACTGCAAGCGGAGATTGATCGCGTTGCAGGAACCACTGAGTTTTCTGGCAAAAACGTGCTGGACGGTTCGTTAGATGTCGGCTTCTTAGTCGGGTCACGTGGCACCGCTAACGAGCGTATCAGTGTAACCCTTTCAGCAGGCACAGCCGCATCGGGTGCTTTTTCATCAGAAGGTTTGGGTGTCAATGCATCAGCGATTGATGTGACCAACTTAGGTAGCGGTGCGAATCCAGCGGAGGCGGCATTAACTGCAATCGATGCAGCAATTCAAACCGTTGGCTCTAAACGTGCGGAGTTGGGCGCGATTCAAAACCGCTTCCAATCTACCATTGCTAACTTAAGCAATGTGGTTGAAAACGTGTCCTCAGCGCGCTCGCGTATCCAGGATACTGACTTTGCGCGTGAAGCAGCGAACTTAACCAAGTTTCAAATCACGCAACAGGCCAGTACGGCAATTTTAGCCCAGGCGAATCAAAGACCGACGGCAGCATTGTCATTGTTATAAGTACGATACCCTACCGAGAAGACCGGGCTTTGCCCGGTTTTTTTGTTTTTGCACAAAATAATGCTAAAGCTTTGCAGTGAGCATCCGATATCGATGATGTAGGGGATTGTATGCAAGCTTGTGGTTGGGCTTGCATTAAATAAAAAATGGCAGCGAGTGAAGAGCTCGCAAAGGAGAAGTTATGTCTTTATACGTAAATACAAACGTATCATCGATTAACGCTCAGCGTCAGCTAATGACGTCGGGTAACGGTTTAAGCACCGCATTCGAGCGCCTTTCATCAGGCTTTCGAATCAACAGCGCGTCTGACGATGCGGCGGGTCTGCAAATTACGAATCGTCAAACATCGCAAATTAACGGCCTCAATCAGGCTGTGCGAAACGCGAACGATGGCATTTCATTGGCTCAGGTTGCTGAGGGCGCGTTGCAAGAGACTGGCAATATGCTTCAGCGTATGCGAGAGCTAGTAGTTCAAGCTGACAATGGCATTAATGAAGACGAAGATTTAACTGCAATTCAAGAAGAAATCACTCAGTTACAAGCTGAAATTGACCGTGTTGCTGGTACCACTGAGTTCTCCGGGAAAGAGGTACTTGATGGCTCTCTAAGCGTCGGCTTCTTGGTAGGATCGCGCGGCACTTCAGAAGAGCGTATCACTATTTCTTTGGGAACAGGATCAGGCGGCAGCGGTAGCTTTGACTCGGCAGGCTTAGGTGTCGACGGCGTTAGCGTATCAGGCTTAACCGGAAGCGCGCCAGTGGAAGGCATTTTGAGTAATATTGATGCGGCAATCGCTTCTGTAGGATCGGCGCGTGCTGAACTGGGTGCAATTCAGAACCGCTTCCAATCTACCATTGCGAACTTAAGCAATGTGGTTGAAAACGTGTCTGCTGCACGCTCGCGTATTCAAGATACTGACTTTGCTGCAGAGACTGCGAACTTGACTAAGTTCCAGATTACTCAGCAGGCAAGTACCGCTATCTTGGCGCAGGCGAACCAAAGACCGCAAGCGGCGCTTTCTTTACTGTAAACAAGTTAAAACATCCCCTCGCGAAAATGCCAAGCAATTGCTTGGCATTTTTGTTTATATGGTTTGGCGTTTTGAATGAAAGAACCGACTAGTCAGGAAAAGGAGGTTGTAGGGGGGCATCCTGACTAGCCGGTTGACAGACGTTGTAAACTTCACATTTTAAATACTGCATGCAGTGTGCCAAAGTTTTAAGATTTTTAGATTTAAATGTATTTATATTTGAAATCAACTACTTACGATTCATTTAAAATTATCGCTTTATTCGCAGCTAGCTGAGTAAAGCCAATTAAGGCGAAGTCCGCCAGCATAGGTATGTTGTGCCAAGGGCAATTTATTGCCTCTGCGATGTAAGTCTAGGCAGAATATTGCCGCAAAAACAACTAAAGTTGTTTAAAATACGACCGATATAGATATGGGTACATATTTTCCACATGCTAATTGGGGGGCATGTTATGAGTGTAGAATCATCGAATACTGGGTTTAGCGACGCCGCGCGGATAGTCGCTAACCAATCACGAGAAGAAAAAGTAATTGAAAATCAGCCGGATAAAGGTGCGCTGCTGGTCGAGCAGGAAAAGCTCGCAGTAAAAATGGCGGAGCAGGCTAAACGTTCAGACAACGAAGTCGATATACAAGATACTGTGCAAGCTGCAGAAGCGTTATTAAGAGTGGCACAAAACCTGAATCAAGATATTCAGTTTTCGTTGCAAGAGGCGCCCAACAGTTCGCCCATTATACAAGTTATCGATCGGGAAACGGGCGATGTCATTCGTCAAATTCCGTCTGATGACTTTTTGAAGCTTGCTGGGCGCATGCAGTCGCTCACACAGAATGAACAACTAGACAGTGCGACAGGTCTGTTGATCGATAGTCGAGTTTAGTTAGGAGGAAGTTATGGGAATATCATCGTTAGGCGTAGGCTCAGGCATAGACCTGGAAGGTTTGGTACGCCAGCTCGTTCAGGTGGAGCGCGCTCCAAAACTTGAGCGTTTGGACAAACGTGAGAACGAGGCCACGGTCAGCTTGTCAGCCTTGAGTCGTTTCAAAAGTTCAATGACCAAAGTTCTCGATTCGGTGAGTGTCCTATCGGACCCGCGACAAGTCTCAGCACGCTCGGCACAACTAAGTGGCCAAAGCGAAGAAAATCCTATTTTATCAGCAACGGCTTCGACGTCGGCTGCACGTGGTAATTATAACATTTCGGTCGAGTCTCTTGCGGTGGGTTCGCGGGCAGAGAGCCAGGGCTTCGCCTCGGGTAGTCAGGTAATTGCTGATACAGCCGGTTCTCTAAGTTTTGAAGCAGGGCCGGATAACCAATTCACTGTGGATATTGAAGAGGGCGCAACGCTGGAGGACATTGCGCGCGCAATCAACCGTCAAAGTGATAATTTTGGCGTCAGCGCGAGTATCGTGAATACGGGTGGCAGCAACCCGCAGACATTTTTAGTGTTTGATTCGACTATCACTGGCGCCGCCAATGAGCTTTCGGTTAGCAATAACAACGCCGACCTTGATGTGTTATCGACGGTTGCGACCGGTACCACGGCTGGCGTAAATATAACCCGAAGTGCTGCCGACGCCGAAATCGATATTGACGGGATTCGTGCCTTTAGTTCTACCAATGATTTCAAAAATAGCATTCAAGGCGTTGATTTGTCAGTCGAGCGAGCTTCGCCAGGGGAAACAATCCGCTTGGCGGTTGACGTCGACCGCGAAGGCATTCGGAAGAATGTTGACGATTTTATTGCCGCGTACAATGGCATGATTGATGAAGTAAACAGACTAACCGCTTATAACGAGGGTGGCGAGAATGGCGCTCTGATTGGTGACTCGTTAGTACGCTCTGCGCGCAGCAAGTTAAGTAGCATTATTATCCGCCCTGTAGCCGGAGCTGACGAACAACTGAATTCGTTGTTTAAGCTCGGTATAGTAACGGATAATGATGGCAAGCTAGCGTTCGATACCCGCAATATCGGTGGCGGAACGGGTGAAGAGCGTTTCACGAACGCACTGGATAATAACTTTGCGTCAATTGAATCGTTATTCGCAGGCGAAAATGGCTTGGCAACGCAATTAAAGAATACCATTGAGGAATTTACCAAGCCTGGTGGCTTAATTGACGGACGAGAACGTATTTATGAAAATCAGAAAAAGCGTGTCGAAGCAGACCGTGTGCAGTTTGAACGCTATATGGAAAATTATGAGCGCACACAGCGGCAAAGGTTCTTGTCTTTAGATAGTCAAATTGCGCGTTTAAATCAGAGCACTGACTTCTTGTTTCAGAGTTTAGCGCAAATGTAAGTGTGGATAATGTATCAAGAAACGCAATTTAAGTAACCCTTGAGGTGGATTATGTATAACAAAGGTGTGAAGGCGTATCAAAATGTTGGCGGGCGAGATCAGGCCAGCACTGCTGATCCTTATGAGATTATTCAAATGCTGATGGCTGGCGCGATTCAAAAGCTAGCGATTGCTAAAGGTGCGATTGAGCGTAAGGACTACTCAGTTAAGTCAGAAAACTTAACTAAAGCGCTGTCAATTGTGACCGCACTTCAAGATGGTTTAGATATGACCGTTGAGTCAGAGTTAGTCACCAATATGTTTGAGCTGTATGACTTCGTTAAGCGCCAAATAATTGATGCGAGTGCTCAGAACAGTATTGCTGCTGTCGATACATCTATCCGCATCATGCGGGATTTGAAAGAGGGGTGGGATTCCATTCCTTATGAAGCGCGTATGCAAGGGTATGCAGAGCGCGAAGCGAAAGGGGTTATGTCACTGTGAAGCAGACTTTAACTGCGATCACTGAGCTCAACGATGCTCTGGAACATGCGCTTAAACTTGAGGAGCCTGATTGGGACGCGTGTGCTGAGTTGGTCGACCAGCGTGATCAGGTTCTAGCCACCATCGAGTTGACGGTGATTGGGCTGAAAGCGGAGGTTGAGCGCAGCATTGCGCTCAACCAGCAACTGACTCAAGGCATGCAAAAAGCACAACAGCAGATTGAGCAGTCTTTGGTGCAAGTGAATAAAGGCAAGAAAGCACGCGCTTCCTATGAGTAAGGTTTGTTATCTCGCTTGGGTTCCCATATAGTTGTGGCATTCAACCATACGAATGCACTGACGTAGCCACGCGAGTTGGAACCTTCAAATATGTTTCAAAAGAAAACTTTTTTTACGCCTTCGCAAACTGATATTCATGCACACACACTTAAAGCGGTCACTTTGAGTGCCACGACTAAACTAAAACTTAACAGCCTTTTTTTTAGTCAAACCTTGCCAGCGTTACACCAGCAAATACAGCGTGTAGATACGCCCCGCTTTCGTACTTTCTATACCAAGTATGGAAATTTGAACTTACTTGACGAGGCAAGTCAGCAGGTACTGTATGGTCGTAAGCCAAGCCTGCAAAGTGCTGAAAGTGGACGTGCGTTTATTAAAGCACCGCTTACTCAACCGATGTCGAATGACAACCGGCCCCTACAACCTTTGCTAAGTAAAGCTGCCAAGCCCTTTGCAACTAAAACTTGTAAGTGGCAGCAAGTCGGTGAAATTGACGACGATAGCGTGGTTGTGGTGTTAGGTTTAGGTTTAGGTTTATTTCTCGAAACCTTGATTCAGAGTTCACGTGCCAAAGCCATTGTTATCTATGAAAAGCATGTAGATATGTTGCGTGCCTCGATGGAGCTTATTGACTGGCAGACATTGTTTCAGCAAGCAACAGACAAAGGCATCGCGCTATTTATTCAAGCTGGCAATAATGCGCATAGTTTGAATGAAGACTTAGTTGAATTAGCACAAGCGATACCTTTCCAACGCGTGCATTACTATCGTCATTATCCGGACATCGATTATGATCGTGCGCTTCTGGCAAGGTTCGGCCAAGCGCTCGACATCAACACATGGGACTTTCCGCTGCAGGCGTGTTTGGATATCGCGCCTGACCAAGAGGGTACTAACGGCGAACGCTTTAGACACAATCAAGCGCAGTCACTGGCTTTATTGCGAGACTTAAAGCCACACATGGCAGACTTCTTTAAACAAGTGAAGTTTGTCCGTTGGCAACCTTATGTGAATCAGCAAGGGCAATTGAATTTACTTGATAGTGCCACAGGGTGGCCACTAAAATCAGATAACCAAGATGCTGAACTAACAAACTTAAGCATTGCGCAACTGAGCCGCACGCCTGGTACTTATCGCACAGATGGGGCCGTTACCGAAAGCATTCGAAAGAATTACCGTTATTATCAGCTGTTGACGAGCTTTGACACCGAACGGGCTAAACTTTCTGCACTGCCGAGTAAAACCATGGAAGGGCGTTCTTTACCATTTCCAGGCCTGCTATTGAACGGAGTTGGCCTTGGTGATGAGTTGTGTGCTTGGCTTGAGCAAGTTGAGTTACCGAATTTATCGGTAGCGCTTTTGCTGGAGTCAGACGAGGAAAAACTCTATGCGTCATTTGCAGCTAGCCCTTGGTTGAGTAAGCTGAGTCAGCGCTTAGACCTAGGTAATGCGTTTACGTTTTTACTCGACAACCCAAGTTTTGGCTATAAAGACAGTATGGCGTCGGTGTTTTATACATTGCCAGGTGCCGGTATTGCGGCTTCGCTTTATTTAAACTTCAATAACAGCGCTCATGGTAGAAAGGCAATGAATAGCTTTATCCAAGCGCACCAGCGCTTGCTCTATGCCGCTACTTACGACGATAACCTTTATCATATTAACCATGCGGTCGCTAATTTGCGCGCGGGCACACGGGTGTTGAGTAAGCGCGTGCAGGATCGAGAGACGCCAATTATTTTAGTTGGTAACGGGCCATCGCTCGACCAAAATATGGCGTGGCTGAAAGCACATGCTGACCAGGCTATCGTAGTGTCCTGTGGTACGAGCATTTACACATTATACAAAGCAGGCTTAGTACCTGATTTTCATAGTGAAATTGAAATTGTCAAAGTGGTTGCGGAAATGAAGCAAAGCATGCCCACTGACGTGCTTAAACAGATAGATTTATTGGCAACTATTTCCGCGCACCCTGATTTGATTGCGCAATTTGGCCAAGCGCATCTAATTGCTCGTAAAGGCTTAGAGGTAACTAACTTACTGAAACTGCAACAAGCGTTACCAGAAGGGCTGATAGAAACCCTGGACGGGGCGCCGACTTGTGTGAACCTTGCAGCATGTGTTTTTGCCGAAGCAGGCTACCAGAACTTGATTTTCTGTGGAGTCGATTTAGCGGCCCGCGAAGACGGCGCCCACCACGCTAGTAATTCCTATTATGACGACGTGAATTTGAAGTTACTGCATGGTTTTGCGGAGAAGTCTAAAGTTGCCGAGCATATGTTGGTGGAAGGTTTTGATGGTTCGCAAATGACTTCTAAGGGGGAATTTATATTTGCTCTTGATGCATTGGCGCAAATATTTAAGCGTTTTCCGGCAATCAAAGCGGTTAACTTAAGCCGTGGCGCGCACATTCCAGGCACTACTTGGCGCGACGACAACGAGTTTCAATTAGCCGTAAAGCAGATCGATAAAGGTAGGTTTAAAACTCGCTTTGGTAAAGGCTTTGCACCAACTCAGCCACAAGGCGAGTTGTATTCTGCAGCGCATCTGGTTGAGCTGGTGGATTATTTGGCGAGCCAGATGCAACGTTTAGAGGCACAGGTGGAGCGTCTTGAGCTGGGTGTCTTTGATTACTTTAAAGCGTTTCGGCAACTACTTGTTCACGCCGAGGCAGACCCTGCGCAGTGGTTAATCGCGTTGTTTGCTCGAAGTTCTAAGTTTTTTGAAGCGCAAGCACTGGCTTATGCTACAAGGTACTATGAAACCCATGAGGTCACGGCTCAGGAGGCTTTCGAGCAAGCGTTTCTCATCGCATTTAAGCATTGGCAGCAATTTTACCGTAACGCGATAGCCGATTTACAGGCTGAGCCTTATCACTTTGAAAATAGCTCGCTAAAAGCCAATAAGATGCTTGCAGCAGATGCAGGGTAATCGAGAGGTAACGGCCATTCAATGAGTACCTTACAAGCTTATCTAGCCCAGTTTAATGACAAAGCGCAGCCCCGCGTTCACAGCTACGCCACCAACGTCAACAGCACGCAAACCTTCCGTGCGGTGGCTAAACAAGCCTCAAGTCTGCGTCAACAGCTAAGCCAATTGGCGGGCGCACGCGTGGCGTTGACCATGACAGCGAGTAGTGATGTGCTTACAACCTTGGTGGCACTGGATGGCTTAGTGGAAGAGTTGATTGTATTGCCGGTGGACGTCAACCCGCCGTCAGGCTGCCATTTTCACATTAATGAGCGTGGCGCACTACGCGAGTTAGAGCCGTGGTCGGCCAACCCCATGCCGGTGCAAACCGGGTGGTCGCTGCGTGACGAGCAAGGCCAATTGGTGAGCTTTACCCTGGCCGAGCTATGCAACAACCCATTGGTGGCGAGTGGCAACCGCGACAAACCGCTGCGTTGGGGCGTGCTGCAAGAGCCTGCGCAGCTTGCGGGCTTAATGGTGTGGTTGCGGGCACTTAAGCATGGCGAAGATATTGTGTTGGCCCAAGCAGATAACCTTACGGCTTTGGCTCAGATGTTTGCCCACGCTGGCGTGACCGCGATTGCAGCACCGCCGCGTCTATGGCGTAGCTTGCTGGCATCGAACGAGCCGCTGCGCTTACCGTTGCAACTTGCTATCGTCAACAGCGCTATGGCGGATGCAAGCACACTGCAACGTATTCAATATAGTTTTAGTGGCGTGCATGTGGCCCATGCATTTTCACACACAGGTGCTGGCTATAGCTGGTTAGTGCGTGACGGTGAACCGGGTTTTCCTGCACACTTGCTGCAAGTAAGCGACGCGCCGGTGAAACTTAACGTCGTAGACGATAGCTTGTGGATTGAGCTTGGCGAGAGTGGGGCGCGGATCCAAACCGATTATGTGGTGGAGCGAAATAGTGATGGCCGCGTGATGATTGTTGGCGAACACAGTCACAAGGTCAATGTTGGCGGTCGTGATGTATTTGTACAGCAAGTTGAGCACGCGCTGTTGGCAGTGCCTGGTGTGGTTGACGTGCAAGCGGGCTCGATGCCCAACCCTGTGTTGGGTGAGCTGATTCGTGTTGATATACTGGCGCCACAGCATCGCACGGTGGCAGAACGAAAAGCGTTTAAACGCCAGCTTCAGGATCATTGCCGCGCTGTGTTACAGCCGTGGCAACGCCCCGCGCGTTATGACTTTCATGGTTGACAGTCAATCGTCATAGCGGCGCGATAGACTTGCCAAGGCATGCCCTATGCGTTTTATAATAGCCACGTAAATTTGTTTAAAGTGATACACTTATAAAACTTAACAGGTCCTGGTATGTGGACTTTGCACGCAACACCTCGGGGATAACAGCATGGCGCAAAGCGCACAACAGCTAGCAGAGCAGTTGGCAGATAAAATTAAACGTGCGGGCACCAGCGCAGAGGCGCCAGTGGTTGAGTTACAGGTTAGTGAGTTGGGCCCGGCGCTTGAGCTGTTGCAGGCACCTTGGGTGGTTGAACAGCGCAACCTGGCTAAGCAAGCTTTTAAAGCGGTGATTGCCACCCATGATGCGCAAATTATCGCTCAAGCGCTGCGTTATGCGGATGAATCTTTATTGGTGTCGATGCATGACTATGTATTGAACCATGGCGTGCCGTTCTTTGATGCCAACGTGATTGGCGAACTGGATGGTCTAATTCAAGACCATAGCTTATCCCCTCAGCGACGTCTGCAGGCGGCACAACTGCTGCATTGCCACGTCAACTTGCACCCTGAATATTACGGTCGCATCGTCGCGGTGCTGGGTGCGCGCCTACAAGATGCTGAGAACAACCCCGCCAAAGTGAATGCTGAGTTGGTCGATACCTGCGTGAATTTACATGCGGACGAGCTGATGCCAGCGATTGATAAGGTATTTGCCAGCGGCAACGTGCAACACCCAACGTATACAACGGCAGAGGCTGTGCACGCAGCGATGCATGTTCCCAGCACTGCATTTGAGCAAGGTCTTGAGCTCTTCATGGTCACTAAAGAGCTGGATGAGGTGCGCCATGACATCGATGAGTTGATTAAGCAGCGCTTAACCAGTCGCGACTCAGCCCAAGCCGAGCAGGATTTACCGTTAAGTCACTTGGGTGAGCTGGATGGCTTTTTACATGCGCTCGCGACCAGCCCAGTGCCTGTAGCCCGTTCATTATGGGTGGAGCAGTTATCTGCCTGCTTATTGCATGCGCTCGACAGTGATGAGTCGCGCGATCAGTGTTTAGAGAAAATCACTACTTACTATGCGCAAATCAAAGATGCGATGACCGTGGGTGAGGCTGATCCGCACTTTGAAGGTGCGTACGCAACCGGTGTCAGCCATATGCAAAGCATGCAGCCGTGGGCACGGGGCTATTTGCTCGGCTTAGAATTATGGCAAGCGGATGAGCGTGCCCAAGCCGAAGCCTTTGATTCTTTTGCTGAGCTGCAGGAATTTTTGCAGGCGCTGGCACAAGATCAGCGTTTGCCTGAGCAATATCAGTCAATGGCCAATAGCGATTACGCGATGATAGTCCAGCTGATGACGCAACGGGTGTTTAGCGACTTACATGATACCTTGAACGACAGTTTTGATGCCGATGAGGATGATTTACAAGGCTTCTTCGACAACTTTAACTAAGTTGAGAGAAACATGACGTATTCAGAATTGGAATTGGCGTATATGTTGGTCAGTGCGAAAGGCACGGGTCTTGAGGTCAACGCCTATGTCGATCGCAGCAATGGTGACATTCATATCGATAATATCGAACTTAATGAAGGTGACGAGATTCCTGCTGACTTAGCCGACGGTGCTAAGTACGCCAAAGTGCCAGGCCAGCAAGATTTACTCAACGAGTTAGAGTTGATGCAGTTACTGGTTGAGCGCTACTTGAATGGTGACGAACAAGCGGACTTTGATCAAGCGACTATGGATCGTGCCGACGACGAGGCGGTCAGAGCCGGCATTCAGTATCTAAGTTCAATTGGTAAGCTGGCAATGTGGCGAAAGTTGGTCAGTGGAGCGCAAGAGCGCGCGCTACGTAACTGGGCTACCGAAGAGGGGCTGCTTTAGGCAGACAATCCCAGCAGGGCATGATGCTTGAGGTCAAATTCCAGACACAAAAAAACCGGCAACAGCCGGTTTTTTCTGATTCAAGCGCGTAATTAAGCAGCTAATGCTTTAATTTGTGCGTTCAAACGGCTCTTGTGACGAGCAGCTTTGTTTTTGTGAATCAGACCTTTGGCCGCGTAACGGTCAAGGATAGGCGTCAATTCAGCATAAGCAGTAGATGCTTTGTCTTTGTCGCCCGCAACGATAGCTGCGTTAACTTTCTTTAAATACGTGCGCATCATTGAGCGACGGCTTGCGTTGTGCTGACGGCTTTTCTCGGCTTGAACCGCACGTTTCTTAGCAGACTTGATGTTAGCCAAGGTAAACTCCTAAATTCTGTAGATGGTGTGACGTTTGTGCCTTTATTCATAAAAGACGGCATTAACTGACAAGAAGTTAGATGCAATGCATGTAACGTCATCATTAAAGGCCGCGGACTATATCCGAAGACGGGCGCAAAAGTCAATTACGTTGATAAATTTTGTGCGCATATTCTACCCACGCAAGGCATGAACCGCAACAGTTATTTGTATATCATTTACGCGCTAAAGCTATGCCTTGGCAACACATGCAGCTACTATAGGCAGCTTGCATAGGGTTACACCGCACAACGCAATACGATGCGGCGGCTCATGAACAAATAATAACAGCAGGACGCCCCTTTGAGCGACAATGTAGACAACGCCGGTAAGCAACCGAACGCTGGTGCCGGGAATGCCAAACCAGCGACACCAAAAGCAGCCGCACCGCGCTTACTGAGATCTGGTTTAGTCGTCAGTGCAATGACGTTTATTTCGCGTGTGCTCGGCTTAATACGTGACATTGTGATTGCGGCTTTAATGGGCGCGGGCCAAGCGGCCGACGTTTTCTTCTTTGCCAATAAAATTCCTAATTTTCTGCGCCGTTTATTTGCAGAAGGCGCTTTCGCGCAAGCGTTTGTGCCAGTCCTGACTGAATATCATCGCGGCAAAAGTATGGACGAAACGCGCTTATTGATTGCGCGGGTGGCAGGTACCTTAGGCACTATTATTACGGTGGTGACCTTGTTGGCGGTGATTGGCTCGCCGGTGGTGGCAGCGATTTTTGGGTTTGGGTGGTTTTTGGACTACTGGCAGGGTGGCCCAAATGCTGAAAAATTCGAGCTGGCGAGTTTACTGCTTAAAATCACCTTTCCTTACTTATGGTTCATTACATTTACCGCATTGGCGGGGGCCATTTTAAATACCATTGGCCGCTTTGCGGTGGCGGCGTTCACCCCGGTCTTTCTAAACATCGCGATTATTGCCGCTGCGCTGTGGTTAGCGCCCCAGTTAGCCCAGCCTGAAATTGGCTTGGCAATCGGCGTATTTGTTGGCGGCTTTGCACAGTTTGTATTTCAAATCCCATTCTTAAAGCGCGCAGGCTTCCTGGTGCGTCCGCGTTGGGGCTGGAATGACCCTGGGGTCAAACGCATTCGCATTTTGATGTTGCCGGCAATATTTGGCGTCTCGGTGAGCCAAATTAACTTGTTGTTTGACACTTTAATCGCCTCATTTTTAATGACGGGTTCGATAAGTTGGCTGTATTACGCCGATCGGTTGCTGGAATTTCCCTTGGGCTTATTTGGTATCGCGATAGCGACGGTGATATTGCCTGCGTTATCGGCACGCCACGTCGACCAATCTCTGCAGCATTTTCGCGCCACCTTAGACTGGGGCGTGCGCGCTGTCAGTGCGTTAGGCTTGCCGGCGATGGCGGGTTTGTTTGTGCTGGCGCAACCGATGCTCATGGTGTTGTTTATGCGTGGTGAATTTAGCCCTGACGACGCGCGCATGGCGTCTTATAGTTTAATGGCGTATGCCAGTGGGCTGTTGAGCTTTATGTTGGTGAAGGTTCTTGCCACGGCGTTTTTCTCGCGTCAGGACACGAAGCGGCCGGTGAAGTACGGCATTATTGCGATGGTCACCAATATGGTGTTTAACGTGGTTCTCGCCATTCCCTTTGGTTACGTTGGGCTGGCGCTAGCGACCGCTTTATCGGGTAGTGTGAATGCATTGCTACTTGGTTGGGTGTTGCACCGTGAGGGCGTGCTTGAGCTGCCAGCGAAGACTTGGTTGTTCTTTGCCCGCATTGGTGGTGCGACACTGGCGATGGTAGGTGCATTAGTTTGGGCGTCGCCTGATATCAGTCAATGGTTAGCGGTGGGTAATGCCACCCGAAGCGCTTGGTTGGCTGGTTTGATTCTTGGCGGTGGGGCTGTGTATGGGGTTACTTACTTGGTACTCGGTGGCAGGCCGCGGCACTTACGTCACTAGTAAGCGCCATTAGTAAGCGCCATTAGTAAGCGCCATTAATTACGCGATGCTAGCGCGCGACGTAATTTCCTGTGCTTAATCCCGTGATACTGCATGTATTAGTGGATGAAACCTAGTAGCGCTTTGCGTTATACTCGTGCGCTTATGGAACTGATTCGCGGATTACATAATATTGCGCCGGCACACCGCCACTGTGTTTTAACCATTGGCAACTTTGACGGCGTGCATTTAGGTCACCAGGCAGTATTGCAGCGGGTGCGTGCGCGCGCGCAGGAATTACAGCTGCCAGCAGTGGTGATGACCTTTGAGCCACAACCGTTAGAGTTTTTTCGCCCTGAGCTTGCACCAGCGCGCTTAACCACGTGGCGCGAAAAGCATGCATTGCTGGCTGAGCAGAATATTCAGCGTATGCTTTGTACACCGTTCAATGCCAAATTTGCCAGCCAGTTACCGGAAGATTTTGTGCGTGATGTGCTGGTGGCTAAATTGGGCGTGAAGCTTTTGGTGGTGGGGGATGATTTTCGCTTCGGTAAAGACCGTGCTGGCGATTTTGAATTTCTGCAACAAGCCGGTGCGCGTTATGGGTTTGCTGTCGTTGATACCCAAAGCTACCGTCAGGAAGCCCAGCGGGTATCATCCACACTGATTCGCGATGCGCTGGCCGAAGGCCAGTTTGGCTTGGCCAAAGACATGCTCGGACGCGAATTTACGTTGTCTGGCCGGGTGGCGCACGGCGCCAAAAAAGGTCGCACGATAGGCTTTCCAACTGCGAATGTCGCGCTAAAACGGCTGCGCTCGCCTTTACAAGGGGTCTTCGGGGTGCAGGCTGAAGTGGCTGGTAAGCGCTATCAAGGGGTAGCGAATATTGGACGGCGACCCACGGTGAATGGACTTGGGGTGCAGTTAGAAACCCATTTATTTAATTTCAGCGGCGATTTATATGGCCAGCAGATGCAAGTGACCCCCCTGCACAAAATTCGCGACGAGATAAAGTTTGATTCATTAGAGGCGCTGCAACAGCAAATTAAGGCCGATGTTATGCAAGCACAGGCATACGCGAGCCAAAATTAGTGCACCGCCCTTATATTTATTTGATCCAGATATAACTGACATAGAGCGACGGACAACAGCATGAGCGATTACAAGCACACGTTAAACTTACCTGATACGCCGTTTCCAATGCGCGGTAACCTTGCGCAACGCGAACCGAAAATGCTTGAACAGTGGTACGCCGATGATTTGTATGGCGAAATCCGTAAAGCCCGTGCAGGTCGTGACAAATTCATTTTGCACGACGGCCCTCCGTACGCCAATGGTCAGATTCATATCGGCCACGCCGTGAACAAAATTTTGAAAGACATGGTCGTGAAATCAAAAACCTTAAGTGGTTTTGATTCACCTTACGTGCCTGGCTGGGACTGTCATGGTTTGCCGATTGAGCTTGTGGTTGAGAAAAAATACGGCAAGCCTGGGGTTAAGTTGACGGACGCGGGATTCCGTGAAAAATGCCGTGAATTTGCATTGAGCCAAATTGAGGCCCAGCGTGAGGACTTTAAACGCTTGGGCGTGTTAGGTCAGTGGGACAAGCCCTACATGACGATGGCCTTCAAACAAGAAGCCAACACGATTCGCGCGATTGGTAAAATTATCGAACGCGGCCACCTGCAGCAAGGCTTCAAGCCGGTGCACTGGTGTACCGACTGTGGCTCTGCGTTGGCGGAAGCTGAAGTAGAATACAAAGACAAGACGTCACCAGCGATCGACGTCAAGTACCCAGTAGTGGATACCCAAGCATTCGTTGATGCGTTTGAGCACCCGGTGGATCACGCGGGTGAAGGCAAGATCAGCGTGGTGATTTGGACCACAACACCATGGACAATTCCGGCGTCGCAAGCGGTCACAGTTGCGGCGGATCTTGAATACGCTTTGGTTCAGGTCGAAGCGGGTAACGCTGATAAGCCGGTTGAGCGCTTAATTGTCGCCTCTGACTTAGTCAGTGACGTGATGGACAGATTTGGGATTACTAAGTATCACAAGCTGGGCTTCTGTAACGGCGCCGCGCTTGAGAATCTCGCTTTGCACCACCCGTTATTCGAACGTCAGGTGCCGGTCATTCTTGGCACTCACGTCACCACCGATTCAGGGACCGGCTGTGTGCACACCGCACCAGGCCATGGTGTGGACGACTTTTTAGTCGGCCAGGAATATGGTCTAGAGGTGTATAACCCAGTCAATGACCGTGGCGTCTATAAAGATGACACGCCGATGTTTGCTGGTCAGCACGTGTTTAAAGCCAACGACGTCATTACTGAAGCCTTGCTGCAAGCGGGTAATTTGGCGCACCATGAAGCCTATTTGCATAGCTACCCGCATTGCTGGCGCCACAAGACGCCGATTATCTTCCGTGCGACCCCACAGTGGTTCATCAGCATGGACAACAAGAACTTGCGCCAAGACGCGCTGGAACAAATTAAACAAGTGCGCTGGGTGCCAGAGTGGGGCGAAAACCGTATCACCAGCATGGTGGAAGGCCGTCCAGATTGGTGTATTTCACGCCAACGTACCTGGGGCGCGCCACTGACATTGTTTGTCCATCGTGACACCGAAGCCTTGCATCCGCGCACGCTGGAGTTACTTGAGCAAGTCGCGCTACGCATCGAGCAAGAAGGTATTCAGGCATGGTTTGATTTAGATGCAGCCGAGCTTATGGGTGATGAAGCTGCTGACTATCGCAAGCTGACTGATACCATGGACGTGTGGTTTGATTCTGGTGTGACCCATTACTGCGTGCTTGATCAAGACGAGCATTTGGCTTGGCCTGCAGATTTGTATTTGGAAGGCTCTGACCAACACCGCGGTTGGTTCCAGTCGTCGTTGATGACGGGTGTCGCGACCAAAGGTAAGGCACCTTATAAGCACGTGCTGACCCACGGTTTTACTGTCGATCAAGATGGCCGCAAAATGTCGAAGTCACTGGGAAATGTGGTGTCGCCGCAAGAGGTGATGAACAAGCTAGGTGGCGATATTTTACGTCTATGGGTGGCATCGACGGATTACACCGCTGAAATGACAGTGTCGGATGAAATCTTAAAGCGCTCAGCCGATGCGTATCGTCGTATTCGTAATACCGCGCGCTTCTTGTTATCTAACTTAAAAGGCTTCGAACCGGCCAAGCATGCGGTTGAGAGTGCCGATATGGTTGAGTTAGACCGCTGGATTGTCGGCCGCGCGCAAGCACTGCAAAGTGAGATCATTGATGCCTACGACAACTATCAGTTTTTAAGCGTAACCCAAAAGCTGATGCACTTTTGCTCGATTGAACTGGGCAGCTTCTATCTCGACATTATTAAAGATCGCCAGTACACCGCGAAGAAAGACAGTGTCGCGCAACGTTCGTGTCAGACTGCGTTGTGGCACATTGTTGAAGCGTTAGTGCGTTGGATGGCGCCGGTCACCAGCTTTACTGCCCAGGAAATCTGGGACTTGATGCCAGCCGTGGCTGAGCGGGAACGCTATGTATTTACGGCTGAATGGTATCAGGCATGGCCACAGCAGGACGGCCAAGCAAAGCTTAGTGACGCAGATTGGCAGCGTCTTGTGGCGGTGCGTGGTGAAGTGAACCGCGCCCTTGAGCAGGCACGCCGCGACGAGCGCATTGGTGGTTCGTTGCAAGCTGACGTGATGCTGTATGTGGATAGTGAGCTGTATGACGTATTGGCAAAACTCAAAGACGAACTGCGCTTTGTGTTACTGACTTCCCATGCGGACATTCAGGTGCTTGAACAAGCGCCAAGCGAGGCAGTGAAGACTGAGTTATCAGGGCTAAAAGTGGTAGTCAATAAGTGTGCGCATACCAAGTGCGCGCGTTGCTGGCATCAGCGTGAAGAAGTAGGCACCATTGCTGAACACCCTGAGCTTTGTGGTCGTTGTGTCACCAATGTGGATGGTGACGGTGAAGTGCGTCAGTTTGCCTAAGGAGCGGCACCAATGACTCAAGCAGTTCAGCCAAGCGCCGCAAAACCTGCGCGCTGGCAAGACAGTGGCTGGCACCTGTGGTGGGTGCCAGTGCTGGTGATTTTGCTCGACCAAATCACCAAGCAAACGATTTTAATGACAATGTCATTGTATGAACGAATCAATGTATTGCCGTTTTTTGACATTGTGTATGCGCGTAATTTCGGTGCTGCCTTCAGCTTTTTAGGTGACGCTGGAGGTTGGCAACGCTGGTTTTTCACCGTATTAGCGATTGTGATTTCGTCGCTGTTGGCGTTTTGGATGCGCCGTCAGGGCCTGCATCAATGGCGTTTAAACTGGTCGTTTGCTTTGGTGATCGGCGGTGCCCTTGGCAATGTGCTGGACCGCTTACAACACGGCTTTGTGGTCGATTTTTTAGATTTTTATGTCACCATTGGTAGTAACACCCATCATTGGCCAGCCTTCAACGTCGCGGATAGTGCGATTGTTATTGGCGCTGGGTTAATGATTTGGGACAGCTTCAAAAAGCCTTAGGGCAATGGTGCAAAACAGGTAGATGTATGAGTGAATTAGCAGTCATTTCAAGTAATAGCCGCGTGGTGATGCATTTCTCGATTAAGTTAGAGGATGGCAGTGCCGCAGATAGCTCCAAAGTGCACGGCAAGCCAGCCCGGTTTCAAATGGGCGATGGTAATTTAACTGCCAACTTTGAAAAGCACTTATTGGGCTTAAAAGCCGGTGATGAGCGCGAATTTACTCTGGAGCCTGAAGAGGCCTTTGGCCAGCCGATTGCTGAGAACATCTACCAGGTTGACTTAACCAAATTTAGCAGCGATACGCCCGCTGAAGTGGGCGCGATTATCGCGTTCACCCAGCCGGATGGCCGTGAAGTGCCGGGTATTGTGCGCAAGATTGAGGGTAATCAAGTAACCATCGATTTTAACCACCCATTGGCAGGCCAGCGTATCGTGTTTGCAGTCGAAATTTTAAGTGTGGAGGATGCATGAAAATCATACTCGCTAACCCACGCGGATTCTGCGCTGGGGTCGACCGCGCCATTACTATTGTAGAGCAAGCACTCGCGATGTTCTCGCCACCGATCTATGTGCGTCATGAAGTTGTACATAATAAATATGTGGTTGATGGATTACGAGAACGCGGCGCGATGTTTGTTGAAGAGCTTGATCAAGTCCCTGACGACAGCATTGTGATTTTCTCTGCCCATGGGGTGTCAAAAGCGGTGCGCCAAGCTGCAACAGACCGGGGTTTAAAAGTATTTGATGCAACATGCCCGCTGGTTACCAAAGTGCATATGGAAGTGACGCGCGCAAGCCGTCGTGGTCATGAATGCGTGCTTATTGGGCATGCGGGCCACCCTGAAGTTGAAGGCACCATGGGCCAGTACTTGAACCAAGACGGTGGCATTTACCTGGTGGAGTCGGTGGGCGATGTAGCGACCTTGCAGGTGAAAGATGAGAACAACCTGCATTACATGAGCCAAACCACTTTGTCGGTAGATGATACCGCGGATGTCATTGATGCCTTGCGTACGCGCTTCCCCGCGATTCACGGGCCGCGCAAAGATGATATTTGTTACGCAACCCAGAACCGTCAAGATGCGGTGCGGGAAATGGCGGATGAAGTAGACGTGATGTTGGTAGTTGGCGCGCGTAATAGCTCGAATTCAAATCGCTTACGAGAGTTAGCGGAAAAAATGGGGACGCCTGCGTATTTGATCGATGACGCTAGTTGTATGCAGTCAGCTTGGTTTGAAGGCGTTCAGACTGTTGGTGTCACTGCTGGCGCGTCTGCCCCTGATATTCTGGTGCAAAATGTGGTTAGCCAATTAAGTAGTTGGGGTGGCCATCAGGTGGAAGAACGTAGTGGTCGCGAAGAGAACGTGACCTTTTCAATTCCTCCAGAATTACGTGTCACCCAAGTGTCGTGACTTTCATGTTGTCAGCTATCGCTTCAAATGAATGATTTAAGCCCGCATTAGCGGGCTTTTTTGTACCTAACGCGCATACTTGTGATGACTGCTGTATGTCATTGTTTCATTCGACATAGGCAGCATAGCTCAAGATAGCTCAACATAGCTCAGCAAGGAGGCTGCTATGGGACAACGTTCAGGTCATTTTCCAAGTCAATTTTCAAGTCAATCACTATGGCGAAAAGCGCGCGGCTTTACCTTGCCTGAGGTCATTGTGGTGACCCTATTGATCAGCATACTGAGTGCCCAAGCACTGCCGCGCTTAAGCCAAAGCTGGAATCAATTACTTGTCAGCCGTCTCGTCGCTACCTTGCATGTGGTGATTCAGAATGTGCGCCAGCATGCGATAGTGGAAGAGCGCGGCACCCTGATTGAGTTTAGTCAGCAAACATGGTGCGCACGCTACACCGACGCAGACGACGATTCATGTGCGCTCGCATTCGGACACCTGCCAAGCCCTTGGCTATTCATGCTTGGAAATCGCACCAAGGCGGTGTTCGAGTACTCTGCAGGTCGCGGTTTCTCGCCGTTAAGTGCTGGGCAAATACAAATTGCCCGTGCCAGTAGTGGCGAGCCAGCCATTCATATCTTTAATAGCACCTTGGGGCGCGCGCGGGTATGTGCCAGTTTTGCGCATATCAAGATCCCAGCATGCTAGGGCGTCAACGTGGGCTGAGCTTACTAGAGCTCGTCTTAGTGATGGGGGTCTCAAGTGCTTTGGTGGTGGGGTGGACCGCATTGGTTAGCCGCCATTTTGTTGACCTCGATAAACAAAGCCAGCAATTAAGGGCAGAGCAAGGTCTATATCAGTTTGGGATCTGGTTGAGCCAAGAGCTCGAACGAGCCCGCGATCAAGGCGACTGGGATTGGCATTGGAATGACGCCGAGCAGTGTTTGCTGTATAGCGAGACTGGCGGCGTGCGCTTACGACAAGGTCAAATGCAATGGCGCGGTGGCTCACGCTTATGTCATCAAAATGGTTGGGTGGCACTGACTGATGCAGATACGTTTTACGTGACTCAGTGGCTGGTGCAGGCGGATTTCCGAACTCAGCTTAATATTGAGGCATACGCGGGTGAGCGCTTGATGCTATGGCAATATCGCTTTAACGGTGTGCTCCCAAATGACCAAGGCGGCATCATTGTTTTATAGTGACACACATCCCCCATATTCCTGCCGGTGCCGATACCAGCAGCAAGGTGCAGCACTATTGCTGACTATTCTAGTATTGCTAGGCATTTCATTGGCGATGGTAGCAACCCATACCCAGCAAACGGTGATGCAGGCGCAACAATTGCAATTACAACAGCAGGGCATGCAGCGTCAGCAAGATATTGAAGCAGTGTTTAGTGGCCTTGCAGACAATGTGTTTACTGCGCCATTTGGCACCTCGCATGGCGCTCTTGACTTAGACGGTGACGTTGAAGGGATTGATTGCTCGCACGGGTTTGATACTGCCAGCCGATGCTATCAAATACGGGTAACGGACCGCCGGAACAGTTTGATACGTCAACGCACCTTGGTGGTGCCAGAAAGCTGCTCGCCACCATACTGGCACGCACCGCTATTCCGTAGCTATTACTTTGATCTGACAACCGGTGGGCCGCCGATAGAGCCCATCAAGCCATTACCGCCAAGTCTGAAGGACAACTAGCATGATAAAACGACGTGTAGAGACGACATGTAGGGCAGCAAATATACATCGCCGAGCAAAGGGCTTTAGCTTACTTGAGCTCAGTGCTGCAACTTTGGTTATGAGTGTCGGAAGTTTGGCAGTTTTTACGCTTTTCTTGCAATGGCATGCCAGTTTAATTGCGGCGGAGAACTACCAACAAACTCTGCAACAGGCTCAGCATGCTCGCCCTGAGCCCAAGTATCAAAGGCGATTCCAGCATTTACCATGCGAGCTGGACAAGGGTTAGCCAAGCTGGCCTAATTATTGAATAACTTAAGGTTATCGCGTGGGCTGACGCTTTCTTGACACTTCCTTTACACAGAGTATCAAGCAAGGGGGAACGTCAGCTTTGGCAGTTTTTAAGGACCTTAAGTTAGATGCAGCAGTTCGGCGCGCTCAAGAATTTTTATCAAAACAATTCGCAACACATCAAAGGGGTAGGCACACCGCTATTCGTTTTGGCGGTCTTGGCGATGGTCATCTTACCGATGCCGCCATTCCTGTTGGACACCCTGTTCTCATTTAACATCACCTTGTCGATGATTGTTTTGCTGGTTGCCGTATACACCAAGCGCCCACTCGAATTCGCTGCGTTCCCGACTATTTTGCTGGTAGCTACTTTACTTCGTTTGGGCCTTAACATTGCGTCCACGCGCGTTGTATTACTCAATGGTCATGAGGGCCCTGACGCTGCGGGTAACGTAATTGAAGCATTCGGTAGCGTGGTAATTGGCGGCAACTACACCGTTGGTTTGGTGGTATTCGCAATTCTTATCATTATTAACTTTGTGGTTATTACCAAAGGTGCCGGGCGTATTTCAGAGGTGACCGCACGCTTTACTCTTGATGCGATGCCGGGCAAGCAAATGGCAATTGACGCCGATTTGAACTCAGGGTTGATTAGCCAGGAAGAAGCTAAAACACGCCGCAAAGACGTCACTCGCGAAGCGGACTTTTACGGTTCGATGGATGGTGCGAGTAAATTTGTGAAAGGTGACGCCATTGCAGGTATTTTGATCTTACTGATCAACCTGATTGGTGGCTTTATCATTGGTATGGTGCAGCATAACTTAAGCTTTGGCCAAGCCGTTGAAGTATATACCTTACTGAGTATTGGTGACGGCCTTGCAGCCCAAATTCCCGCTTTATTATTGTCGGTAGCTACCGCGATTGTCATCACCCGCGAGAACGATGAAAAAGAACTCAGTGAGCAAATGAACCTGCAGCTGGTGTCCAACCCGCGCATTCTGATTATTGCCGCGGGCATCTTGTTTATCATGGGTATTGTGCCAGGCATGCCGCACTTTGCGTTTCTCAGCATGGCCCTGGTGCTGGCTGTGATGGCGTACTTGCGCATCAAAACAATTAAGGCCGAAGCCACCACCAGCGTGGTGAAAGCGGAGCAAAGTGCGCAGGCTAAGGCCCTTGAGCCAGCACAAAAGGAAATTGGCTGGGACGATGTACACCAAGTCGACACGATTGGCCTTGAAGTGGGCTACCGCTTGATTCCAATGGTGGATAAAACCCAAGGGGGCGAACTGTTGGCGCGAATTAAAGGTGTGCGCAAGAAGTTATCTCAAGAACTGGGTTTCCTGGTCCCCGCCGTGCATATTCGTGACAACCTGGATTTAGGACCAAACCAATATCGCATTACCTTAATGGGGGTGACGTTCGGGGCTGCGGATATTCGCCCTGAATGGGAGATGGCGATTAACCCGGGGCAAGTGTTTGGTGAACTAAAAGGTGAGAAAACTCAGGACCCTGCGTTTGGCCTGGAAGCCGTTTGGATTCGAGCTGAAGAGCGTGAACATGCGCAAACCATGGGCTACACCGTGGTAGATTCTGCGACTGTCATTGCCACCCACTTAAGC
This sequence comes from Aliidiomarina maris, assembly GCF_003987335.1. Taxonomy (GTDB): domain Bacteria; phylum Pseudomonadota; class Gammaproteobacteria; order Enterobacterales; family Alteromonadaceae; genus Aliidiomarina; species Aliidiomarina maris. The sequence goes on along the minus strand of NZ_PIPK01000003.1, from coordinate 80,904 downwards.
CAAATTCTGACGAATAATGCAGCACAACTATTAGGCCATGAAGAAGGTCAGCAGTTGCTTGATTTACTCGCCAAACAAACACCGAAGTTGTCCGAGGCGTTGGTGCCAGACACCCTGAATCTCGCCACTGTGGTGAAAGTGCTACAGAATTTATTGGCAGAGGGTGTACCGGTGCGAGATTTTCGTACTATTGCACAAACCTTGGTGGAATATGGCGCGAAGAGCCAAGACACTGATGTGTTAACCGCCGCAACCCGTATTGCCTTGCGCCGTTTGATTGTGCAGGAAGCGGCAGGCGGCATGGACGAACTGCCCGTCATTACCTTGGCACCTGAGCTGGAACAGATGTTGCATCAGTCTATGCAAGCTTCTGGCAACGAGGGCGCAGGCATTGAACCGAATATGGCAGAGAAAATTCAGCAAGGTCTGCAGCAAGCACACCAACGTCAGGAAATGAATGGGCAACCGTCGGTGTTATTAACTTCGGGAATTTTACGCACCACACTATCGCGCTTTGTGCGCAATACCATACCGGGTATGCATGTGTTGTCTTATCAAGAAGTGCCTGATGATAAACAAATTCGAATTGTCAGCTCCATCGGCCAGTAGTGATTGGGGGAAATAGAAAGTGAAGATCAAACGTTTTTTCGGTAAAGACATGCGTTCAGCCTTAGCTGAGGTGAAGGACGTGTTAGGCCCAGATGCTGTGATTATGTCCAACAAGCGCGTCAATGGCGGGGTGGAAATCATGGCTGCGTTTGATCAAGACGTGGAACCCCGTCAGTCTGGTCGTGCCGCACCTGTGCAAGGGCGTGCAGCCCAACGTGAACCTAAGTTAGACGAGCAGCAAATCGCGGATTCATTGCAGGCATTGCTGCAGCGCCAGCAAGACACAGAGCAGGATTATGTGCCGTCACAGCGTGATGTGCCAAGTCGTGACAGCCAGCGTGATCAAGCTGGGCGTAGCGCTGCTGAACGCGTGCAAGATGAACAGTACCAAGACATGCAACGTAAGATGCAGCGCCCAGCCGCACGCCAGGACGCCGAATCTGGCTATGGGGCTGAGCCATCGCGTAAGCCTTCATTTGAACCGCGCCAAGACCCGGAGAAAGACGTTTTCACTCAACGCTTGAGTGCGCAAGACGCCACCATTAGTGCAATGAAATCCGATATGTCCGCGATTCGTGAGTTACTGGAAACTCAAGTATCTGGCCTGATGTGGCAGGATATGGAGCGCCGTGAACCGACACGCGCGATGCTGATGAAACGGTTGGCCAAGCTTGGTTTTACCGATGAAGTAGCAGATCAAATCAGCTGTTTTATCCCTGAAGGGCTGAGCAACGACGAGGCCTGGGACCAAACCCTGGATTTGTTGCAAGGCCAAATTGGTACCACCCGCAATGATATTCTTAGTCAAGGTGGTGTGGTGGCCCTTGTGGGGCCAACGGGCGTTGGCAAAACGACCACGATAGCTAAACTGGCGGCCCGTTACGCACAAATTAATGGTCCAGACAGTGTCGCGTTAGTGACTACGGATACCTTTAGAATTGCAGCCAGTGAGCAGTTACAAACGTATGCGCGCATCATCGGGTGCCCGATTAAAGTCGCGCGCGACGCCGAAGAGCTGAATGCGGTGCTGGTGCAATTTAGGCAACGACGCTTGGTGTTAATCGATACTGCGGGCATGAGCCAACGCGATATTCGACTCAGTGAGCAGCTTGCCACCTTGATGGAGAATTCGCGGTTACGAATTCGTCCATATTTGGTGTTGTCAGCCACGGCGCAAGCGTCGGTGCAGAATGAAATCGTGCGTCAATTTAAGCGTATTCCGCTGACGGGGTGTATTTTTACTAAGCTGGACGAATGCCTAAGTTTAGGCGAGGTGCTAAGCACTTCGATTCACAATAGTTTACCGATTAGCTATCTGACGGATGGTCAACAGGTGCCTGAAGACATTCAAATTGCGGATTCGCGTGTACTCGTGCGTCAAGCTGCAGCGATGGATACTCAGGATGAGTCACGTTACGCCGCCTCTGCGCGGACGTCGCGGTAGGAGAGGGATATCTCATGGACCAAGCAAGCGGATTACGCAAAATGATGAAGCAGCATATGGTGAAAGTCATTGCTGTCACGGGTGGTAAAGGCGGCGTGGGTAAAACCAATGTGTCGCTTAATATGGCGGTGTCGATGGCACAGCAAGGTCAACGCGTGTTAGTGCTTGATGCTGATTTAGGTCTGGCCAACGTGGATGTGATGCTCGGGCTACGGGTGCGTCGCAATATTGCCCATGTGTTGGCTGGGCAATGTGAATTAGCCGATATTTTGGTGGAAGGGCCGGCAGGGATTAAAATTGTTCCCGCTACTTCGGGTACGCGCAGCATGGTCGAGTTGTCGCCCGCGGAACACGCAGGTTTAATTAGAGCTTTCAGTGCTTTACAAGATGACTTTGATGTTTTAATTATTGATACTGCAGCAGGTATTTCGGATATGGTGCTAAGCTTTGCACGTGCCAGCCAAGATGTGGTGCTGGTGGTGTGCGATGAGCCAACCTCAATTACCGATGCCTATGCACTGGTCAAGGTGCTGAGCCGCGAACACGGGGTGTTTCGCTTTAAAGTGATTGCCAATATGGTTCGTAGTATGCGTGAAGGGCAGGTGCTGTTTAATAAATTAACTAAAGTGACAGACCGATTCTTAGATGTCGCATTAGAGCTGGCGGCAATTGTTCCTTTTGACGATAATTTGCGTAAATGTGTGCGTAAACAAAAGCTTATTGTTGAGGCGGCGCCGCGCTCGCCATCAGCGTTGGCTTTTAAAGCACTCGCGCATCGCGCCGCACGCTGGCCTTCGCAGTCGCAGGCCAGTGGCGACCTGGAATTTTTCCTCGAGAAATTGGTGGCAAAGCCAACGGTGATGAAAGGGGTAGCCAATGAATAAAGCTGCGGCGTATGCGGCCACTTCCGACAATCGTACGCGCATTGTCGAACAACATACGAATTTGGTGAAACGTATCGCGCATCATATGGTCGCGCGGTTACCAGCCAGCGTTCAGGTTGACGATTTGATTCAGGCCGGAATGATAGGTTTGCTGGAAGCCGCAAGTAATTTTGACCATGGCAAAGGCGCGAGCTTCGAAACCTTTGCTGGCATCCGGATTCGTGGTGCTATGCTGGATGAAATTCGCCGCGGAGATTGGGCGCCGCGCTCGGTGCATCGCAATAGCCGAATGATAGCGGATGCCATTCGTGAAGTTGAAGCGGAAACAGGGCGTGATGCTCGCGACCTTGAGGTGGCGGCTAAATTAGATATGAACTTGGACGAATATCATCATATTTTGAATGATGTGCGTTCAGGGCGTATGATTGGCATCGAAGATTTAGGGGGGACGGATGACGCCTTATTGTCTGACAAGCAGGATGCTTCGTTTGATGGCCCGTTTAATGATATTGAGCAAGACGCTTTTCAACAGGCGCTGGCGGGCACAATCCGCACTTTGCCAGAGCGTGAAGCACTGGTATTGTCACTGTATTACGATGAGGAATTAAACCTCAAAGAAATTGGTGAAGTGTTAGGTGTGAGTGAATCACGGGTCAGCCAAATTCACAGTCAGGCGATGGTGCGATTAAAGTCGCGCATGCAGGACTGGACGTCATGATCGGCTAACTGCTTGTTTGCGTTAGTTTATGCTGATATGACATTGCTATGAATTCCGACGGGTACGCAGAGCGTGGCCAGATTTTAATAATAAAGCCTCAGTGGAGGGTACTTTGGACAAAAGTATGAAAATTTTAATCGTGGACGATTTCTCCACGATGCGTCGAATTATCAAGAACTTGTTACGCGATTTAGGCTTTAGCAACATTGAGGAAGCTGACGATGGCACCACAGCGTTACCTATGTTGCAAAGCGGTGACTTTGATTTTGTGGTAACGGATTGGAACATGCCAGGCATGCAGGGCATCGACTTGTTGCGTGCGATTCGCGCAGACGACGAATTGAAAGATATTCCTGTACTGATGGTAACTGCGGAAGCCAAACGTGAGCAAATCATTGAGGCAGCGCAAGCCGGCGTGAATGGATATATTGTAAAACCATTTACGGCAGCAACGTTGAAAGAGAAGCTAGATAAAGTTTTTGAGCGGTTGGGTTAAGTTGCGATGGGGGATTCAGCGCAACACACCACAGGCAGTATCAGTCTGGAACAAGCACGTGAACTGGTCTCGTTATTAGAGGCCGGTGAACAAGCCCAGGCTGACCAACTTTTTCTAAGTCTCAAAGACGCGTCCAACGAAGGCTTGTTTAATTCAGTCGGGCGCTTGACCCGGCAATTGCACAATTCGTTGCATGATTTCCAACTTGATCCGCGCATTGAACAATTAACTGCGGACGAGCTGCCTGATGCGCAAAATCGTCTGCAGTACGTCATTCAGCGCACCGAAGATGCGGCAAATCGCACGATGGATGCTGTTGAGGCAAGTTTGCCGTTGGCGGAAAAGCTCAATACCAACTTGGGTGATATTGCGCCCCAGTGGGAAAAGCTCATGAGTCGGGACATTGAACTCACTGAATTTAAAGCTCTTTGCCATCAGGTCGATACATTTATGCGACAGGCGTCTGGTGACTCGTCACAGTTACAGAGCTTATTGACTGAAGTGTTGATGGCCCAAGACTTCCAAGACTTAACCGGTCAGGTGATCCGTCGCGTGATCGAATTAGTGCAAGAAGTGGAAGTGAGCTTAATTGAGTTGCTCAAAGTCTTTGGCGATCAAGAACGCGCCCGAGCAGAGCGACGCCAAGACGGTGAAGCGCCGAAAAAATCTGATCCCATTGGTGCTGAAGGCCCAATTATAAACCCTGAAGAACGCAAAGACGTCGTACAGGGACAGGATGAGGTCGACGACTTACTGTCCAGTTTAGGATTCTAGGAGCAACGCGCGCATGAGTTTTGATGTAGATGAAGAAATTCTACAGGACTTCTTAATCGAAGCAGGGGAAATCCTTGAGCAACTTTCCGAACAACTTGTTCAGCTTGAGAATGAGCCTGACAACCGTGATTTGCTGAATGCAATATTTCGTGGTTTCCACACCGTGAAAGGGGGCGCAGGCTTTCTGTCATTGACAGAGTTGGTGCACACCAGCCACGCAGCAGAGAACGTGTTTGATACCTTACGTAATGGTCAGCGCAGTGTGAATTCTGAGCTGATGGACGTGATCCTGCAAGCGCTTGATACCATCAACGCTCAGTTTGCCCAAGTGCAAGCGCGCGAAGAGCCTGTTCCTGCCGAAGACAGCTTAATTGCTGCCTTGGAGTACTTCACCCAGCCTGAAGGTTCTGAGCAGGCGGAAAAGCTATCGACGAGTTCACAGTCCGCCGAGGACGAACCTGCAGCGTCTGACTCTGCCTCAAGTGTCACTGAAGTGTCTGGTGACGGCGGGGTCGATGAAATAACTGACGACGAATTCGAAGCCTTACTTGATGAACTGCATGGCAGTAAAAAGCCCGCAGCGAAGCCTCAATCAGAGGCACCTAAGGGGGCTCAAAGTAACGCCAAACCATCGCCTAAGAGCAATAACGATGATATCACCGACGATGAGTTTGAAGCATTGCTGGATGAAATTCATGGTAAGGGCAGCAAGCCAGCGGCAAAGGCAGATAAACCGGCGGATAAGCCCGCTGCGCCAAGTAGTAAGCCAGCCGCTAATACGCAGCAAAGCAATGAAATTTCAGACGATGAGTTTGAGGCATTGCTAGACGATTTACATGGCAAAGGTTCCTTTAAAGGCGCCCAAAGCAGTAGTAGCGATGCTGCAGCCAAAGCGTCACCTGCCAAAGCGGCTGACAAGCCAAGCCCAAGTGCTCCAAAGCCAGCGCCAGCACCTGCGAATGAGGCTAAGCCTGCGGCGAAAGCGGCCAGCGCGCCAGCTGCCGCTGCGGACACAACGGTACGGGTTGATACCAAGCGTCTTGACGACATCATGAACATGGTCGGTGAACTGGTATTGGTGCGAAACCGCTTGCTAAGTTTGGATAACAAACAGGATATCGATTCGGAAGAGCTCAGCAAAACCATTGCCAATCTGGATGTGGTAACTGGCGACTTGCAGGGCGCGGTGATGAAAACCCGCATGCAGCCGATTAAGAAAGTGTTTGGTCGCTTCCCGCGCGTGGTACGTGACCTTGCGCGCACATTGAAAAAAGAAATTAATTTAGAATTATCCGGTGAAGACACTGACCTGGATAAAAACCTCGTTGAGGCATTAGCGGACCCACTCGTGCACTTGGTGCGTAATGCGGTGGACCACGGCATAGAATTGCCAGACGAGCGTGAGAAAGCCGGTAAACCGCGCATTGGTAATGTCAAGTTAGCTGCGTCACAGGAAGGCGATCACATTTTGCTGAGCATCACTGATGACGGTGCCGGCATGGATGCGGAAAAGCTCAAACGTTTGGCGATTAAGCGCGGTGTATTAGACGAAGATTCAGCCGCACGTATGAGTAACGAAGAAGCCTACAATTTAATATTCGCAGCTGGGTTTTCCACCAAAGAACAAATTTCTGACGTCTCAGGCCGTGGTGTTGGCATGGACGTGGTGAAAACCAAAATTAATCAGTTGAATGGCTCGGTGCGAATTGATTCAGAGCTTGGTCGCGGTACCCGTTTGGAAGTTAAGTTACCTCTGACCCTGGCGATTTTGCCAACCTTAATGGTGCTAGTGGCGAAGCAAACCTTCGCGTTACCTTTGGCGCAAGTGAGCGAAATCATTAGTTTGGATTTAGATTTAATTAACACCGTTGACGGCCAACGCACCATGATTGTGCGGGATAAAGCGATTCCATTATTCTATCTGGAGCATTGGCTTAAACGTGGCGCGGACCGGTCGAAGCGGCCATCAGAAGGTCACGTGGTGGTCGTTCAGTTAGGCACGCAACAAGTGGGCTTTGTGGTCGACGGATTGATCGGCCAGGAAGAAGTGGTGATTAAGCCGCTAGATCGTTTATTGCAAGGTACGCCGGGTATGGCTGGGGCAACTATTACCAGTGATGGCGGTATCGCGTTGATTCTCGACGTGCCAAGTTTGTTAAAACGCTATGCGAAGCGTTAGGGTAATACTATGACAGTTCGAGTTTTAGTCGTTGATGATTCGAGCTTTTTTCGCCGTCGGGTGAGTGAAATTCTGACCATTGACGGTGAGATGGAAGTGATCGGCACGGCCGCAGACGGTCAAGCTGCAGTGGATCAAGCAAAAGCATTGCGCCCCGATGTAATTACCATGGACATTGAAATGCCGGTGTTGGATGGCATCAGCGCGGTGCGTGAAATTATGGACCAGTGTCCGACGCCCATTTTGATGTTTAGTTCGCTAACTCACGATGGCGCGCGTGCGACGCTGGATGCATTAGAGGCGGGTGCGCTGGATTTCTTACCCAAGAAATTTGAAGATATCGCGCGAAATCGCGATGAGGCGACGTCGGTTCTGCAGCAGCGTGTGATTGAATTGGCACGTAAGCGTGTCAGTCGCATTAGTAAGCGTGCAAGCACTGATAGCGTGCGACCAGCGCCGGGCAAACCTGAGCCGCGCCCGAGTGCAGGCCTAGGCACAAGCCGCGCAACATCAAGTCCTGACACAAGTCGCCGCACGTCGTCATTCGGCCAATCGCAGCCAAGCCATTCGGCGCCGGGTACGCGCAGCGCAAGCCCATCGGCACGCTTAAGTGGTCAAGATTCGAGTGAAGCTCGCCGCAGCGATACGGTTGCGGCACGAGCCGAGAGCAGTAAAAGCGATGGCGACAAAGCTGAGGTCGATAAAGCAGTCGATAGCACGAGTCTTCAGGCAAATACGCGCTATAAATTGCTCGCAATCGGCACCTCGACGGGTGGGCCTGTGGCGTTACAAACGATTTTGACTCAGTTGCCAGCGAATTTTCCTTACCCAATTTTGCTGGTGCAACATATGCCAGCCGCTTTTACTAAAGCTTTTGCGCAACGCCTCAATGGGCTGTGTAAAATCGAGGTGAAAGAAGCCAGCGACGGCGACACCCTGCGCCCGGGCGTCGCTTATTTAGCCCCGGGCGGCACTCAAATGTTGGTCGATGGTCGCAGTGGTCAAGCGCGTCTGCGTATTCGTACTGACGATAGTGAACGCATTACCTACCGCCCAAGCGTCGATTTAACCTTCGCTTCGGCGAGTAAGGTGTTTGGCGGGCAGGTGCTCGGGGTGATTTTGACCGGTATGGGTGCAGATGGGCGTGAAGGCTGCCGAATGTTGAAAGATAATGGCGCGACAATCTGGGCGCAGGATCGCGATAGTTGCGTGGTCTATGGTATGCCTCAAGCGGTGGCTGCGGCTGGTATTTCGAGTAAAGACATTGCACTGAATAGAATGGCGGCATCGATTTTAGCCGAAGTTGGCTACAGCTGAGTAGGCTTGTAGCAGTCGCCGTTGGCGCTTTCGACGTTGAGATGAAAGTTTTGATAGCCAAAGTAAAGGACATGCTGTGATAGTTTGGGCGATTGCCAATCAAAAAGGTGGGGTAGGTAAAACCACCACAACGGTAAGCTTAGGTGGCATGCTAGCGGAGCGTGGCAAACGCGTATTGCTGATTGATACCGACCCTCACGCGTCACTGACCTATTACTTTAATATCGACGGTGACGATGGTGCAGCCACCTTATATGACCTGTTTATGGCGGGTAAAGACACTGACAAAACACTGGTCGATGAAGCGATTCGCCCGACTCAGTTTGATAATTTAGCCGTGTTGCCAGCCACGATGGCGCTGGCAACCTTAGACCGTAAGTTAGGTTCACAAAGCGGCATGGGTTTACTATTGCGCCGCGTACGCAAGCTGGTCGCTAGCGACTTTGACTATATTCTGATTGATGTGCCGCCGATACTCGGGGTGTTGATGATTAATGCATTGGCGGCGGCAGATCGCGTCATTGTGCCGGTACAAACTGAGTTTCTGGCGCTTAAAGGTCTGGACCGCATGATGAGTACGTTGCGAATGGTGCAGGATTCAAAAGGCCTGAAGCATAATGTCACTATCGTCCCCACGATGTACGACAAGCGTACGAAAGCGTCATTGGAAGCGTATCAGGCATTGCGGCGCCAGCATGGGCGCTTAGTCTGGAATGGGATGATTCCAACGGACACCAAGTTTCGTGACGCCAGCACGGCACAAACGCCGATTTCTATGTATGCCAAGGGTAGCCGCGGTGCATTTGCCTATAAAGGCTTGCTGACCAGTTTATTGTCGCAGGGTGAGAGTGTGCGTGAGGTAACGCCATGAGCCGGGTTGATCAGCAACGTGCCATGCACGAATATTTAGACGCATTGTTGTTTGAAGAGGACAGTGCTGAAACAACTTTACAGCCGCAGCGGCTGGCAAAAGACGCCAAAGCGCCGAATTTAGGCGTTGGCGTTGCAGAACCAGACACGCAACAGCTCGAGAAGCTGCTGGCCCAAGCAGCACTTAAGCAGAGCGCTGACCTTGAAGCTGAGTTTGCCCGCGCCGCAGAGCTTGAGCGCGAGCAGCAAGCGCGTGCCGAGGCGGAAGCGGCTGCCAAAGCTCAACGCCTGGCGCAAGAACGGCTCGAACAAGAACGGCTCGAACAAGCACGGCTTGAACAAGAACGGCTTGAACAAGAGAAAATTGAGCAAGCACAACGTGAGCAACCAGCCGTACTGGCCGAGGTACCACCACCGCCCGTGAGTAATATGAAAGATTACCAAGAGGGTAACTTTCAGGCGTTGTTTTTTAGTGTTGCAGGGCTCAAACTGGCAGTACCATTGAAAAGCTTGGGTGGCATTCACCAATGGAAAGAGCCAAACACCATTTTCGGTAAACCGGCTTGGTACTTAGGGATCATGACCAATCGCGAAGAGAAGCTGAACGTGGTGGATACTGCGCAATGGGTGATGCCGGAGAAGTACAATGATGCTATGGCTGAAGCGATTGATTATCAGTATTTGATTATGTTGGGCGAGAGCCGCTGGGGGCTTGCATGTGAAACCTTGGTGACCACTCAAACATTATCACCGGATGATGTACAATGGCGTCAGAATAGTGCAGGTAAACGCCCTTGGTTAGCGGGTGTGGTGCGTGAAAAAATGTGCGCAATTTTAGACGTAGACGCCATGATCGATATGCTCGAACAGGGTTTAAACAGTCAGGGCTAATGTCCGCTGATGCGATGGAGCAACAATGACAAAGACAAATGAAAAACACGACAATCGCAGCCTGAAGAACCAAACTGCGAAAGAAGGCAACGACCAGATTTTACAGTGGGTCACCTTTCAGCTTGAAGACGAAACCTATGGCATTGCGGTGATGCAGGTACAAGAAGTGCTGCGTTACACTGAAATTGCACCAGTGCCAGGCGCACCTGACTACGTGTTAGGCATTATCAATTTGCGTGGCAATGTGGTGACCGTGATTGATACGCGTACGCGCTTTGGCTTGCCTGGGCATGATGTCACCGACAATTCACGGATTGTGATCATTGAAGCTGAACAGCAAGTGATTGGTATTTTGGTCGACAGCGTTGCTGAAGTGGTTTACCTGCGTTCGTCAGAAATTGACAGTGCACCAAATGTGGGTACTGAAGAAAGCGCGAAATTTATTCAAGGTGTTAGCAACCGTGAAGGCGAATTACTCATCTTAGTCGACTTGAACAAGTTGTTGAGCGACGATGAGTGGGACGAAATTTCTCGCTTATAAACTGTCCAAGGCTGGAGCACGACATGCAACTCATGTTTCATCATTGGTTAAGTTTGAGCTTGGCAATTGCTGCCCTCGCGGGGGTTGTGGTGATAGTGATTGCATTAGTTCGCCAGCGTCAGGATTTTGCCGCGACTGCGCAAGCTTTGGCTGATTCGGCTGCGCAGTCTGCAGCCACTGCCGCGGCGCGTGCGGCGAAGCAAGCGGCCAACAAAGCGGCCAAGCTGCAAAGCGAAAAATACACCAAGCCATTGGCGTCAGCCCACCAGGATATTTTGCAGCAGTTTGCTGACTTAGAACAAAGCCAGCATGAATTAACTCAGCAGTTTAGCGACTTGCAGCAGCGCCAACAAAGCCTTGCGGAGTCGCAGCAACAACTGCACGAGTTGCAACAAAGCCTGCAAAGCGCACAAAAGGCGTTACAGCAACGCCAAGCAGAGATTGAAGAGCAGACACCGGAAAGTCGCTTCTATCAGCGTGCCGCCAAATTAGTGGAAAAGGGTGCCAGCGTGGAAGAGCTGATGGCGGAATGCGAGATTCCGCGTAATGAGGCAGAACTACTGATTTCACTGCACCGACGCAATGACGCTTAACGGGGGCGCGGTGCTTAAGCTTTCAGGTCGAGCCAAGTTGCGAAAGCAATAATCTCTGCCACCAACACGTAAAGTGCTGGTGGAATTTCATCCCCTACCTCCAACCGTTGCAGGAATTCAGCTAGCTCAGGGTCTTCGTGCACCAAAATATGATGTGCTTTGGCCGTGGCAATAATCTCTTCCGCCAACTCGTTGTAGCCTTTCACCACCACATTAGGTGCACCCTTGGCCGTTTCGTCGTGCAATTTTGCATAACGTAATCCAACAGCGGTTTTCGATTTTTTATCCTGTTTAGCCATGTGCTATGTCGACCTTGTCACATGATGTTGTTGCGCTAGTTGATTGGGGCTGGGTGCCAATGAATCAGGCACCGGCGCTAAATACACTTCTGGCTCAATGCCGGCCAGTCCCGCATCGGTTAAACGCTGAGTCAGTTGCTGCAAATGGTGCTGAAAAGACTCAATGCGAGTCGGCTCTGGATGCTGGTTATCGAGATAAAAACGCAGCGCGCGAATAGGCGACTCTTCAGCCTGTTCCACAGTGCCTTTTACCAGCATGCGACCGTAGCGTTGCGTGTCAAACTTAAGACTAAAATGCCACTGCTCGGTGGTTTGGTTTTGCGCTTTGCGCGCCTCGCGTTTAAGCAGCCATTCCAGCTCGCGCGTGTGCTCACCACTTTGATAAGGCACCACTAAAAAATACTCACTGTGTTGCTGGGCACTGGTGTCCGCTAAATGCACTTGGCTTAAGCGGATGTCCTGCAAGCTACCTTGCATGGTTTGCGCTAACGCAGCCCATTGAGGTGGCAGCACAGCGGCGGTTTGTGTGCTTGTTGCCCCCGTGTTGGCAAGGCCCAGGCTTTGGCCTAGTAGGCGTGCTATCACACTGGCGGGATCTCGTTGTAGCAATAACCATTGAATGGCTAATCCTAACCCTCGGCTCAAACCTTGGCTGGCTTCCACCGGCTGAGTCAGCGCGCGTATCGGGTTAAAGCCAAACCATTGGCTGACCCACTGCTGCAACTGCGTGGGCTTAATGTCACTACCTAGGTTGGCGAACTGAGCCTGCAGTAGCGGTAATACGGCGCTTAATACTTGGCTGGCGAATGAACTTTGTGGGCCAATGTGCGCCGAACCCTGTGTCATTAGGTTTAATTGCGGCAATAGCGTATGTATTTGCCCATGCTGCGCCAGTAATTGTTGTAACGCTAAAGGTAGCCGAATACTGGCGTCGGTTGCCACCATATTGGGTGCAGGCGAGGCTGCGGTTTGCACTAGTTTAGCGTCCAGAGGGCGCGACGCTTGGCTGGCTTGCTGGATAAGTTGCTGCAACAAACTTGCAGTGGCAATTGGTTTTTCCATCATCTTGGCATAGTGCCTGCGATCCGCGTAGCTGTAAAGTCGCGTATTGGGTGCAACTTATGGTAAAATCCGCCACATTTAACGACCCGACCGACAAGGTATAAACGACGTGAGCAAGCAGTCAACTCTGGCTTCAAATCAGGCGGTTTCTGCACATGCCGGGGCCGCAGAGCAAGCCCCGCTACTAGACATCGTTCATATCACCTCAATTCGTGGTGAGCGCACCTTGTTTAGTGACTTTAACTTGCAAGTTGAAGCCGGCCGGATGTATCAGATTGAGGGCCCGAACGGCGCGGGCAAGTCGAGTTTACTACGGATTATTGCGGGTTTATTGCGGCCCCAAAGCGGAGAAATTCGCTATCGGGGTGAGCTAAGTCAACACGTACGTAGCGAATTTTTGCAAGACTTGTTGTTTATCGGGCATAAAGCGGCGGTCAAGCCAGAGCTCACGGGGCTGGAGAACTTGGCTTTTTTTGCCGCGGTACAAGGTCAACCTTGTGCACAACCGCCGTTTGATTTACTTGAGCAAGTCGGGTTAGTGGGGTTAGAAGATATTCCAGCAGGTAATCTGTCAGCTGGGCAGCAGCGACGCATAGCGTTAGCGCGTTTGTGGGTAAGCTCGAGCCGTTTATGGATTCTTGATGAACCCTTTACTTCGCTGGATGTCGCTGGCATTGAGATGCTGCATCAGCGGTTTAGCCAGCATTTGGCCGCAGGTGGCGCGATTATCTTAACCTCGCATCAGCCACTCGATTGGGCGAGTCAGTCGTTGGTACGTATCCAACTTGAATATAACTGGTAAGGCAAACGCGCTATGAGCCAAACACGTATTCTGCTGCAAGTCGTGCGGCGCGACTTCCAGGTCGCGATGCGTAATCGCAATGAACTGCTGAATCCGATTATTTTTTTGCTGGTGGTGATTACTTTATTTCCGTTGGCGGTTGGCCCCAGTGCTGGTACTTTGAGCCAAATTGCGCCTGGGGTGATTTGGGTCAGCGCGTTGTTATCGGCAATGCTGGGCCTTGAACGCATGTTTCGTGATGATTTTCGCGACGGGGCGTTAGAACATATGCTGCTATTGCCCTGTGCAATAGAACTCGCGGTGTTGGGTAAGATTATTGTGCACTGGGTGACCACCGCAGTGCCGTTGTTAGTGATATCGCCATTACTGGCATTGCTGCTGAATTTACCCATGCATGCACTACCGGTGTTGCTATTGACCCTGTTATTGGGCACGCCCGTATTAAGTGCTGTAGGTGCTATTGGCGTTGCGTTGACAGTGAGCTTGAACCGCGGTGGGGCGCTATTGAGTTTGTTGTTATTACCGCTATTGATTCCGCTATTAATCTTTGCGACCGCAGCGATTGAAGCGGCCAGTATGAATATGAGTGCCGGCGGGCCTTTGGCCTTAATGGCAGCGTTTTTAGTGTTGTCGGTAGGGCTGTCACCATTGGCAATCCGTGCGGCTTTACAAGTGAGTGTAAATTAATATGTGGCGTTGGTTACACCCGTATGCAAAACCAGAAGCAACCTTTGGTTTGAATCAGAAAATCTTACCTTGGTTGCTATGGCCAGGACTTACCCTGATGTTAGTTGGTGTCGTGTGGGGCTTAGTCTTCGCCCCCGCAGACTACCAACAAGGTGACAGCTACCGAATTATTTTTATCCACGTGCCGGCTGCGATTTGGTCGATGGGCTTTTATGTGGGTATGGCGATTGCCGCGTTAATTGCATTGGTTTGGCAAATTCGTACCGCGGAATGGGCTATCAGTGCGATAGCGCCAGTTGGTGCCATGCTGACATTTATCTCCCTGTTTACCGGTGCTATTTGGGGCCAGCCAATGTGGGGCACTTGGTGGGTATGGGACGCGCGTTTAACCTCCCAGCTTATTTTATTGTTTTTGTATTTGGGTGTCATGGTGTTACACATGGCCTTTGAAGACCAACGCACCGGGGCGAAGGCGGCGGGCATTCTTGCTCTGGTCGGGGTTATTAATATTCCCATCATCCACTACTCGGTATACTGGTGGAATACGTTGCACCAGACCTCCACCATTACCCAAATGGTGACTCGCTTAGAGGCGCCTGCAATGCCTGGCGTGATGCTGTGGCCGTTACTCACCTGCGTATTTGCCTTTATGCTGGTGTGTTCGGCGTTTATCGTCATGCGGTTAAACAACCTTATCCTGATCAACGAAGTGCGTCGGCCTTGGGCGATTAAAATCCTGGCGGGCGAAAAAGGAGGGAAGCATGGGACAGTTTGATAGTTTGGCTGATTTCTTCGCAATGGGCACATATGGTGTCTATGTATGGTCTGCTTACCTTGCAACCTTAGCCTGCTTCGGCGTGCTGACTTGGCACACTTTTTATGTGCGCAAAATATTTAAAAGCGAAGCTTTGAAGCAATTTGCGCGCGCTGAGCGGATAAAAGCCGCGCGTGCCAAACGCGGTAAGCCAAGCGCACCAGGCGCTTAAACCAAGTTAGGCCTGAACGTGCGCAGCCCAAACCGATTTCAATTTAGCAAATAAGATGTCGAGATTATGAACCCAAGACGTAAACGCCGCTTAACGGTAGTAAGTATTATTCTGTTCACGCTCGCCAGCGCTACTGCGTTGGTACTGTATGCGCTGTCCCAAAACATTGATTTGTTTTATACGCCAACCGAAATTGTCGAAGGCAAGGGGGCTGCTCAGGTTAAGCCGGAAGTTGGCCAGCGCTTGCGCATTGGTGGCTTGGTGGTACCGGGCAGTGTTGAGCGCATCGGCGACGGCTTGACCGTGGCGTTTGACCTAATCGATCAAGGACCCGCTACAGTGACTGTAGAATTCACGGGTATCCTGCCAGACCTGTTTCGTGAAGGCCAAGGTATTGTCGCCCAAGGCGAGTTGTTAAGTGCGAACCGTGTACTTGCGCACGAAGTGTTGGCGAAACACGATGAAGAATATATGCCGGCCGAGCTTGCAGAAGCACTTAAAGGCATCCGTCATGTACCACCTTCGCAGTGGCAGCAAGGCGAGGGTACTCCTTACGGTAGCTCTTATGGAGGCCAGCAATGATCGCTGAGATAGGCCACTTTGCGCTGGTCATTGCCTGCGCGTTCTCACTCCTGCTCACGGTCATTCCTTTGGTCGGTGTCGTACGTCGCCACGGTGGCCAGATGGCGCTGGCGCGGCCGTTGACCTACGGCATGTTCGTGTTTACGTTAATTTCGTTTATTGCGTTGTGCTGGGGCTTTTTAGTCAGCGATTTTTCAATTTTGAACGTCGCTCAGAACTCGAACACCGCATTGCCAAGCATTTATAAATTGACCGCGGTGTGGGGTTCACACGAAGGCTCATTCTTATTGTGGATGTTGGTGCAAGCCAGCTGGGCAGCTGCGTTAGCGGTATTTTCTAAGCGCTTACCGTTAATTTTCGCTGCGCGCGTATTGGCTGTGATGGGGATGATAGGCGTCGGTTTCTACTTTTTCATGCTACTCACGTCAAATCCATTTGACCGCACGATTCCGCTGATCCCGGTGGATGGCCATGACCTCAACCCGTTATTGCAAGACCCCGGCATGATCATTCACCCGCCATTATTGTACATGGGCTATGTGGGTTTCTCGGTGGCGTTTGCATTTGCCATTGCGGCCTTACTCGGTGGCCGCCTTGATAGCTCCTGGGCACGCTGGTCGCGCCCTTGGACCATTGCGGCCTGGATATTCTTAACCTTAGGCATTGCATTAGGTAGTTGGTGGGCATACTACGAACTTGGTTGGGGCGGCTGGTGGTTCTGGGACCCGGTGGAAAACGCTTCGTTTATGCCGTGGTTAGTCGGTACCGCGCTGATGCACTCGCTGGCAGTGTCTGAGAAGCGAGGCAGCTTCAAGTCATGGACAGTATTACTGGCTATTTCAGCCTTTAGTTTAAGTTTGCTAGGTACGTTCTTAGTCCGCTCAGGGGTTCTGGTGTCGGTGCATGCCTTCGCCACAGACCCTGCACGAGGCACCTTCTTGTTGGCTTTCCTTGGGGTCGTCATTGGTGGTTCGTTGCTGCTCTACGCACTGCGCGCATCAAAAGTATCAAGCTATTCGCGCTACGAACTATTCTCGCGCGAAGTCATGTTGCTCGGTAACAACATCCTGTTGGTGGTTGCCACCATGGTGGTGCTGATTGGTACGTTATTACCGTTGGTACACCAAGAGCTAGGGCTTGGCACCATTTCTATTGGTGAGCCTTTCTTCGACGAGCTATTTATGTGGCTAGTGGTGCCGTTTGCGCTGATTTTAGGCCTTGGCCCATTAGTGCGTTGGCGCCGACAGCAATGGCCAGAGCTGCAAAAGTCAGTGCTACTTGCATTTGGCTTAGCGGTTGGTCTTGGGTTTGCGTTACCTGCTATTTTTACCAGTCAAATCAGTGGCCTCGCGGTACTTGGTTTAATTTTAGCGTTGTGGATTGTATTTGCGACCGTGGCCGAACTGCGCATGCGTGTGGCGCAGCGTGAAAACAAAATGCAGGGCTTAGTCAAACTCGGTCGTAGCCATTGGGGTATGGTGCTAGGCCATTTAGGTTTTGCTATGACTATCGTCGGTATTGCGATGGTGCAAAATTACGAAATTGAGCGTGATGTGCGTATGGCCGTAGGCGATACCTTCGAACTGCAAGGGTACACCTTTGAGTTTCAGGAAATGCGCGAAGTTGACGGGCCAAATTACCATAGCGACAAAGCCGTGATGCGAATTAGCCGCAATGGTCGCGAAGTTGAAACCTTGTTTACCGAAAAGCGTTTTTACCATGTACGGCGTCAAGTGATGACACAGGTTGGCTTGCAGGTGCGCCCGTTCCGCGATTTATACGTTGCTTTAGGCGATGAACTCGGTGACGGCAGTTTCGCTTTCAGAATCCAGTATAAGCCTTTTGTACGCTGGATTTGGTTGGGCGCTTTGGTGATGTCCATTGGCGGCGCGCTGTCGATTTCAGACCGTCGCTATCGATTGGGCAAACGCGACAACAAGGTCATGGGTAAAGCAACACCTAACCAAGTTGGGGGTAACTTATGAACCAGCGTGTGAAGACGATGATTTTTATGCTGCCTTTGGTCGCATTTATGGGCTTAGCGGTGTTCTTGTACTCAGGGTTATTTTCAGACCCCACCAAACTGGAGTCGGCATTAGTTGGGCGTGAGGTGCCGGCGTTTGAATTGCCGGACCTGTATAACCCAGACCGCACTCACGACCAAAGCATTATTGGTGGCCGTCCGATGCTGCTCAATGTATGGGCCACCTGGTGCCCGACGTGCTATGCCGAACACACCTTTTTAAATCAGTTGCGTGAAGACGGCGTGTACATCATTGGTCTGAATTACAAAGACGATTCACGCCGTGCCGCGGTGAATTGGCTGCAAGAGCTGGAAGACCCTTATCAAATCAATCTGTTTGATGAAACGGGCATGCTGGCGCTTGATTTAGGCGTGTATGGCGCGCCAGAAACCTATGTGATTGACGCTGACGGTATAATTTTGCACCGTCATGTGGGCGACATGAACCAGCGCGTATGGGATAGCACCGTCGCTCGGTTGTATTACCAGGCGATGGCAGATGCGGGTATGCAAGTGCCTGAACGTTATCAAGCAATGTTGAGTGGAGGCCAATAGCATGCTGTATACACGTATTCTGACTGTGCTGCTGGTTGGCCTTAGTACGCTGCTGCTTGGTTCCTTTGCAGCGGGCGCAAACCCCAGTTCTAATAGCGCGCAATATGAGTTTGAAACGGACGCCCAAGAGCGTCAATTTCGCCAACTGGTGAATGAACTGCGCTGTCCCAAATGCCAAAATCAAAGTATTGCGGACTCAGACGCGCCGTTGGCCGTTGACCTGCGCGATAGGGTGTACTTGATGACCATGGAAGGCCAAAGTCGCGAAGACATTATTGAATTTATGCGTGTTCGTTACGGTGATTTTGTACATTACAAGCCACCTGTGAATGCCAGTACCTTAATACTTTGGGTAGGTCCTGCTGCAGTGCTGCTCGGCGGTGTGTTGACGATAGTACTGATGACACGGCGCCAACGCCGAACGGTTGATTTGTCGGCAGATGAGCAGGCTCGACTGGATGCGTTATTAAACGCAGATGACTCTGAACAGGCTAAGGAGCAACGCAAATAATGTGGTATGCAGCGTTAGCAATATTATTAATCGGTGCGGTCGCGCTGTTATTGTTGGTCAAGCGCCAGCAACGAGCGACCTATGGCATGCATGCAGCGAATCGCGAGTTGTATCAATCGCGCTTGAGTGAACTGGAAAGTGAGCGCGCGGAAGGCACCTTAAGTGACGCCGATTATGAGGCGGCACTACTCGAATTGAAAAAGACATTTGTGGCTGACAACGCAGATGAAGAGCGGCCGATTACCGAACAACCAGCTGGCATGCTGGTGCCTGTGGTGGCCTTAGTCGGCTTAAGCTTAGTCTTGTACTTTTGGGTCGGTGATAGCTGGCGGCAACAGCAGCAAGCCGATACGGCATTAGCACAATTGCCTGCGTTGTCAGAGCGGATTATGGGCGATGCCTCTGCAGAGGCGACCCAAGAGGAAGTGGAATTATTTGCATTGGGCTTGCGCCAACGTTTACAACAGGACCCCGATGCGGGCGCGTGGATGCTATATGGCCGCGTGATGATGCAGATGCGCCAAGTGGAGCAGGGTATTGATGCGTTTGAACGCTCACTTGCACTCGATCCGAACCGCACATCGACCCTGATTGCACACGCGCAAGCTTTAATTATGATGGGTAGTGATAACGAACTTGCACAAGCTGCGCGTAATATCCGACGCGTGCTTGAGAACCAGGCGACCAACGTGGAAGCACTCGGTTTACTCGGTATTATTGCATATGAACGTGGTGATTTTGAGCAGGCAGCTCAAGCTTGGCGCCTGACCTTACGCTTGTTGGATGAAAGCGACCCACGTTATGCCTCTATCCAACGCTCCCTTGAAAGTGCAGAGCAACGTGCTTCGGGTGAGCTGATGTTTATTACTGTCACGGTGGATATTAGCGATGAGTTGCGCAATGAAATGCCACCCCATGCAAATATCTTTGTATTTGTGCGTGACCCGGACGGTCAACGTGCGCCAGCGGCGGTGGTGCGTCAAGGTGTTTCTGACCTGCCGGTAACTTTGACATTAACGGAAGAAGACGCCATGGTAGATGGCCACACCCTGGCAACTATCGATAGTTGGCTGGTAAGTGCGCGCCTGACCGTAGGCGATACGATAGACGTCGTGCCTGGCGTGATGGAAGCGCGGCCACGTCTGGTAAACAAGGAATCTGGTCAGCAAATTCGGCTGACAATTAGTGAGATGCATTGATGAAAACATGGTTGAGACTGCCGCTTGCGGCAGGTTTAGCGTTGATGTTAGCGGCTTGCTCTTCAACCCCAGATGAACAAGCCGTTGAACCTGCAGAGGGTGATCAGCCGCAGGCTGAACATGCGATGTCCGAGCCAGAATTTGATTTTCGAGACGAGCGTGACCCTTGGGAAGAATTCAACCGACGCATGTGGAGTTTGAACCGCAATATTCTTGACCCGTTCTTTATTACCCCAGCGGCCAATGCATATGCCTATGTGCCCCAACCGGTGCGGACTGGTTTATATAATATTACCGAAAACCTGACGGAGCCCGCGTCAGTGGTGAATAATTTGCTGCAATGGAAGCCGAAAGCTTCGTTGGTCAGCGCGGGACGTTTTGTGGTCAACTCAACGGTTGGCTTACTGGGTTTCTTTGATGTGGCTAGTCACGTTGGCTTAGAGCAGGAACGGGAAACCTTTGGCGAGACTTTAGCCGTATGGGGCACTCCTGATGGCCCCTACGTAATGCTACCTGGGCTGGGTCCGACTGTGGTGATTGACCGTGGTGGTGACTTAGTCGATGACCTGTATTCACCGACACAATTCATCAATATTTATTTGACCGCTGCACGTTTTCTTATTCGTGGTTTAGAGCAGCGCCTGGAGCTGCGTGAAGTCGAGCCTATGCTTGAGAACTCGTTAGACGAATACGCCTTTGTGCGCGACGTTTATTTCTCGTATTGGCAGGATAAAGTATACGACGGTGAGCCACCGCGTGACGACCGCTGGGATCAAGATCTGGATGGCTGGGACGACGATTGGGACGATGGTGGCTGGGCACAGGTTGAGTCCACGGATGTGCAGTGGCAGAGTCATGACTGGATTGTGCAAGGCTGGCCTGACAGCGACCATGCTTGGGCGTGGCAAATGCTTAAGCGTCGCTAGCCATCGCACCAACCGTAGTGAATACTTTCAATGGCGGCCATAAGGGTCGCCATTTCTATGAGTAAAGTAATATTCCATGTTAACATTTATCAATGAACATTGACGAAACCCCATTGCTGAACGATGCTTAAGCCACGATATACGCAATTGGAGGCAGGTATGCTCAGTACACAGGTACTGCTAATAGAGGATGACCCAGTGTTTCAGTCACTGGTGTGCAACTTCTTAGCGCAGCGTAGTTATCATGTGATCTGTGCAGACAACGGTGAGCAAGGACTAGTGCTGGCAAAAGAACATGACATCGATGTCGTGATCTGCGATTTGGGCTTGCCCGATATGAGCGGGTTGGAGGTGCTGCAAACCATGATGCACACCTTTGCTCAACTGCCCGTGATCGTCATCTCTGCTTCGGAACGTATGTCTGATATCCGCGAGGCGGTGCGCCTTGGTGCCTGGGACTACATGGTCAAGCCCATTGAGCAGCTCGAAACCATTGACGTAGCCATTCAAAACTGCCTCAATCGCACTTCGTTAGAAGCGAGTTGGGAGCGTGAACGCTGGGAGCTTGACGACCATATTGACGTGCTTTTCGACAGTGATCAGATGGTGCAGCAACTGGCAGAAGACTTAACGCCCCACGAGCCTTTGCAGCTTGGAGCCTTCGAAATCACTCACAGCATTGCTGATGATGACCTACAAAACTATTGGGTCGACTATCACCGCTTACCCAACAATAAAGCCTTGGTGATTGTGTCCAGTGCCCAGGCCTTAACGGGGCAGAGTCTGTTGTCGTTGTTGGTACTGAAAACCATTCTGAATCCGATAGTACGCACGGCGACGGCCAATCATCCAGCGATGCTTTCAAACCCGCACAAAGTGTTAGAACGCTTAAATGCAGAATTATGCCATTCGAAAATGAAAGCTGCTTTTGACATGGTGTTGATTTGGCTCGATGGCGATAGCGGCGCAATTCACTGGGGGCATGCGGGTGACAGCTTACGCATGTCATTAGATAGCAGACCTGATCTTGCACTTGGTATCTGGGCGCATGCCAGCTACACCAGTCACCAAGGTCAGGTGCGTAGCGGCGATCAGCTGCGCATCGGTGATGGCTCTACCCACGTGCAAATTGTGCATAATCAGCGCAGTGCGGCGTCTGCCGCTTAATACCGAATGGTCATCAGTCCGGTTTAATCGGAATCTGTCGTTGCTTGCTCACGCTGCTGCGCCTCGTAAGCCTTGACCGCTTCGTCTAAATACGGACGGGCCAGGTTCAGCGTCAGCGGATGCAGTAGCAAGGGGTAGAGAAGACCTGCAGCGAGCAGCGCAACGATCCGTAAGCCCCAACCTTCCACACTCACCAATTGCCAGAATAGCGCAATCAGCACCACTAATTTAAGCGTATTGGTCAAATAGCGACGCGGTAATGGCATAGCGCGAGCGGCCATTTGAATAATCACCGCACGCTGGGTCGCCCGATAAGGCGTTAATGCGGGTACTTTTCGTGCACTCAAATAAAATTTCATTCTGACCTCTAAAACTTACAACGCTTAAACATTGCAATCATATCATTTTTGCGCCCGTCAGTGGTAAACTGACCAAACTGCGTTGCGCATGCGCTATTGGTCATTCTACATCGAATAGCAAACGCTTGTGCGCCCTCATACTAGGTTATCGAATTAAATAAAGGATTGAATATGTCTGAAGTTGTGACTCAGTCAGGCCAAAAGGTCAGCAAAGTAATTATTCCCGTGGCAGGCTTAGGTACACGCATGCTGCCGGCAACTAAGGCGATTCCCAAGGAAATGTTGCCGCTGGTGGATAAACCACTGATTCAATATATCGTTAATGAGTGTGCTGCAGCAGGGTTAACGGAAATTATCTTAGTCACCCACTCGAGTAAAAACTCAATCGAGAACCACTTCGACACCAGCTTCGAATTAGAAGCTACACTGGAAAGCCGGGTTAAACGTCAGTTACTCGAAGAAGTACAAAGCATTTGTCCGCCTGGTGTGACTATTATGCATGTGCGTCAGGGCGTGGCTAAAGGCCTTGGACACGCAATCTTAACCGCGCGCCCGCTAGTGGGTGACGAGCCTTTTGCCGTGGTGCTACCTGACGTTCTGATTGACGATGTGGCCTCTGATCTCAAGCAAGATAACCTGGCAGAAATGGTGACTAGCTTCACCAAGCAAGGAGTCAGCCAGGTGATGGTGGAAAAGGTACCGAAGGAACTAGTCAGTAGTTATGGTATTGCTGATATCGGCGGCGTTGAGCTAAACGCAGGGGAACAAGCGCCGATTAAAGAGTTGGTAGAAAAGCCACCCGTAGAAAGCGCGCCTTCGGATTTAGCTGTGGTTGGGCGCTACGTATTTACCCGTGAGCTATGGCCGCTACTGGCAGTTACCCCAGTGGGTGCAGGTAACGAGATCCAGCTCACAGACGCCATTGCGATGTTGTTAGATAAGCAGCAAGTCAATGCGTATTACATGAAAGGCCGTAGCCATGACTGTGGTAATAAGCTTGGCTATGTACAAGCATTTGTCGAGTACGCTAAGCGTCACCCTGCGTTGGGTAAAGAGTTCTCGGCTTGGTTAAACGGGGTGAAGTAGCGCACGCCAGTTGAGATCCAACAAAACCTCAGTGACAAAAAAGCGGCTGCATGAGCCGCTTTTTTACTTGGTTTTCGAGCTTGCATGCAAGCCTGAAAACCAAATGCCTGCGTTAAGCCTGTCCCAACTCAACCACGTTGGATACCACTTGAGGCTTCATCTCCAGTAACTTGTTGGCGAGTAGCTTGGCGCACGGGCCGGTTTTCTCGCCTTTCGGTAACACCAAATAAAGTAAACCGCTGCGATGTGAGCTGCCGTCGATAATTAAACGCGCAAGCTCACCGCGGGCGATGCTTTGTTCGGTCATGTAGGTTGGCAACCAGCAGAAACCTAAGCCTGATTTGACCAAACGCAGGGCTTCGTCAAAATGGCTAACGGTCCAGCGTTGTTCGGCTTTTAACCAACCTGAGGTTTCAGCAGGCTTACTCGCGGTGTCGCGAATCACGACCTGCAGGTGGTTGAGTAAATCGGCTTGCTTAATCGGCTGTGGCAGCGTCGCAAGTTCATGCTGTGGGTGACACACCAACTCCATGCGGAACTCACCAAAGGGCTCGCCTAACACGCCTTTTGGCAGATTGTGGGTAATCACTACGTCGGCACTCTGCTCAATAATTTGCTCAAGGGTACCCGTGAGCACGGTGTCGTCAATGACCAATCGACTGCCACGGCTTTCGCGATTGAAATCAGCAAAAACTGGCAGCATAGGTGCACGGTTGCACACCATTTCAATTGCAAGTCGAACTTCTGGCTCCCAACCGAAATGCAGATTGTCTGCGAGCTGTTCGAGCTCAGTAATGGTTTGTGTTAACTGCCGGGAGCGACGTAACATGACCTCACCAATATCGGTCAGGTAGGCTTTACGACCACGCACCTCTAGAAGCTGAACGCCAAGCACCTGCTGCAATTTAGCAACCGCATGGTTCAACGACGACTGGCTCTTATTCAGTTGCTCTGCAGCATGCGCATAGCCGCCGAAATCTACAACGGCTTGCAAAATGCGCCACTGTTCAACGGTGGTTTTAGGTCTGTACACGCTCACGTTGTAATCCTTCAAACATCTGAGTATAACAGGCTTGCTGGGCCCGCATCGATGTTTGTCAGATTCTGCGGGCCGTGATTACCGCACGTAATGGTGCGGGATATCCTTCAATAGTCTTAGATGTATCTTTTGGATCAAGAAAATCTACTAAAGATTGATTCTCCATCCACGCTGTAGCCCGCTGCTCCTCAACACTTGTGCGATTCAAATCAACCACTTGGATGTCTTTAAACCCACATCGTCGCAACCATAAACACAGTGCTGCTGTACTTGGCAAAAACCAGACATTGCGCATTTGCGCATAGCGATCCTCAGGCATCAGTACGCTGTATTCATCACCTTGGATCACCAAGGTTTCCAGCACTAACTGTCCGTCTTTACGCAATTGGTCGCGGCATTGCGTGAGGAATTCAATTGGGGAGCGTCGATGGTACAAGACGCCCATACTAAAAACCGTATCAAAAACTTGAAGCTTTGGCAGGTCATCAACCCCTAAAGGCAAAAGCTCTACATCATTTGTTATGGCTTGAGGGGCGTATTTTTGGATCGCTTTGAATTGCATGATAAAAAGCTGACCTGGGTCGATACCCACCGCCATTTTTGCACCCGCACCTTTCATTCGCCAAAGGTGGTAGCCACTGCCGCAACCTATGTCTAATACGTGGCGATCCTGCAAACTATCTAAATGGGGCGCGACGCGATCCCATTTCCAGTCCGAGCGCCATTCGGTATCAATTGACATTCCAAATAAATCGAATGGTCCTTTGCGCCAAGGTTTAAATTGTTGCAGCAAACCTTGAAGTTTTGCTGCATCCCCTGGCTGAATATCGCTCTCGACCCCAAATTTGACCCGATTTTGCAGGTCTACCTCGCTGGGTTCTACCTCTGGCAGTAAGCGCAAAGTTTTCGCCCACTGACCGAAGTCACCATGTAATTGTTGCTGCTGCCAGTCGGCAACTTGCTTGGGCAAAGTTTGTAGCCAATCGCGTAATGGGCTGTGCGCAATGCGTGCATAAAAATTTGAATAATCAATCATCATAGCGGTGTCAGTTGTGCCCTTTGATTGCAAACATCGAGGTGAAGTTATAGCACCGGTACCAGTTATCAATATGACTGAAACCAATAGCTTGCAGACGCTCAATATGCTCTGGCAGGGTGTTCAGGCGCATCACATTCTCAATCGCGGCGCGCTTTTGGCTAATTTCCAACTCGCTGTAACCGTTATCACGCTTAAATTCATGATGCAGGTCAATCAGCAGCGCATCATTGGTTGCGTCATCGGCGCGAATTTTTTCCGATAGAATCAAAATGCCACCTGGCACCAGTGCCTGATATAAACGCTCAAGTAACGCATATCGCATATCTGGGTCAATGAATTGCAACGTGAAATTAAGCACCACCACTGAGCAAGGTTCGTAGTCGGCGGTCAGAATATCGGCGAGGCGAATTTCAACCGGCGTATTGCCGCGAAACGCATTCACGTGAGTTTGGCAGCGTTCCACCATAGCTTTAGAACTATCCAGACCGACGATAAGGCAGTTTTCGGCGCTATTATTTTGCTTCATCGCTAACGTCGCTGCCCCGAGTGAACAACCCAGGTCGTATAACACAGTGCCAGATTGTGCATAGCGAGCGGTTAAGCGCCCAATCCCATGCACCATAGTGGCGTAACCCGGCACTGAACGGTTAATCATGTCTGGAAATACTTGCGCAACGCGCTCGTCGAAACTGAAGTCTGCGACCTCGGCATGTGGCGTCGCGTAAATACGATCATGAGTTTTATTTGCGCTATCTGTCATAACAGTGAGAAAATAACCAAGAAATATTAACCTCTATTGTACCTGATGGTTGCAGCGGCAACCAGTCAGTCGCTCAGGCGGTACCTTGTGAAACAGGCTTTAATTCGAGTTGTTTGTGTTCGCATGCTGCGCCACCTGCGCGCACCTATCACTTTGATTGCAGTGATAATTGGATCAAAATCCCAAAGATGGATCCTATCAAGGCGCGTATTCACCGCAAGGTTGAAGGAAAACTGAAAAGCATCACACTGTCTCGGCAACTTATTGACGAAAACCAAGCGGTGATTGTCGAGACACTGAAAGTCAAAAACATGCTGAAGAACAGGAAATTGTCCAAGCACATTGCCGATGCCAGTTGGTCAGGCTTGATTCAAAAGCTGGAGTACAAAGCCAAAGAGCAAGGCAAGCATCTGGTTAAAATTGATCAATGGTTTGCCAGCTCAAAGACCTGCTCTTTCTGCGGACACAAGCTGGAAGCGTTGTCGCTTAAAGTGCGCGACTGGCAGTGTCCTGCTTGTTTAATCAGGCATAATCGAGACCTTAATGCTGCGCTGAACATTCGAGCGCAGGGTATTTTGACATTAAAGGCCGCAGGACTGTCGGTCTCTGCCAATGGAGGCAAGCGTCAATCTGGTCACGAACCAGTTGCTGCCTGAGAAGTTGGAAGCCTCGCCCGTGGCGCTTTAGCGCTAGGACGGGGAGCAGTCACCGAAAGCAGACATCGACAGTGATGACATTTAAGCTCAGTTCTATATACTAGGTCGCCTTAATTTGAACGCCTTTAACAGCATATTACGACAGGATGATTAGCATGCGCAGCCATTATTGTGGACAAGTCAATGAAACCTTAACCGGACAACAGGTAACCTTAGCTGGTTGGGTCAACCGTCGCCGTGATTTAGGCGGGGTAATATTCATTGATATGCGCGATCGTGAAGGCGTAGTGCAAGTGGTATTCGACCCACAGCAAACTGCGGCCATTGAGCATGCTGATAGCTTGCGCCAAGAGTTTTGTATTCAAATTCAAGGCACCGTGAAGAACCGCCCTGAGAGCCAAGTGAATGACAGCATGGCGACGGGTAAAGTCGAAATTATTGCCACAGAACTGACCATTTTAAGCCGCTCAGAGCCGCTTCCTATCGACTTTAATAGCGAAGTCAGCGAGGAGCAGCGTTTACGCTATCGCTATATTGATTTACGCCGTCCGCTGATGAATCAGCGCCTGCAATTCCGTGCAAAAGTAGCAAGCTCAGTCCGTCGCTTTTTAGACGATAACGGCTTTTTAGACATCGAAACACCGATGTTAACCCGCGCAACCCCAGAAGGCGCACGTGACTACTTAGTGCCGAGCCGCACGCACAAAGGCAAGTTTTTCGCGCTGCCACAGTCGCCGCAGCTATTTAAGCAATTGCTGATGATGTCAGGCTTTGACCGTTATTATCAAATCGTGAAGTGTTTCCGCGATGAAGACTTACGCGCAGACCGTCAGCCTGAATTTACTCAAATTGATATCGAAACGTCATTTATGAGCGCAGAGCAAGTGCGTGAAGTGACAGAGAAATTGGTACGCCAGTTGTTTAACGACATGCTGGATGTCGAGCTCGGCGACTTCCCAACTATGCCTTATAGCGAAGCGATGCGTCGCTTTGGCTCAGACAAGCCGGATTTGCGTAACCCGCTTGAGCTAGTCGATGTCGCTGATATTCTTAAAGACGTTGAGTTTAAAGTGTTTTCAGGCCCTGCCAACGACCCGAAAGGGCGTGTGGCGGTGATCAAAGTACCAGGTGCAGCGGCGCAATTGAGCCGTAAGAATATCGACGACTATGCCAAGTTTGTCGAAATCTATGGTGCGAAAGGTTTAGCTTGGGTCAAAGTCAACGATATGAATGCTGGCCGCGACGGTTTGCAGTCACCTATTTTGAAGTTTATTCCAGATGCAGAACTTGATGCGTTATTGGCACGCGTGGAAGCGGCGGACGGTGATATCCTGTTCTTCGGCGCGGACAACCAAACCGTGGTATCTGAGGCCCTTGGCGCATTGCGCTTAAAGTTAGGCGAAGACCTGAACCTAGTGGCTGAAGGCTGGCGCCCATTATGGGTGGTTGACTTCCCGATGTTTGAAGCCACTGATGAAGGTTTGTTTGCGTTGCACCATCCGTTTACAGCGCCAGTAGGCGTGAGCAGTACTGAGTTGGAAGCGAACCCTGAAGGCACCTTATCAAACGCCTACGACATGGTACTTAACGGTGTGGAAGTAGGTGGTGGTTCGGTGCGTATTCACGAGCAATCCATGCAGGCTGCGGTATTTAGAATTCTAGGCATCAGTGATGAAGAAGCACGTGAGAAGTTTGGTTTCTTACTGGATGCTTTGAAGTACGGCACCCCACCGCATGCGGGCTTAGCTTTTGGTCTTGACCGCTTGGTGATGCTGATGGTGGGTGCAAGCTCAATTCGTGACGTGATTGCATTCCCGAAAACTACTACGGCAGCGTGCCCATTGACCGACGCGCCGGGTGCAGCAAACCCTGCGGCTTTAGCTGAGCTTGGTATTGCACTGAACGACACTAAGCAGGGCTAAGGCGTTAGCCGTGGCCATTATACTCGGCATCGACCCTGGTTCACGCTTGACCGGCTATGGTTTAGTCAAGCAAACCGGAAGTCGAATCGAGTATTTAGGTAGCGGCTGTATTCGCATTGTCAAAGCGAACGAAGATAAACCCCTCGGCGAGCGTTTGCGCATTATTCACGATGGCGTCGCCGAGCTCATCGCACAGTTTCAACCAACTGAGTTCGCCATTGAGCAAGTGTTTATGGCGCGCAATCCTGATTCAGCCCTCAAACTTGGGCAAGCGCGTGGCGCGGCGATTGTGGCAGCTGCGCGTCACGATTTAGTGGTCGCCGAATACTCTGCACGCCAAATCAAGCAAGCCGTGGTAGGTACCGGTGGTGCCGACAAAACTCAGGTGCAGCACATGGTGGTGCAAATGTTAAAGCTACCGGTGACGCCCCAAGCGGATGCCGCTGATGCGTTAGCCGTTGCCATTTGCCATTGTCATACCCGTCAAAGTTTAGTCTCAATGGCGGGTGCTGCGCGTAAAACCGTCCGTAGGCGCTTGCGCTAACCAAAGGTTGGGGTATGCTGATGGCTGCCTCCAATCAGCAAATCTAGCCGCTTACCGGCGCTGAATTGAAATCAACAAGGACTTGGCATGATAGGCCGTATAGAAGGCGTTATTGTTTACAAACAAGCCCCCGACTTACTCGTTGACGTACAAGGGGTTGGTTACGAAATACAGCTACCAATGAGCTGCTTTTTCGAATTGCCTGCAGTGGGACAAACGGTCGCATTGTGGACGCACTTTGTGGTGCGCGAAGATGCGCAACTACTGTTTGGTTTTAATACCCTGAACGAGCGCGCGTTGTTTCGGCAGCTCATTAAAGCCCAAGGTGTGGGCCCGAAAATGGCACTGGCGATTATGTCCGGCATGTCGGCAGGGCAGTTTGTTGCCAGCGTGCAGCAAGGTGATGTGTCGACATTGGTCAAGATACCTGGCGTAGGCAAAAAGACCGCGGAACGCTTAGTGATTGAAATGCGCGACCGACTTAAAGATTTTGGCGCCAATGCGGGCTTTGATCCGAGTAGCAGCGACCCTGAACCTGCTTTAATGGTCAGCGTTGAGAACCCGCTGGACGATGCCCTAAGCGCATTATTGGCGCTTGGCTATAAACCAGCGCAGGCAGAAAAGGCGGTCAAGCAAGTGGCGAAGGCCGACATGGATTCTGAGGCTATTATTCGTCAAGCCTTGAAGTCCATGGTGTAAGTTGGAGATGCAAACATGATAGAAGCTGACCGCATGGTTCAAGGGCGGGCGACTCAGGAAGATGAGATCATCGACCGCGCCATACGCCCCAAGTTATTGGCCGATTACACCGGCCAGGCGCATGTCGTTGAGCAAATGAGCATCTATATTGAGGCGGCGCGCAAGCGCAGTGACGCACTTGATCATGTGCTTATTTTTGGCCCGCCGGGGCTGGGTAAAACCACGTTGGCGAATATTATTGCCAATGAAATGCAGGTGTCGATTAAAACCACGTCTGGGCCTGTGTTAGAAAAGGCCGGCGATCTCGCTGCCTTGCTTACCAATTTGGAAGAAAACGATGTGCTGTTTATTGATGAGATACACCGTTTAAGCCCTGTGGTAGAAGAAATTCTTTACCCTGCTATGGAAGACTATCAGCTCGATATCATGATTGGTGAGGGCCCAGCGGCGCGCTCCATCAAGCTGGACTTACCGCCTTTTACTTTAGTGGGTGCAACCACACGCGCTGGCGCCTTGACCTCGCCGCTGCGGGATCGCTTTGGCATTGTACAGCGCTTAGAATTCTACTCAGTGGAAGAGCTCACTAGCATAGTGCAGCGTTCGGCAGACTATCTTAATTTAAACATGGATCAAGCAGGCGCGCATGAGGTTGCGGCACGTTCACGCGGCACCCCCAGAATTGCTAACCGCCTATTACGCCGCGTGCGTGACTACGCGGAGGTGCGCGCCGATGGCGTGATCAATCGTGAGGTCGCGGCGGCGGCACTCGACATGGTAGATGTCGATAAAGCGGGTTTTGATTACATGGACCGTAAGCTGATGCTGGCGATTATGGAAAAGTTTATGGGCGGCCCAGTTGGCTTGGACAATCTGGCGGCGGCCATTGGTGAGGAAAAAGACACCATTGAAGATGTGCTGGAGCCATTTTTAATTCAGCAAGGCTTTATTCAGCGCACCCCACGCGGGCGTATCGCAACTCAGCACGCTTACCAACACTTTGGCTTAACCAAAGCGTAACAGCTTGTTGTCTGTTTTTGCTATCAACATAGCGGGCAAAAAAAAGCCCGCTCAGTGAGCGGGCAAAACAACAACAAGGAGGAATAAATCCAGGAACTACATTAAGAAGTGCGACAACAATTCTTAAGAAATCCGCATTTCAGGTCTGTTTCCAACGTTTCCCCCTGAAAGATGTGCTTATTATAGCGCTGAGCTGACCAGTTTCAAACGAGAATTAATCCCATCTCGCATTAATTAAAGTAATCTGTTACTGGTTTGTTGAGTTTGATTTTTAACCATATCAATCTCGACGTATTTGTTAACTAGCTGTTTTATAATGGAAAATATATCCAAGCTGAATAATTGAACAATTAATAAAAGTCTGGCTAAATGCACGCCTGATTGGTTTGCTTTGATGTCTGGTTAAGCCCGAGGTTTTACTAAGTTTTTACGCCGAAAATAAGCTTTTGCGATGCCTTTAAATTGGCCTTCTGCATGGGGTATAGTAAATTAACAATTCAAACAAGCGAGTGACGTATTTTGCAGGTTTTTGAATGGCCCGTACGGGTCTATTATGAGGACACCGACGCGGGTGGTATCGTTTACTACGCCAATTACCTAAAGTTTTGCGAGCGCGGGCGCACCGAATGGTTGCGTTCACTTGGCATTGAACAGGACGGTTGGCTGCACAGTGGCACTGCGTTTGTGGTGCGCCATGTGGAGCTTGATTTGAGAGCGCCAGCGCGATTCAACGACTTGCTTAACATTTGTACTAAGGTAACTCAGGTGAAACGGGCAACCGTCGCGTTTGAACAACAGATTTTTAATCAACACCAGCAACTTTTATGTACCGCATACGTCAAAGCGGCGTGTGTTAGCATTCAACAGATGAAACCGGTGGCGATTCCCGCCCCAATTGCAGAGGTAATACAGCGTGCAACATGAATTGTCGATTTGGGAATTAATCCTTGAGGCCAGCCTTTTAGTTCAAGCCGTCATGTTGCTGTTAGTGGCAATGTCGATTGTGTCTTGGGCGATTATTTTTCAGCGCCGCAAAGTGATTGTGAATACCGCCAAAGACACCCTAAAGTTTGAAGACCGCTTCTGGAGTGGCGTTGACCTGGCACGTCTGTATAAAGAAATTAGCGCCAAAGGTGGCAACTTATTAGGTATTGAGCGCATCTTTCACGGTGGCTTTCGTGAATTTGCACGTTTACGCGGTAACCCAAATGCTGATAGTGCGACGGTGCTAGCCGGTGCCCAGCGCTCAATGCGGGTGGCACATTCACGTGAAATGGAAAAATTAGAAACCCATTTAGGTTGGTTGGCGACTATCGGTTCAATTAGCCCGTATATCGGCTTGTTCGGTACGGTGTGGGGCATCATGAACGCATTTACCTCGTTGGGTAGTGTACAGCAGGCCACCCTTGCGATGGTTGCGCCTGATATTGCCGAAGCGTTGATCGCGACCGCATTAGGTTTGTTTGCTGCGATTCCAGCGGTAGTGGCCTACAACCGGTTTAGTTACCGGGTGGAATTACTCGACAATGCTTACATGAATTTCATGGAAGAATTCTCCGGCATTTTGCAGCGCCAGAGCATGAATGCCACAGGTGCGGTTGAGCAAGAACACCCAGCGCGTCGCAACGTCGAGTAAGGGGATAACAATGCAAATGGCATTTCCATCGCGGCGCAAGCGGCGTCCAGTGGCTGAAATTAACGTGGTGCCTTATATCGACGTCATGTTGGTGTTATTAATTATCTTTATGATTACTGCACCGTTGCTGAGCCAAGGGGTCGAGGTTGACCTGCCGCAAGCACAAGCAGAAGCACTGGATAGTGAACAAAGCCAACCCTTGGTGGCCTCAGTCGATGCGCAAGGTAACTACTATTTAAACATGGGCGATCGCCAAGAAGAGCCAATGTCGTTGGTTGACCTGGCAACGCTGGTGGCAGCGCACTTGCAGTTAGAGCCTGAAACCCCAGTGATAGTGCGCGGCGATGGCGCGGTGCCCTATGCCGATGTGGTAGAACTGATGGTGTTTTTGCAGCGCGCAGGCGCGGGATCGGTGGGCTTGATGACACGTTCGCCTGATTAGGCATGTGGTTGAAGCCAGTAAGGCATGACGCTAAGTATACATTGAATAGTTGAGATACACGGTGAAGCAAACAGAACCAACACGTGAAACAAAGTCAGAGCCGGGCGAGCAAGCACCGAAGGGTGCGCCCACGGCCAGCATGAAAGCCGCCTTAGTCAAGGCGGTTTTAGTGCATCTCGGCTTAGTGGTTATTTTTCTGGTCGGGATGGACTTTGATTGGTTAACGCGTGAACGCAGCCCACAACCGATGCTGCAGCCTGATGTTGAGATTGTACAAGCGACTGCAGTAGATCAGGCGCAGGTCGAGCAGGCGGCGCAACGCATTCGCGACCAGCGTGAAGCTGAGCAACGTGCCGAAGAGCAACGCGTGGCAGAGCTGGAGCGCCGCGCGCGTGAAGCCGAGCAACGCAGGCAGCGTGAAGAACAGCAACAGCGTGAAGCCGCCCAGCGTGCTCAGCGTGAGCGTGAACAGGCCGAAGCTGAAGCGCGCAGAATTCGTGAAGAGGCTGCGGCAGAGGAACGCCGCGCGCAAGAAGCCGCCGAACGTCGTCAACGTGAAGAAGCTGCCGCTGAGCAACGCCGTCAGGAAGAAGCTGAGCGTCAGCGTCAGGAAGCCGAACGTCGTCGCCAGGAAGAAGAGCGCCAACGTCAGGAAGAGGCGGAACGTCAGCGCCAGGCGGCGGAGCGGGCAGAGCGTGAGCGTCAAATTCAGGAAGAGCTGGCGGCAGAACGCCAGCGGCGTGAACAGGCACGTCAGCAGCGGGTTTTAACCGAGGTTGAGCGCTATCAAGCGTTGATTCGCCAAGCGATTCAGCGCAATTTACGCACGGATGCATCAATGCGTGGTCGTTCATGTGTATTAACCATTAGTTTGGCGCGCAATGGATTTGTTACCAACGTGGAGGTTGGCGAGGGTGATCGTGCGGTTTGTGAAGCAGGCAGGGCGGCTGCGCTGCGCGCGGGCACATTACCCGTATCCGAAGACCCTGATGTGTATGAAGAAATGCGTCAAATTCGATTACGAATTGAGCCAGAAGTTTAATCAAGAGGTGTGAACGCTGATATGAAATATATAGTTTTAGTCAAAGTGGCGCTCTGGGCGACGGTGCTCACGCTTTCGCTTGGCATGAGCTCAAAAGCCAACGCTGCGCTTGAAATTGTGATTACCGAAGGTATCGACAGCGCACGCCCAATTGCGGTGGTGCCGTTTGTGTGGCGTGGTGACGGGGAAGCACCCTATGATTTTAGCGAGGTGATTACCAATGACTTGCGTCGCAGTGGCCGCTTCAATCCGATTGCCCTTGATGACATGCCACAGCGTGATATTTATCGTGACAATGGGGTGAATTATCAAGCGTGGGCGCGCGAAGGCGTTGAGGCGTTGTTAGTCGGTTATGTTGAACCTGCATCGGTGGGTCGCTATCGCGTCAGCTACGAACTCATTGACCCGTTACGTGGTCAAATCACTGGAGGTAACTCGCAAAGCTTGCAGGGCGGCCAATTGGTGGTGAGCAACGACCACATTTTGGAAGGCCGCAGCTCGGTGGTGCCAGACAACCAGTTTCGTCAGTATGCGCATCGTATTTCTGACGTGGTGTATGAAGCGTTAACCGGCGAACCAGGCGCGTTTATGACGCGCATTGCGTATGTGTTAGTGGACCATAATTCAGAGTTGCCTTATCAGCTTATTGTTGCTGATTACGATGGCTACAATGAACGCGTGCTGCTGCGTTCGCCACAGCCATTGATGTCACCGTCATGGTCACCGGATGGCAATAAATTGGCGTATGTCAGTTTCGAAAACCGCCGTTCAGAAATTTATGTGCAAGACATTTACACCACGGAGCGTGAGCGTATTACCTCGCATCCAGGGATTAACGGCAACCCGGTATTTTCACCTGACGGCACGCGTTTAGCCATGGTGCTGTCAAAAGACGGGCAGCCAGATATTTATGTGCATGATTTACGTAACCAACGCTTACGTCGTCTCACTGAGCACTGGCGTATCGACACAGAACCGAGCTGGGCACCAGATGGTAATAGCATTGTTTTCACCTCTGAGCGGGGTGGTCGTGCACAGATCTATCGCGTTGATATTCAAAGTGGTAATGTACAAAGGTTGACCTTTGAAGGTGAAGCTAATTTCGGTGGTTCAGTTTCCCCTGATGGTCGCCAACTAATTATGGTAAACCGTACCAACGGTCGCTATCATATTGCACGGCAGGATTTTCCGTCAGGCCGTAATTTTCAGGTTTTGACGGAAACTCAGTTAGACGAGTCGCCGAGTCTGGCGCCTAATGGCAGCATGATTATTTATAGTACAACCTATAGAAATCAGCAGGTGTTGGCATTAGTGTCAGTAGACGGACGTTTCCGAGCGCGTATACCTTCGCGAGAAGGGGAAGTAAAGGCTCCGGCTTGGTCGCCTTTTTTATAGAACAAGCCAAACAAAGGTAGCTGCGGCTACCGTGAATAAGAAATTTGAAGGACAACTATCATGCAAGTAAATAAACTCGTTAAAGCTTTGGTATTCGCGCTGCCTATGATCACTCTAGCGGCATGTAGCTCAACTCAGGACACTGGTAGCGAAGCGGAAGCTGAGCGTCGTGCAGCGGAAGAGCGTGCTCGTCAAGAGCAGCAAGCTGGTGTGCAAACAGGTACTGCACAGCGTCAGCTGTCACCTGAAGAAGAGCGCCGTGAGCGGATGGCTGAATTACGTCGCGAAAACACCATCTTTTTCGCGTTCGACGATTCAAACATCTCGTCTGAATACCGTCAAATTCTGCAAGCACATGCAGAGTATTTGGTAAGCAACCCGAACGTGAGCGTGGT
Source organism: Aliidiomarina maris (assembly GCF_003987335.1). Classification (GTDB taxonomy): domain Bacteria; phylum Pseudomonadota; class Gammaproteobacteria; order Enterobacterales; family Alteromonadaceae; genus Aliidiomarina; species Aliidiomarina maris. The sequence goes on along the minus strand of NZ_PIPK01000003.1, from coordinate 44,758 downwards.
GATTGAAGGCCATACTGACGAGCGTGGTACCCCAGAATATAACATCGCGTTGGGCGAGCGTCGTGCGAATGCAGTGGTTAACTACCTGCAGAACCAAGGCGTATTGTCTTCACAGATGTCAACGGTGTCTTATGGTGAAGAGAAGCCATTAGTACGTCGTAGCAACGAACAAGCGTGGGCGCAAAACCGTCGCGCAGTATTAGTTTACTAAGTACCAGTAAAAGCCGCTAAGGCGGCTTTTACAAGTCTGGTGCTGGTGACAGATACGCATCAAGTCAGAGCCTGGCACTCGTTCATTTGAGCCGCCAGGCTTTGCTATGTCGTGGTACAAGAGGCAAGTTATGAACAAAGTTAGTACATTACTCGTGGCCGTCGCCATGGGGACAGCGCCGTCAGTGGCATTTGCGCAGGCACCAGTTTCCAGCGTATCTGGCTCTGGTGATTCATTAGAGCAACGTATTGAGCGCGTCGAGCGTTTGCTTGAAGCACGCGGCGAACAGCAAATTCGTATGGGCGAGCAGCTAATGAATTTGCAACGCGAAGTCAGCGAACTACGTGGCATTACCGAAGAGCATGCACATCAGTTGAATGAAGTGCTGGAGCGGCAGCGCGATTTGTACCAGGAAATCGACCGTCGTGTCGGTGAAATGCGCAGTGGTGGTTCAGCATCGTCAGACGCGACAGCAACGGTTGCCGTGCCGACCCGTGATGATCGCGGCGGTGTTGCTTACTCCGACAATCTAAGTGAAAACCAAGCGTACGACCGCGCAATTGCGTTGGTACTTGAAGAGCGTCGTTATGATGATGCGATTCCAGCGTTTCGGGCTTTCATTCAAAACTACCCGAATTCAGGTTACCTAGGTAATGCGCATTACTGGTTGGGTCAATTACTGTATTCACGCAATGAGTATGGCGAGGCACGCCAGCATTTCCGTGAAGTCGTGGATAACTACCCAGAATCGAATAAGCGTGCCGACTGCATGCTGAAGCTCGGCATTATCGCCCAAAGTGAAAATAACAATTCACAAGCACGCCAGCGTTTCGAACAAGTTATCAATGAATATCCGAACAGCACAGAAGCCGGTTTAGCACGCACACGGTTAAATAATTTACGGTAGGGCAGGCCGCGCCTGCCGCCGCGCAATGGTGGAATGGCATGCACGGCATGCCCCACAACGTAACCGGTAACCTAAAGGTTATCAAAAAGTTACGAAAAGTCGCAAAAACAACCGATTCGCCGTAAAATTAAGCGAAAGGCAATTTTTTTGCTAATTAAGGTTGCATGGCGGAAATTTTTCAGTAATATATGCCGCCGTTGCACAGGACAAATGAAACGGGTCGTTAGCTCAGTTGGTAGAGCAGTTGACTTTTAATCAATTGGTCGCTGGTTCGAATCCAGCACGACCCACCACTTGTCCTTAATCATAGTTGCAACCCCTGCGTGGGTCGTTAGCTCAGTTGGTAGAGCAGTTGACTTTTAATCAATTGGTCGCTGGTTCGAATCCAGCACGACCCACCACTTCTTCAAGAAAAACGCCAGCTTATGCTGGCGTTTTTTGTTTCCGCCCTGCATGCCCCAGCCTCGATTAGACCAAACCTTAAACTTTTCGTATAATGCGCGCGTATTGTGACGCATGAGTCACCCAAACGCGGTTGTGAAGGTTGTATGATTGAAGTAGAAACTCTGGACACTCTGGATTACCAATTTCCGGCAAAGCCCAAGCCATTAAGTGACGCAGACAAAGCGCAGTACATTGCGCGGATCAAAACTTTGCTGCAGGAAAAGAATGCCGTATTAGTGGCGCACTATTACACCGACGCGGATATTCAGGCACTGGCTGAGGCCACTGGCGGTTGCGTGTCTGATTCCCTTGAAATGGCCCGTTTCGGCGCTCAGCACGATGCTGACACCTTAATTGTGGCTGGGGTTAAGTTCATGGGCGAAACGGCGAAAATCCTCACCCCAGAAAAAACTGTGTTAATGCCAACCTTAGACGCGACCTGCTCATTAGACTTAGGTTGCCCAGCCGATAAGTTCAGCGCGTTTTGTGACGCCCACCCAGACCGCACCGTGGTGGTTTACGCGAACACATCAGCGGCGGTGAAAGCACGCGCTGACTATGTCGTGACGTCCAGCATGGCGCTTGAATTGGTTGAGCACTTGGACAGCCAAGGCAAGAAGATTCTTTGGGGACCTGACAAGCATTTAGGTAGCTATATCGCGAAGCAAACTGGCGCCGATATGATCATGTGGCAGGGCGCTTGCGTAGTGCATGACGAGTTCAAAGCGAAAGCTTTGGTGCAATTAAAGCAGCAATATCCTGACGCAGCGGTACTGGTACACCCCGAGTCGCCGCAAAACGTGGTTGAGCTAGCCGATGCGGTGGGTTCTACGTCACAATTAATCAAAGCCAGCCAAACCTTGCCGAATGACACCTTTATTGTCGCCACTGACAAAGGCATTTTTTACAAAATGCAGCAGTTAGCGCCGGGTAAAACCTTCATTGAAGCACCCACAGGTGGTAACGGTGCCACGTGTCGCAGTTGCGCACATTGCCCGTGGATGGCAATGAATGGCCTGGCGGCGATTGAAAATGCACTCACCACAGGCGGCGTCGCACACGAAATTCATGTCGACCCGGACCTCGGTAAACAAGCGATGATACCGCTTAATCGCATGCTCGATTTTGCCAAAACCATACGTGCATAACCTTAAGCGTGCGAAGCGCTAAGAGAGCCCTACAATGAACCACTGGATTTTGCTGATGGGGGCTGGTGACATTGCCCATCGTTTGCAGCCGCTACTGAGCGCACAAGGCTTCAATGTGGCAGGAGCAAGACGACACCCGCCTGCCAAAACCGAGTTTCCACATATTCGCGCAGACGCCCGCAAGGTCGAAGACTGGAAATCATTGCTCGCCCAGCAGCCAGAGGTCATTGTGTTGACCTTGGTGCCTACTGAATTTAGCGACCAAGGTTACCAGCAGGGCTACGTAGAGCCTATTCAGGCGATGCTGGCGGCGTTGCAGGACTGCGACCCTGAGTACCTGCCGTTGATCCTCTTTGTGTCCAGTACCAGCGTATACAGTGAGCGTGACGGTGAATGGGTGGATGAGTCGACCCCCACTGAACCCGATAGTTTCTCAGGCATTCGCTTGCTTGAAGCGGAAAACTTACTGCGGGCCTCGGCATATCCGCATTCGGTTGTGCGTTTTTCCGGCATTTACGGCCCTGGTCGTGAAGGCATGGTGGCGCGCCTGATGAGTGGCGAGTTAACCGTAACCCCGGCGTGGACCAATCGCATTCATGTGCGCGATTGTGCTGGGGTACTATCGCATTTGGTACAGCGGTTCTATGCTGATCGTGCGGTGGAAGATGTATATGTCGCCAGCGACAATCTGCCGATTCAGCAGTCCGAATTTGTCGAAGGATTAGCGGCGATTATGGGCATTGACGCGAGCGAACTGCCGGTCAGTGATAGCGTCGGCCCACGCGGTAGCAAGCGCTGTAACAATGCACGCTTGCTCGCAAGTGGCTATCGCTTTATTTACCCGACGTGGAAGGAAGGCTATGAAAGCCTCTAAGCTGGTCCAGAGCCTGCTATTCCCCCTGTTAATGTCGATCTATATGTCGTTTTTAATGACCGGCCTGATCACTTGGGTTAACACCGGCGTTGAAGGGGACTTTATCGCTCGTTGGTGGCGCGCATTTTATATCGCATGGCCGATTGCTTTTTTGCTGGTGTATTTTGGTGCCAGTAAAATTCGCAAGTTAAGCGAAAACATTATCAAGCGGTCGTAACAGCGCGTTTCGAAACGGCGATGATTCAAATCATGCCAAAGATGGACTGCGAGTGCTACGATTTGTGCACTAAATCAACAATAGCGACGAGGAATCACGCTTTCTCTTGATTGCGTGGCGAAAATTCCATAACATACGCGACCTTACCGGAGAGGTGGCTGAGCGGCTGAAGGCGCACGCCTGGAAAGTGTGTTTAGGTTAATCCCTAACGAGGGTTCGAATCCCTCTCTCTCCGCCAAATTATGAGCCGCAGCCCTTTTAAACAAAGGCTGCGGCTTTTTCTTTGCTCAATCTTCTTCCTTTTTTAATCCGCTGCTTTATTGTCATATCGTCTGTTGGTTATCTTTATTTCAGCGAGCTCGAAACTCGCTCACAGATGTTGGGCGTCTTCGGCATTTACTTGATGATGAGATGAGCAGTTTTCAACTCTACAATTCAGCGCTAAGAATTAAGCCTTGACTTTTTGTTAGACGCAATTGATAGTTGTCCCGTGTCCTAGGACTTAGGACTCTTGGTTGGTGGTGGGAAATGAAAAGTCAAGATATCGTCGTACTATTCAAAATAGAGTCACTCACACAGCGCTGGATCAATCCTAATCGGTATGATGCAGAGTTGCTAGTGCCGCATGCTTCGCCTATCGATTGGCTGGGCGATGATCTTCAGCATAACAATGCGCCACCTGTTGCCTTCACTGAGAGTCTTTTTTCCGTAAGAGCCCTAGAGCAAGACACGGGGATCAGTAAATCTCAAGTTAGCTTAAGTCTGAAACGAATGTTTGACGTAGGCCTAGTAAAAGCCGATCGCAAAACAGGCTTACCTAAAATCAACACTCGTGCGCTGCTTGAATTCATCGCATACGGTATCCAATACGTTTTTCCTGCAAAAGAAGGCGAGGTGACTCGTGGAATCGCCACATCAATTGCTGCGCCGGTTTTGCAAGGTAAGTTAATGACATCCGGGGAGCTTGCGCCCATTTGGCCTTATTTCAAAGGGCAGACTAAAGGTGTGGCGGTTCAGCCGTTACATGAAAATATCTTTGCCGCTATTCGAACAGATGATTTAACTTATGCACTATTAGCGCTAACCGATGCTGTTAGGATTGGCCATTCCAGGGAACGGGGAATCGCTATCGACATGATGCGTAAACTGTTGCGGGTAAGCTCATGAGTAAGATTAATTTCCAAAAAGAGATGCTGGTCCAGGTGGCAACTGCTCTGGATGAATTGCTGCCTCAGTTTGTGTTTATCGGAGGGTGCACCACTGGGCTACTTCTAACTGATGATTTCACCAAAGAGCAGGTTAGATATACCGATGATGTCGACCTGATTGTTCATGTCGGTAGCTATTTTGACTGGACTTGCCTTGCAGAGCGTTTACGGCAATTGGGCTTTCGTGAGTCAATGGACGAGGATGTTATTTGCAGAATGATGCTGGGGCGGCTTAAAGTAGACTTTATGCCGGACAATGCTGATATTTTCGGGTTTAGTAATCGTTGGTATCGCGATGTGATGACGACTGCTCGGGATTTTACGCTGACTGAAACGCTTACTATCAAGCTCGTCGAGCCAGTCTATTTTGTAGCGACTAAGCTTGAGGCCTATTTGGGGCGCGGAAATGGTGATGCGCTATACAGTCACGATATTGAAGATTTGATTAATATCTTTGACGGACGTGAAGAAATCGTTGCTGAGGTTAACGCGGCGGATGGGGAGCTTAAAGACTTTATTCGAGTTCAGCTTCAAGCGCTGCTTGATGATGCTAATTTTGAGTATGCCGTGCAAAGTGCAACAGGGAACAGTAGGGAGCGGGAGTCACTCATTTTTGAGCGCATTGAGGCCTGTGTATGAGCGTGAAGGGGCTTTGAATTGGCTTTCGCTCATTCAAACTGCCGCGACCGAATTGTTACGGGTTTTCTCGCGGTACATGGCGTTATCGCTGGCGGCCAAGAGTTGGTCTAAGGTGCCTGGCAATTGCGCGAAGCGGGCGCAGCCGACGGTGGCACTTAGTGGGTACAGACCTCGTGGGGTGCTAATCGACACATTAGCGAGGGCTTGCTGCAATTCCCGGTACTTTAACTCGACATCACTTACTTGTTGAAAGCATGCAATCGCAATGAATTCATCACCACCAACCCGACCTACAATATCCTCGGCGCGCATGCGCCCTTGCACGGTGGCGGCAATTCGCTTCAACGCGGCGTCGCCTGTGGCATGACCGAAGGTGTCGTTGACCACTTTAAACTTGTCTACATCGATATAAAATGCGGCGTAGTGGCATGTATCCGAATTTGCTTTCGATGCGAATCTGCTGAGTGCGTGGCTCACGCCGCGACGGTTGGCGATATTACATAAGGGGTCAATATTAGCGTCTTTTTCTGCTTGATCGCGGGCAATTGCAATGCGATTAACGCGCCTTGATAAGGCGATTGCCAGCAGAAATGCTTCAATGGCAAAAGCCAGGACAAAACCATAACGTTGCATAAAAGGGCTGTAATTGAGCAACACAATGCGGAAAAACATGCTGACAAAAATCACGCTCAGAGCAATGCATACTAAGCCGGCTTCCGGTACTTTTCGGTAGGCCTGAATACAGGCTAGGACGAATAAAGCAAGAATAATGACTAAGGTGGCATAACCCATAAATATGCCAACTATTTGCCATAGCAGCTCGAACACGAAAGGGTCGGCAAATGCGCGCGCAACAGCGGCGCCCAATACGCTGGCCGCTAACAGCATGAGCGCGCGGTTCAAGCGCGCAAAGTCGCGCTTTAAGTGCAAAAAGATAGATAAAAACCAAGTCGCGCTGAAGACAGTCAAGCCGACTGTAAGTAAGTACGTGGTGTTGAGCAGAGGCACCGCTGCGGTACCGAAAAATAAGTAGAGCTGACCCTCTTGGTGTAAGAAAAATAACGTCAGGCAAGCGATATAAAAGCCGTAGGGCTTAATCGCATGGCCTTTCATTCTCCAGCCAATCACAATCGAAAGCAGTACCAGGGCGAGGCCTAAGCCATAAAATATACCCATCAGCAAGCTGTGGCGTTGACTCAGGGCAATGTAGTCGGACGTAGGGTACCAGCGGAATTTTGGGGTGTAGTCGACGTGGCTGCGAATGTATATCTGCGCCTGAACCTGGCCTCGCGGCAAAGCGTAAGCAATCTCCCCAGCGGGCAAGGGCGCTTGCTCAATGCCGTCTTGAAACCACGCATAAGACTCAACACCCGACCGTTGAAATGTAAACACGGCGCTGTGCTCAAGCTCGCACGTGAGCAGATATTGGTTGTCCCCCTTGTGCATAAATGCCGGGGACTGTTGCTGAGCACTCAGTGGCCATGTGTACTCAGTACTTGGGTCCGTGCGCGTTATATCGCAATAGTCAGCTGACGCCTTGGCAGGCGAAACCGATATCAAGATCAAAAGCCAACTGCTGGTAAGCCAAGCCAATAAAATTTTTACCACGTTTTGCCCCTGTGGTGCTGGTACGAAAGAACCCCTTGGTCCATATCGATTCTATAGTGCACGATAATTTGCACTATCGCACTTGCTATTTTTACCCTTGATTTGCACTTCATCGTGCAATTTGATCCGCGTCAATACCGCAATTCGACGAATCGCTATGCTATAGCTCTATTCATTAGCACGAGGGCGACACCATGAGTATTTGGCAAGAATTCTTTAGAGAGCCAATCATCTTTTTATCGTTTACTGGCTTAGCTATAGTCATCGGTATGTGCATTTTTTACGCCGTATATTTCTACGTTAAAGTCGCGCAGTCGGATAGTCAGTAGTCGATGCTAACCATATAACGCGGTAGACCAGAGTGGAAGCCTACCGCGTACGTCAGTGCTTAAACCTCCAGGTAATCCAGCATACCTTGGGCGGCAGCGCGGCCTTGGGCTATGGCGGTGACCACTAAGTCGGCACCTAGCACCATGTCACCGCCAGCGAAGATTTTAGGGTTGGAGGTTTGCATGGCACAGGCGCTGTCTTCACGCGCGTTGACTAAGTTCCAGTCGTTCAGGGCTACGTCATGTGCGCTTAACCATTCTGGTGGGTTGGCTTGATAACCAAAGGCCAGAATTACGGCATCGGCGTCCATTACAAACTCTGAACCTTCGACGACTTGTGGTCGGCGTCGACCCGCTTCATCAGCAAGGCCAAGCTCGGTTTTGACAAACTTCACCCCAGTCACTTGACCATCGCTGTCGGCGATAATTTCAAGTGGCTGCATGTTGTATTGAAAATCAACGCCTTCTTCACGCGCATGCTCGACCTCTTTACGCGAGCCTGGCATGTTGTGGGCATCGCGGCGATAGGCACACACCACAGATTGCGCTTGCTGGCGAATCGACGTGCGCACGCAGTCCATTGCGGTGTCGCCACCACCAAGGACCACCACGCGCTTGCCTTTGAGGTCAATAAAGCGGTAGTCGGGCATGTCGTAACCGACCACATTAGCGGTATTACCGATCAGGAATTTCAGTGCGGGGACCACGCCTTGGTGCTCAAGCCCCGGCAAGCCGCCGTCGACCGCTTTATAGGTGCCTAAACCTAAGAACACGGCGTCATAATCATCCAGTAATTGTTCAAACTTAACGTCGCTACCGATTTCGACGCCCAATCGGAATTCAATACCCATCTCGGTGAAGATATCGCGACGCCGCTGCATCACTTCTTTTTCCAGCTTAAATGACGGAATACCAAAGGTCAGTAGGCCGCCAATTTCCGGGTGGCGGTCAAATACCACAGGGGTCACTCCATGGCGCACCAACACATCAGCACAGGCCAAGCCCGCAGGGCCTGCACCGACGACAGCGACTTTCTTGCCTGTACTTTGTACGGCACTTAAATCTGGACGCCAGCCCATTTCAAAGGCTTTGTCGGTGATATACTTTTCAATTGCGCCAATGGTGACGGCGCCGAAGTCGTCATTGAGCGTACAAGCCCCTTCACAGAGGCGGTCTTGAGGGCATACCCGACCACATACTTCAGGCAAGCTATTGGTTTGATGCGATAGCTCCGCAGCTTCAATAATACGGCCTTCCGCCGCTAACTCGAGCCACTGTGGAATGTAGTTATGCACTGGGCATTTCCACTCACAATAGGGGTTGCCGCAGTCGATACAGCGGTCAGCCTGTCCACTGACTTGGGTCTGCTCCATGCCATGTTGAATTTCAACAAATTCAATTTTACGCTCCGCTATCGGGCGCTTAGGTGGGTCGACACGTTGAACGTCGACAAATTGATACACATTACCAGTCATACAGGCCTCCTTACATCACCTGAACACGCAGTTCAGCAGCCGATTGTGCACGCCGTCCAATTAAGGTGGCAATGTCACTGGCCTTAGGTTTTACTAACCGGAAGCGCGGCAAGTAAGTGTCAAAATGGGTCAATATATCAAGTGCGCGAGCGCTCGCGGTGGCCTCATAGTGGTCATGAATAAAGCCACGCAAGTGCTCTTGCAATATCGCTTTATCGACGGCTAAGGTTTCCACCAGCTCAGGGTTAATACGCTGCTCGAAGTCATCATGCTCGTCGTACACATAGGCAAGACCACCAGTCATACCCGCGCCAAAGTTAATCCCCGTGTGGCCAAGCACGACGACCACGCCGCCGGTCATATATTCACAACCGTTATCGCCGATACCTTCCACCACAGCGATGGCACCGCCATTGCGCACAGCAAAGCGTTCACCCGCAAGCCCTGCAGCATATAAGCGTCCACTGGTGGCGCCATATAAGCAGGTGTTGCCCATAATCACCGCCTCATGGGTGGCATAGGCGACCCCTTTAGCGGGGCTGATATGAATGCGTCCACCGGCCATGCCTTTACCGACATAATCGTTGGCATCACCAGTTAGCTTTAAGTGCAAGCCGCCCGCATTCCAAACCCCAAAACTTTGTCCTGCGGTGCCTCTAAAATGCAGCACCAGTGGCTTACCGGCCATGCCCTGGTTGCCATGCTGTTTAGCAATTAAGCCCGACAGGCTGGCACCAACCGAGCGGTCGTCATTGCGAATATCGAAATGAAACTCACCGCCTTGACGTGCTTTAACGGCATCGGCACAGCGTGTCATCAAAGTTTGGTTCAAGCGCCCAGGGTCATGGGGCGGGTTGTTACTGACACAATGGTTCGGATGCTCATTGCGTGCTGCAGCTGAGGCTAATATCGGTGCTAAGTCCAAGCGCTGTTGGCGTGCAGTCGCAAAGTGCTGAATCGGCTCGAGCAAATCGGTGCGGCCAATTAAGTCGGTGAGCTTGGCAACGCCAAGCTGGCGCAGATAGTCCCGCACTTCATCGGCAAGCAGTGCGAAGTAATTTTCAACTTTCTCGGGTAAACCATGAAAGTGTTGCTGGCGCAGCGTTTGATCTTGGGTCGCGACCCCTGTGGCACAGTTGTTGAGGTGACAAATACGCAGGTATTTGCAGCCCAACGCCACCATCGGAGCGGTGCCAAAGCCGAAGCTTTCGGCACCTAGTATTGCCGCTTTAATCACATCCAAGCCGGACTTCAAGCCACCATCGACTTGCAAGCGTACTTTATGGCGTAAGTTATTCACGGTCAGGGCTTCATGTACTTCAGCAAGCCCGAGCTCCCAAGGGCTACCTGCATACTTCACTGATGTTAGCGGGCTAGCGCCAGTACCGCCATCGTAACCTGACACGGTAATTAAATCGGCATACGCCTTGGCAACGCCGGTGGCAATGGTGCCGATACCGGGTTCGGAAACTAACTTAACCGACACCACCGCGTCCGGGTTTATTTGCTTCAGGTCGAAGATCAGCTGGGCTAAGTCTTCAATTGAGTAAATATCATGATGTGGCGGTGGCGAAATCAGCGCCACGCCTGGCACCGAAAAGCGTAGTTTCGCGATTTCGGCAGTAACTTTGTCGCCGGGTAATTGGCCACCTTCGCCGGGTTTTGCACCTTGGGCGATTTTAATTTGCAGCACGTCGGCATTGACCAGATAGTGTGGCGTCACGCCGAAACGCCCTGAGGCAATTTGTTTAATCCGTGAATTGCGTTCGGTGCCAAAACGGCGAGGGTCTTCACCGCCTTCACCCGAATTCGAGTGCCCACCAAGACGATTCATTGCCACCGCCAGCGCTTCATGGGCCTCTGGGCTGAGTGCGCCAATCGACATTGCGGCGCTATCAAAGCGTTTAAATAGCTCGCTGGCCGCCTCAGGCTCTGGGCTCTCATGGGAATCTTTGCTTTGCGCAGGTTTAAGTTGCCATAAGTCACGCAACGTTGCGATAGGGCGCAAATTGACATAATCAGCGTAGCGTTTATAGGCCACGACGTCTTTGGTTTCCACTGCTTGTTGCAGCGTGGTCACCACGTCCGGGTTGTAAGCATGGTACTCGCCGCCATGGACGTATTTCAGCAAACCACCATGTGGCAGCGGTTTGCGCGCTAGCCATGCCACCTTGTTGAGTTGCTGTAAGTCTTGCTCGAAGTCTTGCCAATTGGCACCCGTCAGGCGCAGTGAGCAGGTAGGGAAGCAGCGCTGATAGATGTCCTCAGCGACGCCAACCACCTCGAATAGGCCCGCGGAGCGATAGCTGGAAATGGTCGAAATACCCATTTTCGACATGATCTTCAGCAGCCCCTTATTAATACCCTGGCGGTAGTTAAGTACCGCATCGCGTACATTCAGGTTAATCCGTTTGTGGCTCACCATTTGCTCTACGGTTTCGTAGGCTAAGAACGGGTAAATCGCGGTGGCACCTAAGCCCAGCAGTACTGCAAAATGATGGGAATCGCGGGCTGAGGCCGTTTCGACGATAATATTTGAGTCGCAGCGCAATTGCTGATGGACTAAGCGTGTTTGCACCGCACCTACTGCCATTGGTGCTGGGATAGGCAATTTGCCTTTTGCGATGTCACGGTCGCTTAAAATCACAATCGCGATCTTGTCTTCGCGTACTGACTTTTCCACAGCATTGGTCAAACGCTTCAACGCTTGTTCCAGAGATTCTTGCTGTGGGTCATAATTTAAGCTGAACTGGCGCCAGGGGTAATGCTCTTCGGTGAAGGCTTTAAGTTGGTCCAGGTCGGTGTACATCAACACCGGCGAATTAAACAGCACGCGGTCCGCGTAACCCGAGGTTTCATTGAACATGTTCTGTTCACGCCCGACACAGGTCGCCAGTGACATCACATGACGTTCGCGGATCGGGTCAATGGCCGGGTTGGTAACTTGGGCAAATTGCTGGCGGAAGTAGTCATATAACAGGCGCGGTTTAGCCGATAGCACCGCAATCGGGGTATCGTCGCCCATCGAGCCTGTGGCTTCCTGACCATCTTTGGCCAGTACTTTGATCACTTGCTCAATTTCTTCACTGCTATAAAAAAATTGCTTATGAAAAGTCGCCATTTGGGCGTCATCAAACAGGCGTTCACCCAGCTCGGTATCGGTATATTGCTCAAATGGCTTTAAGTGGCGAATATGTTTGTCTAACCATGCTTTGTAGGGGTGGCGTGACTTCAAATCCGCATCAATTTCATGGCTGCGCCATAACGTACCATTATAGGTGTCAACGGCTATCATCTGGCCTGGGCCTAAGCGCCCCTTTTCGACCACTTCGTCGGCGGCGTAGTCCCAGGTGCCTACCTCAGACGCTACGGTAATCGTGCGGTCGCGCGTAATTACAAAGCGTGCAGGGCGCAAGCCATTGCGATCAAGGCTACAGGCTACGTGGCGGCCATTGGTGAGAACCACACCCGCCGGGCCGTCCCAAGGTTCCATGTGCATGGAATTGAATTCATAGAAGGCACGTAAATCAGGGTCCATGGTCGGGTCATTTTGCCACGCGGGGGGAATCAGCAAACGCATGGCACGGAAAAGATCCATACCGCCTGCGAGCAGTAGCTCAAGCATATTATCGAGGCTGGCGGAATCGCTACCGGTGGCCTGCACAAAGGGCTGTGCGTCATCTAAATCGGGTAATAGCGGCGAGCGCATTTTGTAGCTGCGCGCCAACGCCCACTGGCGGTTGGCCGCAATGGTATTGATTTCACCATTGTGGGCCAAGTAGCGAAATGGTTGCGCCAACGGCCAACGCGGCATGGTGTTGGTGGAAAAACGTTGGTGAAATACGCAAATGGCGCTTTGCAGGCGAATGTCGTCTAAATCGGCATAAAAACGAGGTAGATCTTCAGGCAGCATTAAGCCTTTATAGACAATCACCATGCACGACAGCGATGGAATATAGAAATCAGGGTGGTCGCTTAAGCGTTTTTCAATGCGGCGGCGTGCCATGTATAAGCGTCGTTCAAGATCTTTTTTGCGCCAACCCGGCTGAGCATTGACAAATACTTGTTGCTGGTGCGGCATACTTTGGCGTGCGGTGGTGCCAAGTACGCTCGGGTCCACCGGGGTTTCACGCCAGCCAACCACCGTCAGGGTTTCACGCCCTAACTCATCTTCAATCACCGCTTTTTGCGCTGCCCGCTGTTCGTCATCGTGGCTGAAAAACACTTGGCCGACTGCGTACTTTTTACCTAAATTCCAGCCGTTTTCCTCGCCAATGGCGCGAAAAAAAGAATCCGGTAATTGCATTTGTATGCCACAACCGTCACCGGTTTTACCGTCGGCGCCAATCGCACCACGGTGCGTCATACGGTCAAGTGCACCAATGGCCCGGCGCACCAATCGGTGGCTAGGTTCACCATCAAGGTGGGCGATAAGACCAAAACCACAATTGTCGCGTTCATCGTTAGCACGCGTGTTGGCTTGATACAGCGTCATAACTTCCCCCTTTTGTTAACAGCTAGATAACATTAATTCTAGTTGTATAACTACGCAAGGGGGAATCATGCGATAGGCAGTATTAATCAGGTTTATAGTATGTATTCAACCCGCTATGTAATTGGGCTGCATGAATAATTATGCAATTTGTTCATATTTCTGCATTTTTTCGAATTGTTGTGGGTTTGGTGGCAAAATAACCAAAGGCACAGCATCCTTAGCATGGTTGTCCGTGGTCATGCTTTTGCGCCGTTTTCAGCGTATGATATCCGCCGCAATGACAATTACCTGCAATTTTAACCACTAACGATAATAATTCATCATGATAAACCAGCAGACATTACATCAAGGGCTAGGCCCTATCATAGGCGCACTTGCGTTTTTCCTCGCACAGCTTGGTGGTATGCCCGCGCAAGCCGCATGGACACTTGGGGTTACCGTGTGGGTGGCGTGGTGGTGGATAAGCGAAGCCATACCAATTCCAGCCACCTCGTTACTGCCGTTTATCTTGCTGCCAGTGGGCGGCGTGATGCCATTTCAGGACGCGAGCTTATCCCTAGGTAACCACATCATCGTGCTGTTTATGGGCGCCTTTATGCTCGCTAAAGGGATTGAAGCGTCGGGCGTGCACAAGCGAATTGCCCTGGGCTTAGTGGGCCGTTTAGGCGGTAGTAACGGTAAGTTGATTGTCTGCTCATTTATGCTCGCGGTGGCGTTTTTATCGATGTGGATATCGAATACCGCTGCGGTGCTCGCATTGCTGCCAGTCGCGGTGGCGATTGCCACAGCGAGTGACAATAAGCGCTTTCAAATTGCGCTGTTACTGGGTTTAGCTTACGCCGCTTCGTTAGGTGGGGTGGCGACACTGATTGGCACACCGCCGAATTTAGTGTTTGCTTCGGTGTACCAAACCTACACCGGCGAAGAAATGAGCTTTGTGCGTTGGATGGGTTATGGTCTGCCGGTGGTCATCCTGGGGCTGCCGGTGACTGCATTGTGGCTAACCCGTGGGCTCAAACTTGATAAGCCCGTTGAGCTGGAACGCATTGGCGAATTCGATAGCCACGAAAAGCGGGCATTGTGGGTATTTGGCACTGTGGTGTTACTCTGGGTATTGCGCTCGGAGCCCTTTGGCGGCTGGACGAGCTGGTTCAATATGCCGATGGTGGGGGATGCAACTATTGCATTAGCCGGGGTGATTGCGATGTTTTTAGTGCCAGACTCTAAAGGCGGCAAACTATTGAACTGGGACCTGGCGGTCGACATTCCATGGGGCATTTTATTGCTGTTTGCCGGCGGTATTTGTTTGGCCCAAGGCTTTATGCAAAGCGGCTTGAGCGACATTATTGGCGGCGCGTTAGCGACTTATGCCGCGCTACCGGTATGGTTGCTGGTGCTACTATTGGGTTTATCGGTGTCGTTTTTAACCGAAATTACGTCCAATACAGCCACTGCCACCTTACTTATGCCGGTGTTGGCAGCGACGGCGACGGCGGCAAACCTGCCTGTCGAATTATTGATGATCCCAGCGGTCATTGCCTGTAGCTGCGCGTTTTGTTTGCCCGTGGCAACGCCGCCGAACTCGATTGTGTTTTCATCGAATCGCGTCACAATTAAAGAAATGGCCCGTGAAGGGGCCATTTTGAATGTGTTATTGGCGTTTGTGACCACGGTGGTGGTGCTGGTGGTGGTATAAACCCACGTGCGCCTAGCTTGCTTGCAAGCGGCGCACCGTCAAGTAAATCGCAGTCGCCAGTGCCATTGGCCAAATGGTTTCCCAAAGCCCTGTTAAGGTCATCGTTGAGGTCAGCGACAATTCGAGCGGGAACCACCAAATTGCGACGCTGCTGACCAGTACCGCGGCAATGACCGCGTTGCGAATATAGCCGTCCCCTTCGCGAGCTGCGCCTTGGGTGCGTTCTAAAGTAACCCGCAGCTGGCCGTTGATTAGGTCAATAAAGCGTAGCATCAGCAAGGTGGTTGCAGCGGCGGCGAAGGTGAGCAGGAATATCAGTAAACTCAGATTAGTCTGATAGACTTCATCTTTGAGTAAGTATTTAGCCGCGCCGCCCGATGTCAGCGGTAACCCTATCAGGCTAAGTGCGGGAATGCCCAGCAGCATAAGTACCGCCCAATGCGGCAAACGCGCCGGTTGAGTGGCCAAGCCAACACCTAAAAATAGTGCGCCTTTAGCAAGGCCATGGTGCACTGCAAATGCTACCAGCGCGACCATAATACCTGACCATAGTTGTGGCATCAGCAGCGCCACACCCAGCAACGTCGTCATTAAGCCCATTTGACTAATACTGGAGTAGGCTAATACGGCTTTGGGCTTAAGTTGTATTGCACCAAATACCGCGGCCAGAAATGACGCAGCAAGGCCCAGTGCAATGACCACCCAAGCAAATAGCTGAGTATCAATAAACATCCCGTGATCAGCACCTAAAGGCAGAATTTGCATCCACGCAATTAAGCCCGCTTTAATCATTGCACCACTTAGCACCGCACTGGCCGGTGTGGGGGCAACAGGGTGGGCCAGTGGTAGCCAAAAATGCAAGCCCAGGACACCCGCTTTGACACCAAAACCTGCGAACAACAGGGCCGTCAGCCAAATACCATGGCTGTGCTCACTCAGGGCAAGCGGCAGGTAATGCAGCATGGGCTCAACCATGTCGGGCATAATTGCAATTAAGCCCGCTAGTATCAGCACTTCGCCCATAATCGCCATGCCAATATAAATCTTACCCGCACGCAATGCATCGGCGCTCATGTTGTGCACCACCAGGCCGTAACCCGCAAAGGTCATCAGCGCAAAGCCGGTATAAAAGCTGGCGATGTCTTGGGCAACTAGCAGCACCAAGTTGCCGAACATGGTCAGTAACCAAAACAGGGTATAGCGGCGCAGCGCCTGGGGTTTTAAATATCCGAGTCCGAACACACTGGCAATGGCATACAAGCTGGTGGTCATCAGTAGCAGCGGGCGCGAAAAGTCATTCAATTGCCAGACCAGACCGAACATCAGTGCTGGGGCTTGCAGGGTGGTGTCGGGCAACGCGATACCGGCTAGTAGCGCAGGTAACGGCGCACTGACAATCCACCAGCGGTTGTAGCTGGGGGTTGGGTCCACCTTGCGCCAGGCAAACACCGCCAGCACCAGCAGCGGGTATATCAATGCGATTAATAACAACCAGCTCATGGCAAATACTCCCTGACGGCAATCAGCTCAGCCCAACTGAGCGGGCTCCACCCCGCCGCGGCCAATAAGCCTGCGCCGATGCTAAACGCCGCCGTGATAATGGCAGGCCATAATAACCATGGATTGGTTTCAAAGCGTTTAAATGGAATATGTTCAGCGGGCCATTGCTGTGGCGCTTTGCCGAACCATAACTTATGCACAATTGGTAAAAAGTAGATAGCATTCAGGGCTGAGCTGGTGAGTAACACCGCCAGCACCCAAGGCGCCCCAGCCTCCATGGCACCCCAGCCTAAATACCATTTAGACACGAAGCCTGCTGTCGGGGGTATTCCTATCATGCCAAATGCACCGATGGTAAACGCGGCACTGGTGAGTGGCATACGTTGGCCTGCACCGCTCAAATCGGCAATTTTCTTGACCCCAATGGTCTCCGCATACAGCCCAGCGCAAAAGAACAAGGTAACTTTCATAATACCTTGGTGCAACAGGTGCACTAAACCGCCCACGGTAGCGATAGGGCCAAACAGCGCCAAACCCAGAATAATGTAAGACACTTGCGACACAGTTGAGAACGCCAAACGTTTTTTCAAATCCAATTGGCGGATAGCCTGCACGGAGCCATAGATAATGGTGATACTGGCCAGAATCGCAAGCGGCAATAGCAGCTGTAAGCTGGCGGCAAACTCGACGCCATAGACGTTATATATCACCCGCACTATCCCAAAAGCACCGGCCTTCACCACCGCAACCGCATGTAACAACGCACTCACTGGCGCGGGCGCAACCATGGCTTTGGGTAGCCAACCGTGCAGCGGCACCAGAGCGGCTTTCACCCCCAGGCCTGCAATCAGTAAGATAAAAATAATCTGCAAGGTTGGGTAAAAGCTGGCATCGACATCACGCAGCACGCCGGTTTCGGCAAAATCAAAGGCGCCGACCACCGAGTGTAACCAAGCAATACCCAACAGCAACACAGCACCACCGGCCATGGTGTAAATCAAATAGGTGCGGCCTGAATTGAGTGCTTCTTTTGAGCCTTTATGCACCACCAATGGATAGGTGGAAAGCGTCAACATTTCAAAGAAAATCAGAAAAGTAAATAAGTTGCCAGCCATGGCAATGCCCATGGTACTGGCGACACATAAACTAAAGAACCCAAAGAACCGGCTGCGGTTCGGAGTGCCGCGTAGATAGCCCATGGCGTAAATGGTGGTAAACAACCACAGCAACGACGATAGCCCTGCGAACAGCAAGGACAGTGCATCTGCGCGCAGCACGAAGTCGATGTCGCCAATCAAGGTAAAGCGGGTTTCGAACTCTTGTTGGTAATAGACGCCCACGATCATGCCAGCGACGATAGCAATTTTGACAATTGCGGCGAGTAAGTTGAACGCACCGCGCAATATGTTACGTTCGTCCGGAATTATGAAAATCACAATCGCAGACACCAGCGAGGTGGCTAACACCATTAAAGGCAACCAAAAGTTAATATTCATTGGCTGGCCTCCATTAGGCTGCTTTCCACTTCAGGGAGGCTGAGTAGCTCGACCGGAAGTGCGGCAGCAAAACCAAGCGCAATCGCAAGGCCAGCTAAGAAAAGCGCACTTAGCTCCATACCCCAAGGGGCTCGTTTGACTAAACCTTTGCCCGAATCAATCGCTTGTTGGTCGAATGACACGCGAAACACCTTAAAAATATAGGTCGCGGTAAGCAAGCTACCTAAGCTCAGCACCACCACCCAATGCCATTGGCCACTACCAATCGCGCTTTGTAACATTAACCATTTAGCGTTGAATCCACCGCTCGGCGGTAAACCCATTAAGCTAACCCCTGCCAACCCAAAGGCAAATAATGACAACGGAATGCGGGTCGAAATACCCGCCAAGGCGTCAATTTTTTTGCTGCCCACAGCCAGCACTAACGTGCCAACACTTAAAAACATCGCCGACTTTGCTAATGCATGGGCCAACACATGCAGCATACCGCCTTGCCACGCTAACATGCTGTGCTCTGGCGCAGTGCCTGCCGCCAAGGGGAACACCAGCATAAGATAGCCAAGTTGTGCCACCGTGGAATAGGCGACCAGCATTTTGATTTCATCTTGCTGCAGCGCCTTGAAGCCACCGTAGAAAATTGCGCAGGCGCCAATCAGACCAAATCCTTGGGCGGTAATCACAGGTAATACATCCGCGCCAACGTCCAACCACAGACGCGCCAAAATATAAAATGATGATTTGACTACCAAAGCAGATAACAGCGCGCTGACCGGCGCGAGTGCACCGCCATGGGCTGGAGGCAACCAGAAATGGAACGGGAAAATCGCGGTTTTTACCAACAGGCCTAAGCTAATGCTCAGCATCGCCACATGGGTTGTCCAGTTAGGTTCAATTAATTCAGCCAGCTGGCGCATATCCAGGGTGCCGTAGGCACTGTAAAGCAAGGCGACACCGAGCAAGTAACCAATGGAACCCAACAGCGCCATATATAAATAGCGTAAGCCCGCGGCTAAGGTTTGGCGGTTGGCACTTAATATCACCATGCCAACAGCGGCAAAGGTAACGAGTTCTAAACCGACATATAAATTGAACAAATCACCGGCGAGCCAAATGCCATTCAGCGAGGCCAGCAAGAACCAAAACAGTGGCCAAAAATAGCGTGCTTCATGGCGATGGCTGCGCAAATAAAACAGGGCATAGAACGCACACACCATCGCAATCAGCGCAGTTATCGCCAATAAGGTCACGGTGAGGCCATCGGCCACTAAGGTGATACCCAGAGGCGCCATCCAATCGCCAATGGCATAACGCTCGGCGCCATGTAGTTGCACAGAGCGCCAAAGTAGCGCGGTCGCGAGTGACTGCACCAGCATACCCAGCAATGCAATGGGGCCAATGGGTAAACGCGGCAACAACAGGCTAATCAATGCCCAGGCTAGTGGGATCACCAACAAAAACGGGATTAGATTCATTGGCGCGGCTCCTGCTCATAGCTGTCGCCGAGCGTGTCATTATCTTGGGTCAGGGTCACAGCCGCTGAGAGCGCATAAAAGCGGCGAAATATCAGTAAGGCTAGTGCCGTGGCGGACACCGCAACGACAATGCCGGTCAGCACCAAGGCCTGGGGAACCGGGTCGGTTTGGCGTAGATGCTGAGCCATGCCGACCATGATTAAGAACACGCCTGACCCCATAATGTTAAAGGCAAAAATACGTCGCAGCAGATGGGTTTGGACAAAAAACGTGAAAGCCGCTAGCGCAATCAGCCCAGCGCCGACTAGGGCAAACCAAAGATTAGCGCTCATCCTGCTCTCCTTGTAATGAGCTAGTGGGTGCCACCGGCGGTGGCGCCTGGGAAAATAAGCTAAACAGGATTAAGCCAATGGAGAAGGTCAGCATCGCCTCAATAAAGAAGATTAACTCGCCGGCGACACTCTCTGGATAGGTTAAAAATGGTCGGCCGCCTATCATCACGCTGGTCGCCACAGTTAAAAACACAATAAAGCCCAGGGCTAAACCAATGCGTAGCAAGGAATCGGCCAAACGCTCAATCCCAAAGCCAGCTAACTTCAAAAACACTAAAGCGGCTGCGAGTATCGCACCACCTTGGAACGCGCCACCAGGCATGTAAGAGCCCGCCCAGAGTATGTAGACACCGACCACCAACATCGGCGGAACTAAGCGTGCCGACAACCCGTGCAAAATGGGGTCTTTGCTGTTGCCAGCTTCTGGCTCTGAGGTATCGGGCTTGAGCGCCATCGCGACGACCACTGCGACCAGTAGTACCGCAATTTCAAGCAAGGTGTCATAACTTCGAAAGTTCAGTAACACGGCGGTAATCGGGTGTTCAACGCCAGACTCAGGTAAGGATTCTGCCACCAAGTCAGGCAGTGACACTGGTGCGTCTGGTCGCCACCAAATAGCGCCGAGCAGCAAAATAAAAATAATCACCGCACTGAATACTGGAAGAATGCGTGACCAAAGTTGTGGGCGAGCCCCTGTTTGGTCAAATTGAGCGCCCTGATGATGCGCATTCTTGGCACTTAAGTGTGCCACCGCGTCGATCATCAGCACCCCAGTCAGGCCTGCGCCAATCGCGGCTTCAGCAAGGGCGAGGTCAGGAGCGTCCAAGCGCACCCACACCAGCGCAAGGAGCAAACCAAAGGCAATAAACATCACCACTGCACGAAATAGGTCGCGGGAATAGAACACGCCAGCGGCACATAACAACAGTGCAATGCCCAGCAACACATCGAAGGCTAGATTCATACGTCACCTTCCTGCTGCTGTTTGAGATAATGGGCAATAAGGTAACTTGCGGTCGCGCTGGCGACCAATACCAGCAGCCAAATCAGCAATAATTTTATGCCTTGAAAAGCGTTCACCGCACTGGGTAGTAAACCCAGCACTAATAGCCCTAAACCTAAGTTATCGGCTTTGGTAATCGCATGAATACGTGAATAGGCATCGTTGAAGCGCAATAAACCTAAGGTGCCGACAATAAAGAAAAAGCAGCCAAGGCAAATCAAAGCAATTTGCAGATACATCATGACGACGGCCCCTGCATACGTTTAACAAAGGCAACCATCGCAATCACGGCGAGGAGTGCCAGCACGAGCGCAACATCAATGAGGGCGACCTGCTGCATGGCTTGGCTCAGTGCCAATAAAATACCCACGCCGGTAGTGCCAAACAATTGCGCAGCCAACATGCGATCTGTGGCGGTGGGACCGCGCCAAATACGCCATAAGCCAGCGACTAAGGTCACTAATAATAAACCGGCAATAGCGAGCCAAAAGTTTGTTGCCCAAGGCATCGCATTAAGTGTCTGCATGATTGTTCCTCAGCTCGTTGTTCGTGTCGCTTGGCTTGGCAACCGCAGGCGTTAGGCCAAACAAACGCTCGATTTCACGCTCTAAGCGGCGACAGTCGGCAGCAATATCGACATCGGTATCAAGCACATGAAATATCATCAGGTTGTCATCAGCGCTGAAGTCGGTACATAAGGTGCCGGGAAATAGGCCGACGCTGGTGGCAAAGAATTGGCGCGCGCCACCGGGCGGCAGGGTGGTGCTGTAATGTAACGTGCCGGGGTGAATATCAGGTTTAACGCGTAAGGTGCGGCGTGCGACGTCAAAGCCAGCCTGCAGCGATTGCAGTAAGAAGAATAGCGCAAAGCGGGGCAGTGCGTGTAAGCGTAACCTAGGTGCATCGGCCCGTGCAGGCGACAGCCGGATACCGATATAACTGGCCACAGCCACCAGCGGTAAACCCACCCACCACGCCTGGGCGCCTTCAGTGAGTACCCACCACAACAATGCTAAGCCGATGGCAGACACTAGGGTCGCGCGGGTTACGCGCGGGTTGGCCGGTGTGTTATTTGCTTTGGGTGAAGCCACTGATGAACTCCTATTTGCACGTTTATTGACCATGCAAGGCCGCTGAGTGCGCTTAATTATCAATAACTTAGTAGCCTAAAAATATAGTCGAAAGCAGTCAAAAGGCAACTCAACGGCGCTTATATTAGCGCATCATTAGTGCTAAGTGATATTCAAATAGCACCCAAGGCTATTCAAATAAGATGAAAAATTAGACGAGTTTTCAATTACTTTTAACCTGAAAGCGGTTTTTTGAAGAAATGTGTTTGATAACAATTCGCATTCATGCTGTAATTTACCCCATGTATGTATGTCTTTGTAAAGCAGTCACCGATAAAGATATTCACCGTGCAGTGAGCCAAGGCGCGTGTAGCATGCGGTGTTTACGTCAGTTAAATGGCGTAGGCTCGCAATGTGGGCGCTGCGTAGGTCACGCCAAAGAAGTTCTCGGTGAAGCCTTAAGTACACAAGCAGCTGAGACTGGAAATCATTCCGGTACGAATTCGGCTGCACCTGCCAATCCTGTCACCATTGCATCGGGCAACGGTGTCGGCGTATGCTATCCTTAAATCAATTATTCTTGATTAGAAATTAAATTGAAGTTGGGCTGAAGTTAGGCATAAGCGCTGCAAGTATTGCTGCTGCGCGCCGATTCGCTCGAGCTTAAGGAGCAACGCCGATGCAAAGTGATCCGCAAATCATTAGCGCACTCAACCGGGTACTCACCCGCAAGTTGACTGCCATTAACCAATATTTTTTGCATGCGCGCATGTATAAAAACTGGGGCTTTAACCAGCTTAACTCAGTCATTTACAAAGCCTCAATTGATGAAATGAAACACGCGGATGTGGTCATCGAGCGTATTTTATTCCTACAAGGCTTACCGAACTTGCAAGAGCTCGGCAAACTGTATATTGGTGAAGAGCCAGCGGAAATGCTGAAGCTTGATCTGAAGATGCAAGTGGAAGACGCTGCGGTGATTCGTGAAGCCATGACACTGTGCGAAACCCATCGTGATTACGTGTCGCGCGATCAACTCGGTGAAATTCTTGAACAACAGGAAGCGCATCAAGATTGGCTGGATACCCAGCTCGACTTAGTGTCGACACTCGGCGTTGAAAAATACTTACAAAGCAAGCTGTAATCGGAGGCTCCCATGGCAAATACCATGAAAGGTGCAATGCAAAAACCAAGTGAAGTCGTCGATTTACTCAACGGCTTGTTAGCCTATGAATTGACTTCCATTGACGAATACACCGCCCATGCGGCCAAATTCGAAGACTGGGGCTTTGCCAAGCTGCATGCGCGCATTGCGCACGAAGCAGATGACGAACGTAATCATGCCAAGTTACTGATGGACCGCATTATCTTTTTGGGCGGCACGCCAGATATGCGTACTCGAGTTGAATACCCGCAAGGCGAGAGCGTACGCCAAATGCTGGAAGTGGGCTTGCAACTAGAGCGTGATAACGCGCGGACGTTGAAGAAGTCGATTGCGTTTTGTGAAGAAAACCAGGATTTCGTGACGCGTCGTATGTTGGTGCAAATTCTTCAGGACACCGAAGAAGATCACGCATACTGGCTCCGCCAGCAGCTCGAACTTATGGACAAGCTGGGCGAAGCCGTTTACCTACAAGCGCAACTTTAGAGCAGTTCAGCGTGGGCCTGGCGTGTGTGTTCACACCATACGCTAGGCTGCACATAACCAATGTGCGGTTGTTCGAGCAAGAACATACACACCCGCGACTGACCAATACCTCCGCCGACCGACGCTGGTAAAGCACCTTGCAGCAAGGCCTGATGCCATGGCATTTGCGCTGCCGCTTGACGCCCAGCCAATTCTAATTGCTTCAGCAGGGCCGTGGCATCAACGCGGATGCCCATGCTTGACAGCTCAATTGCATCATCCAATACATCGCTCCATACCAATAGATCACCGTTCAAACCTTGCTGACCCTGCTCGTCCATCGTGGTCCAGTCGTCGTAGTCGGGGGCGCGCACGTCATGGCGTTGGCCGTCACTGAGATCAGCACCAATGCCAGTTAAAAATACCGCTTTATGTTCCTTGGTGATCGCGCGCTCGCGCTGTTTTGGGGTCAACCCCGGGTATTTTTGCAGTAATGCCTCGGTGCTAATAAAGAACAAGCTCTCAGGTAATTCTAATTGACTACCGTATTGCGCTTTTACCGCGCCTAAAGTGCGTTTCAGGCTGGTATACACAGCGCTTGCAGCGGTTTTCAGTTGCGCGCTGGTACGGTGAGTAGGCGCCAGCACTTGCTCCCAGTCCCATTGGTCAACGAACACCGAATGCACGGCGCTTAAGCGCTCTTCGTCAGGGCGCAAGGCTTTCATTTGGGTGACTAAGCCTTCGCCTGGTTCAAAGCCATATTTGCCTAAGGTTTGGCGTTTCCATTTGGCCAGCGAATGCACCACTTCGTAATCCGTTTGCAAAGAACTGACACTGACTTTTACCGCCTTTTCATGGCCTGATAGTGTGTCCTGCACGCCTTCGCGAGGGTCGGTAATTAACGGCGCTTGCACTTCAATGAGGCTAAGCTCTTCACACAAAAATTGAGTGAAAGCCTGTTTGACGAAGCTAATTTTTTGTTGGCGTTGAACGAAGCTAGTTTTCATGACGATCACCTTGAATATATTGGGTTAGGTCTGTTGTTGTTGAATACAGCATCATTCAAATTGGTCTTTTGTTCAATAGCGTTCATTAAATTGGCGCTTGCACAATGTTGATATTTAAATTTTTGGCGTTTATTTTAAATATTATCTATTAATTGATGGTTTCAGGCGTGGTGAATTAGATGATCGACAATTTAGACAAAGTGATTCTGCGTACTTTAATGGACAATGCGCGGGTGTCTTACGCAGATATCGCCAAAAACAACCGAGTCAGCCCGGCGACGGTGCATGTGCGGGTCGAGAAAATGCGTAAAGCAGGCATTATTAAGGGGGCTAAGTTAAAGGTGGACCCGCGCAAGCTGGGTTTTGATGTGACCTGCTTCATAGGCATTATTCTTAAACAGGCCGGCGACTACCCACGGGCATTGGCTAAGTTAGAGGCCTTGAGTGAAGTTACCGAAGCCTTCTACACCACGGGGCAATACAGTATTTTCATCAAAGTCGTAGTGCGTAACATTGACGACTTGCAGCGCCTGCTGATTGAGCGCATTCAAGCGATTGATGAAATTCAGTCTACCGATACCTTAATTTCACTGCAAAACCCGATTATGCGTGACGTCGGCTTGGACGCATTAGGGCATTAATACCTGCCATGTTCACAGGTGCAAAGTTTTCAATATACGACTAATCTTTGACGTAGACCTATAGCAAATTCGGTTTCGCCATGCCTACAATGGTAAAGCATATATAGCCACATTCTAAGTTTCACGCTGCGGTATTGGGCGCCCGCTGAAGGGGTGCTGAACGCGAAAAGGATGACTTCATGAGTAAAAAGATAAAGGTAGGAATCAATGGATTTGGGCGCATCGGGCGACTAACGCTGCGCGCTGGCTTCGGCAACCCAAATTTTGAATTTGTGCATATTAATGACCCTGGTTGTGATGCCGCGACCATGGCGCATTTGCTTGAGTTTGATTCAGTGCACGGCCGCTGGGGCCACACCTTGGCCGGCCAAGGTAACACTTTAAGCATTGACGGCCGTGAAATTCATTGCAGCGCAGAAAAAGACGTTAAAAAAATAGACTGGTCAAACTGTGACATAGTGATTGAAGCATCGGGTCATTATAAAACTGCCGAAGCGCTACAAGAGTACCTCGACCAAGGGGTAGAGCATGTCGTGGTGTCTGCACCAGTGAAATCGAAAGGGGTTCCAAATATTGTGGTCGGCGTCAACGATGACGACTTTGATCCCCATGCTCATAGCATTGTCACCGCAGCCTCATGTACTACCAATTGCCTGGCGCCAGTGGTGAAAGTTGTGCTGGATAACTGGGGCATCAAGCACGGTTCAATGACCACGATTCATGCCTTGACCAATTCACAAAACATTTTAGACGCGGCCCATAAAGATCTACGCCGCGCGCGCGCTTGTGGCATGTCGCTGATCCCAACAACCACGGGTTCTGCCAAAGCAATCACTGCAATTTTTCCAGAGCTGACGGGCAAGATAAATGGCCACGCGGTGCGTGTGCCACTCGAATGCCCATCGCTAACCGATATGGTGTTCGAACTTGAGAATTCGACCACGGCTGAGCAAGTGAATGCGGCGTTTAAAGCCGCAGCAGAGGGTGAGCTTGAAGGTATCTTAGGCTATGAAGAACGTCCGCTGGTGTCGATTGATTACACCACAGATCCGCGTTCATCTATTGTTGATGCTTTGTCGACCATGGTGGTGAATGGCACGCAGCTGAAAGTTTACGCTTGGTATGACAACGAATGGGGTTACTCGAACCGAGTGATTGACCTCGTTACCCGAATCGCCACCAGCTAAGTTAAGCGCCGATGACCTTTACAGATTGGGCGATGAGCCTTGGCGGGATCGGTTTCCTGCTGCTTGGCATGGGCATGATGACCGAGGGCTTAAAAGCTGCAGCGGGGGATTCGCTGCGCAGCATTCTTGAGCGTTCCACTCAGACACGCATGCGCGCGTTAGTTACTGGGTTTTCCCTGACGGCCTTGGTGCAGTCATCCAGTGCAGTAATTATGACCACGTTAGGCTTTACCAACGCCGGCATGCTCGGCATGCGCAAAGCGGCTTGGCTGGTCTTTGGTAGTAACGTTGGTACTACCATGACCGCGTGGATAGTCGCGCTGATTGGTCTAAAAATCCGCCTTGATATGATTGCAATGCCACTAATTGGTATAGGCATACTGATGCACCTGCTGATCCGCGGTGGGCGCTTCAAACATATCGGCTATGCGATGGCGGGGTTTGGCATTCTGTTTTTCGGGCTGGGTACATTACGCGACGCCTTTGATAGCGTAGCGGAAGTGTTTCCCGTCGAGCAAATTGCCGCGGCTGGGTTGTGGGGTGTGGCGTTAGGCATTCTCATCGGTGCGGCACTGACTATGTTAATTCAGTCGTCGTCAGCAGCCTTAGCGATCATTCTGACCGCTGCGGTCACTGGCGTTTTCACCCCCTTGGTGGGTGCCTCGCTGGTCATTGGTGCTAACTTAGGCACCACCAGTACCTCGGTGTTAGCGTCAATTGGCGCGACCGCCAATGCCAAACGCCTGGCCTGGGTGCACGTCAGCGAGAAGATATTCACCGGCACCATTGCGCTGGCGCTGCTGTGGCCAATGTGGAAGCTAGCAGATCTGATATCCGATATGGCAGGCGGCACCATTGCCACAGGTCTGGCGTTGTATCACACTTTGTTTAACGTGCTGGGCGTGCTGTTGATGTGGTTCTTCGCCGAGCACTTATTCCGGTTCGTCGAACGCATGGTCAAGCAACCTGATTTAAGCTCTGAAACTGCGCGTTACCTGGATAAAACCGTGTTGTCATCGCCGGTAATGGGCGTAGGTGCGATGCACTCGGAACAAAAGCGCGTATTCAAACAATTGCTGCGCCGAGGGCGCCATATTTTGGCGTTAGCGGACGATGAGCGCGACGGTCACGATGAAGTCAATACCAGCACATTAATGACTAAGATTGCGGATTTTAGCGATGAACTCGGCAAAGTCGCTGGTATGGGCAATCAGTCTGAATTGTATTTAAACCTCAACTGGGCGCTACGGGAAATGCGTGAGTTGCGCCTTAATTTAAACGCGCTGCGTAAGCCAGATGCGAACGGACTGCATGATGCATTGGGCGAGGCGTTAGTGCAGCTGTTGAGTCAGTTAATGGGCAGTGGACAACTTAAAGCATTGTCGGCGATTGAACGTTCACAGTTGATGAAAGCGATTAAAGCCGAGCGGCGCACACGGCGTAAGTTCTTGTTAGCGCAATTAGAGCAGGGCAGTGCCGATGCGACATTAACCACACGCCAGCTCACGCTTATTGCAAACGCTGAAGATGCAGCGAAACGGGTGCTACGTGTAGCTGGGGTGCTGTACCCGGCACAGGAAGCGATTGCGACAGATGAGTTGGCCGCGAGTGACATCGGCCGCCCTGACTCTGATGCCGCAGCAGATGCGCATCCCGACAGTGCCGTGGATGCGCGTTAAGCTCAGTGGGTGCAGACTAACCGGCCTGCACCGCCAATACGCGTTCAGACGCTAAGGTAATAAACCAAATAAAATGCGTACCCATGACCACAAAGGTGATGGGTTTACGCATTTTGCCATACCAGTCGTCTTTCACTGCGCTCAGGTCATAGCGCAGCCACATCATGTAGAACAAGCCCAGTACCGCAAGGGTTGCCAGCGAAGGCAAGAAGGCGACCGCCACCCAAGCCACCAGTGAAGGCACCATGCAAATAACGAGGCGGCCTTGGGGGTTGCTGATACCGTCGCGCATGGCTAAGCCCCAATGAATCCCCCCTAAGAAGGATAAAATCACCGCGCTATACACCACAAAAGCAGCGAGCAACTGCTCTTGATACCAACCAATTGCGCCGACTGCTGCGCTGAGCACAAATGGGGCTAAGCCAAACCAGGCCAGGCGTGTTGCGGTCAATTGACTGTCGCTGTGCATGCCCGGTGGCTGCGGGGGCTTCACATCTGCGCGGGTATCGGCTTGCATAATTAACTACCTGTGTGTCGAAATATTAAAAAATGGGCGGATGTATTGGGCTTGGCTTAAGCGCCTGTACCACTGGCGGCGCTGGTAAATAACCATACCATGTAAGCAGCATAAAGGATCAGCAACACGCCGCCCTCAATGCGGTTAATTCGGCCTTTGCCGCCGCGGCCTAGGCCAAATATCACCAACACCACAGTGAGTAACATCATGGTTGACCAGTCGCGGGTAAATACGTCGTAATCAAACTCAATCGGGGTAATTGCGCCCGCGATACCCACGACGGCCAGCGTATTGAACATATTGGAGCCAAGAATATTGCCTAACGCTAAATCATGCTCTTTTTTACGCACTGCCGCCACGCAAGACGCTAATTCCGGCAGTGACGTACCAATGGCGACTATGGTGAGGCCGATGACTAGCTCGCTCACACCCAGGCTAGTAGCGATATCTACCGCGCCCCAAACGAGTAGGCGAGAGCTCGCGACTAACACCAGTAAGCCAATGATTAACCATAGAATGGCGCGGCCCAAAGGCATGGCATGGCTGTCTAACTCTGTTTCTGCTTCGCTACCTAATACATCGTCGTGGTTGCGGCCTTGGTAAATCGCCCAGCCCATAAACGCAAAAAACAAACCTAATAGTATCCAGGCTTCCCAGCGCGTAATCAGGCCACTTTGGAGTTGCCAGCCGGCGACAATCATCACCACGATTAACAGCGGGATTTCACGGCGGATAATTTTTGAACTCACCGCAATAGGTGCGATAACTGCGGTTAAACCAAGTACGAGGGCGATATTGGCAATATTTGAGCCATAGGCGTTGCCCAATGCCAGGTTGGGCGCCCCATCAATGGCGGCCATGGCGGATACCACCATTTCTGGGGCCGAAGTCCCGAATCCGATGATCAGCATGCCGATTAATAACGGTGACATACCAAGGTGACGAGCGGTCGATGAGGCCCCATCGACAAATTTATCAGCACTCCAGGTAAGCAGTGCCAGGCCAGCCAAAATGGCAATCGCAGGTAGTAGCATAAGTGTCCAATGGTTTACTAATGTTTGAGGCTTACTATACTGTATAGGGTTTTGATACCCTTTAGATAATCAATTTTAACCTGTCAAAATCAATAAGCTAGTGCTGCATGGCCCTGAGCTTGGCGAATCATATCACTATTTAAACAGGTTTTCGCAACACATACGGAGCAAAGCATGAGCAACGACTCAAAGCCTGCTGATAACCAGCAAGAGGCTAACGACCCGATGCGTCCTGACGGCGACGTAACCCCGATAGATACGGATTACACCGTCGGCCAAGACAATGTCGTGGTGAAAGTAGGACCCTTTGGCCTCGATATTCATAACCGCGTATTTGCCATTTCGGGCTTACTGGTGATTGCCTTTGTGGTCGTCACTTTGGCGTTTAATGAGCAAGCCAGCCCCATATTTGAGGGCATGCAAAGTTGGTTGACCAGCAACCTTGATTGGTTCTTTTTAAGTGCGGGCAATGTATTTGTATTGCTGTGCTTAGTGTTGGTGGTGAGCCCGCTTGGTAAAGTGCGCTTAGGCGGTACCGAAGCCGACCCCGATTTTACCTACGCCGGCTGGTTTTCTATGCTGTTTGCCGCGGGTATGGGTATCGGTTTGATGTTTTACGGCGTGTCTGAGCCGATTACTCATTTCACCGAAGCTTATGGTGGCGTGCAAATGGAAGATGGCGTGCGGGTTGACGGCGCGCCACTGGGAGGCGCTGAAGGCAATGCCGAGGCAGCGTATGCGCTTGGTATGGCGGCAACTATTTTCCACTGGGCACTGCACCCGTGGGCAATTTATGCGGTGTTGGCGCTTGGTTTAGCCTTGTTCTCATTTAACAAAGGTTTGCCACTGACGATTCGCTCGATCTTTTACCCGCTGTTGGGTGAGCGTGTGTGGGGCTGGCCGGGCAATGTGATTGATATTTTAGCGGTGCTAGCGACCTTGTTTGGTTTGGCTACGTCGCTGGGGTTAGGTGCATCACAAGCGGCATCGGGGCTTAATTACTTATTTGGTTTGCCAGAAGGGCAAACCATGGAAATCCTGCTGGTAGTGGGTATCACCATCATTGCTTTGGTGTCGGTGATCGCAGGCCTTGATGCAGGGGTGAAGCGGTTGTCGCAAATCAATATGACGTTAGCGGCGCTACTGATGCTGTTTGTGATTATTGTGGGGCCGACTTTAGCCATATTAACTGGCTTTGCGCAGAATCTCGTCGGCTATATCAGTAATCTACCGGCGATGTCGAACCCGTTTGGCCGCGAAGACACCGGCTATTCGCAAGGTTGGACGGCGTTTTATTGGGCGTGGTGGATTTCATGGTCACCGTTTGTGGGTATGTTTATCGCGCGGGTGTCGCGTGGTCGCACCGTGCGTGAATTCCTGATTGCGGTGTTGCTCATTCCTTCGCTAGCGTGTGTGTTCTGGATGACGGTGTTTGGCACTACAGCGATAGAGCAGTATTTAAGTGGTTATGAAGACGTCGCGGCTGCTGAGTTGTCATTGCAGTTGTTTACCATGTTAGACGCGTTGCCGTGGGCACAAGTGACCTCGTTCATTGGTATTATTTTGGTGGTGGTTTTCTTTATTACCTCATCCGATTCGGGGTCATTGGTTATCGACACCATTGCCGCAGGTGGTAAGGTGAATGCACCAACACCACAGCGCGTATTCTGGTGTACGTTTGAAGGCTTGGTCGCCATTGCATTGATTGTCGGTGGTGGTTTGGGCGCATTACAAGCCATGGCCGTGTCTGCAGGGTTGCCATTCACCGCCGTATTGTTAATGTCGTGCATCGCCCTCGTTAAAGGCCTCATGAACGAACCACGGTAGGGCAGGCTCCGCCTGCCGCCGCACGATGGTGGATATAACGTAGGGCAGGCTCCGCCTGCCGCCGCGCGATGTGTAACGGCAGGCGAAGCCTGCCCTACGGTTCGCCGCAATGTCGGAACCCGCCGCGCAATGACGGACCGCGTCGCGCAATGGCGGAACGGTGGTCAAACCCCACGCCGCAGAACGTTTGAAAGGAGCAGATATGCAGGCTGAACATATCGAAGTGGCGAATTTCCTGGGCCAATACGCGCCCTTTAGCGAGCTACCCGAAGACGTAGTGCACGCTGTAGCAGGGCAGGTGGAAGTCGGCTACTTCCAGGCAGGCACCCAAATACTTGAATACAATCAGAGCATTCAAGATCTCCACGTCATACGCAGTGGCGCCGTCGAGGTGTTTCGGCGCACCGGTGAGCTTTACAACCGACTCAGCGAAGGCGGCTTTTTTGGTGAATTCGGTTTACTTGCCAAAGGCCGCGTGCGCTACCCGGTCAAAGCCATGGAAGACACCCTGCTGTATTACGTGCCAGGCGATTTATTTAAGCAGCTATTCGACGAATACGACAGCTTCGCCGAAGCCGTTGAAGTGGAAGATCGCCGCCGCCTATCAACGGCGATTAAAGAACAGGAAGGCAGTCACGATCTACTAGCCGTGACAGTCGACAGCTTAATTACCCGTGAGCCAGTCACCATTGAGCCTGACGCCAGTATCTTCGCTGCCGCAAAACGTATGACTGACGAAGAAGTCTCGTCGTTATTGATTGGGGGCGCACACGCGCCTGATTCTGACGCAAAAAGCCCACCGCTGGGTATCATCACTGACAAAGATTTGCGCAAGCGCGTGCTAGCCGAAGGGCTTGACCCCGCAAGGCCGGTTCGTGACATTATGAGTAGCGGCTTAGTCAGCGTGCAATACAATCAGCGCGTATTTGAAGCCATGCTGACCATGCTCAAAGACAATGTGCACCATTTACCGGTGTGGAAACAAGACCGTGTGGTGGGGGTATTGTCGCTCTCCGATGTGGTACGCCATGAATCGAAAAGTAGCTTGTTTGTGGTCAGCAGTATCTTCAAGCAAAACACTGTCGAGGAATTGGCGCAACTCAAAGAGGCCGTGCATTCAAGCTTTGTACGTATGGTTGAAGAGGACGCCAATTCGCGCATGATAGGCGCCGCCATGTCGACGATTGCACGCAGTTTCAAGCAGCGCTTATTAGAGCTTGGTGAGGAAAAGTTCGGCCCGCCGCCAGTACCGTATTGTTTCCTGGCCTTGGGCTCAATGGCGCGTGACGAGCAAACCTTAGTCACCGACCAAGACAATGCCATGGTACTCGACGACAGCTTCGACCCACAGCAGCACGATAGTTACTTCGCTGACCTCGCCGCTTTTGTGAGCGACGGCTTAGACGCTTGTGGCTACCCCTATTGTACCGGCCATATTATGGCGACCAACCCGAAATGGCGCCAACCACTTAAAGTGTGGCAGCGTTATTTTAGTGATTGGATCGATCAACCGACGCCGGAGAGCCTGCTGCAGAGCTCGATATTTTTTGATCTCGAAGGCGTGTGGGGTAAACAGGAATTTGCCGATACGTTAAATGAGCTCATTCGCCGCCGCGCCAAGCGTAGTAATCGTTTTATCGCCAGTATGGCGAAGAATGCGTTGAACCGCACGCCGCCGCTCGGATTCTTCAAAGACTTTGTGGTGGAAAAGGACGGCAAGCACAAAGACAGTATTAATATGAAGCGTCGCGGTACCGCACCGATTGCTGATCTCGTGCGGGTGCATGCGTTAGCCTCGGGCATTCGCCAGCGCAATTCCTTTGCCCGTTTAGAGGATGTCACTCAAAGCGATATTTTACCCAAAGGCCGTGGCCCCGATTTGCGTGACGCATTGGAATTTATTTCGATTGTGCGTATCCGTCACCAAGCGCGTGAAATTCAGCAAGGCGAGGTGCCGGACAATAACGTCAAGCCGGAGAATCTGTCTGACTTTGAGCGCAAAGCGCTAAAAGATGCATTTCAGATACTTAGCTATGCCCAGCGTTACCTGCGCTATCGCTACGGTGCGAATTAACGCAACTGAATTAACGCAACTAAATTAACGCAACTAAGACAGACTAACTATGTTGTATCTCCCCAAAGAGTCGGCAGTGAGTAAGCCAGAGCCCGAGTTTGGCGGCCAGCTGCGTGCTGACCCTGATATCCATACCGATTGGCCACAGTATTTTAAAGAGCGCGCCGACATGGCACGTGATCCGCGCTTACAAGGGTATTATCGCGCCGGAATGGTAGCCGGCGATACGCCGTTAAAAGATGCGCCATTACTCGCGGTTGATTTTGAAACCACGGGGTTAAATGCGCGCAAGCACGGTATTGTCAGCATTGGTGCGGTGCCGTTTGATTTGCAGCGCATTCGCTTGCGCCAGGCGCGCTATTGGCTACTTAAACCAAGACGCTCATTAACCGATGATTCAGTGGTGATTCACGGTATTACGCATAGTGACATTGCCCAAGCGCCGGACTTAGACGACGTATTAGCCTGTGTACTGGACGCTTTTAAAGGTTATGTTTGGGTGGTGCATTTTCGCGGGATTGAACGCGACTTCTTTAAACAAGCATTGATAGAACGCATCGGTGAGCGCATCGAGTTTCCGGTAATTGACACCATGCAGCTTGAAGCGCGTTTCCATCGTAGCGATAACAGACCTTGGTGGCAGCGCTGGCGCCCGCAGCCAAAAGTTTCGATTCGCTTAGCCGATTCTCGTGCGCGCTATGGCTTGCCCCATTATTCCCCCCACGACGCGACCACTGATGCACTGGCGTGTGCTGAACTGCTGCAAGCCCAGGCTGCACATTTTTTTAGCCCTGATACACCATTGAACCAGATTTGGGTGCCGTGACGGCTCTGCGCTCTAAGCGCAAGGGCCGACAATAAAGTTTAAACGATACTAAAGTTTAAACGATATTGATTCTCATTCATTAGTATGTATACTGTCGACCGTCTTGCCTGATAATCATTGTGATTATCAAACGCATGTCTTAACATACAGGCACAACCGATAAGGGTATCAGCATGAAGAATGTCCTCAAAATTGTTATCGTGGTCGGCGTGGTTTTGGCCATTATTTTGGCGGTCAGCGGCCGAGGTGGTAGCGACGAGAATCAAGTCACCGTGTATTCCGCGCGTATTGAAAGTTTAGTTAAACCATTGCTGGATCAGTTCGAAGACGAAACCGGCATTACCGTAAACCTTCTGACTGGCTCAGGCGATGGCTTGTTAACCCGCTTGCAGCAAGAAGGTGCGAATAGCCCTGCCGACGTGTTCATTACCGTTGACGCTGGTCGCTTGCACCGCGCGAAAGAAGCCGGTTTATTTCAAAGCGTTGAATCAGCTGATTTGATGCAGAACATCCCAGAGCATTTGCGCGATGTGGGTAACCAATGGTTTGGTTTAAGCATACGTGCGCGCCCAATTTTCTATGCCCATGATCGTGTTGATCCGGCTGATTTAAGTGATTACTTAGCCTTGGCAGACGAGCAATGGCGTGGCCGCATCTGTGTGCGTTCTTCAGATAATGTTTACAACCAGTCGCTGGTAGCAGGCATGCTGGCCCACCACGGTGAAGAAGTCACCGAAGAATGGGTACGCGGCTTAGTAGCTAACTTTGCCCGTAGTCCAGTTGGTGGTGACCGTGACCAATTGCACGCAGTAGCCAACGGCCAGTGCGACATCGCGATTGCGAACACCTATTACTTTGGTGGTATGACCGCCAGTGACGATGCGAACAATCAACGCAGCGTGAGCCAGCTAAGCATTCACTGGCCAGCTCAGGGTGAAGGCGAGCAGGGTGTGCACGTGAACGTCAGTGGTATTGGTTTATTACGTCACGCGCAGCACGAAGACAACGCGATTCGTTTAATGGAGTTCCTGGCGGGTGCACAAGCCCAAAGCCAATACGCACAGCGTAACCAGGAATATCCGGTGCGGGTCGATTCTGAGCAAAGCGAGATTACCGCCGCTTGGGGTGAGTTCCGTGCTGACGACCTACCGATTAGTGTCTTGGGTGACAACAACGCAGCCGCTGTTCGCATTATGAACCGCGCAGGCTGGCGCTAAGGCCTGCCCACCCGTGACCCTGTCAGCAGTTAAGCAGAGCACGTCCAATCACGCCGCGAACGGTTCCAGTTCGCGGCTTTCTCGTTTTAGTGTGCCACTGGTTGCAGGGGTGATATGCCTGCCGCTGCTGGTGGTCATTGCGGCGTTCTTTATCGGTATTGTCTCGCCCGAGCAGCGCGAAGTACTGCAACATTTATGGCAAACCGTTATCGGCGAATATGTGCGCCATTCACTGATTTTGCTGGTGGGCGTTGGTGTGCTGGTGTTGGTCATAGGCGTTGCGACGGCATGGTTGACTACGGCATGTCGTTTCCCCGGGGTGAGTTGGCTGCGCTGGGCGCTGTTGTTGCCATTTGCGATGCCTGCCTACATTACTGCATACACCTATGCGGGCATGTTGGGTTTTGAAGGCTCACTGCAGACCTGGCTGCGGGTCACCTTTGATTTAAGTTACGGCGATTACTGGTTCCCGGAAGTGCGCTCAATTGGTGGCGCGGTAGCGATGTTATCGCTGGTATTTTTCCCCTATGTGTACTTAATTACGCGCGCTGCCTTTATTGAACAGTCGAGTGCCGCAATGGAAGCCGGGCGCACCCTGGGGCTTGGGCCTTGGGCCAGCTTCTGGCGCATCGCATTGCCAATGGCGCGTCCAGCCATTGCAACCGGGGTGACACTCGCATTGATGGAAACCCTGGCTGATTACGGCACCGTACATTACTTTGGCGTGACCACCTTTACCACGGGTATATTCCGCACTTGGTATGGCATGGGTGACCCAATAGGCGCGTTGCAATTAGCCTCTATTTTAATGACCTTCGTAGTTGTGTTAATGGTGATAGAGCGCAGTTCACGCGCTAAATCGCGCTTTCATAGTGCCGGGCGCTCAGCGACCCGCACGACCCCGCATCAGCTTAAAGGCGGTAAAGCTTGGCTCGCTTTTGCGGTGTGCTTCTTACCCGTCTTGTTTGGGTTTTTACTGCCCGCGCTGCAATTGGCATGGTGGTCGATTGATCGTTATGATATTTGGCTGCAACCTTCGTTCTGGAACTTAGTCAGCAACACCGTGATTCTGGCAAGTATCGCCGCCGTAGTCACCGTGCTGTTGGCGCTGTGGTTATGTTATGGCAAGCGTCGTATGCCGGTGCCGTTGGTGCGCTCCAGTGTCGGCCTTGCGACCTTGGGCTATGCCATTCCGGGCGTGGTGATTGCGGTGGGTGTCATGGTGCCGCTCGCTTGGCTGGACAACCGCCTGATTGGCCTCAGCCAGTGGGCGCTGGGCTATAACCCCGGGCTGATTTTCTCCGGTACTATCTTTGCGCTGATATTTGCCTACGCGGTGCGCTTTTTATCAGTGTCGATTCAAACCGTCGACAGTGGCCTGACTCAAATTCGCCCCAGCATGGACGAGTCCGCACGTATTTTAGGCCTCAAGCCGAAAGAAATTCTGGCACGCATTCACTTTCCGCTCCTTCGCACCAGTGTGTTAACCGCGACTATTTTGGTGTTTG
Source organism: Aliidiomarina maris (assembly GCF_003987335.1). Taxonomy (GTDB): domain Bacteria; phylum Pseudomonadota; class Gammaproteobacteria; order Enterobacterales; family Alteromonadaceae; genus Aliidiomarina; species Aliidiomarina maris. The sequence continues at coordinate 7,490 of NZ_PIPK01000003.1, read as the reverse complement.
TTGACGTACTCAAAGAGCTGCCAGCCACGTTAGTGCTGCGGCCATTTAATTTTAATACCCTTGCGGTGCGCGCGCATGAAATGGCAAGCGACGAGCGCCTTGCGGACGCGGGCCCGCCTGCGTTAATGATAGTGCTTGCGGGGTTAATTCCAGTTATTTTACTTAGCCGTGCTATGGGGCGGCGCAAGGCCGACGAGCAAGCGGCCCATGCAGTAGAGCCAAAGCCTGAGGAAATCTATGAGCCTGTTAAAGCTTGATACGATTGAAGTCGCTTTAGGCGGCAACACCATAGTTAACCAAGTGTCATTAAGCTTGGAAGCCGGCGAGATCGGGTGTTTGCTAGGGCCTTCAGGCTGTGGCAAAACCACGTTATTGCGCGCCATTGCCGGTTTTGAGCAAGTTGCCGATGGCGGTATTTGGCTCGCCGATGAGCAAGTATCTGGTGGTCAGGTACGTCATGTCGAGCCGGAGCACCGCGGTATCGGCATGGTGTTTCAAGATTTCGCACTGTTCCCGCATTTAAGTGTCGCAGATAATATTGGTTTTGGTTTACGCAAAGCCAGCCAAGGGGAGAAAAAAGCCCGTGTAGCGGAGCTGTTAGAGCACGTGGGCCTTGAGGGCTATGGACCGCGCTATCCGCATCAATTGTCCGGCGGTCAGCAGCAGCGCGTGGCGCTCGCGCGCGCATTGGCGCCGCGGCCGCGCTTGCTCTTACTTGACGAGCCGTTTTCCAGCCTGGACGCCGAGCTGCGTGAATCGCTGGCGACGCAAGTACGTGACGTGTTGAAAGCCGAGAATATTACCGGCTTGCTAGTGACGCATGATCAGCAAGAAGCATTTGCGATGGCGGACAAAGCCGGGATGATGTACCGTGGTCAATTGCTTCAGTGGGACACGCCGTATGGTTTGTACCACCGACCCGCGCATCATTTGGTGGCTGATTTTATTGGTCATGGGGTTTTATTGCGTGGGCATATTAACCAGCAAGGTTGTGTGGAGACGCCGCTTGGGTGTTTGCATGGTGAGCATTTTGGTAACGCGGGTGTCGGTGAGGTGGTGGACGTATTAATCCGCCCCGACGATATTGTGATCGACCCAGCAGGTGAGCGCGAGGCGAAAATTATTGCGCGCGGTTTTCGTGGTTCGCATTTTTTGTATACCGCGCAATTGCCAGGTGGCGCCGAAGTGTTGTGTATGGCGCCATCGCACAGTGAATATCAGGTCGGCAGTCAAATCCGCCTGCGCATGAACCTCGACCACCTGGTGTTATTCCACGCCGGTTATTGCACCACCGCGTAATTTTACGGCCCAGCGTGCATGTGCGCAATGTCGGTATGTCAACGTAGGGCAGGCTCCGCCTGCCGCCACACGATGGTGGATATGTCAACGTAGGGCAGGTTTCACCTGCCGTTATGCGATGGTGGAACGGCATGCACGGCATGCGTTTGTGCGGTGTTGAATTCGGGATTTGCGGTGCGGCATGCGAAGCATGCCCTACGTTTGTGCGGTGTTGAATTCGGGTTTTGCGGTGCGGCATGCACTACGGTCTGCAGAATATATAACAACAAGGATTTATATGAAAAATTATCAATATTGGTTGATGGCCGCGGGGGTTGCGACGCTCAGCGCTTGTTCGCCTAACGCTGATAATAACAACGACAATGACGCCAGCAGCAATACACAAAGCACTCAGCCGTCAGACAGCAAACCACAAAGCGCAGACTTTCGCCCCAGCGAACACCTTCGCGTACCGACACCAACCAGCGACTTACATAGTTTCGCCAATAGCAATCAAGTGCGCGCACCGCATCTGCACTTGAATCTTGATGTCGATTTTGACGCCCAACAACTGCGCGGTTACGCTCAATACGAGCTTGAATATATCGACGCCAGCGCAAATTACATGGTGCTAGATACCTATGATCTCGACATTCAGCAAGTCGAAATATTCGCCAATGACAGTTGGCAAGAAGGAAGCTTCCGCTTAGGCGATAAAGACCCGGTGCTTGGCCAAGCGCTGACTATCTCAATCGTATTCGAAGGCCATGTCGAAAACAATGTCGAAGGCAGTGTTGAAGACGACAGCGAGCAAGTCTCGCGTGCCGAGCAAGTACGTATTCACTACGCGTCTTCACCAACAGCCACGGGACTCGACTGGGTTTCGCCTGAAGGCACGGCGGGTGGTGAACACCCGTATTTGTACAGCCAATCGCAACCCCATTATGCACGTACATGGGTGCCTATTCAGGACACCGCGGCCTCGCGCTTAACCTTTAGCGCGCGCTTGACCACACCACCAGAACTCATCGGCTTAATGGGTGCAAATAACCCACCAAACCCTGAACGCACGGGCGTGTACGAGATGCAAACCAACCAGCCGATTCCGCCTTATTTGATGGCAATCGCGGTGGGCGATCTCGACTTTTACGCACTCAACGAACGTATGGCAATTTACGCAGAGCCGTCGGTACTGCAGTCGGCCGTGGAAGAATTCTCCTACACCACAGATATGATGGAAGTGACTGAGGCGATGTTCGGACCCTATGCATGGGATCGCTACGACCAGCTAATTTTGCCACCAAGCTTCCCTTTTGGCGGCATGGAGAATCCGCAGCTGGCGTTTATCACGCCAACCGTGATTGCGGGTGATCAAAGCCTGGTGAGCTTAATTGCCCATGAACTGGCGCACTCTTGGTCAGGTAACCTAGTCACCAACGCCACCTGGCGCGATTTATGGCTCAACGAGGGTTTCACCTCATATGTTGAAAATCGCATCATGGAAGCAGTGTATGGTGAAGACCGCGCGCTGATGCAGCGAATGCTGTCAGATCAATCACTCGAATCATCCATTGGCGCCTTGTCTGAGCGCCAACAAGTCTTACACTTAGAGCTTGAACAGCGCGACCCGGAGACGATTTTCACCCGCGTGCCATACGATAAAGCCGCTGCGTTCCTGTTCTTTTTAGAAGATCGCGTCGGTCGCGATACTTTTGATGCCTTCGTGCGTCAATATTTTGCTGACTATGCATTTAAAAGCTTAGATACCAAGGAATTTGAAGCGTACTTGTATGCCAATCTAGTCGATGACCATAGCGATGTGGTCAGTCGTGAAGAGGTCAAAGAATGGCTCTACGAGCCGGGCATGCCAAGTACCTGGGTGCGTGTTGAGGTCGATGCGTTTGCTCGCGTAGACGATGCGCGCACTGCTTGGTTAGAGGGCGAGCAAGTGGACTTCGCAGCGTGGAGTATTCACGAGCGGTTGTATTTCCTGCGCCATTTGCCCCAAGGCTTAAGCAGCGACGAATTAGCGCGGCTTGATAGCGAGCTTGGTTTAAGTGAAACCCGCAATAATTCCGTGTTAACCAGTTGGCTTGGTATCGCTATTCGCGAACAGTACGAGCCGGCACTGCATCGTGTTGACGACATCGTATTTGGGATGGGGCGGTTAGCTTACTTGGTACCTGTTTACGCTGCTTTGTATGAGATGGACGCTGATAGCACACGCGAGATGTATTTGCGCGCGCGTCCGCAGTACCATCAATTGACCCGTGATGCGATCGAAGAAATGCTGGATATTGAGTAGGCGAGTCTATTTTCGCCCTTGGCATGGGCGGTTTTAACCAAAATTAATAGGTTAATTTTTATCGTCCATGCCCGCGTGTTGATATAAGGCATTGGTTAACTAACCAGCATTATAGTTTAGATAGTGTTAAATATAGTTAAGGAACATTAAATGTTGCCTATGTTTCCTTGAATTATGGATATTTCAGCTATATTACTTATCTAACGCGAGCAAAATTGAGCCTCGTAAATTTCTTTATAAAAGGAAGTAGTTTTATGAAAAAATCTATTATCGCACTAGCAGCAGCTGCAGGCATGATGGCAACCACCGCGGCCCAAGCCGACGATTTCACGTATGTAAGTGGTGGTATTTATGACTGGGGCAACAGCGATGTCTACGTTGAAGGCTCTACCCGTGTTAACCCGAACCTGGTTCTGGGTGCAGAATTAACTGACGCTGCTGACTTCACTTTACGTGTTGGCGGCATGTACTTTGTTGACTTCGGTCAGCAGCAAGACGTGGATACTTTCTTGCAAGCGGGTGTGTCTCACATTGATTACCCAAGTAACTCTTTCGACTCCAGCGACACAGGCGTTTTTGCTGGTGCTGGTTTCACCACTAAGTTTGACGAATTTTCACGCTTTATTGTTGACGCGCGTTATGACACCGTTTTAGACGGCTTCTTCTCAGTTGGCGCTCGTTTCCGCTATGAGTTCCTGCAAAACCTGTCTGGTGACGTGGGCTACCGTGTAAACACCAGCGGCGTAGACAACGAAGTACGTGTAGGTTTAACTTACAACTTCTGATCGTTGCTTAGATGACATCTGAACGATATTAAATGCCGGGCCATGTTGCCCGGCATTTCTATATCAGTTACATTGCCCCGGCATTGGTTAAAATGGCAATACACTATGCTTAAAAAAGCAGAGCCCCATGGGCACGTAAAAGACATTGTGCACGATAAAGCGGGCACTGAGCATCGCGTTCTATGCGTCACCCCTATCATTTCTGAAGTGAAAACCCTGGATGAGTTGCTGGGCTGCAAGGTGACCCACACGCCACTAATGCTAAACGCCGCATGCGCGGTGATTATGCACGGGGTGGGGCGACCGATGCGCAAAGTGATGGCGGCGAGTACCGCACTTGAGTTACCGATTTTGTATACCGAGTTTGGGCCGATTCATACCATTGATTATAAGAAATCCAACGCGGTGTCGATGACCGTCGATCACGTCGGTCATGTGAACGCGTCAGACCGTGATACGTACCTGGCGGGTTTAATCAAGGCAGGTATTGATGATGCCGAACTCGCTCGTGCACAAGGGATTATTCGTAGCTGGAAGCAGCAACGAGTGTCGAAGTATAACCACACGCTTGGCCCCCAGGTGCCCGACGGCCGCTATGTCGTGGTGATTGCTGAGCCAACGCCGTTAGGTGGTGATGTGAAGGCAAGTCGGGCAGTGACGGCGTTGTTGACGTCTAAAGCGCAGCAGGCGTTTCCGACGCATAAGCTGGTGGTGTTGAGACCGAAGCAGTACGCGGCGGATGTATTGGCGCAGGCCGATGCAGCGTTTGTGCACAGTGCATTGGTTGGCTTTGAAGCTTTATTATGGGGTGTGCCTTTATATGTCGAAGGTATGCCATTTTATGCGGGGTGGGGCTTAACTGAAGATACCCTGCCAGCGCCGGCGCAGAGTGGTGAACTGGCGCATGGCCTGGCGCAGCTGGTGCACGCTTACATGGTCGGCTACAGCCGTTATGTGAACCCGTTTGATAGTCAGCGTCTGGACGTCGAACAAGCCATTGAGCTGGCGGCTAAAGCACGGCCCGCCGCGTTGGAAGAGGCGCAACGCCGACATAATTTGCGGCAACGCCTGCCGCGTTGGTTGCGCTGGCTGCAACCTTAATCGGTGCGGCATGCACGGCATGCATTCGTATGGCGGTGAATTTGGGATTTGCGGTGCGGCATGCACGACATGCCCTACGGGTGTGCGATGTTGTGTGTTGACGTAGGGCAGGCTTCGCCTGCCGCCGCGCAATGGTGGAATGGCATGCGAAGCATGCCCTACGGTTCGCGATGTTGGAACGGCATGCATTCGTATGGCGGTGAATTCGGGATTTGCGGTGCGGCATGCACGGCATGCCCAACGGGTGTGCGGTGTTGTGTGTTGACGTAGGGCAGGCTTTGCCTGCCGCCGCGCAATGGTGGAATGGCATGCGAAGCATGCCCTACGGTTCGCGATGTTGGAACGGCATGCATTCGTATGGCGGTGAATTCGGGATTTGCGGTGCGGCATGCACGGCATGCCCTACGGGTATGCGGTGTTGTGTGTTGACGTAGGGCAGGCTTTGCCTGCCGCCGCGCAATGGTGGAATGGCATGCGAAGCATGCCCTACGGTTCGCGATGTTGGAACGGCATGCATTCGTATGGCGGTGAATTCGGGATTTGCGGTGCGGCATGCACGGCATGCCCTACGGGTATGCGGTGTTGTGTGTTGACGTAGGGCAGGCTTCGCCTGCCGCCGCGCAATGGTGGAATGGCATGCGAAGCATGCCCTACGGTTCGCGATGTTGGAACGGCATGCATTCGTATGGTGTTGAATTTGGTTTTTTTGGTGCGGCATGCCCAACGGTTGCGCGATTGCATGCAAACACAACGTAAATATTTAGTATTCATCTGTTTAATGCCTTGATAAAGGCGTTTTTTTGGTAAAAATAAAGCTCACGTATGAGCGAAAAACAAATGGGAAGTTTCATGCCAGAACACGATTTTGAACAAAGTGCATTAATGCGCCTGCATCAGCAATACCCAGTCCTGAATAACCTGAGCGGCAGTGTTATTTTTCGTGCCGAAGGCCAGCATTCCGCGCCTAACTTTGTGGCTTGGTCATTCAATGAGAACGCGGAAGCTCACCTGCGAGAATTAGGCATTAAAGACCGAATTGTACAACTCATCGAGCAGCTTATTCATAATCGTTTACGCAGCACGGTGATGCCAGTCTATGAAGGTGTTATCGAATTTATGCAAGGCCAATTTATGATTGAATGGCGAGCGCAAAACTAATCCTTAAGATTTACTTAATATTATTAGGTAAATCTATACAAGCGACCGAACTTAACGCTCGGTCGCTTTTTTATTTACTTAACAAATATAATTTACATAGTTAAAATTGGTTAAATTCGAAAATGCGATGTACACTGCTTAATGATCAAGCGCGACTATGATACTTGACATAGCCCGTCGCTAGATAAGTAGTGTGCGAGAAGTAAAGGGATGTCTGATGGCGAAGTGGTACCTGTTGCAATGTAAGCCGCGTCAAGAAGCGCGCGCTCAAATGCACATAGAAAATCAAGGGTACCAGACCTGCCTACCCAAAGTGACACTGCAAAAGACGCTACGTGGTAAACGTCAGCTCGTCGAAGAAGCCTTATTTCCAGGCTACCTATTTATTGAAATTGACATTCAAAGTGCCAATTTCAACGCGATTCGTAGTACCCGTGGCGTGGTGGGCTTTGTGCGTTTTGGTGGTGTACCAAGTGTCGTACCCAACGCCGTCATCGAGCAATTTCAACGCTTGGCGGCTACACCCCAAGTACTACAATCAGAGCTCAGCGCCGGCAATGCGGTTGAAGTCACTGAAGGACCATTTGCGGGGCTTGCGGCGGTGTATCAAATGCCAAAAGGCAGCGACCGTTGCTTGATTCTTATTGATATGATGGGCAAGCAACAGCAGCTTGAAATTGACGAAGCAAAGCTGCGCAAATCAGACTAACTGCATCGCCCATTTATTCAACATTATTTAGCAAAATCCGCGTAAACCCTCGCCCAATCGGGCGGGGATATAAGCGGGAGCCGCGCAGCGGTTCTAGTCAGGTATGGCCTGACTTTGTACATATTCTTTCAGTGTTTCGATAGTTGCTCCACCT
>NZ_PIPK01000029.1 GCF_003987335.1 Aliidiomarina maris | reverse complement strand
TTAGCAAAATCCGCGTAAACCCTCGCCCAATCGGGCGGGGATATAAGCGGGAGCCGCGCAGCGGTTCTAGTCAGGTATGGCCTGACTTTGTACATATTCTTTCAGTGTTTCGATAGTTGCTCCACCTGCGCTACAGGCAAAGTAGGAACGCGACCAGAGTGCTGCACTTTTGCTTTGTCGGGGTATGTGGGTATTGAGTATGCGTATCCGGCGTGATGAGACTGACTTCAGGTTGTTAACCATGATACTGATCGCCAGTTTCGGTGGGTAGGCTATCAACAGATGAACATGCTCTTCTTCACCGTCCATTTCCAGCATGTCACATTCCAGTTTCTCGCAAGCAGACTCAAATGCTTCGCGCAGCTGCTCAATCATATAGCCATCGAACAGTTTTCGTCGGTACTTGGTGGTAAAGACCAGGTGGACAACAAGCTTGGTGACGCTGTGGCGTTTTCGAAGGTAATCTGATAGCAATTCTTTATGATGCACACTCACTTGAAATATGACCTTAATGACTTATAATAAACAAATTATATCAATGAGCGCTGAAATGTTAAAGGCCACCAAAGTACGCATTTATCCTACACCTGAGCAGGCGGATTTTTTAAAACGTCAGTTCGGCGCTGTGCGCTTTGCATATAACAAGGCTTTGCATATCATCAGCAGTAAGTACAAGCGCCACGGCCTGAAACTCAAGGCCAAAAAAGACATTAAGCCGCTTTTGGCTGTTGCAAAGACATCTCGTAAGTATCACTGGCTCAAAGATTTTGATTCGATTGCACTCCAGCAGGCATGTATCAATCTGGATAAAGCCTTTCAAAGCTTCTTTGACCCCAAGCTGCCTGCTCGCCATCCTAAATTCAAGCGTAAACACGGCAATCAATCCAGCTATCACTGCACGAGTATCAGCTGTGGTGGTGACTGGATTAAAGTACCGAAGTTAAAGCAGCCTATCAAAGCGCGTATTCATCGCCAGGTTGAGGGTGAACTAAAAAGTATTACCCTGTCTCGCACCGTGACGGGTGAATACTATGCCTCATTACTGTATGAAGATGGGCAGGAAGCGCCTGCGCCAATCCAAAGCCTGAATGCGGCTCAAGTGCTCGGATTGGATATGGGCTTAACACATCTTGTCATTGATTCAAATGGCACAAAAAAACCGAATCCACGTTTTTTGAAGAAAGCCAGTGCCAATCTGCGCCGTAAACAAAAAGCCTTATCGCGCTGCCAGAAAGGCAGCAAAGGTCGTGCAAAAGCCCGATTTAAACTCGCTAAGGCACATCAGCGACTGGCGAATGCGCGTGCTGATTTTCAGCACAAGCTGTCTCGGCAACTTATTGACGAAAACCAAGCGATAATTGTTGAGACACTGAAAGTCAAAAACATGCTGAAGAACAGGAAATTGTCCAAGCATATTGCCGATGCGAGTTGGTCGAGCCTGATTCAAAAGCTGGAATACAAAGCTAAGGCACAAGGCAAGCATTTGGTTAAAATCGAACAATGGTTTGCCAGCTCAAAAACCTGCTCTTGCTGTGGACACAAGCTGGAAGAATTGTCGCTGACCGTGCGTGATTGGCACTGTCCAGCTTGTTCAACACAGCATGACCGAGACATCAATGCCGCCTTCAATATCAAGGCGCAGGGCATTTTAAAATTAAAGGCCGCAGGTCTGTCGGTCTCTGCCAATGGAGGCAAGCGTCAATCTGGTCACGTACCAGTTGCTGCCTGAGAAGTTGGAAGCCTCGCCCGTGGCGCATTAGCGCTTAGGGCGGGGAGCAGTCAC
>NZ_PIPK01000028.1 GCF_003987335.1 Aliidiomarina maris | reverse complement strand
GGTGTGACTGCGTACCTTTTGTATAATGGGTCAGCGACTTACATTTTGTAGCAAGGTTAACCGAATAGGGTAGCCGTAGGGAAACCGAGTCTTAACTGGGCGTCAAGTTGCAAGGTGTAGACCCGAAACCGGGCGATCTATCCATGGGCAGGTTGAAGGTTGAGTAACATCAACTGGAGGACCGAACTCACTAATGTTGAAAAATTAGGAGATGACCTGTGGCTAGGAGTGAAAGGCTAATCAAGCCCGGAGATAGCTGGTTCTCCCCGAAATCTATTTAGGTAGAGCCTCGGATGAATACCACTGGGGGTAGAGCACTGTTTGGGCTAGGGGGTCATCCCGACTTACCAACCCCATGCAAACTCCGAATACCAGTGAGTACTATCCGGGAGACACACGGCGGGTGCTAACGTTCGTCGTGGAGAGGGAAACAACCCAGACCGCCAGCTAAGGTCCCGAAGTCATGGTTAAGTGGGAAACGATGTGGGAAGGCATAGACAGCTAGGAGGTTGGCTTAGAAGCAGCCACCCTTTAAAGAAAGCGTAATAGCTCACTAGTCGAGTCGGCCTGCGCGGAAGATGTAACGGGGCTAAACCATGCACCGAAGCTGCGGATTGTTGCACATCACTTAATTCGATTCGAGTTACGCTTACGCGTAGCAAAGCGAAGCGAAAGCGTCCCTTCAATAGACGAGGATGCTAAACGTAAAGCAAAGAGTCGCATTAAGGATGTGCAACAGTGGTAGGGGAGCGTTGTGTAAGCTGTTGAAGGTGTGTCGAGAGGCATGCTGGAGGTATCACAAGTGCGAATGCTGACATGAGTAACGATAATGGGGGTGAAAAACCCCCACGCCGGAAGACCAAGGGTTCCTATCCCATGCTAATCAGGGTAGGGTAAGTCGGCCCCTAAGGCGAGGCCGAAAGGCGTAGTCGATGGGAAACGGGTTAATATTCCCGTACTTAAATATACTGCGATGGGGTGACGGAGAAGGCTAGGCAAGCGCGGCGTTGGTAGTCCGCGTGAAAGTGAGTAGGTTGAGAGTTTAGGCAAATCCGGACTCTTAAGACTGAGACACGAGACGAGGTTCTAAGGAACCGAAGTTGTTGATGCCATGCTTCCAGGAAAATCCTCTAAGCTTCAGGTATATGAGAACCGTACCCGAAACCGACACAGGTGGTCAGGTAGAGAATACTAAGGCGCTTGAGAGAACTCGGGTGAAGGAACTAGGCAAAATAGTACCGTAACTTCGGGAGAAGGTACGCCACTGTTGGTGAAGACTTCGCGTCGTAAGCTGATAGTGGTCGCAGTGACCAGGTGGCTGGGACTGTTTATTAAAAACACAGCACTCTGCTAAAACGAAAGTTGACGTATAGGGTGTGACACCTGCCCGGTGCCGGAAGGTTAATTGATGGGGTTAGGATTCGTCCGAAGCTCTTGATCGAAGCCCCGGTAAACGGCGGCCGTAACTATAACGGTCCTAAGGTAGCGAAATTCCTTGTCGGGTAAGTTCCGACCTGCACGAATGGTGTAACCATGGCCACGCTGTCTCCACCCGAGACTCAGTGAAATTGAAATCGCTGTGAAGATGCAGTGTACCCGCGGCTAGACGGAAAGACCCCGTGAACCTTTACTACAGCTTGGCACTGAACATTGAACCTACATGTGTAGGATAGGTGGGAGGCTATGAAGCGCAGACGCCAGTTTGCGTGGAGCCAACCTTGAAATACCACCCTTGTATGTTTGATGTTCTAACGTTGCCCCATTATCTGGGGTGCGGACAGTGCCTGGTGGGTAGTTTGACTGGGGCGGTCTCCTCCCAAAGAGTAACGGAGGAGCACGAAGGTTGGCTAAGTACGGTCGGACATCGTACGGTTAGTGCAAAGGCATAAGCCAGCTTAACTGCGAGACAGACACGTCGAGCAGGTGCGAAAGCAGGTCTTAGTGATCCGGTGGTTCTGAATGGAAGGGCCATCGCTCAACGGATAAAAGGTACTCCGGGGATAACAGGCTGATACCGCCCAAGAGTTCATATCGACGGCGGTGTTTGGCACCTCGATGTCGGCTCATCACATCCTGGGGCTGAAGTCGGTCCCAAGGGTATGGCTGTTCGCCATTTAAAGTGGTACGCGAGCTGGGTTTAGAACGTCGTGAGACAGTTCGGTCCCTATCTGCCGTGGGCGTTTGAGAGTTGAGAGGAGTTGCTCCTAGTACGAGAGGACCGGAGTGAACGAACCGCTGGTGTTCGGGTTGTCATGCCAATGGCACTGCCCGGTAGCTACGTTCGGAATCGATAACCGCTGAAAGCATCTAAGCGGGAAGCGAGCCTCAAGATGAGCTCTCACTGGAGTGTAATCTCCCTAAAGGGTTGTTGAAGACTACAACGTTGATAGGCGGGGTGTGGAAGCGCAGTAATGTGTTGAGCTAACCCGTACTAATTGCCCGTGAGGCTTAACCATACAACACCAAAGCATTATGGTGTTGGAATGAAG
>NZ_PIPK01000027.1 GCF_003987335.1 Aliidiomarina maris | reverse complement strand
GTAAGCGCTCATTCTAAAGCGTTCTGTTTTCACTAACCGTGTAAGGTTATCGTTGTGCTCCCAACTTTAGAGGAGCTCTTTTATGGCACGTAAACATCGCACACGCGAGCAATGGCAACAACTTATTGCGCAGTGGCAGGATACCGGCGGCAATGCGCAGGCGTTTTGTAGCAAACATGAGATTGGTTATGCCAGTTTCTGCAAATGGCGAAAGCGTTTGCAACAACCTGAGTCTCAGCCCAGGGAAGACGCCCAGTTTATGGATGTATCGGCTTTGCAGCAATCAGCTGATCGCTGGGATATTGTGCTTAGTCTTGGCCATGGTGTCGAGCTCAAACTTTCACAGCGCTGATGTTTGCCCCAGCCCCCCAGCAACGTATCTGGTTGTGCACATCGCCTGTTGATATGCGCAAGTCGTTTGACGGATTAAGTGCATTGGTTCGCAACCAACTTGGCCACAACCCGCTTAGCGGGCATTACTTCGTTTTTGTGAACCGACGTAAAACCCAGATGAAGGTTTTGTACTTTGAGCCATCCGGCTATTGTGTGTGGGCCAAGCGTCTTGAGCAGGGCCAATTCCCGGTGCGAGCGCACTCAGGTGGACCACAGCCATTGAGTATCAGTGCGCTGCAAATGATCGTTGACGGCATCACAGTTATCAGGCACCGACAATCAAAGCGCTACATGCCCCAATCCCGGTAATGTCTGGTAAAATACAGGCTATGAAAACAGCCTCAGTTGTACCACAGAGCATGCCTGCGAACCTGGCCGATATCGCCAGTGAAAATGCACGCCTCAATCAAGAGAATGAGGCGTTAAAGCGTCGTGTCGCCTGGTTTGAGAAGCAGCTGTTTGGTCAGAAAAGTGAAAAACGACAGTCTATCGATAACGCTTTGCAACTGGGGCTGCTGGGTGACATCAAGGCGCCACAAACGGAGCCTGAGGGCGAGTCCACCACGGTCACCTACCAACGGGGCAAGGGTAAAAAGATCCGCCCGGATGATTGTGTTAATGACAGTGGCCTGCGCTTTGGCGAGCACGTGCCGGTTAAGGTGATTACCCAAACACCGGATGAGCTTACCGGGGATGATGCCGACCAGTATGAAGTGATTGGCACTAAAAGCACCTTCCGCCTGGCGCAGCGCCCGGCAAGTTACGTCGTGCTGCGTTATGACCGCCTGGTACTCAAAAGAAAACATGACAACGCACTCCTGCCTTGCCCGGCCCCTTGTAATGTCCTGGACAAAAGCCTTGCGGATGTCAGTTTGCTGGCCGGGTTACTGGTTGATAAGTTCCAGTACCACTTGCCCCTGTATCGTCAACATCAGCGCCTTACTGACAGTGGTGTCATGTTAAGCCGGGCCACCTTAACGACACTGACCAGGCGCGCTATTGAACTGTTAACGCCCATTGCTCATGCTCAATTACACAGCGTGTTGCAAAGTCAGGTACTGGCCATGGATGAGACGCCGATAAAAGCAGCGCGGGCTGGGCCAGGAAAACTAAAACAAAGCTGGTTCTGGCCGTTATATGGCGATAAACATGAAGTGAATTTTACCTTCTCCACCAGTCGTGGCCGCCGCCATGTCGAAAAGACGCTGCGCACCCGCTTTAGCGGTACGTTACTGAGTGACGGCTATAGCGCCTATGCCAGTTATGTGCAGGCCAATGCGCAGTTGACCCATGCTCAGTGCTGGGCGCACAGCCGCCGTAAATTTATTGAAGCAGAAGCGGCGCATCCAGCGGCGGCGCGCGAGGCCTTGGGTATGATTGCTGCCTTATATAAGGTTGAGGCAGAAGGTGATGCCCAGCAACTGGATGCGGCGCAAAAGCGCGAATACCGCTTGCGCCACGCTAAGCCTATTGTCGATAGCGTCTTCGACTGGGCCTTGCAGCAGCTTGAGCGCCAGACCTTAATCCCAAAAGACCCACTGCTTAACGCTATCGGGTATGTCAGAGCGCGAGAAGTTGAATTGCGGGTGTTCCTGGAAAACCCGGCAGTCCAACTGGACACCAATCATCTGGAGCGAGCACTGCGGCCTATCCCGATGGGGCGGCGTAACTGGCTGTTCTGCTGGACCGAGTTGGGCGCTGAGCATGTGGGCATCATCCAGAGCTTAATCACGACGTGCCGCCTGCAGGATATTAATCCCTATACTTACCTGACAGATGTGCTGTTACGGGTTGGTCAGCATCCCGCCAGCAAGGTGGAGCAACTGACACCGAGGCTATGGAAAGCGCACTTCGCCGACGCACCATTCACCTCCGACCTGTTTACCCCATTGCCAGCCACGAAAAGCCCAATCCAGGAGTAAGCAGCATGCGCATCGAAGACATGACCCTGGAGCAGTTACTGGCGCTGAACGAGCATATCTGTAAGCGCATCGACCAGCTCAGGGCGCGCCAGGACATGGAAGCCCTGCAAAAGCTACGACTGGGCCAGGCTGTTCACTTCGATGCCCCCGAGGGTCGATTGTTCGGCACGCTGATAAAAATAAATCGCAAAACGGTGGTCATCGCCACAGAAGACGGTCGACAGTGGAAGCTGCCTCCCGGTTTAGTGCGCTCCATCCGCGAAATCTAATACGGCAAGCCTGCGCGCCGTCAATAACGCCTTCAAATGAACGCTTAC
>NZ_PIPK01000026.1 GCF_003987335.1 Aliidiomarina maris | reverse complement strand
AATAAGTTGTTGCCATTGCTCGCGTGTGCGATGTTTACGTGCCATAAAAGAGCTCCTCTAAAGTTGGGAGCACAACGATAACCTTACACGGTTAGTGAAAACAGAACGCTTTAGAATGAGCGCTTACGCCCGAGAGGATGTTCGGCGGGAAAAAAACTATTACCGCAAAATCAGCCCTGATTTAGCGATACAGTTTCAGAATGCCTTAGAAAACGCGGTTAACGCGGTCGCTATGCAACCGCTGGCGATGCAAATTCTCGAAAATGAAATACGACGCTGGCCTCTTGATACATTTCCTCATGGAGTGCTCTATCGTAATGAAGACGACTTCATTCTCATACTTGCAGTATTTCATCCTAAACAAGCGCCGGAACGGTGGCAGAATCTACCACGCACATAACAAGACGCATCAGCGCGCACCTGCGGTGCTGGACAACAGCTTTGCTGTTGCCGCTGTGCTTGGGCGTTATGCCTTTCGTTCGCTGCCAGTATCGGAGAAAAAGGAATACACAATAGTAAACCTCTCTCCTCCGTGTACGGTACTTACGGCGTGATGGGAATCAGGTGAAATTGCAAACCCCTGTATTGAGCCGCTTTGGGGAGGAATGATCTTGCTAAGTTGGTCAGGCTCAGGGCCTGAGAACAACATTAGCTGTCCGCCGAAGTCATCGTTCCAATTCCTATTTAACTGAATCAAAACTCTATGTGTTTCTTCACCTGGAATAAAATCATTGTGAATACGAATAGTTTGTCCCGGAATAAGTTTGTGCGCAGTAACATCCACCCTCCCAGATAAGGTGGTATTAAAAAGAGAAGCAACGCATTGCCGAAGATTGTTCAATGTGTCAGCCGAAGCCAGCTGAGCAATAGGCTCTGGAAAGTCTCGCTGCAACAGGCTGAATTCATACTGTTCGTAAAAATCGGTTTCAACAAGCCGCCATGGTGCATTCTGCTCAAACCATGCTAAATATTGGTTTTGAGTTTCTGAATCTATGGCTTCCGTTATTGAAAAATGTTTGAAAGGGGTATGAATTAGAGCCGCTGAGTCAATATTTATGTACATTCGACACCCTCAAGCAGCAGTCTTTCTTTAACGGAACGAATTATCTTCATGTGGTCATGACAATATACAGAAGGGGAATCATAGCCATTGCTCTCACTCCAGCGGTATAGGGGCATGCCGCCGCCACATACAGACAGATACTCGCAAGAATTACAGGATTCACAAATGGGAATCTGCATACGGGCATACTCTGAAAATTCTTTTGAAGATAAAACCTCTGATATTTTTGTGTCGCGCACATTCCAGCGTGAGGTAAAAAAGTCGGCACCGTCAAAGGATGAGCGAAGCGTATCGTTTTTTCTGATTTCTCCGTCTGTTTCGAAAATTAGAATTCCATACGGGTCAGTACCTTGGCCTTCTTTAGTGCCTGAGTCACCTAGAATTAGCCTTACTATATCGTCAAAAAAACGAATTGGAACAGGGGAGGAGTCTGATGTATAACACTCAAACAGCTCGCAAAGCCAGTCTCCATATTCAGTGGACTTAAAGCTGGATTTTCCTTGTGGCAGTCGATCGTGATTTCCGTCTTGCATTAAGAAATCCATATTGGGGGATCCGATGGACTTCAAAAAATCGTACGTTATTTTTGCCGGTATAGATGGTTGGATAACACTTAGTGTTCCAGCGAAAAGAAATTCAGAATCTGTATGTGATCGTAATGCTTGAATGCCTTTTATTGTCTTGGAAAAAGTGGTTTTTCCGTTGACATCAACACGAGCTATATCATTTGCACCCTGGTCTCCATCAATGCTAACGGAAACGCTGACTTTCTCCTTAGAGAAAAGGTCTAAAAATTCCTTGTTTAAGAGCGCTCCATTTGTTTGCAGGCTAATTGGGTAACGTTGCGAATCTAGCTTTTCCCGAAGCTTTTTTACAAGGATTGTAAGATTTTCCAAGCCAAGTAAAAGAGGTTCTCCACCATGTAGCACAATGGCAAAGCCAGCAGCTTGAGCGTTTGCCTGATGGATTAATCGATCTACTAAGGAGTCAATGACATCCAGCCCCATTCGCTTGGGTTGGGCGCGCCAACTGGTATCCTTTCCCTGATAAACGTAGCAGTAAGAACAGTCGTAATTACACCTGCTGGCCGTCTTTATTAGGGCGGTGTCTAATTGAAGCGCCATGGATCATCATTGCCCTCGGTTATGGCGATTATGGGTACGGTCATACCTGCCGCCTACCGCTTGAAGGGCTTCTTTATTACGCACCTCTTCAATAAGGCGCTGGATCGCAGGGCTTGGAAGATGGGCAGGGGTTGTCGCGTTGCTTGACTGGGTTTGATTTTGCATGGCTAAAGCTCCTTGGAGTGGTTTTCTCACAGCACCAATCCTACCCTTCGCTATCGTGGATGTAAAGAATTAATAAAAATCAATAAAAACAGCAAGTTATAAATGATTTAAGATATAACTAATTGATTTTAAAGAGCTCTATCGTAGCCAAGGACGGCATAACACCTATGAGCCTTCGTCCTGTCAATAGGCATTAGTTTTTTATTGGCCGCCGCGTGAGCGGCCAATACCAAATCTCTGAGCCAGTGAGCCTGCTTCGTCTGTCATCGTTGGCTGTTGATG
>NZ_PIPK01000025.1 GCF_003987335.1 Aliidiomarina maris | reverse complement strand
GAGCCTCGTTGTTTAAGGGCTTTGTTGTATTCAGACCAGTTTTTAACTCGGTATTTTGCTTTGCTCATTGCGGTGTCTAGTATCAGCGTGGTTTGGCGATCTGATCAACGCTAACTGAGAAAGTTCCGCTATTTATTCAACAAGGCCCATCCCACAGGGTATGGCAGATAGTCAGCTGGTAAGAAGTACCACTCTATGGGGCGCTGTGGTGCTTGGCTTAGGTGCCATCATTGGCACCGGCGCCTATGTGTCTATTGCGCTGGCAACGGAAATGACTGGCTCATGGGTATTATTGGCTATATTGATTGCTGCTTTCGTGGCCGCCTGCAATGGCTTATCGAGCGCTCAGCTGGCTGCTGTGCACCCGGTCAGTGGTGGTACTTATGAGTACGGCTACAAATTCCTCAACCACTGGGCTGGCTTTACGGCCGGTTGGCTGTTTGTCGCTGCTAAAAGTGCTTCAGCGGCAACCGCGGCTTTAGCCTTTGGGCTGTACTTAATGCCCCTGCTTGGCTTGCCGCAGGTGCTGCAGATACCCCTCGCATTGTTGGTTTTGCTGACCCTGATGTTGCTGGTTAATTCGGGCGTAAGGCGTTCAAACCAAGCCAACTTAGTCATCATTATTATCAGTATCAGTGCTTTACTTATTTTTGCTCTATTTACTATTACCACGGCAGAGCCAGTGCAACGCGAGCAGGTATTAAACTTTGATACTGCGGTGAGCGACGGCATTGGTTGGCGCGCGCTGCTTGGCGCCGCCGCGCTGCTGTTTGTCGCGTATACGGGCTATGGGCGTATCGCGACCATGGGCGAAGAGGTCATGCAGCCGCGACGCACCATCCCCAAAGCAATTGCGCTGACGGTCATCGTAACCACCGCGTTGTATCTGCTGATTGGTTATGCACTGTTGCATACAGATCTGTTCACCGAGGGGCTTGCGGCGGAGGCTACTGAAGTGGCTCTGGTCGCCTTGACTGAACAAGGTTGGCTGCGCTTTGTGCTGCTGGTCGGTGCCAGCCTCGCGTTACTTGGCGTTATTCTTAACCTAATATTGGGCGTGTCGCGTGTGGTACTGGCAATGGGGCGACGCGCTGATTTACCGCGCTCGATGGCGACTCTCAATAGCGATCGCACGTCAGCGCCCAATTCTGTTTACCTAACCGTTGCTGTGATGGCTGCGCTGGCCCTATTGGGCGATGTTGAGTTAGCTTGGTCGTTTAGTGCGTTTACTGTGTTGACCTACTATGGCATTACTAATCTTGCCGCGCTTAAAGTACCGGCCGAACAACGCTTTGTGCCGCGTATTGTCTCGGTTGCCGGCTTGATGAGTTGCTTTGGCTTAATATTCTTTATAGATATGTATGTATTCATAGCGGGTTGTGTGTTTATTCTAATAGGCTTGCTTTGGCACAGCTTCAAGCGTACGCGCCAACAATAACTTTGCGGAATATATATGAAGAAAAATTCGTTAATGAAAAAGGTCCGCGATAGAGCGGTGGTTTATCTTGGCCTGTTGGTTTTTGCCGGGGTGCCAGCGTATTTTATCGCCCGAGGCATATTGGCTAGCGTGTCCGACCATTTGTTTACCTTTGATCTTATGCACTGGGGGGCGTGGATAGCGACAGTGGCGCTGACATTGGTTGTGGCGATTGTGCTGATGATGATGTTGGTGAACCTAGTGTTATTCGCGATGGTGGCGTTCAAACACTAGGCTACACCGAATACGTTGTGTAGAGGGAGTATTTACAACGCAGGCATCAGAAATATTTCCCGTACGCAGTTGCGCGGGTTGGCATTCAATGCGTGCAACACGGCATCGGCCACGTCTGGTGCTTGCAATTTATCTGGCTTAGGTTCGTCGAAGAAAGGTGTATCCACCATGCCCGGCGCGATCACGGTACAGCGGCCCTGCCATTCTTTCATTTCTTCAGCTAGGTTGTTGGCAAAGCCGTGTACGAACCACTTGGTTGCACCGTAAACCGAGCCCTGAATAGCGCGACGCCCTGCGGCTGATCCGGTCATTAAAAAGTGGCCGGTGCTTTTTCGCAAATGCGGTAAAGTAAGCTTAGCCGTGTACAGTAAGGCATTGATATTTAGATCAACCATGGTGCGCCATTGCTCTGGGTCGCCATTTTCTACGCCCGGGGCTGTTGACACCTAACAGGTGGTAACCTTAGTTGCTTATCCAGCTTGATTACTTTTGTCCCTGGCATCACAGTCAGGCAACCGGCAGGTGCTTAGGAAGCGTTTGCATAGCCAATGGGTAAGTAAATAATCACCACCATAGCAAACCAGAGCAACAATAAGTACAGCCATGGATTGATCATATCCTGCGCTTCACCGGAGCCGAACGCCCAGTTGATATTGGCTTCGGGGTCGCTGACTAGGTAGGTAACTGGCAGCACGATAAGTGCTACCAGGCACTGGAGCGCAAAACCACGGCGGCCATAGCCAAATTTGTACAGCATGTAGATTAAAACTGGGGGCAAGGCGAGGTGAAACTTACCGGACAATACCCGGATGTGTAGGGCGCGCTCAGCCTCAAACATGTAATTTGCGAGCACACTGAAGTAACTAAGGGTGATAAAATCTAGTGTCCACACGATTTCGGGTATTAGAACTGCGATCGCCATGGTACTGGCAATCAGTCGGTTTCCCAGCCATAGCGCAGGTACCAGTGCAAACAAGGCGATGTCAGAAAACCACAGGTAGTTCTCAGGTCCGTAGTAGTCCCAGTACGCGACAAACACAACAACGGCGAGGGCGGTGAAGCTTACCTTGAGCCACATGGGCACATCGTGCCCAGAGCCTGCTCGGGTGTACTGATGGTGACGAAAATTAAGTAAATTCACTTTGAAAGCCTACTCCCTTTGGTTTATACGTGCTGTTTAGTCTAGCATGCGTGCTGCTGATTGAATGACGGCTGACCTTGTCATTGCGCTATTTTGCGTGTAAAGTAACTAGGTTATTATTTGGGGTTTTTCAATGCGATTTTGGATTCTGTTCGTGACAATGTGTTCGCTGCTGAGCTTACCGTTCTCTGGTACGCTTGCGGCTACTGATGTCATGCATGATCATAGAATGCAAGAAACCTCAGTCTCAGCTCACCACGGGGATGTGGCAGAAAGCTCAACGAAGAACTCAGTTGAGATTAGAGAGCACATGGCTTCATCCTCTCAAGAACGAACTGCGTCTGATGACGACAGCGAACATTGTCCGAGCATGGCAGGCAATCCACCAAATAGTGCGCACTCGGCTGGCACTGTGTTAGATCATGGCTCTGCTGATTGCTGTGAGGATATGGATTGTGCTGATTGTCCTCCAGATTGCGGTCATTGTGTTGGCTCGGGTCACGGCTCATGCGCGACTTTGACCGCGCAGCAGGCGGCAACTCATGCGGTGATGTTATCGCCCGTGGTGGCCCATACCTCTTTTTACCAACTCCTTTCTGGGCAACCTTCGCCTCCACCTATTATTTCCTGATTTCAACAGTTTGGCTCCGGTTTATGCCTCATCGCATGCCGGTCGT
>NZ_PIPK01000024.1 GCF_003987335.1 Aliidiomarina maris | reverse complement strand
GGGTTGTTGAAGACTACAACGTTGATAGGCGGGGTGTGGAAGCGCAGTAATGTGTTGAGCTAACCCGTACTAATTGCCCGTGAGGCTTAACCATACAACACCAAAGCATTATGGTGTTGGAATGAAGCAAGTGATGACATCAAGTGATATGACTCTGCACGAATGTGTGGGTGTTACCACGTAGGGCAGGCTTCGCCTGCCGATAGAGAATCTCAAATTCAATGCCAATCAAACTATATTGATGTGGGATTGAGTGACAACAGCTTGTCAAAGTTGAACCGAATTTGTCTGGCGGCCATAGCGACGTGGAACCACCTGAATCCATTCCGAACTCAGAAGTGAAACATGTCAGCGCCGATGGTAGTGTGGGGCCTCCCCATGTGAGAGTAGGACACCGCCAGGCATCCAAATAAACAACCCCAGCCCAAAAGGCTGGGGTTTTTTATTTGCATCCCGAGCATCCCAATCGCATGCCGCACAACCAAACCCAAACCCACCACCAAACCAACACACGCCCCGCATGCCACACACCAAACCTAAATTAAATATCCGACAAACACGTTCGTCAATTTCACCAAAATTTAGTATTCCCCATCATGCTACGTTTTCGATATATTTCTAACCAGTTGAAAATACTAAATAAAGCCTATTGGCATGCGACTTGTATATCACCATGGTATATCAACCAATTATAAAGAGGTTTTCCATGCGTACGTTTCTAATCATTACTTTAGTGGTTATTCTAACCGCCATGTTTGCGCCTGGTGCGTTGGCTTCGGTGTTAGGCGGCTTAATTGCGCTCACCGTATCGGGTCTCATTGCGCTATTGATCGTTGGCGCGGTCATGCTGTTAGTGGGGTTAATTTTCGGCAGCACGATGTTAGCGCTGATCGCCGGAGCAGTCGCGCTTGCGGTAGTTGGCTTCAGTGTGTTCTGGCCACTCATTCTTGTATTCTTTGTGGTCTGGTTATGCGTCCGTGATAATAAGCCGAGTACCGCTTAACCTTATAGACACAGGCGCCAGAGCGCAGTTAGCTAGTAAGACCACAGCTAACTGCGACAAAAGCGCGCAGATATTCTCAAACCTTAGTATCAGGTGATTGACTTAGGATGGGTTTCGGTTGTTAATAGGCTTTTGATTAATTACCGTAAGTAGCGGTGTAACCACACGGAAATTTTTATGCAAAAGCTAGTCACTGTTCTCACCTCCCTGTTTCTCACATCAACCTTATTCTCGGCATCTGTGGCGCACGCAAGCGGGCTCGAAGCTGAAGATGTCTGGCTACGCGAATCCGTACCTGGTGCTGAAAATGGCGCTGGTTTTGGTGTGTTTCATAACCACAGCGAAGAGGATATTGCGATTGTAAGCGCGAGCTCGAACGCATCGGCAGACGTCGAAATTCATCGTCACGTTCATCAGCACGGTCAAATGGCCATGGAACAAATAGATGCGCTTATCGTGCCTGCCGGAGAGTCGGTAACCCTGCGTCCAGGTGGCTATCATCTTATGTTTACGCAACTCAAGCAGCCACTAGCGGTTGGCGATAGCTATGAGTTAACTCTGCGTTTTGACAATGGTGATTCAATGCAGCTGACCGTTCCGGTTAAACCTTTGCTGCAGTAAAGCTAAGATCGTTGTACTATACCTTATGTCATGGATGGCTGTTCGGCAGCCTCCTGTATAACTAGCTGAACACTACATAAGGGTATATCAATGAAATATGCATTAGTCGCTTCTGCACTAGCGTTAGGATTAACCACCGCGGCCCCCGCCAAAGCGGACATTTTATTTGGCGTATATGGCGAAGCGCAATATTGGTTTGCCGAAACCACAGGTGGCTATGGCGCTGGTGAGAACTTCTCGAACTTTAACTTCGATGATGAAAATCAACTGCGCTTGTCTTTGGCATTACACCACCCAGTGCCCCTACTGCCGAATATACGTATTGAAACCCAAGACTTAAAGAGTCAGCTAGTGACTAGCAACGGTAGTCAGGGCGAGTTGGATTTATCTCATGACAGCGCTATTTTATATTACACCCTGTTAGACAACACATTGGTGCGTTTGCATGCAGGTGTGGCTGCGAAGCGATTTAATGGCTATGTGAGCGACACTCAAGGTAATGCATGGAACTTAAATGAAACGATTCCAACTGCCTATGCAATGGTTGGCGTTGGGTTGCCGTTTACCGGTCTAAGCGCGCATGCACGCGGCCATTTGCTGGCGATTGACTCAAGCTCAATTCAAGATGTGGAAGTCGCTTTGCAGTATCGTGTATTTGATACCGCACTGCTCGATGGTAGCGTTCAGCTTGGTTATCGATATTTCAATGTCGAGTTAGATGATGTAGCCGGCCTGTATTCGGATGTCGAATTTAAAGGTCCGTTCGTTGCTTTCCAGCTGCATTTTTAAGCACGGCGTAAACACAAGCTCAGCCAGCACCGAATAAAAGTGTGCTCATGTTGGAATCCAGTCAAGAACTCAACGTGGGCACGCTATCATTACCCCCCGAACTGCACTGCAAAATCTTTAGCGCAGTGTTCCTGCAATAACCCTAAATAAGTGTCATGAGAGCCAGCGGGTAATAGCCTCAGTAGCTCTTCACCCTGCGGCGTGAATTTATAATAAGTCAGCACTAAGCCATTGCGCTCAGCATTGAGACGCATGCGCTTGGGTCCGAATTGCATGGTGACACTTTGCCCCTTATGCAACTCCGAGCTTTCGATTGCACTCGGATACAGCACGCCAAGTTCACTTAGTAATAATATATCTGGATAGCTAAAGCCTGCTTTGGCAATATTTACCACAGTGGGTTTGTCCAAGGTAAGCCAAGTGAATACGGTAGGCTTGCGATAGTAACCGGTGAGAATTTTATAGCTACCTTGTTGCACATCGTGCCCCGTCACACTGTAGGCCCTTCTCAATACGTCCGCTTCGCGGCTGGTTAATTGGCGTAGCGTCGTGAGGGTACGGATAGAAAAGCTGCCTGGACGCGCACTCTCGGACGCTAAAATGCGCGACCATAATTGTTGCATAGCCGGATTAGAGATTTGCTGCGCGTGTTGTATGAAAGTGTGCAACCAATCTAGGTCTAAACTTTCATTAGGGCGGTTATCTGGCGCGAAGTCTAACGCTAATTTGAATATCTGCTCGATATTACTTTGTTCACGTCGGCGTTGTTGTTTAAAGCGCTTGTCAATGCGCGCGTCTAACGGGGTGTCGCTTTTCATACCAAGCTGACGATAGTCCAGGCCAAGACTGCGAAACCCTCGGACTAGTTGTTCGCGACTTGACGCGCTGGGTTTGCTGGCCGGGCGCACCGTATTAGTGGTAGCAGAGCCTGTTTGCGGCGACTTAGCTCCTGAAGCTACCTTGGGCACTGCATTGGTTTGACCTGTCGCCGATGTCGAAGAAATTTTTGTCATCTAAAGACACCACCTTTCAGTTGACCCAAGATTAGCTATCTTTACTGTATCGGAATCATCGGGTTAATCTTGAGCTTAAAACAATCCCAATTTTTATGTTGGACTTGGTTTCTTGCCAGTTTATGATGAAACAGTACATTTAACTTGCCCTTTACATGTTATTCACTAACACGCTGATTTCGTTACCTAGTGGACAACAATGCTTAAGCTATGTCAGGGCCTTGAGGCGCAAAGATGCAGGATGATAATGGAGATACACTAATATTTGCTCCTGAAGAGGATGCACCAAAAGGTGAACGCAAATATTGGCATATCTTAATTGCCGACGATGACGAAGAAATCCATGCCGTGACTAAGCTAGCTCTCGCGGGGGTTGAGCTTGATCATCGCACGCTTAAGTTTAGTCACGCATACAGCGGTGAACAAGCACTGCAGTTTCTACAAGCCCATTCAGACGTTGCGTTAATCCTGTTAGACGTGGTGATGGAATCAGAAGATTCTGGTTTGCAGGTTGCGAGACAAATTCGTGAAGAGCTTGGCAATGATGAGGTGCGCATCGTATTGCGTACTGGTCAGCCTGGGTACGCGCCGGAAGAGCGGGTAATTCTGAATTACGATATTAATGACTATAAAACCAAAACTGAACTCAACCGCGTCAAACTCCTCACCAGCGTGGTCTCTTCATTACGTTCCTACCAGCAAATCCGTACGATTAATGAAAGCCGCCGAGGCCTGGAGAAAATTGTCAATGCTGCTGCCAACCTAATGGAGCGGCACAATATTTACAACTTTTCCGAGGGGGTGGTAACCCAGTTGGCTTCGTTGCTGGGCTTGAACCCAGAGGGACTGTTGTGCGTGCGCCAACATGTTGATAGCGAAGAAATCTTAGTGTTAGGCGCAGCTGGTCATTATGCCAAAGGCATTCAACGGCCGTTAGGCGCCATTAATGACGCAAAAATAATGCGCTATGTGAAGGACTGCCTGGCACAACAACAGCATCTATATTTTGACGATGCGAGTGTATTCTTTATTCAGGGCAAAGGCATCAAAGCAGCCGCATATATTGATAGTAGTCAACGGCCTTGTTGATCAAATCCGTACCGAGGGTAAAATTGCCCCTTTCCCACCTGGGGTTAGCGCACCATTTCGCTCACAGGCATCCCAAGGCGTGTTAATTTATTAAGTACGGCGACCCGTACATAACC
>NZ_PIPK01000023.1 GCF_003987335.1 Aliidiomarina maris | reverse complement strand
GGTATATTGGTGGCGCCGTTTAACTGGGATACCGGCATGCCTCGCTCGCCTGTGGCGGTGGATGCTATTCCTAATATTGGTGAAAACCAGCAGATTGTGTATACCGATTGGCCTGGGCGCTCGCCGCAAGATGTTGATGACCAAATCAGCTATCCGCTGTCGGTGCAATTGATGGGGGTGCCGGGTGTTAAAGACGTGCGTACCTTGTCGATGTTTGGTTTCTCCAGCATTGCCGTTATTTTTAACGATGACATTGAGTTTTACTGGTCGCGCTCGCGTTTACTGGAGAAGTTGAGTAGCTTGCCTGCTGGTACGCTGCCGGAAGGTGTGCAGCCAGCTTTGGGGCCAGATGCGACCGGACTTGGCCAAGTGTACCTGTATACCTTGGAGGGTAGAGACCCGCAAGGCAACCCGATAGGCGGCTGGGATCTGGATGAACTGCGTTCGGTCCAGGATTGGTATTTACGCTACGCCTTGTTAGCTGCAGAAGGGATCTCTGAAGTGGCCTCAGTGGGCGGATATGTTCGTGAGTATCAAGTGGATGTCGATCCCGATGCGCTGCGTTATTACGAGGTGAGCTTGGAGCAAGTGATGCAGGCGGTGCAGCAGTCAAACCTGGATGTTGGTGCGCGCACCACTGAAATTAACCAAGTAGAGTACCTTGTTCGTGGTGTGGGCTTCATCAAGTCACTTGACGATATCGCAGCGGCGGTGGTGGCGATGGCCAGCGACAACACGCCAATCCTGGTCTCTGACGTGGCTAACGTTGGGTTTGGTCCTGCGGAACGACGTGGTGCCTTAGACGTGTCAGGCGCTGAGGCGGTCGGTGGCGTGGTTACGGTGCGAGAGGGTTTCAACCCGCTTCAGGCGATTGAAAACACCAAAGCACGCATTGATGAAATTGCCACAAGCTTGCCAAGCCGTGCGGTGGTCGATTGGGATCAGGTATCGCCGTCCGAAGTGCGTCAATTTGCGGCTGAGCAAGGCCTGCCAGATTACCGCAGTGGAACGTTAAACTTTGATGATGAGCATCACCGGGCTTGGTCTGAGTGGCTGCAGGCACACCCTCAAAGTAGCTGGCCAGATTGGTTGAACCTTAGCCAGATTACGGTAGTACCGTTTTATGATCGCTCAACGCTGATCATGGAAACCTTAGGCACCTTAAGCGACGCTTTATCGCAACAGCTATTGGTGACTGCTGCGGTGGTGATGATTCTATTGTTGCACTTACGCTCGGCGATTACCGTGGCCACAATGTTGCCGTTGGCGGTACTGATGACCTTTATTGGCATGCGAATACTCGGCGTTGAGGCCAATATTGTTGCCTTGGCTGGTATTGCCATTGCAATCGGCACCATCGTTGATATGGGTATTATTGTCACCGATAATACGCTGCGTTTACGTAAGCAGCAGCCAGATAAAGATATTGGCAGTATTATCAGGCTTAGCACCAAAGAAGTGGGACCGGCTGTGATGACCGCGATCGCGACCACGGTGATCAGTTTTCTCCCTGTGTTTACGATGACTGGTGCAGAGGGCAAGCTGTTCACGCCATTGGCTTATACTAAGACTTTGGTCCTCTTAGCCGCAGTGGTACTGGCGCTGGTGGTAGTGCCAGTTATGTTGCGCGTTTTGCTGAGTGATCGGTTAGCGAGACTTGACGCTTGGTTAGAGGCCCGCCGGCAGGCTTATCGTATAGTCTACGCGGTGTTAACACTCATTGTATTAGTGCTGCTGGCAAACCTATGGGAGCCTCTGGGGCCCGCTGCGGGTAACATTCGCAACTTTCTTTTTGTCGCCATTTTGTTTACCGCAGTGGTGGGCAGTTTTGCGCTTATTATTCGCTTTTATGAGCCGATGCTACGCTGGTGCTTGCGCTTTAAAGCGGCGTTTCTTGCTTTACCGGTGTTGGTGGTGGCCGCGGGTCTTGCCATTGTCCCGGGGTTAGGGCGCGAGTTTATGCCGTCGTTGGATGAAGGTGCTTTCTTGCTTATGCCAACCACCATGCCCCATGCGTCCATTGGCGAAGCACTCGATGTGTTAAGCCAACAGGATAAAGCCATTGCTGCCATTCCTGAAGTTGAGTCTGTGGTCGGCAAAATCGGTCGGGCAGAAACGGCACTTGACCCGGCACCGGTGTCGATGATTGAAACCTTTATTAACTACAAAAGTGAATTTAAGAGCGATGAGAACGGGCGTCGCTTGCACTTTAAAGTGGACTCGAGTGGTGAATTTTTGCGAGATGAGCAAGGTGCCTTGATACCAGATCGGCGTGGCAGGCCCTATCGCCAATGGCGAGATCACATTCAAAGCCCGAGTGATATCTGGCATGAAATCACTGCTGCAGCAGAAGTGCCAGGGGTAACCTCCGCTCCGCGTTTACAGCCTATTGAAACCCGGCAATTGATGCTGCAAACGGGCATGCGAGCGGCGATGGGGGTCAAAATACAGGCCCCCGATCTGGCTACTTTAGAGCAGGCAGCGGTTGATATTGAACGCGTGCTGAGGGAGTCCGACGGCGTCAACTCTGCTTCGGTGAGCGCTGAACGGGTGGTTGGTAAGCCCTATCTTGAGATTAACTTAAAGCGCGAGCAGCTAGCACGCTACGGTTTAAGTGTTGAAACAGTGCAGAATACCATTGCCGCTGCCATCGGTGGTGTGGAGGTAACTCGCAGTGTGGAAGGTCGTGAACGCTACCCGATCCGCGTGCGTTATCAACGCGAACGACGAGACGGTATTGAAGCGATGTACGATACCTTGATCACAACCGCCAGCGGTGCACAAATTCCGCTATCTGAGGTGACCGAGATTAAGTATGAACGTGGTCCGCAGATGATCCGTTCAGAAAATACGTTTCTCACCGCGTACGTCACCTTTGGTTCTGCCGGCGGTTATGCCGAGGTAGAAGCCGTTGAGGCGGCCCGAGAACACCTTCAAGCGGCACAAAACAGTGGAGAGCTTCGCTTGCCCTCTGGCGTTAGCTACAGCTTCGCAGGCAGCTATCAGCAGCAGCAAAGCGCGATGCAAACGCTGCAGTTGGTGATCCCGTTGTCGTTAGTCTTAATCTTCATCTTGCTGTACCTGCAATTTAAAGAAGTAAGCACAGCGATGATGGTATTCAGTGGGATTGCCGTTGCGTGGGGTGGTGGCTTCATCATGCTCTATTTGTATGGTCAAAGCTGGTTTGCCAACTTTAGCATCCCACTGATCACACAAGGTGTCACCCTCCGTGACATATTCCAGTTCGAGGTGACAAATTTGAGTGTCGCTGTTTGGGTTGGTTTCCTTGCGTTATTTGGCATCGCTGTTGACGATGGCGTCGTCATGGCAACCTATCTAAAACAGCGCTTTAGCGAAGAGGCAAGCGATACGGTTGAGCGTGTGAGAGAGCGCACGGTTGAAGCCGGCTTGCAACGTGTTCGTCCGTGTTTGATGACGAGTGCGACCACTATCCTCGCGTTATTCCCAGTATTGACAGCCACTGGTCGTGGCGCGGATTTGATGATCCCTATGGCGATCCCGACGGTTGGCGGGCTGACGTTTGTTGTTTTATCTATGTTCGTTGTGCCAGTGCTCTATAGCTGGCGTGAAGAGTTGAAAGTAAAGTCGAAGCAGACAGGAGTTTAAGATGAAAAAAGTAAGTTCATTAATCAGCGTGGTATCGCTGGCGCTTGTGATGAGTGGTGCTGCAATCGCGCATCAAGAGCATGGACATCACTCGCATGCTCATAGCCACTCTGAAGCTGAGGCTGAGAGCCAGTTTGTGCGTGCTGAAGTGATTGAGATCGATGTCGACCATCATGAACTTGTGCTACGTCACGAGCCCATTGACCATCTGAACATGGGAGCGATGACCATGGCCTTTAGCGTGTCTGAGGGTCTCGACATCGATCACTTAAACGAGGGCGAAGAAATTAAAGTTAAGGTAGAGCGTAAGGACCGCGACTTTGTTGTCGTTGCCATGAAAAGCGCTCAGCACGCTCACTAAGTGCCGTGTATCCAGCCAACCTTGGTGAACCAGACACGACATTTCGATTGAGGTCTCAGCCTGGTTGGCTTTATTAGATGATAGAGTGGAAGATAGATGAAAAACTTATTAAAGGTTGCCCTGGGTGCTGCGATGTTGTTGAGCATTAGCGCGCATGCACATGATGAGCTGATATCAAGCACGCCAGGTGATGGTACCCTGTTGACAGCATCTCCCAGCCAAATCAAACTGACCTTCAGTGGCGAGGTGCGTTTGATCAGTGTTGAGTTACTGTCCGATAGCGGTGATACTCAGGCTTTAGATTTTACGATGAGCCGAACAGCTCAGGCAGTCAAGGAGATACCAGTGGCCGATGATTTATCAGCAGGTACTTATACTGTTGAATGGAGAGCCATGAGCAGTGATAGTCACAGAATGTCAGGAGCCTTTAGTTTCGAGGTGAAATGATGAACCTTTGGACTGTAGCCAGCATTGTGATGCTGGCTATTATTTTTTGGTTAAACGCGACCATCATCGCTACGCCCTATATCGCCAAGCTGTCAGGGCAGGCAACACCACTCATGAACAAAAAGGCAGGCGTGATCACCATCCTGTTATTGTCGGCGAGTCTGATGTACTTCATGTTTATTGTGGGCGACTTAGCCGATGCGGGGCTCAGCGGTATGTTTGACCCTATGTATATGGAGTTTATCCAGACGGGGCCGATTGGTCAGTTTGTGTTGCTGCAAATAGGTGCGGCTGTCTTGTGGCTGGTAGTTGCCGTGGTCGGGTTGCCTCCTATCCGAGTACTGGCATATATGGGGGCGGCTGCGCTTATGAGCTGGAGCTTTTTAGGCATGGGCCATAGCGCTGAGGCTGCTTGGTGGGCTAAGTTGGCTTTCTTGATTCATCTGCTTGCTGCGTGGCTATGGTTTGGCAGCCTGCATGGATTGCGTCACTTGGCAACATCCGTTCCGCCAGCTAAAGCCCGACGTATTATGGAAACATTCGGCTCGCATATGTCAATTGCGGTGCCAGCCCTTATTATCGCAGGCATGTTGATGTATAGAAGTGCGACTGGGCAATGGATACCAGCACTTCCTTTCAATAGTTATACGTTTGTGCTTGCGGCCAAGCTGCTGTTGGTCGGGCTGATCCTTGTGATGGCTGCTATCCATAAGTTTAAGTTAGTTCCTCAGCTAGATGGAGCATTGGCGGCGCACCGCCTTAAACAATCAATCACGGTAGAGATGTTGCTAGCGGTATTGATTATTATGTTAGCGATGACATTGAGTAGTGGGCTCTCACCTCGTTAGGGTCGCCTCAATATGTAAAGGAATGCTATGCAATATCAATCCTCGTCATTTCGTACCTGGCATCGGTGGCTGTCGTTGATTGTCGGCGTACAGATGGTGATATGGGCGGTATCTGGTGCGTATATGGTTTTGTTTCAACTGCCTTTTATTCATGGCGTGCATTTGACCCAAGAAGCAGATGGTGAGATCCAAGATAATTCTCTCATCGAACGCTTCCCTGACATTGTGCAGCAATATCCAGAAGCAGAGCACATGTACCTGGTGAATCGCTTGGTGCAGGGGGAGTTTCGAGATCTGGTTCAGCTCGAGACTGACGGTACATCCATACTGGTGGACCCGCACACACGCTCACAAATTGAGATCGGCAGAGATGATAT
Organism: Aliidiomarina maris; assembly: GCF_003987335.1. Taxonomy (GTDB): domain Bacteria; phylum Pseudomonadota; class Gammaproteobacteria; order Enterobacterales; family Alteromonadaceae; genus Aliidiomarina; species Aliidiomarina maris. The sequence continues at coordinate 1,449 of NZ_PIPK01000023.1, read as the reverse complement.
TTACCAGTTAGCTTCAGTCTACTATGCCAAGGGCGATCCTCAAATCAGCGAGGTTCGCTATTTAAAAAGCGAGGCGCCGAGTGAGCTGAATGAACGATTCCTACCAATCTGGCAAGTCAACTTTGATGATGTCGGTAATACTAGCTTATACCTTCACCCTCAAACGGGGGAAATGATGGTGCGCCGCCATGATTTCTGGCGGGGGTTCGACATCATGTGGATGCTTCATATTATGGATTACCAAGACCGGGTTAATATCACCACCTGGTGGCTACGTGCCTTTATTTTTGCGACCTTTGCTTTTGTTTTTACCGGCACCATTTTGCTGGTACAAACGATTTGGTTGTCGCGGAGGCAGCCTGGATGAGGTTTTTACAGGGAATACATCGCTGGACTGGCCTTATCCTGCTGATACAGCTGCTTTTATGGACGATCAGTGGATTGTATTTCGCGCTGGTTGATCACCATGGTATGGCGGGACAGCAATATGCACGTTCCCCTCAACCCGAGACATTAAGCCCGGCGCAACTTACTGAAGTATCGGCTAGTTGGTGGGGTGATTTGGACGGTGTGACTAAAGTACACGCCTATGCGCAAGCTGGCGTTCCCAGGGTGGACGTGCATCATGCCGGAGGGGTTCAGTACTTGGATGGGCGCGATGGCTCAGTCTGGCGAACGTCGCGGGATTTTGCTCAGCAGCTTGCGCAAATCAGTTATGCTGGGCCGGGTAACGTTAAGCAGACAACGCCAATCACCCATAGCCGAGAGTTACATGGGTGGAGCGGCGAGGGTTTTCGATTTGATTTTGATGACGATCTAAATACCCGAGTCTATGTTGATGCGGCGTCAGGGGCTGTCGTTGCCCACAGAAATACGCCATGGGTGGTGGCTGATTGGATGTTTCGCCTTCATTTTATCGATTACACAGGGGGCAGAAACTTCAACAATCTGGTGATTACGCTAGCTGCCCTGATAACGCTCTGGTTTGCTCTGTCGGGTTTGATGTTGCTTATCAAGCTGATATCGACAGGTGACATGAGATTCTCGTTTCGGAAGTATTCAGTCACCGCAATAGATGCGGGGCAGCCCAAGAAACTCGTAGAGCCAGCACATAAAACCCTGTTGCAAGCACTGCAAAGCAATAACATTGTCATTGCAAGCGGTTGTGGTGGCGGTGGTACTTGTGGCCTCTGCCAAGTGAAAATGGCCGATGATACGCCCATCAGCCATGCTGACCGAGCTTTACTGCCGTCGCGTCAGTTGCAAGAGGGGTACCGTTTGGCGTGCCAGCACAAGGTAAATGATGTCCATCGTATTGAAGTGCCGCAAACTGATGCGCGCCACGTTAACCTGCAGTTGAAAAGTACTAAGTTTATAACGCCGATGTTGCGCGAATTGTGCTTTGAAGTGCTGGACCGCAAGCTTGATTACGCAGCCGGCCAGTATATG
>NZ_PIPK01000022.1 GCF_003987335.1 Aliidiomarina maris | reverse complement strand
AATAAGTTGTTGCCATTGCTCGCGTGTGCGATGTTTACGTGCCATAAAAGAGCTCCTCTAAAGTTGGGAGCACAACGATAACCTTACACGGTTAGTGAAAACAGAACGCTTTAGAATGAGCGCTTACGGTGCGGATACGGTGTTCGAGTGCCGCGTAAATCATCAGGCTACAGGTCATGACCATCAGCAGCGCTTCAATGCGCTCCGGCTTTTTCAGAAACACGGCCGAAGTCAGAAACTCCGGACTTTTCAGAAAGCGGAATCCGCGTTCAACCCGCTGCTGCGACTTATAGGTGTCCAGCAACGCTTGCATGCTCAGGCCGTTCAAATCATTGGTAGCCAGAATGAACACGCCAGTGCGCGCTCGTGCGTCGGCGACATTATCCAGACAGGTGACGGCCAGGCCACTGAGCTGGTACTCGTAGCGTTGCGGTTGTTCGTCCGCGCCGGGACGGCCCCGTCCGCTGTACACCGGACAGGCGTGGCATGTCATCTGCTCCAGACGCAGCAGCCGCAGTGAAAGGCGAAGTTCGTCCAGGGCCTGCCAGGCATCCTGCTCGCAGGCAAAGCGCCTGGTGCAGAGCTTACGGAATTGCTTCAACTCCTGCGTACTGTCTTTCTTCAGGTGCTTTTCCACGGTCGCCTGCTCCCGACGGGCAGCCTGCTCACTGCGCAACAGCAACCAGCGTTGTGATACGCCACCGTAATCCGAGTCCAGCCAGCAGCCGTGATAGCCATCGCCCAGTTCTTCCAGCTTCGTGGCGTCCAGCTCACGAACATGCTGTTTGGCGATATTGAGCGTCATCGGCACCCGGGTCACAAACAACTGTTCCTGCCGCTGCAGGTCCCGGAGGATGTCCGCATTATAGAGGGCCGCATCGCCCACCAGATAACGGCTTTGCTGCGCTGCTTTCAGGCTTTTCAGATGCAGGCGCGCCACCTCGGCAAAGGCTTTCTGGTCGTTGGTGTTGCCGCTGAGCGCCTGCATGTACACCGGAATACCAGCCTGATTCTCGCACATCAGCTCCAGCACCACCTGGTTCAGTTCAGGCCGGTGGTCGCGGCTGTACCCCCGGACCAGACGGAGGCATCCAGTTTCATCGTCGGACGCTCGGGCGTATTCACCATCGACATGAAAACTGGTGATATCCAGATGCACCGAATCCGCCTTCAGACCCAGCTTCTCAACCACCCGCTCGGCCAGTACCTGGTACAGAATGGAGACATTGGTTTCGTACAGCGCATCCAGGCACCTTCCTAAGGTGTCATCATTCAAATGTTCCGGCAGAATGCTCGGGCCGATGAGCCGTTCGGTGGGTTTATCGGCAAAGAAACCCGGAAACATGTGCAGGGTGCGGCTGTGGAACCCCAGTCCGTTGAGAATCATCGCCACCAGCGCCTGCCCGTGAGAGACATGATGCGTATTGGTTTTGGGGATTACCGCGTCGATGGCTTCGGCCAGCTGCAGTTCCTGGCACATGCCTGCAACAAGGCCCAGATGATCGAGGTTTTTAATGCCGTAGGAAGGTGCTGTCATGATCTGCTGCCCAAAAAGCAGTAATAGATCAAAACCGCTGTTCCCTGTCAAGCCCTCAGAAAAAGTTTATTATGGTGCGGAATGACGGAAAGATTGGTTAGGTGCGACCGGCTATGCCCAACATGTGCTGGCATTAAATTGACAAAATATCGTTGCGCAAGGTGATCCTGAGTTCTACTTATGCGGGCCCAAAGGGTTGATGGATGACACCATAAGGTTACTTAGAGATAAAGGGGTGCCTGAATCTGATATTGCTTTTGATGTCTTTAGCTAATTAAACTAACCCTGCGCAATTAACATTGCGCAGGGTTTTATCAGGGGTTTATAGTTATGTCATGCGTAGTGTAATGACAAAACGTGTGAGATTTTGATCTGAGGTCACGGTGATATCACCGTCATGTGCTTCGATAATCGCTTTAGTAATAGCCAGCCCTAAACCTGCACCATCACTGTGGCGTTGTCTTGATTGATCGGCGCGATAAAAACGTTCAAATAAATAAGGTAAATGCTCGGCGGATATTGCTGGGCCAGGGTTTTCGACACTGATACAAAGCGTGTTAGTAGCTTGCTGATAGCTGTTGACTATAATGCTGTGTCCAGAAGCTGTGTGTCGTATCGCATTTGACAATAAATTAGTTAAAGCATGCCTTAGTAAGGTGCGATCGGCATTAATGACGCTGAGCTGACCGGTAAACGCGAGTTTGACTCCGGCCTCGTCTGCTAACGCTTCAAAAAACTCGAATATGGCCGCGACTTCTTCGGCAATATTTAAAGGCTGTTTATTTGGTGTGATTAAACCATTTTTACTTTTAGCCAACCACAGCATATCGCTAACCATCTTGCTAAGCCGCTCTTGCTCTTCCAAATTCGAAAATAACACGTTTTGGTATTCCTCAGCCGTTCGTTGCCGAGATAAACTGACTTGGGTTTGGGTAATAATATTGGTTAAAGGGGTGCGAATTTCGTGAGCAATGTCGGCACTAAAGTGCGATAACTTAGTAAAGCCATCCTCTAAGCGGTTTAGCATGTGGTTGAATGACTGCACCATATGCGTTAACTCAGAAGGTACTTCGTTGGCGTTTAATCTAATGTCGAGTTTGCTGGTTTGAATGTCGCGCATATTGTCACTTAGTCCTCTAAGTGGCGCTAAACCTTGATGCACCGCAATCCAAGCTGCTAATAAAGTAAGGAGGCAGGAACCGAGTAGAATCACCCAAAGACTTTGACCGAGTTGCTGCAAAAAGTGGATGTGAAAATCCATATCAATCGCTGTAATTAACCGGTAGTTATCGTTTGCAGTGGCTATGTTCAGAGCAATACCCCGATAGGCTTTATCTTGATATTGCCAGTGTTGGATATTTTCAATTTTAAATGTATCTATCGATTCATCAGTATCTGTAAGTTGGCTTAAATCAAAATTAGCATTGTTATAAATAATTTGCTGCTGAGAATTGTTTATTTGGTAATACACGCCATGATGTCTGGCAACAGCTTGCGATAATGATTGAGCTAAAGTTTTCGGATCTGTAGGTTCTTTAAGGAACACTTGCTGAACAGAGTGAACAATAACGCCAAGTTCATCGGCATCTTGTTCGATAAAATGGTGCTCTATAGAACTGATAAGCAGTTGCCTAACAACCAGTAAACAAACCGCAATAGTGACAACGACAGACAGTACCACTCTCAGGGTCAAGGACAGTGGCCGTTTAGTGTTATGCTTCATCCGCTTGCTCGTTTTCAAGTTTATAGCCCATGCCGCGCACGGTGTGGATTAATTTTGGCATAAAATCATCGTCTACTTTAGCCCGTAACCTTCTTATTGCGACATCAATAACATTGGTGTCGCTATCAAAGTTCATATCCCAAATCTGTGAGGCGATTAAAGATCGGGGTAAGACTTCACCGCTGCGGCGCATTAATAACTCTAATAAAGAAAACTCTTTATTACTCAAGGCAATTTTGACTCCGCTGCGCATGACTCTTCTTTTGGGGACGTCTAATTGTAAATCGGCCACCTGAAGTAAATCTGGGGTGGTTATGGTTTGGCCGCGGCGTATTAGGCTGCGTACCCGCGCCAACACTTCTGAGAAAGCAAAGGGTTTAATTAAGTAATCATCCGCGCCTAATTCTAAGCCTTTAACTCTGTCATCAACGCTATCACGGGCGGATAAAAACAATACTGGCGTAAGGTTATTGCTTTCGCGAATAGATTGTACTATCCGCCAGCCATTAACATCAGGCAACATCACATCCAGCACAATCAGATCAAATACTTCGGTCATTGCAAGGTGATGGCCGTCTAAGCCGTTTCTAACCAGTGAAACTTGAAAACCCGCTTCAGTGAGGCCTTGCTTTAAATAATCACCCGTTTTGATTTCGTCTTCAACAATCAGTAATCGCATAACCTTTCCTGTAAATAGGGGTAACTGATAGCTTGCAATACACAGGCTGTCAGCTCGATGACAACAAGATTACAACTTTGTCATGTCAGAGTCATGTTGCTGACAGTTATAAATAGCTAAGCTAGATGAAATAAATAAGCTCAAGGGTTATATAAATGGATGATAACAAGTTCAAATTACCAGCTTCTATCTCGCGGCGCCGCTTTGTACAAGGTCTTGCCGTCGGAGGCGTTATAGCGGGTTTCCCGCATGTTGTTCGCGCCGGTAGCTCTTTTAAAGACGTTGTTCGCGCCGGTAGCTCTTTTAAAGACAATGCCGCGACAGGTTCTGCACCAGAATTAAGCGGCAAAGTTATCGAGCTAACTATTGCTGAGTCCTTAGTCAATTTTACCGGTGTAGTACGTACAGCAACCACCATTAATGGCTCTATTCCGGCACCAACGCTGCGCTTACGCGAAGGCGATGAGGTGACGATTAAAGTGACCAATACCTTATCGGTGCCTAGCTCTATTCACTGGCATGGCATTATTTTACCTTATCAAATGGATGGGGTACCAGGCTTAAGCTTTAAGGGCATTATGCCCGGTGAAACCTTTGTCTATAAGTTTAAACTGCAGCAAAGCGGTACTTACTGGTATCACTCTCATAGTGGCTTCCAAGAAATGACTGGCATGTACGGTGCACTAATCATCGAGCCTAGAGAGCAAGATATCATCGTTGCTGATAGGGAGTATGTGGTACAGCTTTCAGACTGGACCGATGATGACCCGATGAAAGTATTTAGTAAACTAAAAGTGCAAGATGATATCTACAATTATAATCAACCAACAGTACGAGATTTTTTCCGAGACCTGTCAGAAAAAGGGCTTAGTTCAGCATTATCAAAACGTAAAATGTGGCAAGAAATGCGCATGAGCCCGACAGACTTGGGAGATGTGTCAAGCGCTGTACTAACCTACTTATTTAACGGCAGCACACCGCTGGCCAATTGGCGAGGCCTGTTTAAAAAAGGCGAAAAAGTTCGCTTGCGCTTTATTAATGGCGCCAGCAATACCTTCTTCGATGTCCGTATCCCGGAACTGCAAATGACCGTAGTACAGTCAGATGGCCAAAATGTCCATCCAGTAACCGTTGATGAATTCCGATTTGGCCCGGGTGAAACCTATGATGTACTGGTCACACCGCAATCTGATGCTTATACCATTTTCGCCCAGACCATAGAACGCACCGGTTATGCTCGAGGCACCCTAGCGGTAGCCGACAATATTAATGCACCCGTACCGGCAGTCGATCCAGTAGAGTGGTTAGCGATGGCCGACATGATGGGCAATATGTCCCATGGCGGTTCAATGACAGAGGGCGCTATGGATCATAGCCAACATGGCGCAGCTATGCCGATGGATTTAAGTCAGCATGCAGGGCCGGCCGCTGCTTATGCTAAAGCCAGCACGCAAGTGCGCCATGCCAGTACTGAATATGGCCCTTCGGTTGATATGCGGGTAGATACGCCAAGAACTAACTTGGACGATCCGGGCATTGGTTTACGCAATAATGGCCGAAAAGTGCTGACGTTATCCGATCTGCATTCACTAGAAAACGTTATTGAACCACAGCGTCCTGAAGCTGAAATTGAATTGCACCTAACTGGCAATATGGAACGCTATAGCTGGTCAATTGATGGTTTAGAGTTTGGCCAAAGTACACCTGTGCATATGAAGTTAAATCAGTGCGTTAGGGTGATTTTACAAAACGACACTATGATGCCTCATCCTATGCATTTGCATGGAATGTGGAGTGATTTAGAAAGTGAAAGTGGTGAAGTCCAAGTCAGACGCCATACTATTCCGGTGCAACCTGCTCAGCGAATTAGTTTTTTAACAACGCCGCATGATGTAGGACGGTGGGCCTGGCATTGTCATCTGTTATTTCATATGGATGCAGGTATGTTTAGAGAAGTGGTGGTGTCATGAGAATCATAAAATTAGTCAGTAGCGCGCCGGTGATTGCGTTAACAGCGAGTTTATTGCTAGTAAATGCTGGGGTGATGGCAGACAGCCAAATGGACCATAGCGAAATGGATCATAGCAAGATGAAGCATGGTGATAAGGCGATGGACCACAGCGCAATGGATCATAGCAAGATGAAGCATGGTGATACGGCAATAGACCACAGCGAAATGGATCATAGCAAGATGAACCATGACGATAAGGCGATGGACCACAGCCAGATGGACCATAGCAAGATGAACCATGACGATAAGGCGATGGACCACAGCCAGATGGACCATGACGATAAGGCGATGGACCACAGCCAGATGGACCATAGCAAGATGAACCATGGCGATATGGCAATGGACCATGGCGATATGGCAATGGATCATAGCCAAATGGATCATGGCGATATGAAAATGCAGGGCGGAAAAGCGCCTGCAGATGCCCGAGATCCTCATGCTTATTCTGGCGGTTATACCTTAGCCGACGGGCCTTATGCTATAGGCGGCGGTCGCCAGTTAAAACTGCTAGATGAACACCGTTTTTACGCAATTAGAGCAGATACGTTGGAGCACCAGTTTGCTACGGATAGCTTAGCATTTGAATTACAAGGCTGGTATGGCACTACTTTTAATCGACTAGCAATAAAGCTGGATGGTGAGGTAAGCGATGGTAAGTTGGAAGAAAGCCAAACCGATTTGTTATGGAGCCGTGCGGTTTATACTTTTTGGGATGCCCAACTCGGAGCCCGATTTGATACCTATGCGGAAGGTGAAAGTCGGCAGTGGTTGGCATTGGGTATCCAAGGCTTAGCGCCGTATTGGTTTGAGGTCGATGTAACTGCCTATTTAGGCAACTCTGGGCGGACAGCCATAGCAGCAGAAGCTGAATATGAATTGCTATTCACGCAACGTTTAATCTTACAAAGCTCAGTGGGATTAACTGCTTATGGTAAAGACGATGCCATTAATGGTATCGGAAAAGGCTTAGCGTCTTTAAATGCTGGAATGCGTTTACGTTATGAGTTCTCACGCCAGTTTGCGCCTTATATCGGCGTTGAATGGATGGCTAAGTATGGTAATAGTGCTGACTATGCCCGAGCGAATAATGAAGCGACTGTTACTACGAGTGTGGTCGCGGGTGTGCGGTTCTGGTTTTAATAATTAAGGTGATAAAAATGAAAATATTAAAAACATTAAAAATAGTGAGTGCTATAGCTGTTTTATTAATGGCGACTACGGTGTCTGCACATGTTGATTTAACTGAGACAGTACCAGCAGATGAGGCGATGTTAATGCAAAGCCCTGCAACGTTAAAGCTGACATTCAGTGCCCCAGTACGGATGATGAAATTAAGCTTAATTGATGCAGAGAAAAAAGCAGTTAAATTTGGTTTTGCGGCTTCAGCTACAGCCGCCTCAGAATTTGAGTGGCCACTGCCAACCCTTAAAGAGGGCGAGTATCAGGTGAGTTGGATTGTTATGGGCCAAGATGGCCATAAAATGACCGGTGATTATAGTTTTATGCTCCATGGCGATATGAAGATGGAAGCAAAACAGCCTTCTAATCAGTCACTTAATCACCAGTCGCATTCTCATCAGCATTAGTAGAAGGAAACCGAGTGATGATTGGCCATTGGGAGTTAATGCTATTACTAACAAAGTTTGCCACTTATGCTGCAGTCAGCAGTTGTGTCGGCAGCATATTAATGCAAACTTTACGATCAAAGCAGTTAAGTACTACTGATACTAAGCTGGAGGCTTATGATGGCTGGCTTAGCAGTTGGTTTTTAAAGTGGGCGGGTTTTGGCCTAGTAGTATCATTATTGCAATTGCCACTTCAAGCCGGTGCTATGGCTGGAAATGGCTTAACAGGTATGTTTGACTCCTTAATGCTTAGTATCATGTGGCAGTCGGCAGTGGGTAGCCAAGTCAGTTTCATTGTTGTCGGTTTTACGCTGTTGTTACTTAGTGAGTGGGGGATAAACAAGCTGGCAAGGTTTAAAACCATACTAAGAATAGTCACAGTGACTGGGTTTATTCTGCTAGCAATTAGCTTTACTTTTGCGGGCCATACGGTAGCGCTTAATACGGTGTTTAAAGGCTTGTTAATGTTGCATATACTTGCCATGGCAGCTTGGGCTGGTTCTTTGTGGCCCTTACATCAAAGTTGTAAAGCGTTGCCAGCTGATAGTTTAGTGACATTAATGGAAAACTTTGGCAAGGTAGCGGTGTTTTTTGTATCCATATTAATCGCTTGTGGTGTGCTATTACTACTGCAGCTTGTAGAGCCTATTAGCAATTTATTCACTACCAATTATGGTCAGTTATTGATGTTAAAGCTGATATTTGTCAGTGGTATGTTGCTGTTAGCAGCTTGGCATAAACTTAAACTTGTTGCTGAGTTGGCGCAGCATAAAAATGCCCAACCGCTGCGGCTGTCAATTTTCATTGAAACGCTATTGGTGGTTTCAGTATTAGTGACGACTAGCGTGTTTACAACACTTGTTGGACCACAAAGTTAATCTTAGCTTTATTTGTTATTAAGACTTATTTTTTAGGAGAGCCCTGTGCCAAAAATTACAACTTTAACTGCCTTATTTGCAGCAGTATTTTTGCTAACAGCATGCTCTGAACCCGCTGTAACTAATAATGATCCGAAAGTTACGGCAGAGCCTGTGGTGAGCCAACAACAGCGCGAGCCTTTATTAACCGTTTATAAAACCAGCACTTGTGGTTGCTGTAAGACATGGATCTCGCATATTGAGCAAAATGGCATAACAGCTATCGCAAAAGACTATGATGATTTAAGCTTTATTAAAAATCGTTATGGCATTCAGCCCAATCATATCTCATGCCATACTGCAGTATCTGAGAATGGCTATGTATTTGAGGGCCATATTCCAGCAAAATATATCCTTATGTTTTTAGCCGAACCAGTGGCCAATGCTATTGGCCTTACGGTACCAGCCATGCCATTAGGTTCACCAGGTATGGAAGTGGGCGACCGTTTTATGCCGTATGAGATATTGGTATTCCTTAAAGATGGTACTAGCAAGGTTTACGCTAAAGTAGATGGTTATGATATGCAGTTTTAACAGCAACTAGTAACGGCCTTGTTGATCAAATCCGTACCGAGGGTAAAATTGCCCCTTTCCCACCTGGGGTTAGCGCACCATTTCGCTCACAGGCATCCCAAGGCGTGTTAATTTATTAAGTACGGCGACCCGTACATAACC
>NZ_PIPK01000021.1 GCF_003987335.1 Aliidiomarina maris | reverse complement strand
CTAATTTCAGGGCTTCTGCTTTAAATTCTTGTGTGTGGACTTTGCGTATTTTATTTGCTTTCATGATTCACCTCGTTAAGTGATTTTACTCACTTAGCTCGGTGTCCAAAAGTACTGGTACAGATCATAGAACTAGAAGGCGCGATGGTGACGCTCGACGCCATGAGCTGCCAAAAGCAAATCGTGAAGACCATAGTTAAAAAGAAAGCCGACTACTGCATTGCAGTGAAAAAGAACCAAAAATCGCTATATCAGGCGCTTCAAGATGCGTTTGAACTCAGTGACAGCAACGAACCTGGGCATCTTGAGCAAGAGCATGGTCGTGTTGAATATCGCGCCTACGATGTCTTATCGGCGCTTGAACTGCCTGTAAGCATACGTTCAGCCTGGTCATCGCTCGAGACCATTGGCCGTGCCACTTATTACCGATTAGCGAATGGCAAAGAGCAGATGCAGTATCGTTATTATATAAGCTCAGCACGCTTATCCGCTGAGCAATTTGCCAGTACAGTGCGCGCCCATTGGGGCGTTGAAAACCGACTGCATTGGGTTCTCGATGTGACAATGCGAGAAGATGACTGCCCGATTAGTCGTGGTCATGCCGCAGATAACCTGGCATGTTTCCGCCATGTTGCGCTGAATCAAATACGGCGCGAGAAGACGATAAAAGCGAGCGTCAATCGCAAACAGAAGATGGCTACTATGAGCGAAGAGGTGCTGGACTTAATCGTGAATGCTTAAAAAACGTTCACGCTCTCGCCCTGTCCCTTCATCCTGTCATTAATTCTAAAGCATGGGCCAATCGAAAAGAATCTAAGGTACGCTCTGACCTTTCCCCTGAAATAACACCACATCGTCCAATGATCCTTGCCTGTAAGTCACCTGCGGTATCAAATGATTGAGCCAGGCGTCGGGATCTCTACCCGTAGGAATGCAACGTGCCACCAATTTCTCATAAGCAGCTTCGCCATAGGGTACGACAATGAAGCCGGTATCGGGCTGCCCCACGGTCATGGTTTTACCCACAGCAGCATCGAGTCCCGCCATCAGACATAAGCATGCATCTAACCTGTCCTGATCATATTTATCAGGCTTGTCTAATGCTTCTAAAGTAGCGAGATAATCACATATCTCACTTATGCCTTTTTGTTTAAAGTCCTGTGCAAGCTGCTGGCAAAGCTGCTGCCAGTCGGCCAGAGAAAATTTAGCGCGGTTTTCAGGGTTATATCTAGGTAGCCTGCTACGCGCCGAACCGGCCTTTGAACTCAACCATCCTTTGGCAATAATGCTGAGAGTTGGATAAGTTTCGAATATTTGAATTGGCGCAGTCGTCGGACTCATCCTCACATCCGCATTTAATGCGTTAATGAAGTTAGTGATTGGTGCTAATGGACCAAACATGTCGTCACGCTTCAACGAAGAGGGTTGCATGCCGCCATAATGGTAACTAATCAGCGAGCCTACAATATTCTCAACTGGTCGTTGTCCCGAGGTATTACTGACGATGGTCGGTTGGTCAATATATATCTTGGTGGCAAATGGTGAGTGGCTATCAACCCAGGTACGAACCTGCTGGAGTGCCGTAGACCAGTCGACGATGACGGGCGGCTGCAATAGCTTATATTCTGGGTTGCTTGTCTGAGTGTCATGGCTGGAGATAACCGCCACCATCGCGCCTTTTTTGCGCGCTGTCCAAGCAGAATCAAAGCCGATAATAAGTGTTTTCATATCAACGATAATAACAGCATGTGTTGGTTTGCATAGAGGCAGATTTCCACCAACACGAGTGCGAAGAAAACCATTTGTTCACATACTAAGTTATAATGATGTATTGTCATTTGTAACTCGCCGCCAACCGAGTCTGCGGCGGGGTTTGTTTATGGTAAAAGGTCAATAAAACCATGGTTGAAGCACTGGTAAACCCAAACATATTAGCTTGGGCTCGTGAAAGAGCAGGGTTTGCTGTGTCCGACATAGCGGATAAAATGAAAATTAAGCAAGACAAGGTGCTGGCTTGGGAAGCTGGTGAGAAAAAACCAACGTTCAGGCAGGCACAGAAATTTGCGGACAAAACTTTTATCCCGTTTGGCTATCTGTTTTTAAATGAGCCCCCGCGCGAGCCCCTTCCTATTCCGGACTTGCGAACTGTGGGGGATCATCCCGTTGGGTCTTTTAGCTTAGCGCTGAAAGACACTATTCATGCCACAATTGAACGTAGAGACTGGTATCACGAATATCGGCTTGAGCAAGGCTTGCCAGCATTGAACTGGGTTGGCCAGCTAACCTTTGGCAACGTTGAAGAAGCAGTTGCAACCGTGCGGGCACTTTTAAGTGAGCACACCGCAGCTCGTCCCTCTCAGTTTCACCAGTACTTCACCCTGCTCATCGAACGAATGGAAGCGCTCGGAATTCTGGTCATGCGTAACAGTGTGGTCGGCAATAACACCAGCAGGTCTCTCAACCCTCAAGAGTTTCGCGGTTTTGCTATTGCCCATCCTCATGCGCCGGTTATTTTTATTAACACCGCTGATGTCACCCAAGCCTGGACCTTCACTCTGATGCATGAATTTGTTCATCTGATGCTTGGGGAGTCCGGCGTGTCAGACTTAAGCCATAAGAACGACAACCAAATTGAAAAATTCTGTAATCGAGTGGCGGCAGAGTTTTTAGTTCCCAGCGCTGAAATGGTGCAGTTATGGCAGAGTGATATCGAGAACTGGAAAGGTAATCTTCCAGAACTAAGCGCGCACTTCCATGTGAGTCATTGGGTAATTTCCCGCCGAGCGCTTGAACTGGGACTTATCAACGAAGACCAGTATTGGGCGCACTATAGAAAAATTATTGCTGAGTTTCAAAAAACCAAAGATGAGCAACGTCAGAAAGATGGTGGCCCACCGTTTGCCCGACTGATCAATATGAGATACAGCAAGAATCTTGCTGCCGCCGTGGCAAGTGAAGCGTTAAGTGGCAGGATGCTCTTACGGGACGCGCAGCACCTCATTGGCGTACAACCCAGCAAGCTTAAATCATTCGCCAAATCAGAGCTTAAATTTTGATTTACCTGCTGGATGCGAACTCGTTCATTCAGGCTAAAAACTTGCATTATCGCATGCGCGTGGTGCCGGGTTTTTGGGACTGGTTAGTTAAACCTCACGACGGGGTAATTCTCGAAAGTATCGACCATGTGTATGCTGAACTAACAAAGCATACCGGTTCGCCTGACGAACTCCACGGCTGGGCGCAATCACACAAACATTTCTTCCGAGCTTCAAACGACCTAACTACCCAGCAAGTATACGCGCGCATCGCCAACCATGTTGCCCTTCAACAAGCTTACTCGCAGGCCGAGATAAAGCGCTTTCTGCGCGGCGCAGACCCTTGGCTCATTGCTACGGCTAAAAACTTGTCTGCCACTATCGTGACCCACGAAGTCGTCGTGCCGGCCAACAGCTCTAAGATTAAGATTCCCAATGTTGCCCGAGAGTTCGAAGTCCAATGCACAGACATTTTCGACTTACTTGAGCTTACCTCTGCCCAATTAGTTTTAGGTCCCTAAGATGGCAAATTAACCCAAGCCATCAACCTAGCAATATTCCGCGCATCATCCACACCGCGATGGTGTCGCCCTTCAAACTCAAGGCCATGAAACGCGAGTGCATGGATTAGCCCGCTCTTCGCTTTACGGCTCAATCCATTACTTTTCCGCCATGCGGTTTTTAAGTTGATATGCGGTAGTTCAAAGAAATCAGGGGATGTGCCATTGCGCGAAGCGTCTGCTTGCAGTTGGTTTTTATCGTAGTTGCCCCAGCTACCCCACGCAGTCAACGGGTGTGCACCGAGCCATTGATTGATTGACTGAACGGTTTGAGTAAATGATGGCGCGGCATCCACGTCGGCTTGGGTGATACTGGTCAGTGCCGTGCAAAACGCCGATAGCGAAGGGTGCATAACAGGCTTCACCATGAACGAGTTAGTATCTACTATCGACCCGTCAAGTTTGGCCACCACGCAGCCAAACTCAATAATTTCCATGTCATGCACGGTTTGCCTGCGCTCAGTGTCAGGTACCGTAGTGTCCCAGCAGGTGGCTTCTAAATCCACCACCAGTATCAATGCGTTGTTACTCATAACCTTGAAGTTCCCTGAACCTGACATCCGCCACCGAATATGTATAAATAACTAGCATTTTATACATGCTAAAGTCGTCTTGCATAATGTAGTGAGTTCATTATACAAATCCTGATTAAGATATTCAGAAAAGACTAAGCTGTGCTTTGAACGCAAAGTGTTTGAACCCGTTTACCGTTATTGAAACGAGCTCTTATTTTGTACTTCTGGGTAATCGCACAGCACTCGATAACGAGTGCTGCGCCCGCCGCCAGGAAGCTTTTCCAGCACGCCTTGTTCAAGCAAGTCGCTTAAATGCCGTGTGGCGGTGGCTTTACTCACTTTAGCCACGCGCTGGTATTGCGTTGCGTTGATACCGTCTGGGAAATCACCGTCTAATAGACGATTCAGCACTTTACGCTGTGGCTCAAGTAAAGGTTTGTCGTTGTGGCGAGCCCAGAATTTTGTTTTAACAACCGTGCGCTCTATCTTCGCGAGTGCTGTTTCGACGGACAGCGTTAGGGTTTCAACGAACCAAACCAGCCATTCGGTAATGTCTGGTTGTTGGTCTGTAGCGAGTTTTTGCGTGCGTTCCAGCACATCGTAATATGCCTTGCGCTGTTCCAATATGGCCTCAGACATCGCAAACATTCGAATGCTACTCTGGTCAGCCTGGGCTAAAGCACGGTCAGTAAGCGCCCGAGTGATACGGCCGTTGCCGTCCTCAAATGGGTGAATGGTAACAAACCAAAGGTGGGCGATGCCTGCTCTAACGATGGGGTCGACATCACTGTCCTGAGAGCTATTAAACCAACAAATAAACTGTTCCAGCTCTTTGTCGATCATGGCACGAGGTGGGGCTTCAAAATGCACTTTCGGGCGTTGCAGTGGCCCCGATACGATTTGCATCGGGGCATCGCCACGCAGCTGACCGGGTGTCACTTTTTGCATGAGCGATGTATAACCTTGAAACAACCAACAGTGCCACTGCAATAGTACGTCAAGTGACAAGGGTTGCTGCCACGCTGTGACTGCGTCACGCATTAAGTTGGCCAAGCCTTCACTTTGCTCGGAAATTTTCACTGGGTTTTGATCGTCAATACCCAGTTGCCGCGCTAATGAAGAACGCACGCCGTACACATCCACCTTTTCGCTTTCGATGGCCGATGAAGCGACAATGTTTGCAAGCATGGCATCTAAGGTAAAAGCTTCGTGCCCTTCAACCAAAGCCATACGTCCTTTAAGCTGACCAATACGGTCATACGCACGCCGAAGCAGCGGCGGTAAGCGTTGCTGCTCCCACCGAAAGTCTGGCCAATTTGGTGATTGCCATAGCCACTGCTTCTGTTCTAAGTCATTCAAGCCCATCAATTCGCCTGCCACTTATTCACCGATGAGCCAATTACGTCAATTATTCAGCTCACTATATGAGCCAAATACTAGTAGTATTCGGCTCACTTTACAATGATTCAGCATGGTCGGCGTAAACCATTGGGCTTACGTTGTCTTCATAACGTTGTGCGAAGCATAAGCGCCACGCGTGTTGATGGTTAAATAAGCGAGGCTTCACATCTACACCGAGATAGCTGGAATATCAGCTGCCTGAGCTTTTAAATGCTTTGTTCTGTTGATAATGTGGTCGCGCAGCATTTCACAATAACGGATATCTTCAGGGCCTATATAAGGTTGTAGTTTAAACCACTCGATAAACTCACTTCCTTCAAGTTGGCTGAGCACCTTATCTGCGAGTCCAATTAACTGTCTCGACAACAGCTTTTTATCAATCTCGCAGGTTTCAGCGAAATCGGCCAGCTGATAGGCATGAATATCTTGTGGATCAAATTCATCGCCCATCGCCATGGCAAGCACATGTTTAAACTGAGGGAACATGGCCACATTTACTAAGTCATAAGCAGGCGTGAAGCGCGCGTTTTGCTTGTCGAAGAAAAGTGAAACATTTTTGCCGTGGCTGTCGTAGTTGCTTATCATTAAGTTAAATAATTGCCAGTTGATCAGCCACTGCCTGCTTTCAACTGGTGAACTCATACGCTGACAAAGTTGAAATAGCTTTTGTAGGCTTGCCCCATCACGAATGTGCTGAACATCACGGCCGTCGCCCAGGTTTCGCTCGTACTTATAATCTCGTGGCAGATTCAACGCTTGGCAGCCATCTATCACATGGCGCCTAAACACTTTGTTGCTCTGTTGCACGTACTTACGGTCAAATCGTTTGACGATAAGTGCCGGGTGCGGGTCAAAACGCTTAAAGGCGACATCAGCGGTTGGAAGGCCGACCGCGCTTGCCAGCTTCATGCAGAAGAACTCGTTTAATACCAAGTTTGGGCAGTTTTTCTTTTCAAACTTCAAGATATGGGTGGAACATAACAAGCCATCGCCAAAGCCTATATTGTCATCGCTATCAATAAAAACGATCAGCTTATCTTGCACACCAGCAACGCTCAGCCGTGGTTTGTCATCCCAAGTCAGCAAGCCAAAGTCTTCTCGTTGGTTAAGCCTTTCAATGAATTCAGCGTCCTCCAGCTTTCTAAATACAGGGGTAGCTTCAGCTTGATGGTTTTCTCGGGTGGACTCGAAGGTCACCGCGCCAGCTAGGTCATTGCCAATAGCGCGCACGTGCGAATACACATTCTTCTCCGACACACCCAAATGCTCAGCCAGCAGCTTACGTGCCTCCCCCTCGGGCAAAGCGTTATCAAGGTAGTTATATGCCACTTCAGGCGCATGTTGGTTATTAAGCGGTAGATGAGGCGAAATTGCAAAACCATCGGCTTGCCACTGCGGTAGATAACTCAGTTTTAACAGGTTTGTGGTTCTATCCAATGCCAATGAGCCAATGGCATGACCACCGTAACTTACCTGTAGTTGGTACGCGTCTGCATTCCCCATGGTTAAACCCACTCGTCTTCGCCTGATGAGTTCGCTACCGGCGTCAGTTCGCTCGACGTCAGCTTAATACCGAGCCCATTCAACACCGAGAAAACTGCCGATAAAGTACAGTTTTCATTGCCATTTTCGATGCGCGACAAGGTGTTAATACCGATACCGCATAAGGCAGCGCAATCCGCCAGCTTGATGCCGAGCTGTGTCCTTTTCGCTTTAATCAGCTGACCTAATATTTCCGCATTACCAATAAACATGACTTTAGGAATGTCTGTTGCTGTCACTCTCTTTGCCATGATAACCGCGCCCCTATTATTCACCATATTTGATGATTATAGAGTGGTTGCGGGAAACATCAAATAAAATCACCAATAACGGTTAATATATTATTGCCATAAGGAATTATAGCAATAGAACCCGATACTGGTGATTTATTTTAAGCCGCTGCAGGCGTTACTTTATCGAATTATTTTCTCAACATCCCACCCAAAAATGGATACAGTAATGTCCATTTTATGCGCTATTAAGCTATAATGGACATTACTGTAACCACTTGAGCTTGTTTATGAATTTTACCTTACTTGATGATACCGATGTAAGCCAAGCCTATGCTGCTCATTTACGGGGGTTACGCGAACGCGCAAAGCTGTCACGAACCGCAATCCCTCCAAATGGATGCAGGTCTGCGAAAGGCTCGTTCTGGAATTACTTTATTGACACCAGCCTACCTAACTGGCCGATTTTGGACGGAGCGAGAATTGGGTGCACTTTTGAACAAAGAAACCTTAATTCCTGTGCTCCATAACGTAACGTTCGATGATGTTAGAGAGTATAGCGGCATTCTTCCCAACCACTGCTGTGAAGCTCTGTGACAGGGATTGCTACAGCCAAGGCATACAGCCCCTTACCGATTGTTAAAAATTGCTCTGCGTGAGCTCTTTTCGCCGCTTCAGATGCTAGTTCTAAACGTCTTGTTACAACTCCGAGTTTTCTCATATTTAGCCAAAAGTCATGAAGCATTTGCTGTCCTGTTTATCAGCACTTAAATCTCTTCGTTCATCACCGCAACAACATCAATTTCAAATTTATCCTTAATTTCTTCGATAAGGCGGGTCGCCACCCCCTCCAATTCTTTGAGAACTTTTCCATCTACTAGAGCTTCTAGTTGCTTACGTTTGCGCTTCGAAACTTCACCACCGTTTTGAATAATAATCGACAAAACCCTATCGATTTTATTGTTCGGCAAGTCCACATTCTCGTTGATAAATTTTTTCAAACAGTCGAACACGGTAAGTAAGCATACTTCTTTTAGTAGATCATCGGAGATGGCTGTATCCATCATCTCATATACAAACTTTACATGCTCGGTGTAGTCCGGAAAGCGATACATGTAATCAATATCATTATTGATTACAATTCTATTGGAATTGTCGAATTCGTAATCCAACATCGCCATTATTGGTACCGAAATGGTTTCAAGAACCTGATCGTATTTTTGTTGGTTTTTTAAGATCGCAGCAGATATCGGAATAATAAACTTATGCTCTGGTTCTCGATGCTTCATGACGTCATGAATCAGATAGCGATGAATGCGACCATTTCCATCATCAAAAGGGTGAATATAAACTTCACCGAAAGATATCAAAGTTGCATGGAATAATGGGGGAACTGAGCCATCGATCATCAAGTTTTCATGTAGCTTGAATAGACCATTCATCATACTTGCTATGTGTTCTTGTTTAGCACCTACGTAATGAACATCTTCATCTCGATTCCCAAACCGTTGAATCGTTGTACCGACATAAATTTCCGATTCGCGGTAATCGGTCGCTTTAAACTTCTCATCCACAATTTGGTTCTGAACGTTGATGAGCGAATGCTTGTTCAACTCATATAATCCAACATTTTTTATTGCATTCAGGAATCTTTGCATTCGCTGCCGATTCGGCTCTTCTCGCTCTATCTCCGTCGATGACTTTGTTTCTTTTGTATAAAGGTAATTAACTGATCGCCCAATCACATCAACTGATAGCAGTTCTCCGATGCGCTGCATTTTCGCAAATGCAGTTTTATAAACGTCAGCCTTATCAAGCTGACTTATATCAGCTGTTTTTCGGATCGTCGGACAGAATTCAGGTGTACCTAACGCATTGTTAATAACCCGTGTTCGTTTATCTTTGTGTCCATTTCCCAGGGTGTAGTAGAACTTGTCTTCGAACAATTTTATATAATTCGACGACTTTAGGTCCGGGATATCAAGTTTCTGCCCAGTTAGCCATTCGTAAAGAAACCAAAGGACTCGGTTATATTGACTTGTCGGTTTATCTAAAATAAACGCAGTAAATTCAGTCACATTAATTTTTTTATAAATTGCTGCAAAGAAATGTAGTCTGATGCCTTGGTTTTTTATTGCCGCATGCATCTGCGAATAGGGGTTATCATCGTACTTTAGGTGGCCAGGAATTACCCTGCGCTTGCTACCACCATATTGGATCAACTGTTCCTTTTCCGCATTTGGATGCTGATAAACCTCCACCCCGAGCTTCGGTAGACGTAGATCGTAATGCAGATTGAGGTAAGCATATCCAACTGGTTTCATAGCAATCCTTTACTTCTTGCCAAAAAGGTCTTATCTTTAGTCAACGTTCATGTATACGTATATGATAGCTAGTTTACAAAAGAAATCATTACATTTTAGGTATTTTAGTTACAAATCTAAAATTACACTTACAAATGACCTGTTGTAGTTACAAAATAGACTTGTAACTTACGAATCAAAACTTCCTTGTTGAATTGCGACTTTTAGTTACATTAAGTCATACCAAACCAACGTCTCAATCATATCAGCAAGCTTCTAGTGCGGCGGCTGCCGTTCTTCATAGTAATGGTAACGGTCATAAATACCTTCCACACCTTTCAAACTATGGTTTATGGCCCGCTCACCAACGGCTCCACTGGGGCCTAGTGCTGACCCTTGACTGCGAAAGGTACGTCGTAAATCATGTACAGTAAAATGTTCTATGTCTCCCATCAAGTTAGGCCCGGGCCGTTTTCGGCCTTGTTCGATTCCAAACATTTTGTTGATTGCACGATTAATTGTGTCGCCACCAATGAAAGGCCTATTCGAACCTCTTCATGCTGGTAGAACATAGTCTGGACCATATGAACGCGCTTTGAGCATGTGAAACCATTCAACCGCTTGGCTTGGCAGTAGTATCACAATACCTTTGCCTTTCTTCACCCGCTGATCTGGTATTTCCCATTCTGCTTTAACTAAGTCCAGCGGACGCCAAGCACCAGATACAAACAGCAATGTAGTTATCCATACCGAAGCGGTCCATATGCTTCCGAAAAATCTTAGTTGCGTCTTTTATCTCGGCCAGAGAAAGCGCGCGATCCCGAGACCGTCGGCATATTTCCCGTGTTGTTTATTTCTGTCTAAAGATGCGATTTTCGTTGCGGTTAAAGTGGCCATGGTTGCGTACCTCTCGTGCCGTTTTTTTGCTGCTGTTAGTACTTAAAAGTAGCAGTTTTGAAGGGCTTTATCGAGTAATTTTTTCAACACTCTACGCACTGATGGATATTATAGTATCCAATTTCTGTTTTATTTCGCTATAATGGATATAACTGTATCCACTTGGTCTTTGCGGATGAATTTTACCTTACTTGATGATACCGATGTAAGCCAAGCTTATGCGGCTTATTTACGTGAGTTACGCAAGCAGGCAAAGCTGTCGCGCGCTGCATTGGCTGAGCGAAGCTGCGTACCTGCGGCCACCATTAAGAAATTTGAGCTGACCGGGCAAATTTCATTTCGTCAATTGCTGTTGCTATGGCAGACACTTGATTCGCTAGATAGGCTTTATCAGCTCACGCAACTTAGCAAAGAACGCGCTGCTATACCCACGAGTATTGATGAGGTGCTAAAAGATGAGTTTTAAACCGATTCAGAAGCTTAATGTTACTCGTACGCTAAGCTCAGGTGAGCAGATATCTGTTGGAGTCTTGGCGCAGAATCGGCAAGGCGTTTTTTTTCAGTATACTGACGACTATTTGCAGCAGTTTGGCAATTTATCACCGTTTACCTTGCAAGCGAATACGCTAGTTCAAGCCGCACCTAAAGCGCCGCACCAAGGTGTACATGGCGTATTTGGAGATTGTTTGCCCGATGGCTGGGGCATGTTGTTACAAGATCGTATTTTCCGGCAAAAGGGCATCCTACCTAATCAATTAACGGCGATGGATAGACTGGCCTTTGTCGGTGATAAAGGCATGGGAGCGCTGTCTTTTTCTCCGGTGTCTGAGTTTTCAGCCACGACATACGCGGACATTGATTTAGCAACCTTGGGCTTAGAAGCACAAACGCTGTTCGATGCTTCAATGTCAGATTATATGGATGATAATCACGATGAGTTAGATGGGCATACGCAACAGGTGTTGGCCGCATTAGTCGCCGGTGGTAGTTCGGGTGGAGCAAGGCCCAAGGCGCAGATTTATATGCCTGCAGGGGAAACTCAGCATTGTCGAACCTTTGCTCAGCCTAGAGATGAGGCTTGGCTGATTAAGTTTACCTCGAAAAATCTCGCGCTCGGGCATGAAGAAGGGTTGTGTGAAGCGGTTTATTTGCAAATGGCCGAGCTTGCCAAGTGCCAACCACCAGTCTGGCAACTCATTGAAGCACCAACTACAAGCGGTGCGTCTGCCTGGTTGGCGCTTAAGCGTTTTGATTATGTCACGGAGCAGGCCCGTTTAAGCGGTAATCGCAGTTCAGGTCGCCTACATATGCACAGCGCTTGCGGGCTGCTGGATGCAGACTTTCGAACGCCAAGTTTAGATTATATTGACTTGATCAAAGCCAGCCGTCAGTTGTGTAAATCCCCCGCTGCTGGGCAGCTGCAATTTCGCCGTGCCGTTTTTAACCTGCTGTCGTCTAATCAAGACGACCACAGTAAAAACTGGGCGTTTTTGCAAGCGGATGACGGTCAATGGAACCCTGCACCTTTTTACGATGTTACCTACAGCCCGCATCCATTCAACGAACACGCCACTGCTTTCGGCGGTTATGGCAAAGCGCCATCGCTTAAGGTGATGCAAAAACTTGCTACTAGTGCTGGCTTTGCGAATTGGAATGATGCAAAGCAAGTTATTGAAGAAGTCGCAGAAGCCATCTGCCAATTTACGTATCTTGCCAAGCAACAAGGGATCAGTAAAACAACAATGTCCGTGATTGCTAAGACATTGGAGCAGCGTAAACAAGAAAATGTAGCGCTTTTTCTATAACAATAAGAAGGGACAGTAATGAAGCTCGGCCGAAACGATCCTTGCCATTGTGGCAGTGGTAAAAAATTTAAACGTTGTTGTATGAGCAGCGTTTCCAAGCAACATGCCCAAGTCTTCGATGATGTTGAAACCATGCTGGCAATGAACCCAAATTTGAGTCTTGATGAACTCAATGCCGCTTTGCAGCACAAAGTGCAAGAACGCAATCATCAACCTCATCCCGATTTTTGTGGCGTAACCCCAACGCAAATGGCCAATTGGCTTTATGCGCCTTTTGATGAATTAAAGTGGGTGACAATTTGCACTCCCGACTCTCTTTCTGCCAGCCCAATAATGCGTTATCTAGCCCTCATTCTTGATGAGGCCATGGCGCAAGAAGGCTCCTTCAAAGCCACGAGTAAAGGCAACTTACCGGCTAAGTTGGTTAAACAGGCCAGTGAGTTATTGCCTGAGTTTGCCGTTGCTCAATTCGAACGTAGTATAAGCATCAGCGAGTTTTCGGGCAGCAACGAAGACAAATTTAATGCCTTGCACTACACCCGAGTGCTTGCCGAAATTAGCGGTATTATTTATCGGCGCAGTGGCCGCTACCATGTAAAAAAATCAGCGCAAAAGCAGTATCAAGCGCTAGGCATACAGGCCTTTTTCAAACCTATGTTAGAGGCCGCCATCAGCAAATATAACTGGGGTTATTTGGACAGTTTCGAATACGATGTCGACTTGCGCACTTTTTGGTTGTTTATGCTGTGGCGTATTCAAAGCCACAACAGTGTGGAGCAGCTTGTGAAAGAGGTGATGACAGCTTTCCCTGATCTATTGCTGGTATTCCCTACGGATGATTACTTCTCGCCAGAAAGAAACTTAAGTATGCTCATCGAATCACGATTTATTGAGCGATTTTTGCAGTTTTGGGGATTTATAACGATTGACCCAAGACGTTATATAAACGCTGAACAAGTCGCCAGAGTGATTCAGGTACAGCCTTTGTTAAAACAAACTTTTCAATTCACAATAAATAAATAGCAAGGTCACCGTGAGCGAATATCAATACTATAAATTTGAGCGTCTGGATGGGTATTTAGATGCTAAAGCACGTCAAGCACTCAGAGCCATTTCAAGCCGTGCCGAGATCAGCGCTACGGCCTTTCAGGTGTATTACACCTACAGTGATCTAAAGGCCGAGCCTTTTGAGCTGATGTTAAAATACTTTGATATCGGTTTTTACTATGCCGATTGGGGCTCAATCGATGTACACATCAAGCTACCAGCAGGAACGCTTCCAGATGCGTTACTTGGCTTTTCAAGTGATGGACTTCATGTTCACGAAAACGATGAGTGGCAGTTGCTGATTTTTTCCCTTGAGGAGTATGATGAGTATTTTGACGATGAGCATGCTGACGACTTTTTCCAGCATTTAGCCGCTTTACGCGGCGGGTTAATGCAAGGGGATTGGCGCCTTGTGTACTTTATGTGGCTCAAAGCGTTTGATTTTAATGATGGCGTTGAGCGAGTGCCGTTAATTCAATTCGATTTTGAGCACCTCAGTGAAGAGGAGCAGGCGTTTGCTGCGCTGTATGATATTCCCTTAGCATTGGTTAAGGCGCTCGCCATGGTGCTGAGCGAACAACCCAGTCACCAAGCCAAACAAACTCAGCTTACGCTTGATGCGTGGATCCATAATCTCTCGCAAGCAGAGAAAGACACGCTATTACGCACGTTGTTTGAGCAAGGCCAGCTAACCCGTCACCAAGCCTTAGCGCTGACGCGAAAAGAACCTGTCAACACAGACGAGATCTATCAATACTGGTTAACCTCCGCCGTCATTTCTCCTTTCATTGAGCAAGCGCAAAGTCAATTACAGCAAGAGCAAGCCGCAGCACTCGCAAAAAAATTAGCTATCGAAAAAGCGGAAGAAGAAAAAGCGTTGACGGATATCTACAATCAACGTGAGCACTACTGGCAGCAATCACAAGAGCAAGCGGATCGAACTTGCGCCAGTGGTTACGATGCGGCATCACGCTATCTGCATCAGCTGTTTGAGGCCTATCAGTTCAAAGCTGATGAAGCGGCGTTTGAACAACGCTTTAAGCGCTTTGTTGTGGCGAATAATAGCCGTAAAGCACTGTTAAATCGCTTGAGTGATTTGCTTTAAACGATGAGGCGATAGGCTGGCCAAATGACGTTAGCAAAAAACCGATTGAGGGTTGGTTGAAAGGTTGTAAGCCCACCAAAGGTCTACAAATTGTTAACTATGAAGTCACTTTGGGTAGACCTCGGGGTCTAAGCAACGCGCTTTTACCATCTCTGTGGTAAATACTGCGTGAAATACAAAGGCATCACGATATTGGTTTGCTCTAATGCGGATGAGCCTTGTGTACCCGTTAACTTAAAGGTTTTACTTGGAGTACATTTTTCAACGTAGGATGCCAACGATTTTGCTCTTGTACGTTTACCACTTTTGACCTCCACAGGGCCTTGTTGATCAAATCCGTACCGAGGGTAAAATTGCCCCTTTCCCACCTGGGGTTAACGCACCATTTCGCTCACGGGCATGCCAAGGCGGGTTAATTTATTAAGTACGGCGACCCGTACATAACC
>NZ_PIPK01000020.1 GCF_003987335.1 Aliidiomarina maris | reverse complement strand
GAGCCTCGTTGTTTAAGGGCTTTGTTGTATTCAGACCAGTTTTTAACTCGGTATTTTGCTTTGCTCATTGCGGTGTCTAGTATCAGCGTGGTTTGGCGATCTGATCAACGCTAACTGAGAAAGTTCCGCTATTTATTCAACAAGGCCATTAAAACCCCTAAAGAAATCATAACAATAAAGGTTTCCATCGGTGCTTCGCCACCTATATCTCTCGCCCACTTATATTCATTAATCAGTTTAAACACAGGGGAAATTAAAAACCCCAAAGTTACGAAGTGCAATAGGTTCAATAAAAATACTAAATAGGTATTTTCTTTTATACAGACAAGCCTGGTACCTTTCGAAAGCAAGAGAAACACCCAAACAGTGAAAAATATAGCAATTAGGAAGGGAGTAGCTATAATCAACCCCGCTGGCGTAAAGAAAAAATGAGTCTCATCATCAAGCAGGAAAAAGCTCAAAGATAACGCCAAAGCCAATAAAGCCATAAAAATATATGGTGAAAAATCGATAAAACACTTCACCCTCCCAATCCCATCAACTCTCGTTAATTTTCCAATATTATCGTTTATCGCTAGCCGTATAAGTGCTGCAGAATAAAATACCAATAATATTAGTGTGAAGAACATGAAGGTGGTGAAAACTGTAGCCACAGCTGCAAACGGACTTTGGGTAAAAAACCAAAAATCCACACCGTACCCCTTTGAGTACTGAAAGAGAGCTATGAAGCCTAGCATTAAGCTTAAAGAAGTAATAGTACTCCACGTAATTGTGGGCGCTTGACGCTTTTCATCGTTAGCTGTCACCACATTCGCCTCGTCTTGTGAGGCCTTAACTCGAAGGTTAGCACGAGGTTCAATACCGGGGATCTCCAACCGGTTAACCAACACATTCGTCGCAGCCAAACGGTTGCTAAGCCCTCTCACCTTACAAAAAAGAAATACAATGGCCGCAGCAAGCGTTAAGCCTATGATTAATATGATTGCGATGTACATGTTATACGTCCCTGTGATTCTCACCGCTTTGAGGTTAAACCTTGCTCGTTTGTGCGGCTATTTTTAGCTAGGATTATGTCGAGCGATGGATTATAAAAGTATTGAAAAACATAACAATAAAACTTTTATAAAACGGACTGCAACACATGAACAATACCATTGCTGCCTACTGGATGTTGGCGGACACTGAGGTGCCGCTGTCGTGGGACCCAAACCAGCTACAACGTTTCGAATCGCTGTTAAAGCACGCGTTGTTGTTTAACCATCGTTTGATGATTTCCGACACCCAGGCGGTGAACTGCGTCAACTTGCGCCGGTTGTTGCAACAAGGTGGCGGCTTTCATGAACTGCTGCACCGTGACGTATTTGAAGTGGCGATACGCACCGAGGCCAACGGTCAGCAAGCGTCATTGGTGGATTTGCGCGATAATTTTGCGGCGCGTGGCATTAACCGTTTCGCCAGCGACGACTTTTTGCGCAATGATGATTTAGACATCATTCAACGCACTTCGAACGTGCGCCCTTACGAGCTTTCTAATTTAAGCCAGTTGTATACCGATTCGGTGCAGGCGCTGCTGTATCGCGACGACGTCAAAGCGACGATGACGTTGGCCGACCGCGATATGTTTCGCACCTTTATGGACGCTGAGTTAGCGCGCAACGGTTATTTGACCCGAGAATTCATGCAAAACACCATGGCGGCAATGATGTGCGCCGAGCAACATGACGATATTTGGGGTCGCCACCACCAGGTTATTCGTAAAATATCTGACGCGCCTTATATTACGGCGCTACCGCAGGTGCTGAGTGCGTCACCTATTTATTCACCGCGTCACCAAAGCTCGTTTGATTTTGTGTATGGGGTGGCGGGTGCTTCTTTGGGTTCGGGTTCTTCTCCGGATTCGGGGGTGGATTCGGGGGTGGATTCGGGGTCCGACAAAGTGTTCAGCATTAGTAGTGCGCTGAATTTAAGCGGCTATGAATTAGGCCTGCGCCAGCTTACCCCCGACGATATTTTTGATTTGCGTGGTTCAATTGCGTGTCGTGATTATTTAGATGCAATCACGCAGTCGGTCAGCGATGTCAATCAATTGGATGAGATTTATGAAAAGTTGGCGGCATACCAAGAGGTTATCGACACCCGGATTATTGAGCGCTATGCGGGGCTGAAGGTGAACCGCGTCGATGCTGACACGAATCGCTGGCAAGCGGGTTTCACGCGTCGTTTGTGCGCCGATTCGGGTGAGTTTATGTTCGGATTAGCCATTGATATGCTGGCGGCGCCTATTGCGTTCGGGAGCTTCTTTGTGAATGAGGTGCGTGAACGTAAGCGTTGGGTTAAAAAGCGCACGTATAACCGCCATCGCGCTAAACTGGCGACTATTATTTCGCGTGCGCCGGATGTGTCGCGGGTGGAGGCGTCGCGTTTGGCGCGCCCTACTTTGGACACCGTGTACCGCGATTAGCTGGATATAAGTGAGTAGTATGGCGATTAAACTGATTAAGCCGGTTGAGGTGTACCGCAATAAATTTGCGGTGTTGTATGACGATGAGGTGGAGTTTCCCAATGGCAGCCATGGGCGCTATGTGCGTTTTTGCTGGGCGGCGCCTTATGGCGTGGCGCTGCGGGTGGTGAATAGCGACGATGCGTTATTGCTGATCCGTACCTTTCGTCATGACAGTCGTTGCTGGACTTGGCAGGTGCCCAAAGGGTTTGGGGTCGATGGTTTAACGCCGTTGGCTTGTGCGCAGAAGGAACTGCGTGAGGAAACCGGGTTGGAGGCTTCGGGTTGGTGCCATGCGCATACCTATTACGAGGGTAGCATTGACGTGCATGCATTTGATGCACGGGTTGAGGGTGCGGCGATGGCGTTAGATTTCGACAATAACGAGGCGGGCGAAGTGATAAACGCGGCACGCTTTGTTAGCCGTGCCGAGTGCGCAGCTATTGTGGCTGCCGCTCGCCCTGAGCTTGATGGTGACCCTGTGCTGGATTTGATATCGGTGATATCGCTGCAGCAATTCGCGTCCGGCCGTTGATTGCGGTATGCGTAGGGCATGCTCCGCATGCCGCACCACCAAACCCAAATTCACCATCATTCGTATACATGCCGTGCATGCTGTCACACATCGCACGTAGGGCATGCTCCGCATGCCGTTCCACCATCGTGCGCCGGCAGGTGAAACCTGCCCTTGTCAACACCGCGTTTTCACCAACGCCCGATTTTGAATTCGGGCACAAACCGCGGTTGCAACAACCGTAGGGCATGCTTCGCATGCCGCACCGCAAAACCCAAATTCACCGCCGTACGAATGCATGCTCCGCATGCCGCACCACCACCGCGCGGCGGCAGGCGAAGCCTGCCCTACCTTCGCCGGCGAATAAATACGGGAATAAGCATGATTAACAGCACCACTAAGATAGCGCTGGATACCATGACCCAAAAACTGTTATCGCGCTGCGCCGGCGTTAACGCCATTAATGCGGATAATGAATTGAGCGGTAACGCCACTGCCGCCAGCACCGAAATTGTAAACAGCATCACGTTATATTTATCTTGCTGCCGACGCTGTGCATGTTGGTGCTGATAGTCGATTTCGTTAAAAATGCGCTGCTCTAACGTGCGTAAGCCAAGCTGGGCGGCTATATAATCGTAAAGCCGTTGCGCCAGCGGATAACTGCATACGTGAGTTAGGTTAAAATGCTGCCTGAACTGCATGATTGCTTCATTTAGCTGGGCAAAGTTCTGCGGTTTCGCCTCACTAAGCTGCTCCTGAAAGCGCTCATACTGAATGCGCTGATATAATGCAAGTACGTACAAGTCAACGTAGTACTGCGCTTCAAACACATTTGTTTGTAACGCAGGTGCTGGCTCATCGCTGACAAACACAAGCCGGTGGTAAGCCTGAACACACTGCCACTGCTGCCACATTGCGAAACCTTGTTGCTCTAAACGCGTTTGCTCCTGTGTTGCAAGTTGATAATGCGCTTTGAATGGATTGGCACCAGCCACCAAGTTCACCGCCATATTGCCCACGTCGATTGGTTTGGCAACGTCTTGCCCTGTGACATACAGGCAGTAAGGCAACTCATGCCCTAGCCAGTCTTCCATGTAACCGTCGGAGCCGCCGATAGACCGACCTAAGAACGCCTCGACCCATGCAATGAGTGGCTGCTCAGTGCCCGAGCTATCGTGGCTACACCAAACCGGAAGCTCACTATGACTGCCCTTCGCGAAAAAACTAAACATGTCGCGCTGTAACGCGAATAAAGCAGCGCTATCGAGTGCCTGCGCTTGCATGTGTAAATACATAAAAGTGAAATTGCCTAAGCGCAACATGCTCAGCCCACTGATACGCACATCAGCTTCAGGCGGCGACCCATTCACCCTCTGAGCCATGGTTAGTTTACCAAGCGCCATATCCGCAATATCAAGCTGCCAACGCCCACGCCATTGCTTGTCGGAGTCTGAACTACTCAGCGGACGAAACCAGTCAACCGTCGAGCGGTTGTAAAAACGCCGTGTATCGACTACTTGCTGCTCACTTAACGCATCGTTCCAATGTCGCCATGCATAGCGCTTCAATAATGCATCATGTTCACTATGACTTAGATTCAGCGGCAGTATCGCAATAGCGTGCGCGTGAAAGCTCATTTATGCGTCCTCATCCACGGGTGACACCGTAAGTACTTTTAGAATATCGTTGAGCCCAAAACGCTCAGCATCCTCATGTACTAACGTGAGCGTCTGCTCACCTAATTGCGCCGCCATATAAGCATGAAGCTGACTAGGCACTCGCTGTGACCTTGGTGTTTGATAAAATCCGTCTTTGACCAAATACCACTGTTTCAAACGTTGCTGTGCATGCTGAGTGCTCGCATCCAACGCACTAATGTCCAGATACAACGCGCGCCCCTGTAACTGGTCTCTGGTGCTGACTGGGTAACGATAGAACGGCAAGCCTGAACTTTGCACGTCGGCACTGAGTATTGAGCAGCGCACAATGTTTGGGTAAAACGACGCGCTGCGTTTGCCCAACCACGTGTCGCTGGCGCTCGCCACTTGCGCCACGGTAACACCGTACTGGTATTCCTCTAAATCACTGACGATTAAGCCATCCTGGTTCAGCGTTTGTTGTAAGGACTGCAGTTGTCGGGGGCCATCTTTACCTAAGCGCTTGAGTGGCATCGGCAGGCAATTTAGCGGGTATTCAATAATGCACTGTTCAAACTGCACCCAAGCGCTCATGAAGCCCGGCTCATGCTCGTCGCCTACCGTGCGGACAAGGGCCATTTTGGCGCTCTGGTAACCACCTTGGTAACCCTCTATCGCAATGATGCTTTGCACTTCGGTAGGAATATTCGCCGCGGCCTTTTGCTTCGCGGTGTAGTGTTCAATCTCATCAAGAGACTGTAAGTTGACCTCTGGTTTTTCGACCGCCACCGCAATAAAGCGTAAATCGTCTTCCGTCAGTGATTGTGTGGCTTTGAATGCGCGCTGATAAGCCGACTTTGGTAATAATTGCTCTGTGATTGCACAGTACCTAAGTGCTCGACGCACATGCTTAATTGGTCGCCCTAACGCCAGAGCCCGTTTACCCATGTCCGTGAGCACCAGGCTCCCGCCTGACGCCAGTTGAGCATAACCTAGCGCAAACAATTCTTGCATTTTCTTTTCCAGCGCGGCCTCTGCAAGCCCGGTAAAGTCTGCCAACATCTGAATTTGATGCTGACTATCCGGTGCCTTAACATGGCTGGCTAAGAACTGCTGCAACTGCTCTAACGCCCGCAGCATGGTCATCAAAGTAGCGTGGACATAATCGTGCTCTTCTTCCGACACCTCTTCCATGTCCAGCTGTAGTTCTAACGTGGGGATCAGAATTCTTCCATAGTAAATAAGTTGCTTATCTTCGGCTTCAAGCTGCTGAAACAACCATTGTTCGTCTTTACTGTCGTCGGCGCGATTCATGCTTCAGCCACCTTTTTTACTTGTTTTTTGGGTAAGAATTTAAACCCTGGCAGCAACCCATTCGCCTCGTCAACTTGGTTAACCAGCTGCTGCATAGCTTGCTTAAATTCTAAATCTGGCGCCGGGCTTCCACTTTCTGTCGGCGCTACATAGGTCATTGTTTCGCTATTACCAACAATGATGAGCTGCTTTTTGGCGCGCGTAACAGCCACGTTTAAACGTTGCCACGCGCTTAAAAAACCAACACGGCCGCGCTTGTTTGAGCGTGAACAGGCAAAAATTATCAGGCTACGTTCTTGCCCTTGAAAACTGTCCACCGAGGCAACTAATTCATTTAAGGGAATTGCTAAATTGCCGAGTTCACCGCGCTGCTGCAAAGTTTTAATCCGTCGTTTGATTTGCTCTACGTGTTTTTGATACGGCACTATGATGCCGACTTCGCGCGCGCTGAGAAGGTCTGGCTGTTCATCCATAGTGCGCCTGAGCACCTCTACAACCACATTGGTTTCGGTCATGTTGCCATTGAACTTGCCGTCCAAGCGTTGCTCATGATTGTTGTTAATGCTGGCGGTATCCAGCCATACCATCGGCGAAGGGCAGAAGCTCAGCAGCGGCTGGCTATTAAGTTTGTTCTTACCGGCATAATAGCGGTTGTCATAAAACGCTTTAGATACAAAGTCGCTAATTTCACTGGGGCATCGAAATTGCGTATCTAACATGAAGCGCCGCGACTCTGGTGCATGTTGCCAGAGTATTTCAAACCAACTTTTTTCATATAATTGGCGTTCATGCTCTTCGAGCCCGAACTGCATATCAATCTCTTGCACAATATTATCATTCACCACTGGGCGAATTTGCTTGTGATCGCCAACCAAAATAGCTTTATCGCAGCGTGACAAAGGCACGATTAAGTTGTGCACCTGTATTTGCCCAGCCTCGTCCACGATAACCACGTCAAAGTCGATATTGCGAAATAGCTCTTTGGTATTAATACCAATACAAGTAGCGCCGACCACGTTGACGTTTTCCAAAAGTAACGGGTAAAGGCTGCGCTCACGTTCACTGCGTATTTTGTCGAACCAGTCAGTGACACTTTGCTTTAACGTAGTGAGGTACAATTCTGTTTGATTCAAGGCATCGGCCTCGCTGGCTTGCGCAAACAGCTCGATCAAGGTCGGCAATGCTAATAAAGGTAACTGGCTGCCAGCTTCAGTTTTACCGTGATATGGGCCTGGGTGTAAGTCATCATACGCCTTCAGCTGCTGCTCAACCGTTGTTAGTTCACTACGTTGCTGAGTTAATTGCTGGGTCAGCTTAGCGACGGCGGCATTATGTTGCTGTTCCTGTTGTAGCGCTTTTTGCTTGGCCGCATTTGCTTCGACCAGCTTGCTGTTCTCTGCTTTATAGCTAAACCAATGAAACACCCCAGTAAAGAGTTTCATCAGCCCTTGCGGCTTTCTTCTCTCAAGCTCAGCCAACTTTGCGTTGCTACTGTTAATTTGCGTACCGAAGCGCTGCACGTCAGCTATTGCAGTGCGCTGTTGCGCCTCGCTTACCACCAGCTCTTGTTGAGTACTGGCCACTTGTTGTTCGCTGTGCTGGTACTGCTCAAATAAGACTTGAATGCTGGCATGCTGTACTCGTAAAGCGTCGACATATTCAACGGCTCGGTCGATATACGCTATCAGCGGGTCGTTACCTTCGAATAAGCGTTGCTGTAGTTCACCTACCTTATTGTCGAGCAGTACGTGACTTAGTGACGAGCTCACTTTAGTTTCATTGCCAATGCGTAAGC
Source organism: Aliidiomarina maris (assembly GCF_003987335.1). Classification (GTDB taxonomy): domain Bacteria; phylum Pseudomonadota; class Gammaproteobacteria; order Enterobacterales; family Alteromonadaceae; genus Aliidiomarina; species Aliidiomarina maris. Next base: position 17,041 of record NZ_PIPK01000020.1, on the reverse strand, counting down.
ATTCAAATCCAGGCTCTTCAACCAATCGCTCTAACACGTTATCCACGGCTTTGTTGTTTTGTGATGTCACTAACACCCGCTTTTTCTGGCCAACAAAGTAGCGCACCCATTCTAAGATAACCGTGGTTTTTCCCGTTCCCGGCGGCCCGAGCACTAACGCATAATCAGGCGTTGCAATACCCGCTTCTATGGCTGCTTGTTGCGATGCCGTCGGCGGATGCTCGCCACCACCGACTTCAACCGCTGGCGCTTCGAAATCAGCATGCTCGTGCTCATGGCTCAAAAGTGGTAACAACCAAGGGTTTGCAGCTTCACCTTGCTGCATTTGCTCTACAATTGCTAAGCGCACATTCTTGAGTGTCGGCAGCGCCATAAGTTTTAACACCCCATTTTCTGGGATATCACGTATTTCGGCCTGCTGGCTCGGGCTTACACGGATAACGGGGTGATCAGGTGCTGGTTCAAAGTCAACCACCTCAAGACTGATGTCTTCGCCCCCTGTATCAAAAGAGTCGATAGTCAGTAGTTTTGGTTGTGTTTGGCACAGCCGCGCGTAATCCTCAGTACCGAAGGTTAAGTCAAAAAACTGTCGCCGCACATAGCGCACTGAAGCGGCTTGGCGCGATACGTAATGATAAGGTGCCTGTTGCTGCTGCTCTAAACACTCAAGGTCATACTCACTATTGATAAAGTGAGACAACATAGTTAAGCGCTCTTGCTGCGCTTCAGTTGGGGTAAAGCCAACATCTTGCCCCGCTCGGAGATCCTGCGCACGTTCAAGTAATGACGTTTCAAGTAGTGACTTAAGCACTTCAACATGTCGTCCAGACACATAGTCGGAATTCTGAGTTTCATAAGACTGTCGGGTTTGCTGCCCCGTGCAGTATTCAATGCCCTGAAAATCGAGCACAATGCCTTGCTTCAACCCGCGCGCACGGTCTGTGTTGGTAGCTAAATGGCTTTGCGCAGGGTATAGCCTTGGGTCTCCATTACCACCGGAACCGTCACGAAAGCATACTTTGAGGTCGCCTACTAACAGATTATAATCCTGTGTACCGTCTTCACGAACCCGGTTCACATATAGCAACCCTCGGGTCACATCTTGCAGCTCGCTGCGAATATCCGTCTCCGTGCGCTCCGACGCACGGGTTATTGATTTAAAAAAGGTCTCGCTGCCTTTCACAAGCAATAGGATCGGATACGGGTAACTTGCGATTAGTTCTTGCGGCCAGAATGGTACTGATTGTTTTACGTCAATAGGCATGCGTTAACGTCCTTGTGTAATTGCCATCAACTGCTTCAAAAATGCAGCTAATTGAGGTCGGTCTTTAGGTGCTAGCGCAGTGGCTTGGCGCAGCAACTCGAATAACTTCGCGCCTTGCGGGGTATCAGGCGGTAGCATTGGATAATCGGGCGCGTCCCAGCCATTCATTTGCGCATTTACCATTAGTTCCGCGGGTTCACCTGCCAACAAAAACCAAAGTGTCTGTGCCAAACCAAAAACATCAGTTTTTTCGCTGATACGCTCATTGCGTAGCAGGTGTTGCTCAGGGGCACGATAGTCAATCGTGCCCTCCTCCCAGCTTCGACGCATAGCAGAATTGCCAAAATCAATTAAAAATACATCGGGCTTTTGCCTTGAACCCGCAACGATAATGTTGTCGGGCTTGATATCGCGGTGCGTTAAACGGTTGCGGTGAATGCTTTGTAAGCGCCAGCCAACGGTGATAATTAAGCGAATCCGCTCGACCACCTCAAACTTGTCCTTCGCCGCAGCTTGATACAGCGCACTAAGCGCGCGCCCTTCTATCCAATCAAATAGAACATATGCATGGTTTGCATGCTTAATATACCCATGCACATGCGGCACCAAGCCAAAACTCATTCGGTTCAATACCGCAATTTCGGCTTTGATATGGGTTTCAGGGTTGCTAGCAAGGTCAAACTCTTTTAACGCGTAAGGTAGTTCGGTTTGCTTGTTCTTCACCTGGTACATGGCGCGTCCTGCCGCCGGGTTGGTATACACCGAGGTCACTAAACTGACCCCCAGCTTAGTTAAAATGTGATTTAAGTCCATTGGCTCACCTGCTGGTAAATTCGTGCCATGTCGGGCCGCTGTTGCGGGTTAGGGTGCAGCGCTGCAGTTAGCAATGCCGCGTCGGATTCGGGTAGTGCACACGCGGCTAACAGCGCCCGGAAACCTTGGCGCTGTTGCAATTGCACTTTGTTTGGGGGCTTACCGCCTAATACCAAGGCACACACCATAGCAAAACTGTATACGTCGGCTTTTGAAGTTACCGCGGCACTGGCATCAAGCACCTCTGCGGCTTGGTAGAGACGGTCAAAATGCGTGCGGGCCGTTACCGGCAGTGTTTTGATATCATCTGACTGAATCAACTCGAAGTTAATCAGTTGAATATCAACCTTGTGAGGCGTGCACGCTAAGCGAATATTCTTCGGGTTAATGGAGCGCAGTACTATACTGGGGGCCTGAAATTGCGCTATATCATGCAAGGTGCTGGCTAGTTGCTGAATGACACTAATGCGAGCGTGTCGCTGCGGCCGCTCACCTTGTTCAAGCCAAGACAATAAGTTGGTCGGGTGACCAGGCTCCAAAAAGACAATTAAATCTGCGCCTTGGCTGTAATGCCAATAGTAATATGGGATACCGGCTACGCGGTGGCGTCCGAGTCGTTGCAACACTGGTATTTCACGTGCAATTCGCGCTTGAGCAGCACCGCCGTCTAATTGCTTAAATGAGTCACTAATATACCGCTTAGCCCACACTTCATCTTGGTAGTGGCGCGCGCGATACACTTTAAAGTAGTCCGTCGATTCCTCTGCAATGAGCGCGTTGGCGTCGAACTCTAACCCTGGCAATAGCTTTTGGGGGCCTTCCGCTACTGCAGCAGGCTGTTGGAAGCCCATGCAGATTTTATCTATCTCTTCGCGACTAACCTGCGGTTTAAGGCGCTTTCCACACCATTGCTTTGCTTCATTAAGAATGCTTTGAACCAAGGATTTCAAGTCACAAATCACCACTTCACCTTGGCGATACGGTAATGCGTGGCGCACCGCATCTCGGTCAATACAGGCTACCTGTGCTTGAGTTGAGGTAAAACACACCACGACTGATTTACGCGCCCTAAGGTCATGGTATTCGCTTGCTTGTTCACTTAAGCCTTTTTGGTAATCGCGAATAGCCTCTTGGCATTTATGTATCGGATTGCTATCAGCCACCCGCGGCGTAGCTGGATTATTGCGGTCGTACAAGTACAGTGAATTGCGATCCGTTGAGTCGACGTACAATTCGACGTCGCCTGCGTGACCTTTGACCTCAATAAAGAACAAACCCAGCGGAGTGACAAACAATGCATCAATTTCGCGACTTGACCGGGTTCCTTTGATAAATGGATTGCGGATCAACTTTGAACCTTGCAAAGCAGGTTCCTTTAGCACGTGCTCCGCCAAAAGTTGATGCACTGCATGTTCGGCAATGTCAGTCGACGGCTCGCCGATGATCACCTGAGCCATACTCTCAGAATTAGTATCTACGCGGTGATCAACAGGGAAAACTACCGCGCTCCAATCTTCTTCTTCACGCAGTTCGTGCAGGGTATCGCGCACCCCATGTTCGAGATGCTGGAGCCTGAGACCACCATCAGTAATACGTTGGTGGTCAAGCCCATCCGAGCAAAACAAAAATTTTCTATCGTAGTTAAGATCGATTACCAGCCGCTCAGCGATTGGCATGCCACCTGTTTGCGTTTGGCCTAAAGCGTGCTCTGGCTGGTTGGTATCGCGCTGACGCAATGAACGAGGCTTACCAAAAGGAGTCATTTCGTAAATACGAAGATTTCCAATAATATCAACACTGACTTGCTGCTTGCGTCGTGTTGCCATCCCAAATACTGCTTGGGCTTTGTTGGCTAATAGATGCTGATGCAAGGCACTAATCACAATTTCCGGACGTAAGTTGGCAAGTTGCTCAGGCTCCGTATTCCCATCACCGGCAAGTTGAGCGTCTAACCACTGCCGACATATTTGCGCAGCATGCTCTGGCAAAGCGCCTGACACCCCGTCGATGACAATCACTTGCCGTTGGTTTGGGTGCGCCCAAACTAAATCACCCCGGTTTTGCGGTCCCTGATAGTGTTTAAATGTGAAATCTTGCATGCTTTTCTTTCTGCTAATGAAAAGTAAATGGCAGCTTAGTATGTAGCGCTTGCACTAACGTGCTAACACCTAAACTACTTGGACTATGTAACTGCATGTCATGGCGGAGCTGCTCAAACACATCCGCCATCACAAACATGACACCGCCATGACCGCTGTCACGACAACCTTGGATGGCCCTATCCAGATGCATTAATGCTTGTGCACGCACGTCTTCATCGACTGCATTAGGCGCAAAATTGGCTTGCTGCCCCCAGAGTAACAGCGCGCGATGTAAGCTAATTAATGGCCACGGGTGGCCTGCACCAATTTGCCAGTGCTGCTGCATTGACCAGTAGGCGCGAGCTACATGTTTCAATGTAGTTGGGCATTTACTACACGCGCGCAGTAACAAATAATGGGCGAAACGGTCTTGGTTATTGCCTTGCGCAAATTCGATAGCAACCTTACGCAGGCCTATTTCGCCGGCTACAGCGAACACCTCGCATAACTGCGCGCACACGCTCGTTTCGTTAACGTCGTTTGCATCCATTAGCTGAATCAACTGGTAGTGGCGAGTTTGAGCAATTTCAGCCTGCGCCTCTTGCGCATCTTGTAAACCATTGAAGGTTTCAATCGCTGCGGCAAAGTATTCGCCGGCTTGTGGATTGTGGCTAAAGCTTAAAACTTGCCCCATGCTCGATTGCAATTTACCTAGGTTCTTCTTTCCCACCACCGCACTAGGCAATTCATCAACGACCTGTAACCAGCGTTGTCCCTCTTCCTCAGCAACGCTGAATTCAAATGCGTTACAATGCATGACAATAGTTCGCAGCGCAGTTCGGCATGCCAGTTGAGCATCTTCGTCAAATAAGCTTTCAGCAAGGGTCGCTGCCTTGGCTGCAAGCCCGCGCTGCACTTGGCCCATATGATTCGCTGCGGCAAGCTGCGTGTTTTTTAGCTTTAAGCGCTGTAATACGCCAATGTGCTCCGGGGCTGCTTGGCCTAGCCATTGTGTAGCGTTAAATAAAGCCTGCGGTTGATACACTTTTTGTTGCTGCAATTGACAGCAATAGTCTAAGTATTGGGCCCACCTTGATGCGTCTTGCTGGCACTCACGCTCAATAATGGCAAGGCTTTCAGCTAACAGCGTATGCGCTAGCTTACTTGGCTCAATGCTGGCAATTTCATACCAGTCTTGCGCGGTTAATTTATGGGTATGCTGAATGTTCAGGAATAGACGTTCAATTAAGTTTGAGTCTGATTCAATTAGACATTTGCCTTGTAATTCGGTGTGTTGAATAAAGCGCTTGTTGCTGGCTTTCGGGCTTCCCCAAACATACGCCAGGCTGTCGACGTAGCCGTTATGCGGGTGTCCGGTTTTTTCAATAACATTGAAACCCAGCTTGAGTTTACCCAGACGCTGAGGCGACAGAGCGCGCATCTCAGCTGTCACTGTGTCGGCTAAAGCACGCAAGTCAGCACCAGCTGCATACATCGCGCGCTGCTCAATATACACTTTAACTTTCACTGGAGCACCGCTGGCCGGTAGCAACGCTAACACCCAGCGAGTTAACATGCGCACCGCGTTAATCCAACTGTGACCGTCAAGTTCATCTAGCTGAACCGTGACTCCGAGAATGCCAATTTGGCGCTCGTTCAATAGCGTTGATAGTATATGGTGAACGTCAAATGGCGTTTGCTCAGTCGCGTGAAAACCTGCAGGTAACGCCGGAAGTTGATGATTTTCTGGGTGAAGTAAGCCAACCACTCGGCCTACTTCATGGTCGCACGCAGGCAGATCTAACGCATTGCGGTTAAATTTAGTGCCGGTTTCATCAATTAATAAGTGCCATACAGGCGCTTCATTTAAATTTAAAATACTACGCGGGTGCGTTGCTTCTTGCAGGTTCGCTGCGTTGTCATCCATGCTAGCGCTCTATTTCTTATTATAGTCCTTTAATCGTACCATCTTTAATAACAAAATTTAAATATATTACCAGCCAAACGGCATGGGCTGGGCATGGCGTTCCACATCGAACGTCGGGCATGAGACAACAGCGGGCGTTATATGATGACCTGAGGGCTCATGAACACTTGACTGGGGAGGATACCCGCCTCACTTTTAAAGCGCTTGAGCTGCTCAGACCGCATGGTATTCACCGACGGCTTCACGCTATTGCACAGCTGAGCTCGAATTGCTTTGGGCCGAACATCGGGGTGAGACTGCAAAAACAAAAGCACCGTTGCACGAAAAGTTACATGACGACGCTGTGGATTTTGCACTTCCACAATCTGTCGCGCACTTCGGTAGTAAAAAATCCATTTTCACTCCAATGTTAATCCCTAAATTTCGAGTAAATCAGAAAATAAAGAGTTCAGTTGATCCAATTCGTTATTCAGTTGATTCGCATCCTGCAAAACTCCATCATACTTGCCTAGTTCACTCACCGACCCATCACTCTTGAATTCATAGGTATTTACTCGCTCCGCATTCACCGCTGATACCTGTGGACAAATATTTGATACGCGATGTTTCTTTTCAATCGCAGATTTATCTGAATTTAAAGAGGCGTAGATCTTGGCAGCTTCCAAACTGATATTCAGGTAACTAATAATATACGGGCTATGAGTAGTCAGGAGTAACCTGTTATCAGGTCGGCCATTACTTGCACTCAGCAACCCAAACAACGCTTGCTTCTGTGACGTCGGGTACAGGTTTTGCTCCGGCTCTTCGACGATATTAATAAAGCTGCTGTACGTATAACGTTGCATAAGCTCTGTCGCTTTATCAATTTTCTGCTTATCATTCATCTGCTTGTTGCTTAGCAAGCGCGACAATTCTTGCAACCATCGGCGCTCTGCTGCAACACTCATCTCATTTTGTTTTTCACCCTCTGAGCGCTCGACAAATTCCCGCAAATAACGGGTTACCAGGAACATAGGAATATAACTTTGATAGCCACTCGACGCATGCAGTAAGTCAATTTTAAAGTCATCACCACTTACGTAAGAGCGTTTAGTTTCTTCCTCAAAACTAAAATAGGTATTATTGAGCTCTAATTGCACTGGATGCTTAGCAAAGTATTCTTTCGCTTCTAGATACTCAGCTAAAAAATCTTTTAAGGACTTGGGTAATTTACTGATTACCTCCGGTTTATCAATTGCAGCTAGAAAGTTACGCTCAGCGGGTACGTACATAATCTTGGGTGAAGCGAAATCCGCTGGTGCTTTACGACTTTGAATTTCAAATGACAAGTTGCTCAAGATAAAAGAAAAGCGTTTACCTTGGTACTCAACGACAGAGTGGTTGTTAAAGTATTCCGCTAACCCATGGAAATTCATGAGCGTGGTTTTGAAATATTGAAAATTATTGGCTTCCGAAGGCTCGATATCGCCGCGCACGAGCGCCTTCTCTAGCCAAGTCAATGATGAGAATATTTTTGCCGCGGTACTTTTCCCCGAGCCCTGACTTCCAGTAAATACAGTGACTCCCTGAAACTGAAATACTTCACCGTCGGGTAACCCCTGTCGAATCGGGCCTACATGCTTAATTTTCAGTGACGCCATGTTTCAACCTTGTACCGATTTTTGTTTTTGAGCGTTCGTTTGAGTATAGGATCATCGTTGTCGCGGAACAACGCAATTACGACATAACCACCATCACACGTATGGCATGCCGTGCATGCCGCACCACCGCCGCATCACGGCATCACTGCGTGACGCGGATGAAACCTGCCCGACGCCAACACCGCGGTTGAACCGGCCGCGGATGTTGAAACCGGGCGCGAAATCAGGGCACGATGTTGACGTTGATAACCCGCGCTTCGGCTGCGCTTGGTAAACTTGCGTTGGTTGCATTCAATAACAGAATTTCGAAACTGGACGCTGTTGCCGTTGTTGCCACGTCAAAGCGTATGATGACCTCGCGGGCACCGGTTAAAAACTCAAACTCAGTGTCACTAAAGGTATAATCAACGCCTTCCTCAGCAGTACGGTCCTGACTGGCAACCGTCAACACACCGCGCAGTGGTGCGAAATCACTAAACGGTAAGACAATCATCCGCTCGGTAGCGTCAGGTCGCGACGGCACAAACACCGTCACTGCGACTTCTGGTACGTTTACACTTGGCAAACTCTGCACACCGACTGGTGCAAGTTGCACTGTCACAGAGCGCGATTCGGGCAAACTCAAGCCTTGAGGATTCGAAAACACCAGCTCGAATTCACGCGTTTCTTCTGTGCCGTTATTCAATAGATCGACCTCGACCGCCAGTAGGAAATCTCCTGCCGCCACACTTATAGTCTCACCAATAGTGCGGTAATCCACGTCAGGGTTGGCCGTACCGGCACGAGTGCGCACAAAGACAGAACCGTCCGCAGCCAAATTATCACTCAAGTCAAAATATAACGTGATAGTTTGCTCGCCTGCGTTACCTTGCGGCGGTGCCACGCGGATAAGATCCGGTGTCAATTGTAAACGCGGGAATGGCGCAGGGCGCGCAGCATCCTCAATGGTGACTTCAAACGAACGATCGGACGGTAAATTAACGCCATTCGCCTGGCTTAACTCCACCCGGAAGGTTTGCGCGTCTGTCGGCGCTGGGTTATTTAACAAGGTCAACGGAATTTGCAGCTCAGTAGCAAACCGTGGCAATTCAATGGTTTCCGAATATGCATTGAAGTCAATGCCATCGCGGGCGGTCTGCTCAACCAAGGTAACGTGCACCGAACCGTCAGCAGGCATCGACTCGCTGAGCGGTGCCAACATCATATAATCGCGGGTTTCTTGCGGTTCGTGGTAAACGAGATCCGAAGGCAGCGTCAGCGTTGGCGCGCTACCCGCGGTTAGGTTTGAGTTCGCGATGTTAATTTCAATACTGCGCTGCTCGCCTAACGCGATGCCGGTTGATGATACTAACTGCAGTTCGAAGTTCAGACCTTCCGCCAACGAGGTGTCGTGAAGCAGTTCAATCGCAAGCTCAACTTCGCGCGTACCTGCAGCGATTTCGATGGCATCGTCGCCGATTGCCTGCAATTCAACATAGTGCGTGCCAGCAAATGCGGTGTTGTCGACGGTACGCAACGCCAATGTTGCTGGCTCACTCAACGGCGCACTGAATGTCAGCACGACTGGGTAAGACAGCGGCGAGCGTTCTACAGTCGGCATCCGCAAGGTTAATGATGACGGCACATTAAGGCTCGGCACATCGCCGTCATTGGCATAGTTGAGGGTTGCTTCGACTTCGCGGTTAGCTGGAAGTTGAATGCCGCGGGCATTTAAAAACTGCAAGGTAAACTGGCGCGGATCACCGCCTAATTGGCCGCGCAACGGCACCAAGAATTCAAGCTCTGTGCGCCCTGCCCCAATGGTGCAGATGCCGTCATTACACTGTTCGCCGGTAATGCTGTCAAAGTGGATACCTTGGCGCGCACTTCCATCGATAGTGCGAATTTCTATGCTTGCTTCGCTGGCAACAGGTTCGCTCAGTGGCATCACCACTGAAAAGTTGACGGTTCCTGAGGTTGGTGCAGTCCAGCTCAGCTGCGACGGAATGGTTAAACTAGGGCGTTCGCTTGCCACGTCGCTACTGGTAATCACCACTTGCTGGCTGACTTGCTCGCTTAGGCTGGCGTTACTGGCGCGTGTAAGTTCGACGCTAAATTCGCGCTCACTGCTGCGGCCGCTGTCGTTGATCAGCTCTACAGGGAGGCTTACGCTGCGGTCGCCTGTTGCGAAATTGACGGTGCTTTCAACTTGTTGATAATCGCGATCCGGTAAAGCGCTGCCAGACACAGTGCGATAGGTGACGCTGCCCGCTTGTGGCGCTGCACGAGAAAATGCGACGCGAACTGAGTAAGTCATTTGACTGTCAGCGGGGTCGAATACAGCAACCGATGAATCGGCTAATGATAATTCCGGGTTGGGGTTATTCACGGCCCCTGGCAAATCGTCTGGATGATCGCCTAAGCAGCCAGTTAAATGTATAAGCGCAGCCAAGGCCACGCTGCCAAGCAACGCGCGATTAATGTTCAACATGCAAGCTCCTTATGCTCCCTGTCGATTATTATTTTTATGCTACAACAGGATGTTACCACGCATTTACACGTTAAAACACATTTCATCGTACGTTGGGCATGCTTCGCATGCCGCACCACCACCGCACAACGGCAGGCGGAGCCTGCCCTTGCCAACACCGCGTTCACACCAACCCCGGATGTTGAATTCGGCAACCGTAGGGCATGCTCCGCATGCCGCACCACCATCGCGCGGCGGCAGGCACGGCCTGCCCTACGCCAACACCGCGTTTACACCAACCCCCAATGTTGAATTCGGGCAACCGTAGGGCATGCTCCGCATGCCATTCCGCCATTGTGCGGCGGCAGGTGAAACCTGCCCTACGATGAAATATCCGCCACCGCGCGGCGGCAGGTGAAACCTGCCCTACGCCGACACCACGTTTAAACCAACGCCCGGTGTTGAATTCGGGCACAATCCGCGTTCCCCCCGCAAATGTCGGAATCGGGCATCGTAGGGCATGCTTCGCATGCCGCACCACCAAACCCAAATTCAACACCGTTCCAATGCATGCTCCGCATGCCGCACCACCACCGCGCGGCGGCAGGTGAAACCTGCCCTACGCCAACACCGCGTTTACACCAACCCCGGATGTTGAATTCAACACCGCGGTTGAACCGCCCCCGAATATTGAATCCGGGCACACAATACGTCATCGCCCAGGTGTGGGGATGCGTTGGTGGGCATACACTTATAGCAGGTAGCATTTATGTGGGTTTGAGATATGCCAAATTTCTGTCGATATTTCGATTCGGGCGGGTACTTTTTTCTGACCGTTGTGACTTACCAGCGCCAGCCGGTGCTTCTTGACCCCAAAATACGTAGTGCGCTCAAAATCGCGCTGAAAGCAACGAATCAGAAATACCCATTCAAAATTCATGCATGGGTGCTATTGCCTGATCATTTTCATGCCATCGTTGAATTGCCCGACGCGCTGCTTCCGCAGCGGGTTAGCATGATCAAACGACTAACGACTCAGGGATCGAAATTTCAAAGCGCCATTACGCTTACCGATAATGAGCGCTTTCAGCGCCGCGGCAAGTTGTGGCAGCCTCGATATTGGGAACATCGGCTGACAAGCGAAAGGCGCTATCGAATTCTGCTGATGTATTGCTACACCAATCCGGTCAAGCATCGGCTGGTAGAGTGCGTTGGCGATTGGCCATATTCGACCTTTCACCGCGATGTGGAGCGTGGGGTAATTCCACCAGAATGGCGCGCCATCAGTTTTTATTAACAAATGCATGCCGTTCCGACATCGTGCAACCGTACGGCATGCCGTGCATGCCGCACCACAAAACCCAAATTCAATACCATTCGAATGCATGCCGTTCCGACATCGTGTAACCGTAGGGCATGCTTCGCATGCCGTTTCACCATCGCGCGGCGGCAGGCGAAACCTGCCCTACCATTTACCTTTGCGAACGTTTAAAATCTGTGAACATTTACTAATGTGACACATATATAATGATAAAAAATCTCTCTTACTCGATGCTTGCGCTGACCCTTACGACCGCTGGTGTAGGCGTGGCCCATGCCGCAGACAACCGCACCCAGGCGATGGGCGGTGCAGGCGTTGCGAACGGTAACTACTACCAAGCGGCCAGCTTAAACCCTGCGCTCGTTGCGCGTTATGAAGACCGCGACCGCTTGGGCATTATTTTGCCTGCCATCAACTTCGAAGTGGCTGATCAGGACCGAATTTTCGATAGCGTGGATGATTTCCAGGATGCGTTCGATAATCTTGAGCGTCTAATTCGCCAAGCGGAGCAAGGTGGCGTCGACGAAGCGCAGCTGCAAGCGGCGCGTGAAGATGTCGCTGCGCGCTTTAACGACATCAGTGGCGCGCTGGTGGGCAATATCAACGGTCAGGTTGCGGTGACACTATTGAACCGCCATGCATCGGCTCAGTTTTTCGCTAACGCCAACCTGGAGGCTTTTGGTGCCACTCGCTTAGATGCCAATGACGTAGATATTTTCTTGAATGCAGAAGACCTTGATGCATTGAACGAATTTACCTCAGAAGGTTTCGTGGTTGGACGCTTGATTACTGACTACGGGGTCGCTTTAGGCCGTAAGTTCAACGTAGCTGGGCGCGACTTTTACTTAGGTGTGACGCCGAAAATTCAAGAAATTGAGAGCTTTACCTATTTTTCAGCGCTGAGCGATATTGACGAAGATAACTTTGATTCCAGCGAGTTTCGTAACTCGGAGACGAGTTTTAACTTCGATTTAGGTTTCAGCATGACTCTGACGCAACGCATCAGCGCCGGTTTGGTGTTACGCAATATGGTCAGCAACGAGGTGGTGGGTAGCCCGATTTATTCGCGCCGCGTGGACGACATTGTGACCTTGGATTACAAGGTGAGCCGTCAGGCGGTGGCCGCGCTTGGCTATCGTACTATGCGTATGAGTTTGAGCTTGGACGTTGATTTGTTAGCACAAAATTACTTGGGGTTAACTGATGTGAGTCAGCTTCAGGTGTTTGGTGAGGTGCGTGAGACGCAGTTTGTGCGTGCTGGCTACGAGTATGCACTAGGTCGCTGGGCCCAGCTTCGTTTGGGGTATCGCCACGATTTAGAGGGCACCTATGATGATGCGTACACTGCGGGGCTTGGGTTTTCGCCGTTCGGCCGCGTGCATTTCAATGTCAGCGCCAGCTACATCGACGACCGTAGCTTCGGCGCCGGCGCACAGCTGATGTTCACGTTTTAACCGCAGCGGATGTTGAATTCAGGAACCGTAGGGCATGCTTCGCATGCCGCACCACGAAACCCGAATTCAACACCGTTCGAATGCATGCTCCGCATGCCGCACCACAAACCCCAAATTCAACACCGAACCAACGCATGCCGTTCCACCACCGCATAACGGCAGGTGAAACCTGCCCTACGTCAACACCGCGGTTGAGCCAACGGCGGATGTTCGCGCAACCGTAGGGCATGCTCCGCATGCCGTTCCACCATCGCGCGGCGGCAGGTGAAACCTGCCCTACGTCAACACCGCGGTTGAGCCAACGGCGGATGTCCGCACAACCGTAGGGCATGCTGCGCATGCCATTCCATCACCGCATAACGGCAGGTGAAACCTGCCCTACGTTGACATATCCACCATCGCATAACGGCATGCGAAGCATGCCCTACGCCGATTTGGCGAATCGGGATAAAAAAATATACCCCGAAAGGTGTGTTGCTAGGGTATGAATACGGTGCTACAACTTATATTCATCATAGCTAATTAAAGGCGCAATTCACTATGCAATCAGACGGCCCACCCCAGCCCAGAACTGTTGCTGCACCAATACCCGCAAACGACGCCGCTCGTGTTCAGGACCTTAATGCTTCGCGATTACTGCAGGTTGGTGTATTACCTGATCTCGACGAACTGATTCAAATGTGCCAGCAGGTGTTTCGCGTGGATATTGCCGCTGTCAGCTTAATTGACGATAAATTTCAATGGTTTAAAAGCCAGGTCGGGTTGAACGTGAAACGCACCCCACGCGATGTCTCTTTTTGCTCGTGGGCGCTGTACCAAGGCGACCATGTACTGGTGCCTGACGCCCTTGAAGACCCGCGCTTTGAAGCCAACCCCTTGGTACTCGACAGCCCCTACATTCGCTTCTATTCTGGCATTCCGCTCTACTCCAAGCGCGGCCATGTGCTTGGCACCTTGTGTGTGATAGACAGTAAACCCCGTGAATTTAGCGCCGATGACATTACTATGCAGCGCTACCTAGCCCGCCAAGCCGAGCTGCTGATAGAAAAGTTTGAAATTGAGCGCATGGCGATGACAGATTCATTAACCGGCTTGTATAACCGTCGCTACTTCGAACAGCGCGCGGTTGAGCAACTCAGCCTGGCCCGCCGCACGCGTCAACCCCTTGCCCTGGCAGTGCTCGATATCGATAATTTCAAAGAGATAAACGACACCTTCGGACATGAAGCTGGCGACCGTATTCTGGTCGAGCTGGCGCATGTGATGAAACGTGTATTACGCGGCAGTGATGTGATAACCCGAGCCGGTGGGGAAGAGTTTCATTTAATGCTTCCTAATACACCTGCTGCAATAGCGCAGAAAGTGGCTGACCGCTTGCGTGTCGCAGTGGCCGAGTGTCAGTATTTTGTGAAAGAGAAGCTAAACCTTAGCGCCAGTGTCGGGCTCGCTGCACTGAGCCCAGAAGATCCTGATATTCAAGAACTTATTCGACGTGCCGACGCCGCTATGTACGAAGCCAAGCGCAATGGCAAGAACCGAACTTGCGTGGCATAGGCATAGACGAATCAGCCACCACGTACACTCACAAGGAAGCACAGCATGGAACGCACCCCACCGAGTCTAATCCACCACGGCGCCCGCGAGGGCGTCACGGGTTCTTGTCATCAATTAACATTTTCCTGCGGTAATGCGCTGTTGGTTGATATCGGCTTATTTCAAGGCGACGAAAACCCGCCGGCGCGCACATCCGATGCAAGCAATGATAGCGTCCAGTTGATTGAATTCGACACCAAGCCAATCCAAGCCGTGATTATCACCCACTGTCACATTGACCACGTTGGGCGCCTGCCTTGGTTGCTAAGCGCTGGCTTTCGCGGCCCTATTTACTGCACCCGGGCTACAGCGCACTTGCTGCCGATGGTGATTGAAGATGCTATGCGTGTGGGGGTCACCCAAAACCGAGGCCTGATTAGCGCCGTATCACGCACGTTAACCCGCCAGTTGGTGCCAGTGGATTACGACACTTGGGTTAAAATAGACAGCCCCGATGTCAGTATTCGCTTTCGACAGGCAGGTCACATATTGGGGTCTGCGTATGTTGAAGTGGATAGTCCGTTGGATAACATTCGAGGCGATCAAGCCGACAGTAAGCAAACCTATCGAACCGTATTCTCTGGCGACCTGGGGTGCAAAAACTCGCCGCTGCTGCCAGACCCCACGCCGTTAGAGCGCGCCGACATGCTGGTGCTGGAAAGCACCTATGGTGACAAGAACCACGAAAACCGCAACATGCGCCAACAACGCCTGCAACAAGTCATCGTGCACTGCGTCAGTGATCGCGGCACGGTGTTAATACCCGCATTCAGTATTGGCCGCACCCAGGAATTACTTTACGAGCTTGAGGATATGATTTTTCAATGCCAAGGCAAGATGCTGGCTGAGGGCCTGCGTTGGCGTGACATGGTGGTGATTGTCGATTCGCCGATGGCGGCGGCATTCACGCGCCAGTATCGTGCGATGCGGGATTTATGGGACGCCGAGGCACGCGAGCGTATCGCCGACAATCGCCACCCGCTCAACTTTGCGCGTTTGCATGTAGTCGATAACCACGCTGAACACCAACGCTTAATTAACTATCTGCGCCAAAGTGCTGACCCCTGTATTGTGATTGCGGCCAGCGGCATGTGTACCGGCGGGCGTATGCAGAATTATCTCAAAGCGCTGTTGCCAGACCCAAGAACGGATGTCGTGTTTGTCGGTTATCAGGCAAAAGGGACACCGGGGCGGGCAATTCAACAGTATGGGCCACGCCAAGGCTATGTGGATTTAGATGGTAGCCGCGTACAAATCAACGCTCAGGTACATACGCTAGGCGGCTATTCAGCCCATGCCGATCAGCAGGAGTTAATCGCGTTTGCGTTAGAGGCTCAGCATCTGGGCGAAGTGCGGTTGGTGCATGGGGACGAAACAGCGCAACAAAGCCTGGCTATAAAGCTGCGCAGTCACGGCGTCAAAGTATCAGGGCACTTTGTGCCTCAGCTACCTCAACACCAACCAGGCGACACAGTCGCTAATGCTGACCTACCGCTTTAGCAAAGTCTTTCGGGTCGGTGATAATGCTTGTTAGCTGTGAGCGCCAGGAAGGCACTAATAAGCAAAAGGTATCTTCGACTTTATCCATGCTTAAGCGCGAGTCTTTGGTGACTAAACTCGGTGAGTTGATTAATAGTTGGCGGTTTTGGCGCAGCATCGCCACCTCACGATAAAACTCCTGCCAGCAGGCATCGCCTTTGGTACTTAAATGATACACCCCCGGATGAACGCGGATCACGCCACGGTCAACTCGCTCTAAGCTGCGCATAACAGTGACTGCGACATATTCAGCCGACGTCGGTGCGCCAATCACAATCGGCGGCCGCTCGTTTTTAACGCTTAAATCTTGCTTTGAATACAAGCCGCTTAAACGAAAAATTAAGTAATCTTCCGCATGCTCAGCCACGGCATTGTCACCTAAAAGCTTCGATTCGGCGTAAATATTTTGCGGGTTCGTGGGCGTGTTTTCGGTGCAGCTACTTAAACTGCGTACCTTGCTCTCATCGCCATACACATCCAGACAAGAGAAGTGCACTAAGGTGCTGCCTTGCGCTTTGCTCAGCTGCGCAAGTTTAGCAGGCAAGTCCGTGTTGAGCTTAAACGCTTGATCTGCATTGTGCTCGCACTGCTGTGCACTCACCATACCGGCGGCATTAATGATTAAACTGGGTTTATACGCTTTTATATAGGTTTCTAAGGCGTCTAAGTCCGTTAAATTTAAATCAAATCGAGACGGCGTTAGTACCTGAGCATGCCCTGTGAGCGCTTTATTTAAAGCACTACCCAATAAGCCTGATGAACCCAACAATAAAATTTTATCTTTCATGGGTGTACATATCTCTGATTGAAAATAAATAACCTAATTGTTTAACGTGACTGCTCCCCGCCCTAAGCGCTAATGCGCCACGGGCGAGGCTTCCAACTTCTCAGGCAGCAACTGGTACGTGACCAGATTGACGCTTGCCTCCATTGGCAGAGACCGACAGACCTGCGGCCTTT
>NZ_PIPK01000002.1 GCF_003987335.1 Aliidiomarina maris | reverse complement strand
GAGCCTCGTTGTTTAAGGGCTTTGTTGTATTCAGACCAGTTTTTAACTCGGTATTTTGCTTTGCTCATTGCGGTGTCTAGTATCAGCGTGGTTTGGCGATCTGATCAACGCTAACTGAGAAAGTTCCGCTATTTATTCAACAAGGCCTCTTTAATAAAGTACCGGTCCACTTTTACAAAGTCAGGGCGAATTTCAGCCCAAAGCTTAAAGCTCGAGTGTCCGGCGCCTAAATCGTCAATCGCGAATCGATAGCCAATAGTGCGCAACTTTAATATCTGTTGTTTTAATGCATTGGTGTCGGCAACGGGGTGATGCTCAGAAAGCTCTAATACGATGGGCGCCTTGGCTTCAGCTTTAAGCGCTTCAAAAGTCCCGAATGTCGAAGGCAATGCCAAAATATTAGGGTCAATGTTAATAAATAATAAGCCAGCAAAATGACGCGTGTCGAAAGCGGTGAGTGCGCTTTGGGCACAGTGAAGCTCAAGGTTATGGCGTAGATCCGGTGACGCTGCGGCTGCAAATAATGCGTCAGGGCGCTCTAGTTCGTGTCCCTTAGGCCCGCGAATGAGTCCCTCATAACCAATCAGAGCCGAGCGATACGTATCAACAATGGGTTGTAACGCGCTCTTAAGTTGGCGTGTTTGAATAAGCTGCTGCAACGACATCACGATGAACCCCAAAAATTTGGTCGTAGTGTATACCGATTTGATGACACTTTTTTGAATAGCGAGGCTTCGGGGCGCACGACAAAGTGCCATAAAAACTTCATAAAAGTGTCACAGGCCTGAATGCCCGCGGCGGCTACATTAGTCGCTGATAAAGCGGGAGGTACCATGAAGTTTTTTCCCAAAGAATTAAGCTGGCTGGCATTCAATCAGCGAGTGTTACAAGAAGCTGGCGATAAAAATGTGCCCGTGGTCGAGCGCATGCGTTTTCTTGGTATTTTTTCCAATAACATGGATGAGTTTTTTCGTGTCCGCGTAGCCGATGTGCGGCGCCGCATATTCTTTGCCCAAACTACTGCCGAGCATTCTGAGGCAGAGCAATTGATGGCCGCGATTCAGCAGCAAGTGATTAGCCTTCAAGCGCAGTTTGAGCAGATTTATTTAGACGTATTAAAAGCGTTATTGCGCAAAAATATTCGTGTTATTGATGAGCAGCAGGCGAGCGCCGAAGAGAAACGTTGGCTGACGACCTTCTTTGAGGAAAAAATTAAGCGTTATATAGTGCCGTTGTTAATTGGTCAGTCGACCAACTTAATCAAAGCGATTAATGAGGACGCGACTTATTTGTGCGTCGAGATAGTGTATCAAGGCGAACTTACTTACGCGGCGATCGAAGTACCCACCGAAGAACTTCCTCGCTTTATCAAGTTACCGTTTAAAAGTTCCAATCGTAATAAACGCATTATCTTACTCGATAACGTGATTTGCTTGTGTCTGGAAACCTTATTCCGTGGCATTGTGCCATTTGACAACCTGCAAGCATTCTCGTTTAAATTAACCCGTGATGCGGATTACAGGCTGCCCCATGACATCGACCAAAGCTTGTTGGAGCAAATGGAAGAAGGCATTCGCCAGCGCTTCGACGCTGAGCCTGTACGCTTAGTGTATGACCGCAGTATGCCGCGGCGGATGCTGTATTTTCTGCACGATAAACTGCATCTCACCAGTCATGACTCTTTGGTTGCAGGCGGGCGTTACCGCAATACGCGTGATTTCGTGACCTTCGAAAACTGGGGGCATCGGTCAATGGTAAACCCGAAGCTGACGCCTTTAGATCTGCCAACTTTAGTCCAACAAGCCAGTATGTTTGAGGCCTTACAACGCAACGATGCTTTGTTGTATTTTCCTTACCACAAGTTTGCTCACATCACTGAGTTGGTGCGCCAAGCCTCGTATGACCCGCAGGTACAGAGCATTCAGATGTGTATCTACCGTGTTGCACCGCATTCGCGCATCGTGCATTCACTGATTGAAGCGGTCAATAATGGCAAAAAAGTGACGGTCATGGTGGAGTTGCAGGCGCGCTTTGACGAAGAAGCCAACATTGAGTGGGCCAAGCGTATGACTCAGGAAGGTATTCGCGTGATTTTCGGTATCAAAGGGCTGAAAGTACATGCCAAGCTGATCCTAATTAAGCGCAAAGAAGGCGACTTGGTGCGCCAGTACGCGCATATTGGCACTGGTAACCTAAATGAAAAAACCGCGCAGATATACACAGACTTTAGCTTATTGACCGCGGATGAAGATATTTGTAGCGATGTAGATAAGGTATTTCAGTACCTCGAAGCCCCTTACCGCCGATTTAATTTCTCCCATATTTGGCTGTCACCGGTCACCACGCGTAGTAAATTTAATCGCTTACTCGCCCACGAAATCCGAACTGCACGTGAGGGACAGCCAGCCCGGGTGCTGCTGAAGGTCAATAATTTGGTCGACGAACCACTTATTGAACATTTATATAAAGCGTCTCAGGCCGGGGTGCACATACGCATTATTGTGCGCGGCATGTGCCAACTGCGTGCTGGCGTCACCGGCATGAGCGATAATATTGAAGTGATCAGTATTGTGGACCGATTCTTGGAACATCCCAGAGTGTTTTGTTTCCACAACGGTGGCGCGAATGACGTGTATATTTCATCGGCCGATTTAATGACTCGTAATTTAGACGAGCGGGTCGAGCTCACTTGCCCAATTTTAGGCCCTGAGTTGAAGCAACAGGTGATTGATATTCTTGAGTTACAATGGCGGGATAATACCAAGGCGCGGGTTATCGATAGTGAACAGAGAAACCTGTATCGCAAGCGCGGAAACAAGAAGAAATTTCGCGCACAAACTGCGATTTATGATTATTTGAAGGCTGAGCATACCAAAGCGAAGCAGCGAATGCAGCAGCACTTGGAGAGCCAAGGGGACAGCGATGAAAAGTGAACAATTTGCAGCCTTGGACTTAGGTTCCAATAGTTTTCATCTTGTGACTGCGCGGGTGATTGACAGCCACCTGCAGCCGCTCTTAAGGTTTAAACAGCAGGTGCAGTTAGGCAAAGGCCTGAATCGTAAACGCAACCTGACCAAAGATGCGATGCAGCGAGGCTTAGATGCCTTGGCGCAATGTGCGCAGCGCCTCGAGGGCTTCTTGCCTGAGCATGTCTATGTGGTGGCGACGCACACCTTGCGGGAGGCTCAGAATGCGGACGTGTTTTTAACCCGTGCTGCAGCGGTATTACCCTTCCCAATCAATATCATTTCTGGACACGAAGAAGCGCGATTAATTTATAAAGGTGTCGCCCAAACCAGCCCTTTCAATGGACCGCGCTTGGTTTTTGATATTGGTGGCGGCTCTACCGAGGTCATCACGGGGCACGAATTTGAGCCAGCGTCACTCAGCTCCTTGTCGATGGGGTCGGTGAGCTTTACCGAGCGCTTTTTTCACGACGGAAAGGTAACCGAGAAGCGCTTTCAACGTGCCTTGGTCGAAGCAAGAAGCCAACTCGAACCGATTGCTAAGCGTGTGCGTAAGTTTTCAGCGACCCAAGTGATTGGCACGTCAGGTATGGTCAAATCGATTGTGAAATGGGTGTCTCAGCGCGATCAAACACCTGCTGGCCAGCTCAGTTTAGAGCAAGCCCTGCAATGTAAGGCTGAACTGTTACAATTTGAGCAGCTAAGTGATTTCCATGCGGATGGTATTGAGGATGAGCGTAAACCGATTTTGCCTGCAGGTTTGGCGATTGTGATTGCGCTCATGCAGGAATTTGGCATTCAAACCCTAGAAACCCATGATTCAGCCCTGCGTGAAGGTGTGCTTTATGAGCTTACGGAGCGAGTAATTGAGCATCAGGATGTGCGCCAGCGCACTGTTGACGCGATGGCGGCTCGTTATCGAATCGATAATGAACACGCACAGTTAGTCGCGGACACGGGTCACCACATGCTGCGTGATCTGCAAAATGCGTGGGGACTACAAGACAATGCTTGGGCTCAGCGCTTGCAATGGGCAGCAACCTTGCATGAAGTGGGTCTGCATATCAATTCAAGCGGCGTACATCGCCATTCCCATTATATTCTGCAACATGCTGACATGCCGGGTTTTAGCGACGAGGAGCAGCAGGTTTTGGCTAGTGTTGTAGGTCAATGCCGTAAGAAAGTGAAACTTGAACGTCTACCTGCATTGCATTTGTTTAAAACAGTTGACGTGCAACATCTGATAGCAATTTTGCGCTTAGCCGTGTTGTTTAATACCGACAGGCAGCCTTCTCAATTATTGCAAAGCGTGCGTGCGCAGGGTGACTTCGTATTACTTATTTTAACTCAAGCGGGATGGGATAACCCGATGCTAGTCAGCGACCTTGAAAAAGAAATCAAGCAGCAACAACGGCTTGGGATTCAATTGCGATTGGCGCCTATGAGTGAGAATTTGTCAGGAAGTTAAGCGGAAAGCCCAAGGCTGTGACAGGTAGCTATAGCAATAAACTTTTAATTATATCAGAGCTGAAAAATAAAAATTTTGACTATAATCAAACGAATGTTAATATAAAGGAGGGGGTGTTTTCGGTAAGGGCTTAATAAATGACAATTTTAAAACGCGTGGGCATTTGGCTATGTGGCTCAATTGCTGCACTGGCGGTTATCGGTATTGCCTTTACAACACTGCAAGTAAGACAAGACATACACCGAGTAGTAGACGAAGAAGTTAAGCGTACACATGCTACTGTGCGGGACATGCTTAATATTACCGACCGATTAATGCGGGACCAAGTTGAGCGCAGCTTAGCCACATTAAATCACCTTATTGATAGCCAGGGTGGGTTATCTGTTGGGTCTATGGTAAACGTTGGTCAACACCAGTTGAGTGACCTTGTTTTAGCCGGCCGAGGCCTCGCCAATAGCACTGCACTTGTCGACACACATGCGCAGCTTCAAGAGGGTACAGCAACCGTATTTTCGCGCCATGGTGACCAATTTACTCGAATAACAAGCAATGTTGTGAATGCACAAGGCCAGCGGGCCATCGGCACCCAGCTAGATGCGTCGACATCGGCATACCAAAGCGTAATGCGTGGTGAAACCTACGTAGGCCAAGTCAATATTCTAGGGCGTTCCTTTATTACCGCGTATGAGCCTATCTTAGAAGGTGGCGAGGTGATTGGTATTCTTTATGTCGGATACCCTGCTGATTTCGACGAGCTAGCCGCTTACATCTCACAAGCACGAATTTTTGAAAACGGCTTTGTTGCATTACGAGATGACCGCGGTGTGGTGCGTATGCGATCTGGCCACACCGACAGCCAAACAGTAGAAAACTTACTAGCTGATCCAGACGGCTGGGATATTACAAGCACACCTTTCAGTCGTTGGAACTACACAATTCTATCTGGGGTGAATCAGCAAGATATTGCTCGCATGATTGGCGCAGAAGCAATCAAAAGCGGTCTGACGATACTCGGTTTGGGTGTCCTGATAGCTGCCCTAGTACTTTGGTTAATGCAGCGGGTTGTTATGACGCGGGTACACACCATGAACGCGATGATTAGAGCCATTGTTGAGGAAGAAGGTGATTTGACCCAACGGGTTGAAGTGCAAAATAATGATGAGCTGGGGTCGATGGGGCGGCAGTTTAATCTTTTACTTGAACGCGTGCGATTAACGATTGCCGCGGTGGCTGATTTAAGCCAGCGCTCAAGCCAGGAGTCCGAGCGATTAAAGCAAATTGCCCAGTTATCTGACTCGCTGGCTGGTGAGCAAGCGGAAGAAGTTGAAAGTATTGCGGCCGCAGTGCATCAAATGGCAGCCACGGCACGGAGCGTGGCAGACAGTACAAGTGCTGCAGAGTCATCCGCATTAGAAATAAGCCAACAGGTCGATGCAATGCAGACGATGATTGAACGCTTACAGACGCAGCAACAAGGCTTTATGGCCGCTTCGGAACGTGCCCACGACGAGCTAAATACATTGACCAAGGCATCTGACGACATCGCGAAAGTGATGGAAGTGATTCACGCAGTAGCGGAGCAAACGAACCTGCTAGCACTAAACGCTGCTATTGAAGCGGCACGCGCAGGTGAAGCTGGACGCGGATTTGCCGTGGTCGCTGACGAGGTACGTTCACTTGCCTCACGCACACAGCAATCGACTCAAGACATTGCAGCGCTGCTACAGCGCTTACAAGATGGTGTCGAAGCGGTTGGGCGTGTCATTATTGAACAGGCTGAACAATCTAAGAAAAGCCATGATGCGGTTGAACAGGTGTCAGGCATGGGTGATAAAGTGAGTCAGGCAGTGCAAAATATCACGAGCCAAAATGCTCAAGTGCGAGTGCCGCTGAGGAGCAGCACGCTGTTTCTGGTGACGTCAGTGAACGTTTAGAGAGCTTGAAAGGGCAGAGTGGCCAAGTCGCCGAGCAGGCCGAGCAAACAGCTGATGCGAGCGCCGTGTTAAACGAACTGACCCAGCAAGTTGACCATCAGGTTCAGCAGTATAAGGTGTAAGCTAAACGGCTGTTAAGCGCTCTCACGACGGGCGGCAAAGGTGGAATGGCGCTGCACCAATTTAGGTTGAAACGACGAGACTAACGGTTCGCCCGGCTTTTGGTATACGTGAGCAAGCACCCAGCGCGCGGCCATGGCGCCGATCTCGGCAATTGGGTAATCGATAGTGGTGAGTTTTGGGAAAGTGTAGTGCGAAAAGTTGGTGTTATCGAAGCCTACAATCGATAACTGTTCAGGCACTGAAATGCCTAGATCATGTGCGGCGGTTAATGCGCCGGCAGCCATTTCATCGTTGGCACACACTAATGCGCTAATAGGGATACGTTGCTCGATAAAATACTGTAACCCTGCAACGCCGCTGGTTTCTTGGAAGTCCCCTTCAAAAAATGCGTGTTGGTTTTCTTTGACGCCGAAGTCCATCAAGGCCTGTTGGTGACCTGCGTAGCGTTCCTTAGCATCTTGTTTCCACATGGGGCCCGAAATATAGCCAATATTGCGATGCCCTAACGCCAGTAAATGCTCACTCGCAAGGAAGCCTCCTAAACGGTTATCCAGCGTAATGCAGCGCTCGCTAATCGCCGCGACACGACGGTTAATCAGTGCAAATTGACATTCACTTTCGGCCAACGCCACTAGGTAATCGTCGGATACCGACTCAACGTGCAATATCAACGCATCGCAGTGACGGCTTTGCAGGAACTCGATGCTATCGCGCTCCAACTCGGCGTCACTATGGCCCGCTGCGATAATCACGTGCTTACCTGCGGCACGAAATAAGCTTTCAATTCGGCTCAGGAGTGCGCCGTAAAACGGACCGATTAATTCAGGCACTAAGATGCCGACGCTATTACTACGGTTACTGGCAAGTGACTGCGCAATGGTGTTCGGGCGATAGCCCAACTCGCGCATGGCCGCCTCAACCTTGTCTTTGGTTGACTGGCGAACTTTGGCCGTACCATTGACGACTCGTGACACCGTGGCGAGTGAAACGCCGGCAAGCTCTGAAACTTCGTAAATGGTGGCCATGTCGCGGTGCAATTCTCCAATGCGCGTCATTATAGGCAGGCCAATTCATTTGGCCTACGGGTTATAGTTTAAAATAATAACTGGTTAGGAGCCGCGCTCTGCCAATTCGGTGGAAATAGTTTCCACTTTGTCTTGGGTCAGGGTATAGCGACGCATTAACCAAGCTACCATGACTGAGCATAGCGCGGGTAGCAAGGTAAATGCGACCAAAATACCGAATTGGGTATGTTCTGTTTGATTGACGTCAGGCACATAGTTAAACCATGCCAGCCACCAACCGGCGATAGCGCCACCAATGGCAATGCCTATCTTGATGAAAAACACCACGGACGAGTACACCAAACCGGTGGTGCGAATACCGGATTGCTGCTGACCATAATCCACCACATCGGCAATTTTAGCCCATAGCATTGGCGTTGCCATTTGCAAAAAGAAGCACCAGCCGAAGTAAACCACTGTGGCAAGTAACCACTGCTCAGGGGCAATAAAAAAGGCCACCGCTGACAATGCCGCGGCAATCAGTTGTAACGCTCGGTACGCCACGACTTTATCAAGCTTACGGGTAGCCCAAGTCGCGCAGGCGCAGCCTAGAATATTGCCAATCATACCGATAGAAATAAATTGCGTGACTAAGTCAGCGCGCTCTAAATAGTAAGTGACATAGTAGATAGTCAGCATGTTCTTAATTGTCATACCGGCGACTAACACGACTGCGACTTTGGCTAAGGTACGCATGGCTTGGTTAGCCCAAAGGATTTTCAAACCTTGATGTATTGCGACGCCTTGCTCGGGTGGCGGTACACGTTCTTTGGTGCCAGCGAAACATAGTAAAAACAGGATAACCCCGAGCACGCTCATGGCGGCGATGGTGAGCTGGTAACCCAACTGGGGGTTGCCGTCACCCAGTATTCGCACCAAGGGCAATGTGGTTAAAGTGACGATTAAGCCACCTAACATACCAAAAACAAAGCGATACCCTTGAATCGATACACGTTCACGCGGGTTGCTGGTTAGCGCTGCGCCAAGTGCTGAATAAGGGATATTAATCGCGGTGTAAGCGAGCATCAGAAGGGTGTATGTGACGTAGGCATAAATAACTTTGCCGCGTTCGGACAAATCTGGAGTGGTAAACGCTAACACGCTACACACTGCGAAGGGTATCACCAGCCAAATTAAGTAGGGGCGGAACTGGCCAAATCGGGTGCGGGTTTTATCGGCCAGCAAGCCCATGAGCGGGTCAGTAATGGCATCAAGTAAGCGCACCAATAAAAACATAGTGCCGACGGCCGCGGCAGAGATACCGAAAATATTGGTGTAATAGAACGCCAAAAACAGCATCACGGTTTGGAAGATTAAATTACTCGCAGTGTCGCCCAAACCGTAGGCTATTTTTTCTCGCCGCGAAATCATAGTGCGTCGACGGCCTCGAGTTGTTCGGCACGCTGCAACCAAAAGTCACGCAGCGCTTTCGCGCTGTCTTTCAAAACCCGCTGTTGGGTGGTGTAATCCACATGCACAATACCAAAACGTTTAGTATAGCCTTCCGCCCATTCGAAATTATCGAGTAAACTCCAAGCAAAGTAGCCCTGCATATCGACGCCTGCCTCGATGCATTGATGTACGGCCATTAGATGGCCTTGATAATACGCAATTCGCTCAGCATCGTGAACCTTTCCTTGTTGCAAGGTATCGACAAACGCAGCGCCATTTTCAGAAATAGTGATAGGCGGAAGGTTGTCGAAGGTCTGATTCAAGTCGGTAAGAATTTCGACTAAGCCTTGGGGGTATATTTCCCAACCCATGGTGGTTAATGGTTGTTGGGTGGGTGGCACGTCGGAAAACCAGCCATTTTTGGCCTTAAATACGGTACGGGTGTAATAGTTTACCCCAAGAAAATCAATCGGGCGTGC
Source organism: Aliidiomarina maris (assembly GCF_003987335.1). Taxonomy (GTDB): domain Bacteria; phylum Pseudomonadota; class Gammaproteobacteria; order Enterobacterales; family Alteromonadaceae; genus Aliidiomarina; species Aliidiomarina maris. The sequence continues at coordinate 329,945 of NZ_PIPK01000002.1, read as the reverse complement.
AATGATGTCCATATCGCCTGGCTGCACCACCGGCATGTCAGCGGGTGCTAAAGGCGTCACCAGTTGTGGATAACTACCTTGTAGTAACGGCTGCAAATACCACAAATTATGGTATTGGTGCGCCAGCAACGCAGCTTGCTGGTCTTCCGGCGCATCGCTGGCTGCATGGCATGGGCTAAAATTAAGGACGATGCCATGCTTGGCATGTGGTGCTAATGCACGCATGCGGGGTAATGCACTACCGTGCGCCAGTAGTAAATGGTGTGCAGCTTGTCGACCTTGCGAACGGTTGCGATGACCTGGCGCGTGAATGCCTGCTTCGTAGCTCAAATATGCGCTGCAAAATGGTTCATTTAAGGTCGCGTAGCTGGTGACTTTGTCGCCTAGCGCGCCGACCACAACTTCCGCATAACGCACGAAGTGGTCAACGATATCACGTGATAACCAGCCACCGAGATCATCTAAGTATTGGGGTAAGTCCCAGTGGTAGAGGGTGACATGGGCTTCGATATTGTTTGCCCGCAGGGCATCGACTAAATCCACATAAAATTGCAGACCAGCTTTGTTGACACTGCCATCACGGTTGATCACCCGCCCCCAGGCAATAGAAAAGCGGTAGGCATCGACGCCCAAGTGGCTAATTAAGTCCACATCCTGACGCCAAAGTTTGACATGTTCGCAAGCGTTTAACCCGTTCGAACCGTCTTTAATCTTGCCTTCAGTGGCACAAAAGGTGTCCCAAATGCTGGCTTCCCGGCTGTCTGCCGCACCTTCAATTTGGAACGATGAGGTCGCGACACCAAAGGTAAACTCGCGGGTGAGGAGTTTGGAACTAGATGGAATCGCAATTTTAGCCATTTGATATCTCACGTTAAGCCGGTTTTATGCCAATTGCCGCCTACAGCCAAGTTCATAATTAAATGAAACTTTTGGTCGAAAGGCGCGGCGCTATACACGACTTCTTGTTCGCCAGTGACTTGATTAAATAGTTCAGCGAACCAGCCACGGTGGCGTAAGCCAACGACTTCGCCACGGCTATTCGTGCGTACGCGTGATTGCTGCTGAGTTTGGTACAGGAAGTCGTTTACATACCAGCGAATTTCACCTTCTTGCCATTCAATAGCGTAGGTATTGAATTCATCCGCTGGGTTGACACCGTTCGGTAAGGTATAGCTTTTGCCCGACTCAGAGTTGTCAGGCCATACGCGACCGTAATGCAAGGTGCCAAATACGCGTGTTTCTGGGTTGCCTTCTTCGTCTAACGTACCTAAATTAACCGCTTCAACAATATCGATTTCACCTGAGCGCGGCCAGCCGCCATACACTGAATCAGTCGGCATCATCCAAACCGCAGGCCAAGCACCTTGACCGGCAGGTAACTTGGCACGTACTTCAATACGACCATAGCGAAAATCGGCTTTGTTTTTAGAATTCAGCCGTGCAGACGTGTAAGGCTGGCGTGCATCGTCTTCGGCAGGAAGGGCGACAATGTGTAGCATATTGTCTTCGACAAATGCGTTGTCCGGGCTGTCGGTATAACACTGTTGCTCGTTATTCCCACCGCCTAAACAATCAACTTCGAACGTCCATTTATTCGGGTCGATATAGCCGTTATCAAACTCATCGCTCCAGACTAAACGCCAGTCACTCACCGGTTGCGTTGGGTCGACAGCGGAAAAATCTGAGTTGGTTTTTACGTCATCACTGTTACAGCCTGTGAGTCCGAGCGCCAATAGGAGCCCAGCAATGGGGCTCCATTTTAATCGTCTGTTATACATAGCTGAGTTCCTAGTTGTTATTTGTACTTGTTACTTTTATGTCAATGTAAGCGCTTTCATTAACAAGAACAAGTATTTTTTAACAAACCAGACCTCAGCTGACCCTAAGTCTATGTATTATTTGATTTACAAACTGGCCAAGTAGCGCGCATTGTCGAGCATGCGGTGGCTGAAGCCCCACTCATTATCATACCAGGCCATGACTTTAACTAATTTGCCGTTAACACGAGTCTGACTGCTATCAAAAATGGCGGAATGAGGATTGTGATTAAAATCAATCGACACCAGTGGCAGCGTGTTCACACTTAATACACCCTGCAATTCAGCACTTTGTGCAGCATCTGCAATCAACTGGTTGATCTCTTCAACACTGGTGTCGCGTTTGGCAATAAACGACAAATCCACCAAAGACACATTCTGTGTTGGTACGCGCACAGCCAAGCCATCGAAGCGCCCTTGTAAGGCGGGAATCACTTGCCCGACGGCAGCTGCAGCACCGGTTTTAGAGGGAATCATAGAGCTTGCCGCCGCACGCGCGCGGCGAGGGTCGCTATGGTAAGCATCCAGCAAGTTTTGATCGTTGGTGTAGGCGTGTACTGTGGTCATCAGGCCTGACTCAATGCCAACCTGGTCTTCGAGTACCGCCGCAATAGGCGCTAAACAATTTGTCGTGCACGATGCATTTGAGATAATTTGCATCTCACTGTTCAGAATTTGGTGGTTTACACCGTACACCACGGTTGCACAGGCGTTCACGGCTGGCGCTGAAATTAAAACTTGCTTAGCACCTGCTTCAATATGCGCAATTGCTTTACTGCTATGGGTAAATAGCCCAGTGCATTCAAATACTAAATCAACTTGTAAGTCTGTCCATGGCAGCTTCGCTGGGTCACGTTCAGCAAGCAAAGCTATTTGAGTGTCATCAACATGTAACTGACCGTCTTTATAACTGACGTCTGCATCGAAGGTGCCGTGGACGGAGTCATACTTGAGTAAATGCGCGTGAATCGCGCCTTCACCTAAGTCGTTGATAGCGACAATTTCGATGTCGCCACTAAGCTGGCGCTCGTGCCAAGCGCGAAGAATGTTTTTACCGATACGACCGAAGCCGTTAATTGCTACTCGAATTGCCATGTTGATCACCTTGTTAGTGCTTTTATTCATTCATAACTTATGAAATAAAATTACACCGGAAGGCAATTAGATCAAGATTTTTCGTAAATTTTGTAATTTAGCAACAAAAGTTATTGGCTGTCGGGTTCGAAGCGAGAATCTCGTAAGCTGGCTTTTATCGCGCGTAATTTTTCTTGGATTTGTGGGCCGCGCTGCAATGTGTAACCCGTAATCAAAAGGTCAATCAGTACAAGTTGCGCAATGCGTGACGCCATTGGCATGTACACGTCTGTGTCTTCAGGCACATGGGTGGCGAGTACAATGTCACAGGTTGCAGCAAGCGGACTGCCGGCAGCGGTGATACCAATCACCAACGCACCTTCGCTGCGAGCCAGCGCAGCCACTTCGCAAAGCGCTTTAGTGCGGCCGGTATGGCTAAAGCAAACAATAACATCGTTGGTGTTGGCGTTCAGCGCTATCATTCGTTGCATCAGGATGTCGTCTGACAACATCACTGGCGTGTCGAAGCGGAGAAATTTGTTATGGGCGTCGTGGGCCACCGATGCCGAAGCGCCAAGTCCAAAGAAAGACACCTTATGCGCACTGAGTAGCGCTTCAGTGGCGGCTGCCAGCTGAGTGTAATCGAGTTGCTCACGGCTGGTGTTCAGTGCGGCCATGGTCGAATCGAAAATTTTACTACTGTAATCTTGAATACTATCGTTTTGATCAACGTGCCGGTTCACGTAGGGTGCGCCGGTAACCAGGCTTTGCGCGAGTAATAGTTTGAAGTCGGGGTAGCCCTTGGCACCTAAGCGACGGGAAAAACGATTCACTGTAGGTTCACTGACATCGGCTTGCTGAGCGAGTTGAGCGATACTGCGATGAATGGCTTGTTCAGGCGCATGCAAAATAACATCCGCAACTTTACGCTCCGATTTACTGAGCTTTGCGTAACTATGTTGAATATCGGCGAGCAGGTTCATCGGCAAGGTTCCTAAAGAATTTTATGTAATTTAATTACATTTGTTGGATTTATCCAGTGTTCGCTGATAGGATTCTAAACGATTTGTTGTAAAATTACATAATCACGAGGCATTTGATGAATACAGCGGCAGTTTGTAGTGACCTAATATTATTTGGAACCGCGGGCGATTTAGCTCGGCGCAAACTGATCCCTGCGCTTTATCAGCTTGAAAAAGCGGGTCTTTTACATAAAGGAACGCGAATTATCGGCGTCGCTCGTGAGTCCAAAACGGCTCAGGAATATACGGATTGGGTGTACGCCCAGCTAGAAAAGTTTGTAACAAAAGAACAAATTGACGCCGATGTATGGCAGCGGTTTGCAAATAAATTACACTATTGCGCTATGGACCTCGGTGACTGCGATAGTTATCAGCAACTACGCCAAGTTATCGACAGCGACGCAGATGACGCTGAGCGTGCCACGATTAGCTATTTTGCCACTCCGCCTGCGCTGTTTGCTGCCATTTGCGAAGGCTTAGCGTCAGTTGCGCTGAATCATGAGAGCGCGCGCGTGGTGCTTGAAAAACCCCTTGGTCACGACCTAGCGTCATCGCAGGCCATCAACCAAAAAGTCGCAGAGTACTTCAGTGAATCCCAGATCTATCGAATTGACCACTACCTCGGTAAGGAAACGGTACTCAACTTATTAGCGCTGCGTTTTGCCAATTCGCTTTTTACCGACCAATGGTCACATGACCGTATTGATAACATTCAAATTACCGCAGCTGAGCAAGTTGGCGTAGAAGGACGCTGGGGTTACTACGATGACGCTGGACAATTGCGTGACATGGTCCAAAACCATTTGCTGCAGGTGTTAGCCTTGATTGCGATGGAGCCGCCGACGCGTTTAGATGCGCAGAGTATTCGTGACGAAAAGCTCAAAGTACTGCGCTCTTTACGCCCGATTGACGCCGACAACGTGGCGGATGACTCGGTACGCGGCCAATACACCGACGGCTTTAGCGGTGACACCAAAGTCCCAGGTTATTTAAAAGAAGAGGGCGCTGCGGCCCAAAGCACTACGGAAACCTTTGTGGCGCTCAAAGCGCACATTGATAACTGGCGTTGGTCAGGCGTGCCGTTCTATCTGCGTACAGGCAAGCGAATGCCGCAAAAGCGCACCGAAGTTGTGATTACCTTCAAGCCCCAACCACACAACATATTTCACGAAACTATCGGTCAGTTACCCCCGAACCGGCTGATTATCCGCTTGCAGCCTGACGAAGGGGTGGAAATTGAAATGATGAATAAGGTGCCGGGTTTAGGTCAGCGCATGCAGCTACAACCAGCCACTTTGAATCTTAGTTTCTTTAAGGCATTTGAGAACAAACGCATTGCCGATGCTTACGAGCGTCTGTTGCTCGAGGCCATTCAAGGCAATCAGTACCTATTTGTTCATCGCGACGAAGTGGAATGCGCATGGCGATGGATTGACGGCATTCGTGAAGCTTGGGAAAACAGTGGCGAGGCGCCACGTGGGTATCAGGCAGGCACTTGGGGGCCAGCGGCATCGGTCACTATGTTGGCACAAGACGGTAGAGAATGGGACGACGAGATATGAGCGCTGAAGTCATTCATTTCGACGACGAAGAGCGCCTGGTTGCGCAATTTAGTCAGCAAATAGAGCAGCAACTAGAAGCCGCGATCCGTGCACGCGGGCAGGCGTACTTGGTGGTGTCTGGTGGCCGTACGCCGCTTAAGCTATTTGACCGCCTAAGCCAAAGCACGCTGGCGTGGGATAAAGTGACCGTGTTACTCGCTGATGAGCGCTGGGTTAGTGCCGATCATGCGGACAGTAATGAGGCGATGGTGCGACAACACTTATTGGTCGCTAATGCACGCCAAGCGTCGTTTATCAGTATGCTAGGCGATATGCAGAATATCAGCGATGATGTCGACTCGTTCAATGCAAAAGCAGCCAATTTACCGACGTTTGATGTGGTGATTCTAGGTATGGGCGACGATGCCCACACCGCATCCTTGTTTCCTTGTAGTACGCAATTGACGGACGGCTTGCAAAGTTCGCTGCCTGCATTGGCGGTCACGCCCAACACAGCACCGCATCAGCGCATCAGTTTAACCCGCGCACGACTCCTGAATAGTCGCCAATTGTATCTGCAGTTAAAAGGCAATGCTAAGCGCCAAGTGCTGCAACATGTGCTTGAGCAAGGTCCGCGCGATAGCTTGCCGATTAGTTATTTCATTCATCAGTCTGACGTACCTATGCAGGTGCTGTTGGCTGACGCATAAAGGTTTGGAGTTGTCCATGCACCCTGTCATTGAACGCGTAACTCAGCGCATTGAAAGCTGCAGCCAAGCATTACGCGCGGCGTACTTACAACAAGTGGAGACTGCGCGCCAAGCAGGCCCTCACCGCGGTGCCTTGTCATGTGGCAACCTAGCTCATGGCTTTGCTGCCTGCGGTAGCAGCGACAAGCAACAGTTGCGCAGTTTGACCCAAGCCAACGTCGGTGTCGTCACAGCATATAACGACATGTTGTCGGCCCATCAGCCATACCATGACTATCCGCAAAAAATTAAACAGTGGGTACGTGAAGTGGGGAGCACGGCGCAGGTAGCCGGCGGTGTACCCGCGATGTGTGACGGCGTGACCCAAGGTCAACCGGGCATGGAATTGAGCCTATTCAGTCGTGACGTGATAGCGATGGCGACTGCAGTGAGCTTGTCGCACAACATGTTTGATAGCACGCTGATGCTGGGTATTTGCGACAAAATTGTACCTGGCTTACTGGTAGGCGCGCTAAGTTTCGGCCATTTGCCTTGTATTTTCGTGCCTGCAGGGCCGATGCCTTCCGGCATTACCAACAAAGAAAAAGCGCGAGTGCGCGAGCTGTATGCCGAAGGCAAAGTCAGTCAAACAGAATTATTAGACGCCGAAGCGGCGTCGTATCATAGCCCTGGCACCTGTACCTTTTACGGTACAGCTAATTCCAATCAATTGGTGCTGGAGCTAATGGGGTTGCAGTTGCCTGGTGCGTCATTTGTCAATCCGAGCTCACCTCTGCGGGATGAGTTAACTCGGGTTGCGGCGCAACAGGCAACTCGCATCACTGATTTAGGCACGGACTATACGCCGATTAGCAAAATCGTAGATGCGAAGAGTATTGTGAACGGTATCGTTGGTTTAATTGCCACGGGTGGGTCGACCAACCACACCATGCATCTTATTGCGGTCGCACGCGCGGCGGGCTTTATCGTCGATTGGGACGACTTTGCTGAACTATCCAGCGTGACGCCGCTGGTAGCACGTGTGTACCCGAATGGCGAAGCCGACATTAACCACTTCCAGCGCGCTGGTGGCATGGCATTCTTAACCTATACCCTACTTGAGGCAGGCTTAGTACATGAAGACGTGCACACCGTTGCTGGCTTTGGCTTATCGCGGTATACCAAGCGCCCTGAACTGATCGACGGCAAAGTGAGTTGGCAACAAGGCCCACAAGCGTCTCATGACGAGACGGTATTACGTAGTGCCAGTGCGCCATTTAGCCCACACGGTGGGTTATCGGTATTGAGCGGTAACTTAGGTCGAGCGGTGATGAAAACATCAGCGATACCAGAAGGTGTTGAAGACATTACGGCACCGGCGATTGTATTTTCAAGCCAGCACCAACTTGATGCTGCGTTTAAAGCCGGCGAGCTTGACCGCGATTGCGTGGTAGTCGTGCGATTCCAGGGGCCACAAGCGATTGGTATGCCAGAGCTGCATAAATTGACGCCACCGTTGAGTATTTTACAAAAGCGTGGCTTTAAGGTCGCGTTGGTCACAGACGGGCGTATGTCGGGTGCCTCAGGCGCTGTCCCCGCTGCTATTCACGTCACCCCTGAAGCGGTTGACGGCGGCTTGCTTAGCAAAGTGGAGCCAGGCGATTTAATTCGGGTCGGCGTACACAGCGGCGAGCTATCGCTGTTAGTAGATGAAGCAACTTTAGCTCAGCGCCAAGGGGCGCAAGCCGACCTAGCTAGTAGTCATGTAGGCATGGGGCGTGAGCTATTTGGTGGCATGCGCTCACAAGCAAGTGGTGCCGAACAAGGTGCCTGCGTGTTGTTCCCCGCATTGTCGCCGGAGGTGACCCGTGGTCAATAGTACACCATCCGAATCGTCCACGATGACACTCGAAGGTTTTGCGGTGGTGGCTGACATTGGCGGCACCAATGCACGTTTTTGCCGGATTAACTTAGCCACCTTCGAATTAGACCGCATTCAGGTGTTTGCCTGCGCCGATTATCCCACCCTGTCGGCAGTGATGGAGGCGTACCGTGATGAGCAAGACGTTGCCCTTGAGCACGTTGCCATTGCGATTGCATGCCCGGTGGAATCTGATGATGTGGATATGACCAATCACCATTGGCGGTTCTCTATTCGCGGTTTGCGTAAAGCGATGGGGCTGAAAACCTTTATTGTGCTCAATGATTTTGCCGCAGCGGCGATGTCGTTAGTGACATTAGAGCCCCATGAGATGAAGCAAATTGGTGGCGGCAAAGCTAAAACTCATGGGCCGAAAGCCGTGGTTGGCGCTGGCACTGGTTTGGGCGTGGGGCATTTAATTACTTTACCCGATGGCAGTGTAATGCCATTGCCAGGCGAGGGCGGCCACGTTGATTGGGCGCCGACCAACGAAAAAGAATGGGCTGTATTTCGCTTTATGGCTAACCGCTTTGGTCGCGTCTCGGCAGAGCGGGTGCTGTCTGGGCCTGGTCTGGAAACTTTATACCTCGCTTTAGCTGATTATCACGGACGCAATGTCGCACCGATCACAGCGGCACAAATCGGTCAACGTGCGTTGGCCGGTATCGACACGTTAGCGGTTGAAACTGTGAACCAATTCTTCGCAAGTTTAGGCAGCTTCGCTGGCAACCTTGCACTCACCGCAAATACCACCGGCGGTGTGTACATTGCTGGTGGGGTTGTGCCGAAATTAATGGGCTTGATGGCGACCTCGAATTTTCGTGCTCGATTTGAGCACAAAGGCCGCTTTTGCAAAGTATGTGAGGCGATTCCATGCTTTGTGATTACCGCTGAGCACGCGGGTTTACGTGGCGTTGGTCAATACTTAAAACAAACCTTGGCACAATCAGAGCAGCGGATTGCTGACAACGATTAACCATAGTCAATAAGGAGATCTTGATGCGTCAAGGTGTAGATATTTTAGCATTAGGGCCCGTAGTGCCAGTCATTGTGATTGATGACCTTGAGCAAGCATTGCCTTTGGCGCGTGCGTTGTTAGCCGCTGATGTAAAGGTCTTAGAAGTTACACTAAGAACGCCCGTTGCATTGGATGCTATTCGACTATTAGCCCAAGAATTACCAGACGCTGTTGTCGGCGCTGGCACGGTGGCGAACGCGGAGCAACTGCAGCAGGTCATTGATGCTGGCGCGCAGTTTGCGATTAGTCCAGGCATCACCGCCGACCTATTGCGAGCCGGTCAACAGGCTCCTCTCCCTTTAATACCCGGAGTTGGCAGTGTGTCGGAATTGATGCAAGCATTAGAAGCTGGTTATAGCGCATTGAAGTTCTTCCCAGCAGAGGCGGCTGGTGGTATCCCTATGCTTAAAGCCATGGCCGGACCTTTTCCACAGGTGAAGTTTTGTCCAACAGGTGGCATTGGCGCGCACAACTATCACGACTATCTTGCGCTTACTAACGTGAGTTGCGTTGGCGGGTCCTGGATAGTGCCAACGGCGGCAGTTAACGCCAATGACTGGGGCGCAGTGACCGAAGTTGCCCGCCAAGCGGTCGCCAACGCCAAGCGCTAAACACATAAAGAGATTGCGGCGTCACCAGAAAAGCCTTATTGTTATACTATAACACTTTAGCTTTGGAGTGACGCATGCCGACTTCACAACTTCCTGTAACTGTTTTATCTGGCTTTTTGGGCGCGGGTAAAACTACCTTACTCAAGCATTTACTGACTAATCGTGACAACCTCAAGATTGCCCTCATCGTCAATGATATGAGCGAGCTGAACATTGACGCCGACAGCTTAAAACAAGATGTCGAGCTGCGCCGCGCCGATGAAAAGTTGATAGAGCTCAGCAACGGCTGTATCTGCTGCACCTTGCGTGAAGACCTGCTGACTGAAGTATCCGAATTAGCCAATAGCGGTCGCTACGACTATTTAATTATCGAAAGTACCGGTATTTCTGAACCACTACCGGTGGCAGAAACCTTCACATTTGAGGACGAACAAGGCCAAAGTTTGTCGCATGTGGCGCGCTTAGACACCATGGTGACTCTAGTGGATGTGGCAAATTTCTTACACGACTTTGAGCAAGCGGATGCTTTGCAGGATCGCGGTGAGCACTTAGGTGAGGATGATCAGCGCAGTGTGTCTGATTTACTGGTCGATCAAATTGAATTTGCCGATGTAATTGTAATCACCAAAGCTGACTTAGTCGCACCCGCCCACTTGCAACGTGTTAAAGGCGTGGTGCAAAGCTTGAACCCTAGGGCTATAATTCATACCAGCGAACATGGCAAGCTAAACCCCCAGCACATTATTAATACTGGGTTGTTTAACTTTGAGCGCGCCGCCCAAGCGCCGGGTTGGTTACGTGAACTGCGCGGCGAGCACACCCCAGAAACCGAAGAATATGGCATTAGCAGCTTTGTCTATCGCGCTCGACGCCCCTTTAACCCTGAAAAATTTTATCAATTTCTGCATCAAGAATGGCCGTCAGGTCGCCTGATTCGTTCAAAGGGCTTTTTCTGGTTAGCCAGCAGGCCGCACCATGCCCACGAATGGCACCAGGCTGGCGGTATCGCGCGCTATGGCTTAGCCGGCTACTTCTGGCAAGCGATACCAGCGAAAGACTGGCCGAAAGACGAGGAAAGTCTGCAGTATATTCATGAAAAGTGGCAAGAGCCCTTTGGTGATATGCGCCAAGAGCTGGTGTTTATTGGTCAGGGTATCGACCAAGCTGATATCTGCGCCCAACTCGACGCGTGTCTGTTAACTGATGAGCAACTGGCCGCAGGCGTTCCCTACTGGGTGACAATGGCTAACCCATTTACAGATGCGTACGCCCAAGACGCTTAAATTTTGCGTATACTAAGCCTTTTTTCGCGCCGGAAACCTGAATTCCGACGTAAGAATTGAATACATTTGCAGTGAGATACCATGCAGTTAAGTGCGATTACCCTGACCATTTTGTTAAACCAAGCAGCTATCCAACAAGCTGCTATTGAGCAAACACCTGATGCATCGAATCAAACGGTAGAACGCATTGAAGTGCGTGCCTCGGGCTTAGGCCGCGACGTGATTGAAATGGCGGGGCCAGTCACCGTGCTCAGTGGCGACGAACTGACCCTGCGGGGCGAATCCAGCATCGGCGAAACGCTAAAATTTGAGCCTGGCGTACATGGCAATTATTTTGGACCCGTAGCATCAAGCCCGGTGATACGGGGTTTGGACGGTGCGCGTGTGCAGGTGGTGCATAACGGTATGGGTACGGGAGACGTTTCACGTGAAGGCCCTGACCATACGATTACCGCAGACGCACTCACAGCACAACAAATCGAAATCTTACGCGGACCAGCGACCTTACTGTACGGCAGTGGTGCCATTGGTGGTGTGATAAATGTAGTCGACAACCGGATTCCTCGCAGTGTCCAAGCTTGGCCCGAAACCGTGGTTCAAGCGCGCTATAACACCGCAGCAGGTGAGCGCGCGCTGAGCTTTGCTCACGACAGTAGTATGAATTCATGGGCGGTACATGCTGATGGCTACCTGCGCGATAGTAATGATTACCGCGTGCCAAACTATACCAACGAAGAAGGTGCGAGTAGCTCACGCTTAAATAACTCATGGTCAGAGCATACCAATTTTAATCTCGGCACTAGTTACGTGGCCGAGCGCGGTTTTGTTGGGGTAAGTTATGGGTATATTGCCAGTGAATATGGCTTACCTGAAGGGCCAGCTCTTGAACCTGACGACGACGGCGAGTTTATCAACCTGAACCAGCGTCGCGTCGCACTTGCTGCAGAATACCGCCCAATCTTGCCAATATGGGAGCGGGTCAACGCGGATATTGCATACACCGATTATGACCATGCTGAGATTGATGATGGCGTCCCCGAAACCGAGTTTACCAGCCGGGCCATTGAGTTACGCACCAGTGGTACGTACGTGCTGCCACAAGGCTGGCGCGGTATTATTGGGTATCACGGCTTTAGCCGCGATTACCAAGCCCTTGGCGAAGAAGCGTTTACCCCAAACACAGACACTGATAGTCACGCAGTTTTCTGGTTACAAGAGCGCCAGTTCGGTGCGGTGAAAGGTGAAATTGGTGCGCGATATGAGCGTTTAACCCAACGCGCTGAGGCAGTGACCGATGCGCTGGGCGTGCGCGACATTGATGACCCGTTTAACTTATTCAGTTGGTCGTTAGGAGCGGTGTACCAGTTAAGTCCTAGCCACCAGTTGACCGCATCGTTCAGTCGCGCCGAGCGTGCGCCTGCAGCGAACGAACTGTATGCCAATGGTGTCCACATTGGCACCCGCTCGTATGAAATTGGCACTGCCTATCGAGTGAATAGTGACGGTCAGATTATTAGTGATGCGAGCCTATCTAAGATTGAGCGCGCGAATAACCTCGACCTAGGTGTACGTGGTCAGTACGCTGATTTTAGCTACCAAGTGAATCTTTTTTATAATCAAATCGAGGATTTTGCTTATTTGCGTAACCTTGGCTTCGAATTGCAGGGCTTACCCGCATATCAGTATACCCAGCAAGATGTCACCTTACATGGCGCTGAAGCCTCGTTAACTTGGCGGTTCAGCGCTAATCAGCAAGTGCAGTTGATGGGGGACGTAATTCGGGCGCGTATTGACCGAGTCGACAGCGGCGAGCGCAATTTGCCGCGTATTCCTCCGCATCGCTTGGGTGCGGAATATCGCTACACTGCACAGCAGTGGGTAGCGACTCTCGGTGTGCACCAATTTGCAAGCCAACAGCGAGTGGCCGAGAATGAAACCCCAACCAGCAGCTATCATTTAGTTGAAGCCAGTGTACAGTATGATTTCCAATGGCTTGGTAGCGACATGATGTGGTTTGCAAAGCTGCATAATGCCAGCAACCAACTGGCCTTCGTACATAGCTCATTTATTAAAGAAGACGCACCTTTGCCGGGTCGGAACTTGACCTTAGGTATTCAGGCACGCTTTTAGTCGGTTGTAGGTAGGTTTAATGACACTTTCAATCTTACGTCACCCACAGGCGGATATGGCGTCCGAATTACGCCATTTGGCCCGCGACGCTGAGCGCTATGGTGACAATAAGGACTATTATGGCCAAGGTGGCTTAATTACCGACTTCGAACGTGATATCGCGACCATGTTTGGTAAGCCCGCGGCCCTGATGTTGCCAAGCGGCACCGTGGCTCAGCCGATGGCGCTTAAAATTTATAGTCAGCAGCGACAAGGGCAGGCAGTGCTGTTGCACCCAAGCTCACACTTGTTGTTGCACGAAGCTATGGGCTTTGAGGCGTTATGGGGGCTAACAGGTATTCACGTGGGTGACGCCGAGCGTGTGCTTACCAGCGCTGATCTCAAAGCCGTTGAGCCGCAACAATTGCAGCATGCGGTTGCGCTGGTGATTGAATTACCTATGCGTGAGATTGGTGGTCAGCTGCCCAGTTGGCAAGATTTACAAGCCCAGGTAGCGTGGGCACGGCAGCATGGTCTGGCCGTGCATATCGACGGTGCGCGCTTATGGCAATGTCCAAGTTATTACCAGCGTGACCTTGCGCAAATTGCTGCGCTCGCTGATTCGGTGTACGTCAGTTTATATAAAGATATAGGCGGTATCGCTGGAGCGGTGCTATTAGGTGAGAATGACTTTATCGCGCAGGCAAAGTTATGGAGTCGCCGGGCGGGCGCTAATTTAATTAGTTTGTACCCCTATATTCTTGCCGCACAGCGCGGCTTAAAGGATAACTTACCGTATCTGCCGGCAGCGGTAGCATACGCCCGCGAACTCGCTAACGCGCTGGCAACCATTGATGGTGTAAAGATCAATCCAAACCAAGTCCAATGCACCATGTTTCACCTTCACATTGCTGCCACGGTGCAGCAGGTGGAAAGCGTTCGCGAGTGTTATATAGCAAGCCAAGATATTGAAGTCTTACCTCGTCCTAGGGCTACAGTGAACGGGCATAGCGTGTGCGAAATAACCGTCGGGCGCAACGCACTGAGCAAACCAGTTGAGTTTTGGCTCGCGCACATGCGCGCATGTTTGGCACGCCTTGGTTAAGAAACAGTTGTTAGCTCGGTTGACTTGTCTTTTATTTTTTCACGGCTACTATAACCGTCTAAATTCGAGCCAGCACTTTGCCGTGCCACGGCGGTTTAAACGATTGCAATGGACGACCTTATGAGCACACAACCAGATATTATTTTATCGTCCTACGATGTCGCCAACATCGAGAAATGGATAGAAAAATCATCGCTACCCGTAGCGATTACCGACGGCCTTGAAACTGAATTAGCACGCGCAACCATCGTGAAGCACATTGACTTGCCACATGACCGCGTTGCCATGGGCAGTCAGGTGACGTTTAATTTGGAAGAGGCAAACAAAACCTTTACCAAAACCTTGTGCTTCCCTGACGAACAGGCGAAGTACGATGACGCGATTTCAATTTTTGCGCCAGTCGGCAGTGCTTTAATCGGTTTAGCCGTAGGGCAAACCATTGAGTGGCCGGGTCAGCGGGGTCCGCAGCATGTAACCATTACTGATGTGCGCCACCGCCAGTATGCGTCAGCTTAAGCTGACGCATGTTTACTAGTTAATATTTGGCAGCAGTACAGAAAATTCAGTTCCTTTGGCGCTACTCGTAAATTCAATTGAACCACCCATGCGCTCTGTAATTTCTTTACAGATAGCTAAGCCTAAGCCGCTGCCTCCTTGCTCTCGTGTATTACCCGCGCTGGCCTGAGCAAATTTCTCGAATACTCGTGGCTGAAATTCAATAGGAATGCCTGAGCCTTGGTCTGTTACCCGAATACGCACGCAGGAGCCCTCTAGGCTTGCATGAATAGTTACGTCTGCTGACTTGGGTGAAAACTTCACCGCATTGGAGAGTAGATTCGTCATTACTTGCTCGAAGCGCTGCGTGTCGATGCGTACTTGCAAGGAATCTTGGCATTCAGCCAGCACCAAGCCAACACCATGGCGCTGCGCAAAGGGCTTTTTCAGGTAACTGCCCAGCAGCGCCGCCAAGCAATAACTCTAATGAGCCTTTAATCGACGTAATCGGCGTTCGTAGTTCATGGCTCACCGTAGAAACGAACTGGTTTTTTAACTCGTCGTTGTGCTTGCGCTCGGATATGTCTTCAATAATCGACCAAATCAATTTACGGCCGTTGTTATCAAGTACAGTGACACCCTGCATCAGTACTGGGTAGTTAGAGCCATCGACGCGCTTAAATTGATGCTCGAAGGGGCCATATCTGTCGGTAGCTTTGCGTAAATAGCTGCTGTCCGACGGTCGTTTTGTCTTCGTTGATTAAATCTAGCAAACCCATTGCCATAAATGTGTCGCGTGAATAGCCCGTGGGCGTTAATAACGCAGGGTTAAAGTCAATGAATGCACCAGTTTCAAAGTCACTTAGCGCGATGCCTACGGGGGCTAACTCAAAGAGACCCCGCAATCTACTCTCGCTTCGTTCCAACGTATCGTGTTGCGCCTTCAATTCTAACGTGGTGGCGACCCACTTCGCCAACAGGCGGATAAATTGCTTTTCGGTTTCCTTAAACGGCTCTTCCTGGGGCTGCTGGGCACTAAAACATAGGGTTCCGAATATCCCTCCGTTAACCCGAATAGGGACACCGATATAGGTTGGCGGGCAGAATGTTAACTGACTTGACTGTTGCCCATATGGTGACTTTGATAGGTCGTGCACTGCAACTAAACCTTGTTGTTCAAGTGCTTGGGCACAGAGCGTGAGATGGGTATTAATCAAGGAACCTGCAGCAAGCTTATTGTGTGGCACACCATGTACGCTTACTACGGGGTAATGGTCGCCGCTCACTTGGCTAACTAGTCCTTGCTCAAGGCTCAAATAATCAACGGCGGTCGCCAAGGCGGCCTTGATTCGATCCGTCGGGCTTACTTGAGAAATGGCGGAAATATTATTCAGCGCGCGAAACGCCGAGAGCTGGCGCTCGAGCTCAAGCTTATTGTTTTATCCTCGCTGACTCTTGGCTATTGCGATATAGGCGATGCATGAGCACAAGCGCGTTCAGAATCACCCCTAGGACAATAATAGTGAACGTTACCAGCACAATACCCCACACCAGCTGATTGGTGTCTCGACCGACCACCACTGCAGAGAAGACCCCCGTATCCACAAAGACGGAGGCGTGCATGGCAATGTAATGCATGCCGCTAATCGCAACACCCATGACACAGGCAGCGATCATCGCGGCCATACCGATGTAGTGCATGGCACCAATACCGGCACCGACCAACACGCCGCCAATCAATAGGCGCGGCTTGGTGATACTGGGTCTGGCCAACAAGTTAAGCGCGCAGTAAGCAGCCAGTAAACTTGGCAGCATAGATAGAGCGGTTAACCCCAAATGGTAATACACCGGGATAGGTAGCTGAAATGCCAGCATACCGATAAAGTGCATCGCCCAAAGCGCCCGAGCCAAGTACTTAACGGTAGGTGATGATGCCCATGAAGAAGCGTGAGCTCAGTGACGTCGTATACAAAAAATTGCTGAAAGATTTTATCCATGTTGCTACCTGCAAACTATCCCTAAGTGTACGACTATCCATTGCGGCACAGCAAAATTCGCAGTGGTGGAAGGGCCTTTTTATTATTACTATCGTCTACTTTTTGCACATTCTAAGCAATAGTAAAGCGCTTATTTAAACCGCGGTCAAGCATGCAAAATGCTAGGTAAAAAATATTTAAACTCATGCATTTTTGAGTTCGCTATGGTTACAATATGCGCACGCATTTAAAACACAGGGTTTGTGAATATGAAAGTCGCGATGAAGTCATTGCTAGCGGGTATCGTCGTTTTGGTAATTATAGTTTTAATTGTTACTAATCAATCACCTAATCGACCAAGCACAAATGCATCGCAGGTTTCATTAGAGGCCCCAGGAGGGAGCAGTATGCAGCAGCTATTCGAACAGCAACAGGCCACTTACGAGAGTCGCCAACAGGCTTTAGCCGAACTTAGTGATGCCAAATTACGTGACCTGTTATTGAACGAGGTACGCAACGCCTACTTTTCTACTATCAACACCTTTCATTTATATGGCCAGCCTGGTGATATGGAGTTTAGTTTGCCACGCGTGTACAGACTATCCGATTACCCAGACGTAGCATCCATGCAGCAGGCATTTGTTAACAGTATTCAGGCTTTTAACACCCATGTTAACCCTCTATGTACGCGTCGTACTGGTAACCAGGGCATGCAGATCCAGCAGGGGTTTCGCCTGCCAATACGTCACCGCGTTGATTATAAAAGTATAGAACTTGCGAACGGTGAAGTACTCACCTTGCCGAATACGAATCGTCGTGAAACCGAAGCTGAACGCGTGGTTTTGGCTGGCGATACCTATTGTTTCCTCGCCCAGGATGAAGACGCTGCGCCGCGGGCCGTGCGCTTACAGGGTGAATTCAAAGCCCTGTTGCCCGATGACGTTATCACCTTCCAATTTACTGCCGATGATGTTGGTAAAACCTTCGAGCAGGACGGCGTGCAAGTCGTATTAGAGGCGTTTAGCGCCACCTCATTCGCGTTGAAAATTGAAACCGACGAAGGCAGCACGATTGAATGGCTTGACCAGGATATCGTCACCGATGCCCAAGACAGCCAAGGTCATTATTTAGCCCATGTGCAAAGCGAGCGCGAACCACTTTATGTGTATGAACGCATCAATACGTTGTTAGATGATTTATTTCAACGCATAGCCAACAACGATTTGGATTATGACACCGCGCTAGCTGAGCTAGAAGCGCTCGATAGCGAGCTTGCGGCCACACGCGGCGATGCGCATTTCGTTGCCAGTAGCTTTAACGGCCCCGTTGCGCAGGGGCAAGTGACGCTATTTGTCTACCATGAAGATAGCCATATCGTTGAGCAAACGTTAGATATTCCAGTGCATAATATGCCGACCGCACGCCGGGCCGATGCCGGTTTAGCACAGCTGCCCGAGATTGAACCCACTGCGCCAGTCTATTCAGGGCAGCTTGCGGTGCGCGCTGATCGCACCGAACTTGAAGTGGATGAATTAGCCGACGCGGTGCAAGTGGCACGTTATTTAATGCCAAGTGACGATACCGACGCCGAGCTTGATTACCCAGGACAGGTTGCTTGGTATTACCCGCCGGTGCAAAGTGATGTGCTGATTGACCGTCGCAACCGTATGTGGCTACCGACCATGGCGTTTTTCGAGTTTTTCGATGCAGACGGCAATTTAGTTAGAGATCGTGAGCATGGTAACTTGCACGCTGAAAAAATAGCCTTTGATCTGAACCCGAAATCGGTGCAGTCGATTCATATGGTGGGGCGTTTAAACTATGACCCCGAGCGCTTTACCGGCGTGCCTGTCAGAATGACAGCGAAGGTTCATATGGCTGTGGCCGGTAATATGACCAAACAAGCTTATGCCATAGACGAATTACCCGCAGGCATGCGCTTTGAGGGCAACCGATTGATCATAGATTACTCGGAGTTTGAACCCGTGGAATCGAACTCGTCGCCTAACTTGCGCCGCAATCATGTCTTTGCGCGTGACGAGCAAGGGTATCTTGCAGAGATGACATTCTACAGTTTGCAGGGCCCCGGGCAATCCAGTGTCGACGTGTATTATTTTTACGGCCAGCCTTCGAATATCGAAATCTGGTACCTAGGTGAGTTGGAAATGCCAGCAACTTACCCGATTGATGTGCGCCTTGATTAACTGTACCTCTTAACTGTACTTATGCGAGCGCTTTAAAACGCTGAATTAAAGCCTGATTAAGGCTGTCCTTGCGGCTCACCATGTACCATTGGCCGGGCAGGGGAAAGTCTTTCACATCCAGCACACATAGTGGGTCACTGCCGTGATCTACTATGTGCTCAGACACCACCGCGATACCCAGGCCGGTGGCGACACTGAGGCGAATGGCCTCGTTGCTTTCTATCTGTACGCGGTGTTCGAGTTGAATACCACGGCCAGCTAACCAGCTGTCAAATACCATACGCGTTGCAGAGCCTTGCTCGCGCAATAAAAAGCGTTCTTGGCGCAAGCGGTTGAAGTCGACCTGACGCTGTTTGCATGCCCAATGGTCGGGAGGTGCAATCAGCACAAGCTGGTTGCGCATAAACGCTTGCGCGTCGGCCTCAGAGTCCGTTGGCGGGTGGCTAAAAATATACACATCATGCTTATTCTGGCGATAGCGCTGCAAGGTAGCTTCACGATTACCAATGCTTAGGTCCACTTCAACGTCGGGGTAATGCTGGTTAAAACGCGCGACTATCTGCGGCAATACATATTGTGCAGTGTTAACCAATGCAATTTTCAATACCCCACTGGTGCCTGCTTTAACCCCGGATATTTGCTGCTGCAAACCAAGCATACGCGCGTTGACGTCCATTGCAGCTTGATACAGATACTCGCCAGCAGGGGTGGGTAGCATGTAGCGGCCTTCCTGAATCAGCAAGGTGACCCCAAAAAGCGCTTCGAGCTTGCGGATTTGCGCGGATACTGTGGGTTGGGTTAGGTGCAATTGACGCGCTGCGGCCGAAATACTCTTATGCTCGACCACGTTAATAAAGACTTGTAACAAGCGGAAATTAAGGTGGCGCAACATACGTTAACCCATAGATAAATGTCTATATGTATAGCTACAAATATTGATTTTTAACTAAGTTGTCAAGCCCGCATAATGGCGCACCTGAACGCTAACCCAACCAAACAAGGTTCTGTATGCCAGATATCGTCGTCGCATTTTTTGTTCTAGGTCTGATTGCCGGTATTGTGAAATCTGATTTAAAAGTGCCCGGCCAAATATACGAAACCCTGACTATCTTACTGATGCTAAGTATCGGTATTAAAGGTGGCTTAGCACTCTATGCTGAAGCCGATTCGGTGATTTGGTCGCACTTATTCAGCATTATGTTGCTAGGCTTACTAATACCGATTGCGTTGCTACCGCTCCTGCAATATGTGGTGGGCTTGAAGCAAGTCGACGCCATCAGCTTGGCTGCGCATTATGGGTCGGTGAGTGCAGGGACCTTTGCGGTCGCTTGGGCGTTAGCCAATAGCTTCCAGTTACCGATTGCCGCTGATGCGACATTGTACTTAGTCATTCTCGAACTCCCTGCGATTATTCTGATGCTAGCGTATTATCACTGGCGCAATGGTAAAAACGGCAGCGGCGCACGTATGTCGGCAATTTGGCACGAGGCATTTACCAGCCGCGGGGTTATTTTGCTGATGGGTGGGGTGGTGATCGGCTGGATATATGGACCACAAGGGCTAGGCTCAATTGAAACCTTGGTCAGTAATGGGTTCACGATTTTGCTGGCGCTATTTTTACTCGAAATGGGCCTAACGACCGCACGTATTTGTCGGCCATTTCCATGGGCGCAATGGAAATTAATTGTGTTCGCTGCGGCTATCCCGATGTTACTGATTTGGCCTGGACTATTATTAGGCTTTTACCTAGGCTTACCAGTTGGCAGTATTCTAATTTTGGCTGCCTTAAGTGGAAGCGCGTCTTATATTGCAGCCCCCGCTGCCATTCGCGCAGCAATTCCTGACGCGGACATTGCCAAAGCGATGTTAGCGGCATTAGGGGTAACCTTCCCACTGAACGTGATTGTGTATATTCCGCTACTGGCGAGCCAATTGGCACAGGTTTAAACTTATGGGTAAGGGGTGGGCAGTATGTTAGAGCGAGCTTTTAATAGCAGTCGATTTTTGGTGTTTATTATCGTCGCCATGTCGATGCTGTCGGCTCTTATGCTGTATTTAAGTACGGTGGTCGTGGTGTGGAATCTAGTGTTGGATCTTTTCACGCGCCCAATTGGTAGTGCTGATGAGGGTAAGCGGTTGGCAGTGGGCTTACTTAAAGTGCTCGATATCTTACTGATTGCATTAACATTTCAAATTATCGCCATTTCTCTATTCAGACTATTTATCAAGCGTGATAACATACCGAAATCGAACTTTATTAAAGTACTGCGAATTAATGACTTTCATGATCTTAAAGTGACCCTGCTCCATGTCACCATCGTGATTCTTGCCATCTTATTTCTCGAGCATGCGGTTGAAGTTGGCGCCTCTCTTGATACGTTATATTTTGGTTTAGCTATCGCCGTAGTCATTGCGGCTATCGTATATGCAACTAAGCAGATGCACGATAAATGATAAAGTGTCCTGCACGCGGATAGAGGAGGAAGACGAATTGAGCGACACGCAAAAACAAGCGGTGGTATACCGCATGAAGATGGCCAAACATCAGTGCCCGTTTGGCCTAAAAACAGTGGACATTCTGAAACGTCACGGTTACCAAGTTGAAGATCAGCCTTTAACCACGCGTGAGCAAGTGGACGCATTTAAGGCTGAACATCACGTGAACACCACGCCACAGACTTTTATTAATGGTCAGCGCATTGGTGGCTACGAAGCCGTGCGCCAGTACATTGGCCGGCCATTGCGCGACCCAAATACCACGACGTACCGGCCGGTGGCGGTATTGTTTAGCCTAACCGCGCTGAGTGCTATCGCGCTTAGCCTGGGTTTCTATGGTAGCGCAGGTTTATCAATCCAAACTGTGGAGTGGTTCATTGCACTGTCCATGGTTGTGCTGGCGCTATTAAAGCTGCAGGACGTCGAGAGTTTCTCCAATATGTTCGTCAATTATGACGTATTGGCGCGTCGCTGGGTGCCTTACAGCTACGTGTACCCCTACGCTGAGGGTTTGGCCGGTATTTTGATGCTCGGCGGGTTACTCAACTGGGTTTCAATTCCGATTGCGCTATTTATCGGCACAATTGGCGCATTTTCGGTATTCAAAGCTGTGTATATCGACAAACGTGAACTTAAATGTGCGTGTGTCGGGGGCTCTAGTAAAGTTCCGCTAGGCTTTGTGTCATTGACCGAAAACCTGATGATGATGGCGATGGCCGTGTGGATGTGGGCCGCACATGGTTGGTGGTGACCACAGGCCAAAAAATGGATATGCTGCGGTTTAAGATAATGAAAACAGGAAGGCCATGATGCCTTTTAAACAACTTAATCGCGCACTTAAACGTCGTAAAGCGGCTTACAAACGCCATGTCTACGCATTACCACAACGCGGATATCGCGCACGTTTAGCCCGAATTCCTTGGGGCGTGCGACTAGCTGTACTGCTGGGTTTGTTCGCTGCGGCAGGGAGCTTGGGTTGGATGCCTGCGCACTTCATCGCGTCCACCGGTTTTCTGTGGGCCGCGTTGGTGTTCCCAGATCACCTTTTTATCGCCCAAGAGCAGACTGACAAAGTACGTAATATGCCAGCGATGCTGCACATTGAAATGCGTCAAGGTACGCGCGTCTTGCGAGTTGGTATGGAAGAAGCGCCCATTGCTAAGCTCGGCCGAATCGCCGTTGGCCAACGTGACGACAACTGGGCATACCTTCACTTTATTGATACCCATCGCATTGTCAGCCCGCTTCTATTCCCAGTCGAGCAAATCCCTTCAGTACGCCAGTGGTTAGCGGAGCATATGCCCGAAATTCTTCAGGTTGAGTAACCCATAATGATGCATTGCGTGCGTTGCTCTGGAGCTTGGTGTGCAGGTACACTGGTTGCAAAGCGAGCTAAAGATATAGCAAGAGGAAAAGATACATGGATCCAGTAGCGCACGCGTTCAGCGGCTCAGCCATAGCGGCAGCGGGCTTACGCCGAGTGACACCATTGGCGACCGCAGCCTTGGTGATTGGCGCTGTGATACCCGATATCGACGGTGTCATTATGCTGGATGAATACGCGGCGCTTGCACATCGCCGCGGTTTGACCCATGGCATCGCCGCTGTATTCGTCTTTCCATTGTTGGTGACATGCTTATTATTACTCTGGGATAAGTGGGTGCGACGGCCCCGAAATCCTGCAGCTGAACCCGCTCAAGCTGTTCAGTTGTTTTTGTTCACTGCACTTGGGGTTGTATTACACCTCTTTTTTGATTGGCTGAATAACTATGGTGTAAGGCTACTGATGCCTTTCGACGACCGTTGGTTTTACGGCGACGCTATGTTCATCATTGACCCATGGCTGTGGCTGATGCTCGGCGGTGTTACATTCGTCACTTGGTCTGCACGGCGGCTGACGCTGGTGGCTTGGACGGTGCTGGCTATCTTGCTGTCGTTACCTATGTTTCTGAGCGAATTGGTCGCCCCCACCGCACGCGTGTTATGGCTGCTTGTGCTCTTCACACTGGTATTGATACGTTGGCGTTGGCCTTTGCAGCAAATGAGCGCACGACGCACTGCCACTGTTTCGCGCGTGGTACTCATTGTCACTGCCGCCTACATCGGTTTGAATATTGCCAGCTCCGCAGCAGCACGCATGCAAGTCCATGCTATCGCCACGGCGCAAGGTATTGCGGTAACCGACGTCATGGTTGGCCCGGTGGCAGTGAACCCTCTGCGCGGCACGGTGATAGTGCAAACCGATGACGCTTACTTGACTGGCCAATGGAACTGGCTAAGTAGTCCGCGATTGGAACTGGAACCGTCGGAATTACCTAGTTTAATCCAAGACCCACGCACCCAAAGCGCTGCTAACACCTCAGAAGCGCAGAATTTTCTGCGCTGGTCACGTTACCCATACGCACTCATTGAGTCTGCAAATGATGGCGGCTACACGGTGAAATTTCACGATGTTCGGTTTGCCGATTTTGACGATGCTATCAGTGGACCCAAAGTTGAATTAGACCGTAACTTTGAGGTACTCAGCGTTGATTAAGGGACAATCTGGTTAAATGACATGCGGTGAAGGCCAGTCTGAAGTAGAATACGCGCTCTTATCATTATTGAGTTGCACATATATACATGAATTTTTCTGAACTCGGACTTTGCCCTGAAATTCTCGCCGCCCTTGAACGTCAAGGTTATACCCAGCCAACCCCTATTCAACAACGAGCGATTCCCGAGGTGTTAGCCGGTAAAGACTTGATGGCTGCGGCGCAAACAGGCACCGGTAAAACCGCAGGTTTTACCCTTCCGATTTTAGAAATGCTAAAAGCTAACGAGCGCGCTAAGCCAAACACAGCACGAGTGTTAATTTTGACCCCGACGCGTGAGCTGGCGGCGCAGGTAGGCGAAAGTGTCGCTACTTACGGTGCGAACTTACCCCTGAATTACGCGGTGGTGTTTGGCGGGGTAAAAATTAATCCGCAAATGATGAAGCTGCGCAAAGGCGTCGACATTCTAGTTGCAACGCCAGGGCGTTTGCTCGATTTGTATCAACAAAATGCCGTGCGTTTTCCAAAGCTTGAAATGCTGGTGCTTGATGAAGCCGACCGCATGCTCGACATGGGCTTTATCCACGATATTAAGAAAATTATTAAGCTGTTGCCAGAAAAGCGCCAGACCCTGATGTTTTCGGCGACGTTCTCCGATGATATCCGCAAACTCGCCAAAGGCTTAGTCAACGACCCCGTTGAAGTGTCCGTTGCCGCAGCCAATACCACTGCCGAAAGAATTGAGCAGATCATGTATCCGGCGCAAAAAAGCCAAAAGCCGCGCATGTTGATGCAGATCCTGCGCAACCTGAATATTCCGCAAGTGATTGTTTTTTCGCGTACAAAGCATGGTGCGAATCGGTTGGTGAAGCAGCTTGATGGCGATGGATTTCTAGCCGCCGCAATTCATGGCAATAAGAGCCAGGGCGCTCGCACCAAAGCCTTAGCGGACTTCAAAGCGGGTAAGGTGCAAGTCTTGGTGGCGACAGATATCGCAGCACGCGGCATTGATATTGATAAATTACCTTATGTCATTAACTATGACTTGCCTCAGGTGGCAGAAGACTACGTACACCGTATTGGGCGCACAGGTCGAGCAGGCCAAGTCGGACATGCCATCTCGTTGGTGATGGACGAAGAATTTAAAACTCTGAAAGCGATAGAAAAAATGATTGGCCAGCCAATTGAATCGCGCCAACTTGAAGGCTTTGACAAGGTTGAGTTGACGGGCACGACACCAGCACCGACGCGAGGCCAAAGACCGCCACGTAAGCCTGCCGGTAAGCCAACTGCAAAAGCCGATGGTAAGCCCGCGAATAAACCCTCGCGTCGCAGCCGAGGCCAGCGTTCAGGCCCGAAATCCACTTCACGCTAAACCGCGTAATCAATGCATATTGATTAGCGTGAGAGGTAAATGCGTGCAGCATATCAAGGGTATTATTTTCGATTTGGACGGCACGTTGGTGTCGTCGTCGTTAGACTTCAACGCTATTCGCCGTGATATTGGGTGCCCACCACAGCAAGATATTCTGGATTACTTAGCCGCGCTTCCCGCTAACGAGCGGGAGCAGGCTCAAGCGCTAGTATTTCAGCATGAACTTGACGATGCGCACAGTAGTGATTGGATGCCGAACGCGCAGTCATTTATTCACCAGTGTGCGCTTGCCAAGATACCAATGGCCATAGTGACTCGCAATTCAGCGCAGCCAACGCACATTAAGGTGACCCGCAACGGGATTCCGATTAGCCATGTCGTCACCCGTGAACAATCCAAACCAAAACCTGACCCTAGCGCATTATTGGCGATTGCACAGCAATTTGACTTGCCGAGCGATGCCATCATGATGGTGGGTGATTATAAATACGACCTTCAAGCGGGTCGCAATGCAGGCATGGCAACATGTTTGATTAATTACCAACAGCTACCTGACTATGTGCATCTAGCTGACTATAGGTTCGAGCATTTTGGTTTGCTAAGCGACGCCATGTTCAATGCAAGCACGGCACGCTTTTAACGCATTATTTAGTTACCAACACTAAAAAATTTGCCCATTCGCAGGTAGCATAGGAGCGAATATCCAATCGAGCTGAGTCAAAAGGACGTGCCATGATACTCGACATATTTTTCGGTACTGTGATTGTTATCCCAATGGCGATCGGCATGCTGGGTTATCCTTGGGCAGTATGGAAATGGCTTGATCAGCGCTACTTGAACCGCCGTGGTATCGGTATCTGGCCGCAAGTTGGTGCCGTATTGGTGGCATTGGTACCCTTTGTCATCACTCTCGCATTATTTGGCCTGCTGACGAGCGTACTCGAAATCGGCCCTTCGTCTGCAGACTGGCAGCGCGTGCGCGAAGCACACCCCAGAGGCATTCCTCCACAAGCGTTTCCCATGGCCTTCGGTATGTTGCTTGGGTTATTCGCGTTTGCGCGCTACGCCGACAAGCTCACTCGACACTTGCCTTTATTTAACCAGCTCGACAACTCTAAGCCTGCGAGTCAGGCGCTGCGCACTCAGCCAGATCAGCTACACCCGCTAGAGAGCTACGCCAAAACTATGTTCCTTGGCCCGCGTGCGCGCTATCAAGGGGCCGTCGCTTTGCAACAAATTCCAGCGTTTGCGGCATCGCCGAAACACGTACAAGCCCAGTTTTATCAACAGTTTCTTGACTCGCAGCTGCTTATTATCGTCAAGCGCACAACTAACCTTGCCCAATTGCGGCCAAGAGATATCAAATACGTCACAGGCACTGCCTTTGCCGCTGAAGATGAAGACTGCCTACGCTCGTTTCGCAGTGAAGCGCGTGCACCTTTGGTGCGCCTGACCGGACGGCAGCTGCTAACTTATTTGAGCGATGAGGCTGAGCTACTAATTCAGCAGCCCGAACTGATGCTATTGCTACAGCCAAGTGATTTGAATACCGCGCGGCGCGTGATGGAGGGTAGTCATGTTGACTGAGGATGTGCTCGCTGTGAATGAACATCTGCTGCGCTGTGTCGAATTGGCTGAAGAGGCCCTTGCCGCAGGTGATGCGCCGTTTGGCTCAGTACTTGTCGATGCGCAAGGCAAACGGCTTCGTGAAGACGGCAATCGGGTCAATTCCCGCGATAAAACCTAACTACCTCGCATGCAAGCGTTACATCAACAATATATTCGCCAGCGGTCGGCGCGTTGATTCAAGCTAGTGCACCAATGTATTGTTAACTGCTTTTAAGCGAACACCTGATGCCAGTCAGTCCAGACGGGTTCAAGGCCATGTTTGTCTAGCACTGTTGCCATATCCCTCGCATTGCGCGGGTCGCTGGTTGCAAACTGCTCCAATGCAATGGTTTGATCAGCATAGCCTCCTGGTTGCGTTCTCGACCCTGCGCTCATATGCGTAATGCCCAATAACATGAGATGGTCGCGCAAAGCTGCGGGCTCCCGCGTTGATAAACTGATTTCAAGGTTTGGTTCAAAAAGACGAAACGCGCAAATCAATTGAGTAAGCGTGCGGTCATTCACAAGGTGCTGACTTTCAATCCCTCCAGCGCAAGGGCGTAAACGCGGAAATGCGAGGGCGAAACGCGTGCGCCAGTATGTGCGTTGTAAGTAGCGCAAATGTCGGGCACAGGCGAGTGCATCGGCACGCCAATCAGCCAGACCCAGTAACACGCCTAAACCGATCTTATCGACACCCGCAGCACAAGCACGATCCGGTGTTTGCAATCGCCATGACATATCCGTTTTTTTACCGCGGATATGATGGCGAGCATAGGCCTCAGGTTGATAGGTTTCCTGATACACGTAGACCGCTGCTAAGCCATAGCGGCGTAATTCAGCATAATCAGCTTGGCTAAGGGGTTGAACTTCCAGAGCGATATGCGAAAAGTAGCGCTTCACGACCGTCAATGCTTGGCGAAAGTAGGGCATCCCAACCTGGCGTTCGTGTTCCCCAGCGACGAGTAAAATAGCATCGAACCCAAGGGTTTTAAGTGCCTGACACTCCGCTTCGAGCGCTTGCATGGAAAGTGTAGTGCGTCGAATACGATTGCTCATAGAAAACCCACAATAGGTGCAATCGTTGGCACACAGGTTTGACAGGTAAAGCGGGATAAATAAGCGCATTGTATGGCCGAATCGCTGACGCGTGAGCGTCGCAGCGGCTTGTGCCATCAGTTCAAGGTGCGGTTGCGCCTGCTCACTTAGTAGCACGTTGAGATCTTGCACTGTCATGACAAAACCAGGTTTGCCCGCATGTTGAATGAGATCAGGTATATCAGTCATCAGCGCTCCAAAAATGAAGTCAACGGGCTGGTCGCACGCGCTTGGAGAGCAGGCGATGAAATCCTTCCTTCTCGCGCAAGCATGGCGGCGTCACAAGTGAGGCGAAATGCTCGCGCCATCGCGATAGGATCGCTTGCGCAAGCAATCGCGGTATTCACCAATACGGCATCGGCGCCAAGTTCAAAAGCTTCCGCTGCATGGCTGGGTGCGCCGATGCCGGCGTCGACAATGACGGGCACTGTGCACTGTTCAATAATAATGCGTAAAAAGTCGCGAGTTTGCAGGCCTTGGTTAGAGCCAATTGGCGACCCTAGCGGCATGACCGCATGACAACCAACTTCCTGCAGGCGTAAACATAAGGTTGGGTCAGCGGAGCAATAGGGCAGCACCACAAAGCCTAATTGCACTAATTCCTCCGCTGCTTTAAGTGTCTCGATGGGGTCGGGTAGCAAATACCTAGGGTCGGGGTGTATCTCGAGTTTCACCCAGTGCGTGCCGAGCAGATCACGCCCAATTTTTGCTGCTAACACGGCGTCCTGCGCGGTTTTAGCGCCCGATGTATTCGGTAAAAGCTGCACGTTGAGCTGACGCAGCTCGGACAGTGTGCGATCGGGTGTCTGACCTTGTTCGATTCTTTTTAGCGCCAAGGTAACAAGCTGGCTGCCGCTGGCGCCAATTGCGTCGCGCATCAGCGTTGGACTGGCAAACTTGCCACTGCCAGTGAGTAACCGCGATTGAAAAAGAGTATCTGCGATGCTGAGCATGCTTAACCTCCCGCGACAGCGACAAACACCGAAAACGAGGCGTTTGCAGTTAACGCGTATGTAGCCCATTGCGACCTTGGAATCACCGTATTGTCAGCGGCCACAGCGATGTCATTAATATCAACACCGCTACCTTGGGCAAATACATTGAGGACGCTATCAAGCGTATCATGGCTGGTGCAGTGGATTGGTCTTTGATTAATTAGAATTTGCATTTCAAACTCCGGAATTAGGTATTGATGAATCGTCGCTGGATGCGTTGCTGTGGCTTACATGGCCGCAAACCGAGCAAGATGGATCAGGCTGAATGCGCAACAATTGATGCTCACCAAGTGTGCTATCAAGCCGCCATAGTTGGCTCCAAGGCACGTTCGGGTCACCCAATAAAATGCGCAGAGCCAACGCGGCTTGATAACATCCAGCCATGCCAACCATTGGGCCGAGAACGCCCTCACTTTGGCAATTACCCGCTCGCTGGCTATCTATCGGATATAAGCATCGGTAGCACCCATGGTTACCGTGCGGTCCGCACAAGCTTGGCTGAAAAGCCGCGGCTTGGGCATGAAGCCCAATCGCCGCAGCACTCACCAGCGCGACACCTGCATCCATCGCGTACGCATTAACTAACTGACGCGTAGTCATATTGTCACTACAGTCCAGTACAAGGTCTGCGCCGCTCATCAAGCGGCACAGGTTGCTGTTGTCCGCATACTCAGGTATCGCTTCGACCTGTGCAGCCGGTTGTAATGCTTTAAGTTGCGCGGCCATCACCCGAACCTTCTGCTGGCCAATATGCGCCGGACTATAAAGCCATTGCCGAGGTAGGTTACTTACACTCACAATGTCATCGTCGCATAGCCTTAAGTAGCCGACACCCGCGCCCACAAGGTAGGGCGCAACCACGGTCGCCAGGCCGCCGGCCCCGATGACAACGACCCTTGCTTTGGCTAAAGTTTTTATTCCGAGCTCTCCACATAGAGGCAACATAATTTGCCGGCTATAGCGTAGAAAATCATGATCAGATAACACGGTTGAATGCCTCCACAGTGGTGGCAAGCTGGTCACTCTCGCAATCGCCAACAGCTCGCACTACTGCTAGGCTACCAACGCCACAGTTAGCGACCTCTGTCGCGTTATCGAGATTGATACCGCCAATCGCAACCGTTGGTACATTGGCTGAGATTTGCACATAGTGACGGAGTCGCTTTAACCCCTGAGGACGGCTTTTCATCACCTTGGTTGGGGTCGGGAATACATGCCCGAGAGCGATATACGAAGGGCGTAAGCGCAGCGCGTTCAATAATTCGAAATAGCCATGGGTGGATACCCCTAAGCGCACGCCGGCTTGTTGAAGTGCGGCCAAATCGGCTTGTTGTAAGTCTTCTTGGCCTAAATGGACGCCATAAGCATGGTATTTTAAAGCAAGTGCCCAGTGGTCATTAATGAACACTCTAGCTTGATATTGGTTGCCAAGCTGTGTGGCTTGCAAAACAGCCGCTTCAATATCAACATCAGCTTGATGCTTAATGCGTAGCTGCAATGTGGTTACCCCCAACTCCAGCAAGCTGCGCAGCCGCTCAACGTTGTCCACCACTGGATACAAACCAAGTTGTTGGGTCTCTACAGGGGCAAAGGCTTGCTGAGCTATTGACGGCGTATCGCCAATGAGAGGCCAGAGGGTTTGAAGCGATGGAAAGTAGCGAGCAGGAGTGGGCAATTGCGTATGCGCGACGGGGCCAGGCCCGCTTCCAACTGCCTTCGCTTTTACCAAGCCAGCAGCGATGTAAGCGTTGGCTTGCACTATGGCATCTTCAATCGGGTCCCCGAGAGCCATGGCTGCAGCAATAGCTGATGCCATGCTACAACCGGTGCCATGAGTGTGGGCTGTGCACACTCGCGGCTGCTGAAGGCAAAAGGCTAAATCCTGACTGATAAAATAATCACATGCTTGCTCACCCTGCCAATGTGCATGCCCCCCTTTGACCAACACAGCGTTAGCACCTAGCTGAATAAGGAAACGAGCGCCTTCCAGCAAACTCGTGTCGCTATCAATCGGGTGTCCGCAAAGTAATTCAAGCTCCGCGATATTCGGTGTCACCAAGGTAGCCAGAGGTAGCAGATGCTGCAGCGTAGCTTGCAGCGCATGATGCTCGGTTAGGCGACTACCGCTGGCGCTTATCGCCACTGGGTCAATGATCAGTGGCGTTGGTTGTAAGCTCTGTTGGTAAAACAGCGCGAAGTGAGTGATTTGCTCCACCGTTGGCAGCATGCCGACTTTAATAGCTTGAGGGGGTAAGTCCTCCAAAAGAGCGCTTAGCTGGGCTTTGAACATCGTCAGCGAAGTCGCTTCAATATGGCTAACCGTCAGCGAGTTCTGCGCGGTAATTGCAGTGATAACACTACATGGATACGCACCAAACGCCCGTATCGCAGCGATATCTGCCTGAATACCGGCACCGCCGCCCGAATCGGAGCCAGCAATAGTCCAGCAAATAGAGCGTTTAGATATCATACCTGCGCCTCTTTGATCGCAATTCGGGAAGCCATAGCTGCTTGCTCGCGTACCTCCTGACTTATTCGCATTGAGCAAAACTTAGGGCCGCACATGGAGCAAAAATGTGCGCTCTTATTGGAATCCTGCGGCAAGGTTTGATCGTGGTATGCACGGGCAGTAAAAGGGTCAAGCGCCAGGTTAAATTGGTCTTCCCAGCGAAACTCAAAACGAGCTTTCGACAACGCGTCATCCCGCACTTGTGCCCCGGGATGCCCTTTGGCTAGATCTGCTGCATGCGCTGCAATCTTGTAGGCAATGAGCCCTTGGCGAACGTCTTCTTTGTCTGGCAAACCGAGGTGCTCTTTGGGTGTGACATAGCACAACATGGCACACCCGAACCAACCTATCATGGCTGCACCAATACCTGATGTGATGTGGTCGTAACCGGGGGCGAAGTCCGTGGTAAGTGGCCCCAAGGTATAAAATGGTGCCTCATGGCAGTGCTTAAGTTGCTCGTCCATATTGGCTTTAATCTTATCCATCGGCACATGGCCGGGCCCTTCAATCATCACCTGAACATCATACTCCCAAGCGATTTTGGTCAATTCACCCAGGGTGCGAAGCTCAGCAAACTGCGCCTCGTCATTGGCATCTGCAATCGAGCCAGGGCGGAGACCATCACCTAATGACAAAGATATGTCATAGCGTGCGCAAAGCTCGCATATTTGCCGAAAGTGGGTGTATAGGAAGTTTTCCTTTTGATGGCTCATGCACCACTTAGCCATAATAGAGCCACCACGCGACACAATGCCAGTCACGCGTTGAGCCGTCATTGGCACGAAGTCACGCAATACCCCAGCGTGAATGGTGAAGTAATCGACGCCTTGCTCTGCTTGCTCAATTAGCGTTTGCTGAAACATTTCCCAACTCAGGTTTTCGGCTATCCCGTTTACTTTTTCCAACGCTTGATAAAGGGGTACGGTTCCTACCGGTACTGGGCTATTGCGTAAAATCCATTCCCGCGTGGTATGAATATCTCGTCCCGTTGATAAATCCATAATAGTATCGGCACCCCAGCGCACCGCCCAAACCAACTTTTCGACTTCTTCTTCCACCGATGAAGTGACTGCTGAGTTACCAATATTGGCATTCACTTTGACTAAAAACTTGCGTCCGATAATCATCGGCTCAGCTTCAGGGTGGTTCTTATTCGACGGTAAAATTGCGCGGCCCGCCGCGATTTCATCGCGCACACATTCAGGACTAATGTGTGTGCCTCCCATGCTTTCACGCAAAGCTACAAATTCCATCTCGGGGGTAATGACCCCGCGTCGCGCGTAATAGAGCTGGGTTGGGGTGGGGTCTGCTGCACGCTCGTTTATCCATGGGCGGCGCAGTGGTGGCAAACCTTGTTGTACGTCAATATGCGCTACACTATCGCCATAAGGGCCTGAAGTATCATATAGGTTCACAGGTAGATTGGGCGTGCGCACAGGTGATTCCGGCGTGCCCGACATAGTGTCAGATAACGCCACCTGGCGCATAGAAACACGAATATCATCGCGTGATCCGGTTAAATAAATACGGCTGGACGCCGGGTAAAAATGGCCCGATAGTTCTTCAATAAAGCGCTGAGCCTGCTGCCGACGTTCACGGTTATTACGTGGTGGGGTGTCGCATACAGCACGGATAGATTGGCGTGAAAATAACGGATTGTGTTCAGAAGTTGACATAGCAAATACCTAAATGTAGATAAAATTTGCTTGTCAGGAGTGTGTTAAAAGCAACAAAACAGGCCTAATTTACCTTTATACGAACCAGGTATGGCCTGATGCAACTTGTTCCCTTCGCAGGTATTAGCCTGATCAGGTTCAACGGATCCCGCGTGAACGGTCTCAGCCCCTAGGGGCACTCCGACAAGATGAATATATAAAGCTTACGCTCTTTTTTA
The DNA here is from genome assembly GCF_003987335.1 of Aliidiomarina maris. Classification (GTDB taxonomy): domain Bacteria; phylum Pseudomonadota; class Gammaproteobacteria; order Enterobacterales; family Alteromonadaceae; genus Aliidiomarina; species Aliidiomarina maris. The sequence continues at coordinate 296,571 of NZ_PIPK01000002.1, read as the reverse complement.
TGTTGGCGTAAATTTGACAGAATTGCCAGTGGTGCGGGCGAGATTTTTTCTCGCACCGTGTTAACACTTGCACGCGCTAATCACTCACTTCTGGCGACAAAGTGATGTGTATGTGCGCATCGGTGGATGAAGACTCAACTTGCCAATTGATGGGCGCGTAAATTTTAGATTCACCAAATTTGAGGTCTAATTCGCCCATGGCATTTAAATCATCCAAAGTGGTGATTGGCGTGTGACTCCAAACCTGAAAGCGAAACTTACTGATATCAAACAGCAGAGGCGCGCTACGAATATCGGCTGTTATTTGCGGAATATCCAATTGAAACATAGCCGCTTCGGGTAAGAAAATCACGGATGGTGAAAGCTGGTGAAAGCCGGCCTGACCCGCAGAAAAATGAGTGTGGAAACCAGCCGTTTCCTCGTTTATCTGGATAGGGACATGAATATCTAGCCGATAGGGGTGCGAAGCTTTAATGTCAGCAAGCGTGACAGCCTTAGATTGAGACGCCTGCGCGCGGGTTAAGTAACTGGAGAAGTCATATTGGGTGAGTACGTGATTAAACTTTTCAAGTGCTGCGTCCGGGGCGACTGAAAACACTTCAAGTGCGAGCTCATAGGGCGTTTTACCTTGCTCCATCTCATGGCGCCAGTCGGTATCAGGCGCGGCGAATTCATCCATCAGGCTAATCAATGTTGCTCCAGTCGCATAGGCTAAACGGCGCACGTGCGCGGCTATATCGACCTCAGCGGGGAGGCTATCAAACAAATAGCTTAACTGTGCGCGATAATCCTGCCCATAGGTGCCTTGCAGCCCCACCCACTCCGCCGAGCCTTCAATACGTTCGATGTCACCAAGGTAACTAGCTACTTGTGGGGCAAGTAGCTGATTCAAGGCCACGCGCACAATTAACCAATCATGAATGTGCTCAAGCTCGCGGCTGGCATGTGCTTGTTTTGCAAGTGCGAGCTGTAACGTTAGCAAAGCACGGGTTGGGGCTTCATTCAGTTGCGCGGGGTCGAGGAATTGACTGCGCTCTACGTCGGCAAATGCGCTACGTTGATAACCATGGAAAGCTTCATGTATTAAGGTCTCGCGGGCGTCTAGCTCGTCAGAGTTAACGCCGCCTAGCATGGCGGCGGTTGCGACTTGATCATTGGGCAGCGGATAATTAATGTAAAAATGAAAGTCGGTAATATTCGGGAGTCGTTCCGCGTAGTAATAGTAGTGGTCGGAGAGCTTCTGATAGTCAGGAAGTGGTTCATTGTGTGTAAACAGTACGGCTTCGCCATCAAGGTTATAAACAATAAACGGCGTAGTTTCGTCCCAAAATTTGGGCCATACACTTGCAATACGCGGGTGTAGCGCCTGTGTCGTGGTCGCGAAGTGCAGCAAATCTTGTTGGGTATCAGTACATGAAACAGCTGAATAGCCCGATGAAGATGCCACCAGTGTGGCGAGAAGTAGTGAAGTTTTGGCAAGCATGAGATTCCCTTTTTGCTGCAAACGTCCTTAATGGATAAATTTTGACCTTTGAACAGCCACTTTACTGAGCACTGTGATTGTATGCAAAAGATTTGTGCTGCGTTTAACTACATGGTGGTTTAACACATTATTAACTAAACTCTGGGCACTGCATGGGGTCGTATAGTTAACCGATGCGAATAATATTGAGAGAGGGGTTGGATATGAAAACAGCTTTAGCCATGACTACTTGTCTTAGTTTAGGTCTTTCTGCAAGCGCGCTTGCAAGTGACAACAACCATGTTGACGTGTCATTAAATTTTCAGGAATGGGACGTGCCTTTTGAAGGTCCACGAGCTCGTGACCCTTGGGTGGTCAGTAGCGATGAGATTTGGTACGTGGGTCAGCGTAGTGATTACGTAGGTATTTTCACCCCGTCGACAGGCGAGTTTAAGAAGATTGACTTACCTGAAGGTGCAGCGCCCCACACGGTGGTCGTCAACGAGCGCGGCGGCTGGTATGCGGGCAACCGCGCGGCGCATATCGGCCATGTGGACCGTGAAACCCATGAAATAACTCAAATTCCATTACCAGGTGACGGCCCGCGTGATGTTCACACCTTTGATTTCACCAGCGACGGCAACCTTTGGTTTACCGTGCAAGGTGGTGCCCAAGTGGGTCATTTTGACACCCAAAGTTACGAATTTACTGTGTATGACGCAAGCTCTGAACGTGCCCGTCCGTACGGTGTTATTGTGCACGACGACCAGCCATGGTTTGTATTCTTTGGCACCAATCAAATCGCTACCGTAGTTGACGGTGAGCTCAAGGAAATTGATTTACCACGTGAATCTACTCGTCCGCGTCGCTTAGCAGTTACCGACGACGGTATGGTGTATTACGGTGATTACGCAGACGGTTACATTGGGCGTTATAACCCAAATAACGGTGAGATTACCGAGTGGCGTGCGCCATCTGAGGCTAATTCACGTCCGTATGCCATGACCAGCGATGATGAAGGCCGCGTCTGGTTTGTTGAAACCGGCGTGCAGCCTAACCGTTTTGTCGCGTTTGACCCAGCGACTGAACAATTTAGTCAGCCATTTGAGGTGCCGACTGAAGGTGGCAGCGTTCGTCATATGGTGGTAGATAGTGACACCCATTCCATTTGGTTTGGTACCGATAACAACACCATTGGACAAGCAACTATCTCTGACTAGGCAATCAGCTAGATCAGGTCAACATTGCTACGCAAGTGGGAGGCGCGTCAGCTTCTCGCTTGCGTGCAATGAGTTTCAATAGGTCAATATACATGTTGAATGTAAAACCCAAAGCGCGAGTGGCCTTAGGCCTCGCAATCTTTTATCTCGCGGCAGCCTTACCGGCCTTGGCCTTCCCTGAGGGCGCCGAACCCAAGCTGACCGGCGGTCAGGGCTTCGATGATTGTTCGAGCTGCCATTTTGCTGGCCCAGACAAGCGTGAAACCAGTGGCATAGAGTTACACGGTTTAGCTGAACAAATGGTGCCTGGTGCGTGGTATCAACTAACACTGGAGGTGACCGACCCAGAGCAGCAAGTCGGCGGCTTTCAGCTAGCCTTTCGCGATCTTGCCACTGGCGAGTCAGTAGGTGAGTTTGACATGGGTGATGGTCAACTCATCCTGCCACATGACAATGTCAATTTTCTTGGGCATAGTAAGCCACAGCGAGCAGAGCAGGTTGACGGCGACAAGGTAACACGCTGGCAGTTTGTGTGGCGCGCGGGTGATGCAGAGTCTCTTGAACTATCGGTCGCCGCAGTCGCCGCCGACGGTGATGACTCATCCCTTGGTGATAACGTGTATACCTATAGTCGTGTATGGGGTGCGGATTAGGTTGCAGCGGTTTACTGCGCTGCGCGCTTCAGGCTGCGGTTTTGTAAAAGTATCTCGCTGATATACTTTGAATCATGTTTGCGTGCATACTCGACCGCTTTTTCGGACGCATGTAACGCCGATGTGTGGTTATCGCTCATTCTATAAGCTGTGGCTAAGCTATCCCATAAGATTTCTGAGTACGGAAATTGCTCGGTTCCGGCTTCTAATATTTCGACTCCCCAACTGAGCTGGCCTTCATAAGTTGCTTTGAGTCCATACACATTGTACTGATGAACTGACATAGGTACTTGATATCCGGACGCTTCGGCGTATTCACTGTAAAATGTTTCAAGTTGCTCGAGGGATTTGATGTCAACTTCTGGCACTGCGTTGAACCCCTGAAACACCGATCTAAGCCCCACCACATTACCTATTAATGGTGTAGAGTCGTGAGTTTCATTATCAAATCGTCGAAGTTCCCATCTCAGATTGCTTGCTTGCGCGTTCGCTAGTAAATACTCAAGTCTTTCAAAACCTTCTTCCATTTCGTCAGGCTCAGTCGCCATACTCGCGAACCAACTCACCGAATTTGGCGAGTCAGGAGTCGGGTGTATGTCTGACAGTATCGCGAAATCATCCCACCATAGACTTGGGCTTATTGAAATCGCCGCTTGTATATCCTGCTCATGGTGTAGAGCAAGGTAGGCCGAGTACAAGCCGGAAAGGGAATGGCCTGTGACCGTGGTGTGAGGTGCAATGCGGTAGTCTTCACGCAGCTGAGGCAGTAGCTCCGCAACAATAAACTGAGTGTAACGAGCCGCGCCGCCAGAGCGACCAGCGAACTGCTCTAATTCTGTATGCGTGAAGTTGAGCAAGCGGTTGTTAGCACTTATTCCGACCACGATAAGCTCAGGAATTTCCGCAAAGGTGCTCATAAACTCAATGTTACCCGCGATATGATTGAACTGCGTTGAACCATCCATCACAAGCAGTATTGGGTAATGAAAGGTGGCTGAATGCGGGTAGCTTTCAGGCAAGGCAACTCGAATCGTTATATCTTCGTCGAGTATTTCAGAAGCGAACTGAAATGAAGTGCTATTCGCAAACGCACTCGAAAGCTGGAAAGCGGCGAGCGTACATACTGCTGCAATGACTTTAAAACAACGATTCACGTTGAATTCCTTTTTGGTTTTCTTTGGAAAGGTCTTATGAGCACTCAGAACTTATTAGACAAACTACCGAGCTTAGTAACTGCTTAAGTAAGACGATTTGTCACATGTTCAGTATTGAGTGAGTCAGATATTGTTACTACACTTCCTGAAATAATGAAAGGAATTGGTACATGAAAGCCTCTTAAAGCATTTGATGGCGAGCCCGAGATGGTTCGAGACTTGGCCTCGGTCTGCGTTGGTCAACGCTTATATTCGCCGTGCAGTTTCCGCGCATATCTGCGCATTCCTTCGAAAATTGGTTCAGCAATATAGCTTGGGAAATCAGAGGGTAGATCAGCAGTAACTTTCTGTATGACGCCTTCTGTTAGCGCAGCCATTTCGTCCAGTATTTCATGCATGGACTCTTCGCTAAAGCCTACTTCCCTTGCGGTTTGCACAAAGTGTTTACGACGGATCATACGGCACTCATATTTTCTGCCTTTGCTACCTCTGAGTGACATGGCCAGTTTAAGGTCTTTTTCGTGCAACCCCTTTTTACTTAAAGCTGGAAAAGCTGACAAAATGTCGTATAGCGGCGTGAGACTATATTGATTTTCTTGCTTGATAAAAATTGAAAAGTTCTTCGCGTGACCGTCGGTTGCGCCTAATAGCCAAAACAGAACTTGTGCACGCATGAAGATGTAGCGGTCCTTTGCCGGATTGCTTGCGCCTAAAAGCTCATTCATGATTGTTAGGATTGTTGGGCCACCATCGGATTCATATTTTCTGGCTGCAGAGGTACCTGTGACCTGACAAAAATCTTCTTGTGGTAGCCGCATAATCCAAGTGCCGTCGGAGCTGAGTTTTCGGTCAAAGCGTTTCACTGCGAGTGCTTTCATATTGTCAGGGGCGATGATGTCGCACTCAGCCGCTTCAAATCCATATGCTGCGGCAATTTTTAAACACAAGTATTCATTTTCTACACTGTGAGTCATGTCAATCACGCGGTCGTGAGACTTAATTTCGCCAATGGGCAATTTGATAATATGAGTGGTTGGTGTTGCACCAAGAGGTAGATGCCACTCCCCGTGGTGAAACAGTAAAGCTGTTTTCTCTTGCGCACCGGCGAGCGAGATACGAAAGTCAGCGGTATCTTCTACCATCCCTAATGGCGCTTTGGAGTGATATCCCTGTAGTATTTTTGCGACGCTTTGCTCGCTAAGAGGGGTAGCTTCAATACGCTTAACATCAGGTGCTTGCGAGCCGTGCGGGATGAGCTGAATAGCCCCGACGCAATCACGCCCGATTTCGGCCAGGATATCAAATGGCTCAGTTGATTTTGCGCGAAAGCGAGCGACAATGCGTTCACGAATGTCACGATTATCTGGGATGAGGTTGTCAAAGTAATTGTAGACTTCAGGCCCTGAGTAAGCCGCGGCGCGAAGTGGCAATGATAAAGATATACTCCGTCGCCCCGGGGACTCAAGCCACAGATTGTCATAACTGAAATGATTAGCACCGCTCCGCGCTTGAGTATACTCGCCAACTTTGGTTCCATTCATATATAGATCAAGCTTCTTCATTCGCTACCACCCTTCATTCCATTCAGTAGAGCCTGCTGAGGGGGCTTCGCTTCGGGGCGCGATGTCAATTTTTAGGTTAAGGGCTGCCATAATTCTAAAAACAGTGTCTAATTTACAGGTTTCAGGTTTGTTCTCGAAGTTTGAAACAGTTGCCACCCGAATACCGACAAGCTCCGCAACATCAGCCTGGGTTAGGCTTTGTTTAGTGCGGTATTCTTTAACAAAGGTACTGAGCTGCTCAGGCCGTGTGATGTTCATAATTCGACTGCTCCAAAGTGTGATGCTTACTTACTAAGCATTCAAATACGCTGAAGCGTATTTATCTGAAGTATACGCTATAGAGTAAAAATTAAATGTATACGCTGTAGAGTAAATTGTCAATTTTTACGCCGCAGCGTAAGCTGAAATTTCGCTTTGCTATTCATCGGTATCATGAAGCGTAATGAGTGGATGGGCAGGAGTGTCAAGTCAAGCCCGCCAACCTGCCTTACATGTAGAAGTTGTGCACCGTCGAGGTGTACGCTAGGGCAGTCGGTTTGCAGCACCAGGCTGGGAGTTCGTCGTGGCTTGGCGCATGTTATTATCGGCGGTACGCCCTGACCAGGATTTGAAATGGCAGCGTGGCTAAAGGATGCAAATAGCCGCTCAGGGCCACAAATGCTGATATCTGGGGCGTTGCCAAGGTCGTGGGGGCGGTTTCGAAAATTAACGTTCGCAAAAAAGATATCAGCATTGGTCTGCAACGACATCAGGCTGCTACGCGGTGTCGTTCCAAGGTGGCATAAATGCCAAAGTTCATCACAATCAATCACCAGCAATTCTCCCTTAACCGCCTGCTTAAGCGTCAGAGCATGCTTTGCAGTGTCCCGCCGAGAAAATGGAATCTGGAAGGAGATTGCTTTGAAAGCCTTTGATGGCGCGCCCGAGAGGATTCGAACCTCTGGCCTCTGCCTCCGGAGGGCAGCGCTCTATCCAGCTGAGCTACGGGCGCTTATTTCAATTTTTGACTTCTACTCTCAACGCCGATTTGCCGTCGGACCTTTACCTCCGGAGGGCAGTCACGGGTTCGGTGGTAAATCGTTAAAGCTAGGCGTGGTAAGGGCTTAAGCGGTGTTGTGACTTTTTGTTGGGCGTCGAAATCGACACTTTTGAGACCGTTTAATGACAAAATTGGTCACAGAAAACCGACTCCGAAATTTCAATTTTTGACCTTTGCCTCGCGACAAAAAATTCTGAACCTTCCGAAAAACCTGAGTTTTTAGGTGGAAAAAATTCCACCTTTTTGACTTGGTTTTAGGCCAGAAGGAACAGGAAGTATTTAGTGGAATGACAATCTATCTAAATCATCGATAGGCTTTTGGGTTTGAAATTTAATAAAAATTAGCACCATTAGTACTGACATAATTGAAAATATAAACTAACCTGTAGTTTGAAATGATTAACAGGTTAGTACCATGAGTGCGGATATATCATCAAAATTAAACCGGCTGCTGAGCTCCCAACCATTGGGCGTCGTGCTCTGTTCATCTTGGCTTGTTGAAAATGGCTACAGCCTGAATTTGCAGCAACGCTATAAAAAAAGCCAGTGGTTTGACAGCATCGGGGCTGGTGCATTAATACGCTATGGCGACCACGTGGATTACCTCGGCGGGGTGTACGCCATGCAAACTCAGCTCGGCTTATCGTTACATCCTGGTGGGAAGACAGCCCTAGGGTTGCAAGGCAAGGCGCATTATTTAGAGCTTTCCCCAAAGCACGTGCAGCTATTTGGCGCTCACGGCGAGCATGTGCCTCTTTGGTTTAAAAAACAAGATTGGAGCGTTAACGTCAAGTGCACGCTTTCTAGCTTTTTGCCGGCGGAAATCGGTTTAACCGAAATACCGCATAAACAGTTCACGGTTAAAGTATCAGAGCCGGCGCGAGCCATCATGGAGTGTCTGTATCTTGCACCCAAATCACAATCGTTACTGGAAGCTTATGAGCTCATGGAGGGCCTCAATAACTTGCGGCCCGCATCCGTACAAAAGTTATTAGAAGCCTGCAATTCAATAAAAGTAAAACGCTTATTTTTATATCTGGCCGAAAAAGCGAAGCACGATTGGATGAAGTATCTTGATTTAGGAAGAGTAAACCTAGGCTCGGGTAAGCGTGCGATAGCAGCGAGCGGTGTTTACATCCCGAAATATCAAATCACTGTACCAAAAGAACTGGAGTCAATGGAATGAACGAAGCTTATAAAAGGCAGGTAAAGCTGCTACTCGATGTGTTGCCGGAAATCGCGAAAGAGGATTGCTTTGCGATGCATGGCGGTACAGCCATCAATTTATTTTTGCAGGACATGCCAAGGCTTTCTGTAGATATTGATTTGACTTATGTTGGGTTAGAAGTGCGCGCGGAAGCACTCGCAGCAATCAATGCTGCGCTACTGCGAATAGAAGATCGTGTTGATAAGTTGCGAGCAACGATTAGGGTTCAGCACAAGCCGAATGTGTGTAAGCTTCAAATGAGTGAGTATGGCGTTCAAATAAAAGTTGAAGTGAATATGGTTGGGCGCGGCTTAATTGGTCCTACAAAAAAGCTGCCACTTTGTTCAGCAGCACAAGAGCAATACAACGTGTTCTGTGCGATGCCAGTGGTGCCATTGGGTCAGCTTTACGGTGGGAAAATCTGCGCAGCGTTGGATAGACAGCACCCGCGAGACCTTTTTGACACGAAACTATTGTTGGAAAACATAGGGTTTACTGATGAAATCAAACGGGGTTTCTTATTCGCACTGATTAGTAGCAATCGACCAACACATGAAATGCTTGCCCCCAACTTACTTGACCAAAGGGCAGCTTTTGAAAACCAGTTTGAAGGCATGAGTAATGTTGTATTTACTTATGCTGATTTTGAAGCGACACGAGTCAAGCTAATAGAGACTGTAACTCGGAGTTTGAACGAGGCGGATAAGCAATTTCTGCTTAGTTTTAACGGCTTAGAACCGGACTGGTCTGTTTATGATTATCATCAATTTCCATCGGTAAAATGGAAGTTGATGAATTTGGCGAAGTTTAAAAAAGAGAGCCTAGAGGTTTATCAACTACAGATGGAAAAGCTTGCCGCCTTGTTAGTGAGTTGAGCATTCTATTTATGACTGCTCCGATTTTTCGGGGGGATTACATCAGCGAATACTGGGAAAGGTAACAGTAGTAACAAGGTAAGTCTTCGGAGCATGTTCTTCCTTAAATAATTCAATGACCCAGCGCAACTGACTGACTCCATGAAGTTTACTGACACAGTTCCGCGAACTTCCCATTTAACAGCGTTTTTAAGTCGCTCGGGCTCAGCTCCAGATCGACCCCTCGGCGACCGGCGCTAACAAAGATTGAAGTATGGCGATCCGCCGATATATCAATGACCGTTCTCAGGCGTTTCTTTTGACCTAGTGGGCTGACCCCGCCCAGAACATATCCTGTCGAGCGTTCTACATCAGATTTTGTAGCCATCAGAGCACGTTTAGCGCCAAGCGCTTTTGCCGCAAGTTTGAGGCTAAGCCTGGATAGCACGGGAATAATGGCGACAGCCAATTCGCTGTCATCAAGACACACCACCAGGGTTTTAAATACCTGCTCTGCAGGCGCACCCAGTTTCTCTGCCGCTTCAGCACCATAAGACGACACCGACGCATCATGAACGTACTCATGCACTGTGTGCCCTATTTGATGTTTTTTAGCTATATTAATTGCAGGAGTCATTATTGTGCGCTCACCTAAAATCCAATGTCATTTGCAGCTCTAAAAATACTGGATTAACTATAAACCGGTGGCCAGTTTTTCTTGACCTACAACGACATTACAAGATTATTCAGATTAGAGCAAATATTAGCCAGCTCAGAGCGTCATTACGGAAATGGAGAGTAAAGGTCAAAAATTCACACTGCAAAAATCCGACCTAAAAATTCTGCCACAGATTTGCCACATATCTGCCACATGCATTTTTTAGGTGAGTTTTAGCGAATTTAGGCAAAGGTCATGGGTGATTTGAGGATGACCTCAACTCATAAAAAGAAAAGTAATGGAATTTGCAGGGGAAATGCTTTGAAAGCCTTTGATGGCGCGCCCGAGAGGATTCGAACCTCTGGCCTCTGCCTCCGGAGGGCAGCGCTCTATCCAGCTGAGCTACGGGCGCATTATGTGGTGCGTGTTTGGTGTTGCGGGCTTGGAACGTCACAAGCGGGCGAGATTGTAGGTAATTTGCGGTCGCATGTCTAGCGCAGCGTTGGTAAATGCTGCTATTTTAGTGCTTTGAATGGCATAGGGAATGGCACGCTGATGAAAGCAATTTGGACGGTTTTGGTCACGGGTGGCTTACTGGCTCTCGCACCTGCGGCGCACGCGCAGAAGTTTGCGATAGGCTTTGGTGGCGGGAATTCAATTGGCAGTAATAGTTTCGTTGATTCGAGTTACCTGAATATCTGGGCGGGCACGTATGACGGCCGTGGTGCAATATCAGGCTGGTACGCGTCGGGCAATATTGGCTCATCGTACTGGCGCAACGACGGTTATTATCAGTTCGACGAATTTGGCCGCCCTGAAGCGCGACGAGTGCGTTATCAGTCTGAGTTTTGGGTGTTTAGCACGGGCCCAACGTATACGGTGAACCGTTATGTTACCTTGTTTGGAGGGCCTGGTTTGGCGCACCGCAATAGTAGGCGCGACTTAGGCAGTGAGACCAAGATTAACTTCAATGCAGGGGTTAAATTCCATATTGGTCGCCAGTCATCGATCATGCTTCAGGGCGATTCAGCCCAGCAAGGCCTTGCGCTGTCTGTTGGGTATCGTGTGTTTTAAAAAAGCCCCTTGCGCAGAGCGCGAGGGGCCAATAGGGAGAATAGTCTGGGCTAAGCCTCACGCTTAGAATGCGTAGGTCACACCCACGGTAAAGCCATCTAAATCACCCATGCGCAGCTGTCCAGTTGCGGCTAAGTTACGCGTTAGGTAGATACGAGTACCTGCGCTGTAAGAAGTCAGGCTTTCGCGGTCAAAGTCGATGTAGCTGACTTCGCCGTTAAGCTCCATGCGCGGTAATACCATGGCACGTACGCCAGCGAATGCGCCCCAATCGGTGGTGCTTTCATCACCAATCTGCCACTCACCATCTGAACCTAAACCATAATTGGTTTTGATATATGCGACCTGTGGGCCGACATACGCAGAGACGCGCTGATCTTGGCCGAAGATAAAGCCGACCCGACCAGTGGCGATATCTAAGTCAGTGCTACCCAGACCAGTCACGCTGCCAGATACTTCGCTGTAGCTACCAGACACAAACATGTATTGGCCTAAACGGGCTGATAATTCGGCTTCGAAACCGTCAAAGGTGGTGTCGGCTTCGTCCCTTTCCACATATTTTGCTTCAACATATGAAAACGATGGCGTCTCGCTCGGAGAGACTTGTGCCAGCGCTGCTTGGCTTCCAAGCCCGAGGGTGAGCGCCGCTAACGTCGAAAGTACCATTGGTTTAGTTTTCATCATGTAACTCCTTCGTTTTGGATGTGCCTTAAGTGTTGCTGAAAACTGGGCAGTCGCAAGTCAGGAAAGGGTTTAGAAGTGTAAAAGTGGCGTTAAGGGCGTAAAGCCAGCCTTAGTTTTATTGGGGCTGGCTAAATTTCGCACCAATTTTTTAAGTAATTTGATGGGCTGTAAAGGAACTTTCTGCAGGTTCAACATGCTCTACTGCCGCCCGAGCGGGTTGGTCTTGGGTTTCAATATGGGTGTCTTGTAAGCGCAGCATGCCGGCTAGAATAAGTAAAAAGCCGATCACTGCCACTAGCCCATGGCCCCAAACAATCGCTGGTGGGATTAAGATTTCCTTGCGGTGGAAATTGAAATACATCCACAAACCAAAGAGTGCGGCCAAGGTGAGTAATACCACACCAATATTGGCCAGCATCGGATAGCCAACGAACAGGCTGCCATACAATAAAATACCAAAGCCGACTAAAGCGAAGCTGCCGTGCCACCATACTAGTACTGGTGGCGGGTTGACGTCCTTGCCAAAGCGAGCAAAGGCCAGCATGACCCCGAGAATAATGGCCATTAAAAATAATATACACGCAAGCCCAAGCATCAGGGCGGGAGTTACAGTGGGAGTCATAGACTTCTCCTGGTTAATTGTTCACCAGTAAATCTAGACTGCTTTTAGCTGCTTGTCACATTTAATCAACACTTTAGATTGAATTAAAAGTGTACGCTACCGCCTAGCATGAACCCGTCCCAGTCGCCCAATTGTGCGCGCGCTTCAAGGGCAAAGCGATTGGAAACATAAGCACGGAAGCCAACCTGGTATTGCAAAAAGTAGCTGCTGTTGGCGTGGCTCAAATTGCTATAACTGATTTCGCCCTGAAGTTCGACTCGTGGGGTCAGCATATAGCGAGCGCCTGCGAATGCGCCGAAGCCAGTTTCGCTATCGGTATTTGAGCTGGTTGGCACCTCAAAACTTAGGTAATGCACTTGCGGGCCGATATAACTGACAAAGCGGTCTTGCTGGTGGGCAATATAGCCTAAACGCGCGTAGGTGATGTCCCAATCCAGATTGCCATGGCCAGCGATGCGCGGGCCTTCGACCTGGGCATAACTTCCGCTCAAAAGCCATTGGTCACGCAAGCGTCCGGATACTTCGAAGCTGATACCATCAAAGTCGACTTGATTGTCAGCTTGAAGCTCTTGGTAATGCACGCCAAAGTAATTGAGTGACGGCGAGGCCGCTAAGCTTGGAAAGCTAGCAAAAGCGGTAACAAGGCCACCTACAGTAACCCATTGAATCAGTGAGCTATGGTTTTTCATGATCTGCTCCGAGTATGGTTCAGCGACAGTGGCTGATATACGTGTAGCCTGTACATTTATTTACATTTTTGCAAGAACGCTGGCTAGAAATGGACGTCAATTTACATTATGTTGCGTAGAGGGGGCGACTTTAAAGCAGTGCAAAAACGCTAGCTTGCTTTTTAAGTCATTGATAAAAATTGAATAATAAATAAGCCAAGGTCAATTATGACGCTTTCGGCACTACCCGCATATCAGGACAGAGTGACTGTGTTGCGTGTTTTTGCGCGCTTTTTTTCAGTGCTATTCATTATTGCAGCACTGGCAATTGCAGCCTACACGTGGCAACGGACCGTCAGTGACTCGCGCCAACAATTAGCGCATACCAGCCAACTCATGGCGCAAGGTATGCGTAGCCATTTGCGTACCTTTGAATTGGTATTACGCGGCATGGCAGAAGAACTCTCCTATCGCGATGTTTTTAATGACCCCGAGTCTGGCGACCGCTTCTTGGCGCGCGCGCAGGAAACCGATATGGGCTTGGTTGGCTACGGCTTACTTGACGTAGAAGGTAATTTTGTCGCTGCCAGCACGCGTGAATTGCGCGCCCCTTTGTTCAACGTGCAGCGCCATGGGGTAACCGGCGATAGCTTTCAGCAAGTCATTGAGCATGAGCGCTTTAAAGTCGGTCAACCTTACTTTTTTGAACCTGTGGGACAGTGGCTAATTCCGTTCCGGGTTCCTGTCTACGACACATCGGGCGATGTGCTCATGGGGGTGTTGACTGCGGGTAACCAAATCGATGGAGGCACTGCGAGCTGGGCGCGGATGCCAACTTCGAACCGGTTTGCGTTGAGTGTGGTGCGCGACGATGGTCACTTAGCGTACGTGCAACCGCTGCCTGAATCCGCTAATGCCTTACACGACATTTTTAGCCACCCAGTAAACCGGGAAATTCGTGATGTGCTCAATCTTGACGGTGGGTTTATCCGCATCAATAGCGGCCCGCTGGGGTCGTTAAAGCCTCACTACGCTTGGATAGAAAACGTGGAAGAGTACGCCCTCACGGTCATGGCATCTAAACCGTTAAGTCAGGTGGTGGGGCAGTGGGCGCAAAATTTAGTAACCCCTCTATTGTTATGGTTATTGTTCGGGGCGGCGACTGTAATCGGTTACATACGCGCTAAGAGATTGCTAAATAAAGCCAACCTTGAAATTCATACTCAGCGCACGGCATTACAGCACTCAATTGCGCAGTATCATGAATTAACCCGGCTAATACCCATTGGCGTGTTTCAGTTTAAGCTTAGTCGCGAGCATGGCCATCAAATGACGTACACCAGTGAGCGCTTTCGCGATATTTTAGGTTTAAAACAGCCGCTTCCCGCCTCTACCTCACTGGCTCAGTATGTATATCAACAATTGCACCCTGAAGATGCCGCTAGCTTTTACCAACAGCAAGATAACGCAACGCGCAATGTTCGCGAATTTTACTGGGAAGGTCGCTTGTTGCAAGAGGGTACGGAGCGTTGGGTCAGTGTGCATTCGGTGCCCGGTGAATTAAGTGCTGAGGAGGGGCAGCTATGGAATGGTGTGGTCGCAGATATTACCGAACGCAAGCGCGCAGAAGCGCAAATTAATTTGCTGGCCTACTATGACGCACTAACGCAATTACCGAACCGTAGGTTATTGCGCCAACGGCTGGATAAAACCGTTAAGCAAGCGATGCTAAAGCATGAATTTGCAGCGGTTTTATTTATCGATGTGGATAAATTCAAGCAATTGAATGATAGTTACGGACATGCGGAAGGTGACCGTATGCTGCGTGAAGTGGGTCAGCGTTTAGAGAATTTAGTGCGTGATCACGACACGGTGGCGCGTTTAGGCGGCGATGAGTTTGTGGTGTTACTTACTAAGCTGGCGCCTCAAGAAGATAAGGCTGCTGCGCAAGTTGAAGTGGTGCTGCAAAAGATTGAACGCTTGTTAAATGAACCGTTTCAAGTAGGACAACAAGCGGCGCACATTACTTTAAGCACGGGTATTACCTTGATTGATGGCCGCGAGGGCGACATCGACGTGATTTTGCAACAAGCTGACCAGGCGATGTATCGAGCCAAAGAGGCGGGGCGGAACACCCAATGTTTTTATGACGCCCATATTCAACAAATCATCAGCGAACAGCTCGAAATACAGCAAGAACTGCGTGCTGCTATTGGTACTGATCAGCTATTGCTGCATTACCAACCGAAAGTGGATGCGGAAGGCGAAATTGCTGGCTTAGAGGCATTAATTCGCTGGCAACACCCGAGCAAAGGTTTAATTAGCCCCGGTGTGTTTATTCCTATTGCAGAACAAAGTGACGACATTGTGCGCCTTGGTGATGCAATCTTAGCGCAGGCGTGCAAACAGCTGGTGGCGTGGCAGCACCATCCGCTGCGACAGCATTGGACTATTTCGGTGAATGTCAGTGTGCGTCAGCTGCGGGCCATCGATTTTGCTGAAAAGGTATTAATTACCTTAGCCGAGACTGGCGCAAAGCCGCAGCAGTTGATTCTTGAAATTACCGAGTCAATGCTGATGATAGATATAGAGCAAGTGATAGAAAAAATGGCACGCTTAAAACGTGCTGGGGTTAGATTCTCGTTGGATGATTTTGGTACTGGTTATTCGTCGTTAGGCTATTTAAACCGCCTGCCTATTGATGAGCTTAAAATAGATCAGAGCTTTGTGCGCGATATGGATACCGACGAGCATCATCAAATTCTAATTAAAACGATTTTGTCCCTTGGGCATACCTTGTCATTGCGCATTGTTGCCGAAGGTGTGGAAACTGACGCGCAAGCGAAGCGCTTGCGCCAGTTGGGCTGTGATTTATTTCAAGGCTTCCATTTCTATCGCCCAATGCCAGTTGAAGCACTGCCGGAGAGCAACCGTTAAGCTGTCTTTCAATCGCATAATCTATGCTGATTAACCTGTGTGAACTTGTTATTAAACCGTAAAACCAGCATGCTAGTGCTTTCGTTCACAACAAGGGTTTTACCATGAAATTAAGCCGTAGTTTTATGCTTGGTGCCGCATTGGCCCTAGCTTCCACCCCTGCATTAGCAAATTCTTACCTAAATACCAATGTTGCCTTTACTCAGCAGGCTGAAATGTCGCAAGCAGATACCATTGTTATTTTGGTGCCAGCAGATACCCAAACCTTGGATATTCCTGGCCTAGCGCGCAATACCCGTGAGCAGCTTGAACGTGCGATTCAAGTGAACGACTTTAAAGCTGGTTCAGGTGCCTTGCTTGAAGTTGTCGCGCCAGTCGGTAGTGACGCAAGCCGGATTGTGTTGTTGGGCGTTGGCGAATTAGACACGGCTACACGTGTTCAAAACGAGCGCGCGGGCGCAGCGTTAATTACTGCGTTAAACAGCGCAAAAGCAGAAAACGTGGTGTTTGCGACACAGTTGATCAACTCAGCTGCTAACCCGTCGCTAAAAGTCGCGCAAATCGCCCACGGCATGGACTTACGCGGCTACCATTTTGACCGTTACAAGTCAGATGCAGAACCGCGTCAAACTATGAACTTGACCTGGACTGCGACTGAACAAGCAGAGGGTGAGTACAACCGTTTGTTAGCGTTGGCGGAAGGTGTGTTTTTAGCCCGTGAACTGGTTGATTCGCCAGCGCGTGACATGGGCCCACGTGCATTCATTGAGCGTGTACGTGAATTGGAAGATATGGGCGTTGAATTAACCGTTTTGAGCCCTGAGCAAGTTGAAGAAATGGGCATGGGCGCGATGCTTAGCGTTGGACTTGGTAGTAAAGACGGCTCGTGGATGTTAGCGATGCAATGGCGCGGCAGCGATGAGCAGCCTCTAGCGTTGGTCGGTAAAGGCAATACTTTCGATACTGGTGGCGTCAATGTGAAAAGTGCCTCCGGTATGCGCACCATGAAGGGCGATATGGCTGGAGGTGCGGCAGTAGTCGGTGCAATTAGAACCCTCGCGCAACAGAATTCGTCGCGTCATGTAGTTGGCGTAGTGCCATTGACCATGAATATGATCAATGAGAATTCCTCAGTACCAGGTGATATTTTCACCGCAGGTAATGGCAAAACTATCGAAATCAATAACACCGATGCCGAAGGCCGCATGGGCTTAGCAGATGGATTATGGTACGCAGAAACACAATTTAACCCGCGTGCAATTGTTGATATTGCAACGCTAACTGGTGCTAAAGTCGGTGCAGTGGGCACTGCGTATTCAGCTATTTTCTCTGATGATGAGCGCATGATAGAAACTTTGCGTGTAGCAGGCGATAACACTGGCGAGCTGGTGTGGCAATTACCTATGCACGAAAGCTACATGACCACAATTCGCAGCAATATTGCAGATTTAATCAACGGTGGTTCTCCGGGCGCGTCTGCAGGTGCGATGTTCTTGCGTGAGTTCGTTGAAGACACCCCTTGGGCGCATGTGGATATGGCAGGCAACGGTTTAGTACAGTCGGCTAGCGGTATTCATCCCGTGGGCGCAACAGGCTATGGCGTGCGCTTATTGGTTGAGTGGGTCAATGTATACAGCCAAGGTGAGTAACAGAGTAGTAAACGAGTAAAAGAAAAGCCCCGCCAGGCTCTCTCATTCCCGGCGGGGCTTATATTCCTACTCTCTGACTTTAAGCATAGCTTAGGATTGCTTATGCTCAAGGCTCTTTGCAGTATCTTTAATGCTAATACTGCGTGCTTTTTCAGCTTCTGGAATTTCTTTGACCAAATGGATATTCAATAGTCCATTGCGAAGCTCTGCGTCGGTCACTTCCACATGCTCGGCTAGGTTGAACTTGCGTTCAAATGCACGCGCTGCAATGCCTTGGTACAAGTACTTACGGCCTTTGTCGTCTTCGGTTTTACGACCACGCACGGTAAGCACACCGCGTTCGACCTGAATGTCCAGCTCACTTTGTTCGAAGCCTGCAACGGCAATCGTAATGCCATAGCGGTTTTCACCTAGTGCTTCGATGTTGTAGGGCGGGTAGCCGCCAGAACTGGTGTCGCTGCGCAAGGCGCTGTCTAACATAGATGCTAAACGGTCAAAGCCGATGCTGCTGCGGTATAACGGAGTTAAATCGATATTGTTCATAGGTCTATCCTCTTTTGAGCGATATAAATCATATTTCACCTGGTGTGGGTTCAGCGCTCTCTCAGAGACCCGCCGCCCACGCTTAAGAATTAGGGGCGGGGAAAATTGTTTTCAAGCCCAGCACGCAAAAAAATTATGTTAGGCTGCAGATCTGGGTGGCAAAGATTTGGGCCCGGCACCGTTTGAAATGGTGCTCGCGGGCTTAGGTGCCTGCACCACGATGACCCCGCGCATGTATGCAAATCATAAGGGCTGGCCATTGAGTAAGGTCAGTGTCGATTTGCAGCATATTGCCAAGGGTGCAAGCGACGGTAAAAGTGATAAATTCGTGCGTCGGATTACGCTAGCTGGCGAGCTGAGCGACGAACAGCGCGAACGGTTACTTGAAATTGCGAATAAGTGCCCTGTGCACAAAGCGTTGACTGGCAACCTCGAGATTGAATCCGAGTTGCTGTAAGTCATTTATTGAATGGAAGTTGATATGTCTTATTTACCTTGTGTCGAAACGATTACCCGCGAACCAATCAATGCAGCAGTGATTTGGCTGCATGGTTTGGGCGCGGATGGCAATGATTTTGCTGGCATTGTGCCACATCTAGCGCAGCCAGAAGGAGTCAATATTCGTTATGTATTTCCTCATGCACCGCGATTAGCTGTCACCATTAACGGTGGTATGCAAATGCCGGCTTGGTATGACATTCTCGAGATGAGCTTAGATCGTAAGGTCGATACCGACCAGTTGCGTGCGTCAGCAGATGCGGTGATTGCCTTGATTGAGCGTGAAATAGAGCGTGGTATTTCCCCGGAACGTATTGTTTTAGCCGGTTTTTCTCAAGGCGGTGCAGTGGCCTACGAAGCAGCATTAAGTTACCAGAAACGCTTGGCAGGCGTGATGTGCCTGTCGACTTATTTGGCCACCCGAGAAACCATACGCTTAAGTGCAGAACAAAAGCCGACACCATTTTTAATTCACCATGGCTCAGCAGACCCTGTGGTGCCGGTACAACTGGGTGAACAGGCACGTGATTGGCTCACGCAACGCGACTACGCGGTAGAGTACAAAGCGTATCCAATGCAGCACCAAGTTTGCCCGCAGCAAATTGCCGATATCCGTGATTGGCTGACCAGTGTGTTGCCGCCCATCACGCAATCATAAGGAGTACCCGATGTACGCTTGGTTATCAAAACCTGCGCTTATGGGCGCCACCTGTGTCAGCTTGGCATGCTTTAGCATGTCCAGCGCGCAGGCTTCGACGTTCAGCGCTGAAGATATTTTTAATTTAGAACACGCATCAGCCATTCAAATATCACCCTCAGGTGACCACGTGGTCTACGTGCGTAATAGTAACGACGTAATGCGCGACAATACCCAACGCAGCTTATGGATGCTTAACACCCAAAGTGGCGAGCATTACCCATTGTATGCGGATGATGCCAGTTACACCCAGCCGGTCTGGTCTCCAAGTGGCGATCGGTTAGCCTTTGTGAGTAGTCAAAGTGGGCGTAATCAGATACATATTCATTGGGTTGAACATGACCGCAGTGCTCGAATTTCGAGTGTTGACGCCGCGCCATCCGGATTAAGTTGGGCACCGAATGGTGAGCAATTGGCGTTCAGTATGGAAGTTAAAGCACCAACCAGCGATTTTGCCCGCAGTGTGTACCGTCCGACGCCGCCAGCAGGGGCAAGTTGGGCAGAGCGTCCGCAGATATTTGAACGGGCGCAATATCAGCAAGACGGTCGTGGTTTAATGGAATCGGCACATCGGCATATTTTTATTGTGGCTGCTGACGGTGGTACCGCACGCCAAGTGACCAAAGGTAATTTCAATCATGGTGGTCAGTTAGCGTGGACGCCGGACAGTGAACACATTGTGTTTGCCGCCAACCGGAGTGACAACTTTGAATTTGAAAGCCGTCAAAACGAGCTCTATAAAGTCAGCTTGCAGGGTGACATTGAGCAGTTAACCGATGAACCAGGTACCAAACGCGACCCAGTATTCTCACCTGACGGGCGTCGTTTAGCGTATACACATGGCACTGCTGACAATGTGCCTTACGCAAACAGTAAGTTACGCGTAATGGATTGGTCGTCACGGCGCTCTAACGAATTGCTGACCGACTTTGATCGCTCCGTGACGTCGCCGTACTGGCAGGGTAACGATGCGTTGGTGATCAGTTATGAAGACCGCGGCGCGACTAAGCTAGCCCGTGTGACCTTACGTGGTCGCATGCAAGATTTGGTCACCGATGTGTCGGGCATGCCTTCGGGTCGCCCCTACAACAACGGCATGTTTAGCATGAACACGCGTGGCGATATTGCTTACACCCGTGGGCATGCGACTCGCTCTGGCGATGTAGGATTTAAACGTCATAACCGCGATGCGGTTTACCTGACCAATCTGAATGCCGATGTATTAGGGCAACGGGAGTTGGGTGAGGTGCATGAATTTACCTACCGCTCGCAAACCGACGATGCCGAAATTCATGCTTGGTACATTACCCCGCCAGGTTTTGACCCTAGCCAATCGTATCCGCTAATCATTGAAATTCACGGTGGCCCACACCTCAACTATGGCCCGCATTTTAGCGCTGAATTACAACGCTACGCAGCCGAAGGTTATGTGGTGGTGTACAACAACTATCGCGGCAGTACCTCGTATGGTGAAGATTTCGCCATGCTGCTGGATAACAAGTATGCGTCCGTTGATGACTTTGGTGACCATATGTCAGCAGTCGATGCGATGATTGAAAAAGGCTTCATTGACGAGCGTAATTTATTCATTGCGGGCGGGTCAGCTGGTGGTATCGCGACTACCTATGCAATTGGCTTAACTGACCGCTTTAATGCCGCTGCGGCGACTAACCCGGTGATTAACTGGGTGTCTAAAGTACTCACTGCAGACAGCTATATTGGCCAGATCCAGAATCAGTTCCCAGGTAACCCATGGGAAGAGCACGAGCATTACTGGGAGCGTTCGCCATTGTCTTTAGTGGGCAACGTAACCACGCCGACTTTGTTGTTTACCGGCACTGACGATCGCCGCACGCCGATTAGTGATACGGAGCAGTACTATCAAGCGCTGCAATTGCTAGGTGTTGAGACCGCGATGGTGCGGGTGCCCGGTGCTTCACATGGCGTGTCAGCACGGCCATCGAATATGATTGCTAAAGTTGAGCACGCGCTGGCGTGGTTTAAGCGCTACCATGTAGATAGCGCGGACGCTGATTAAATTAACTTCGCGATGAGCGAATAAAAGGCCGGGCAGGGCGCTGTTCGGTCTTTTTTATTTCCTCAACGAAGGCAACGCTCCCTTCTTGCGCCACCACACGCACGCGTTTGCCATGGGTGATTAAGCGTGCGTTGTGCGCATGGGCTGGCCACACCTCATTGCCAAGTTGCACCAAGCCTTCAGGGTTCAGGTTCTCTACCACCTTACCTTCAATCCCAACAACATCACGATCACTGGGTTTCTGGGTACGCCAGCGAGCGCGCGCCATCACCAATACTACAAAGGCGACACTCGCCAATGCGACGAAGGTAACACTTAAAATAATGCTCATAGGTAACTCCATGCCGGGAATTTGGCTATCGAACAGCATCAATGAACCGGCGGTTAGCGCCACGACGCCACCCACCCCTATAACCCCGAAACTGGGTACAAAGAGTTCGACCAGCAACATCAAAGCGCCCACCACAATCAGTAGCAAGCCAACGGTGCTAATCGGTAAAATTTGTAATGAAAAGGCAGCTAGCAACAAAGACACGACACCGGTAATGCCTGGGAACAAAGTGCCTGGCGACATTAACTCGAAAATAATGCCATAAATACCCACCAGAAGGAGTAAGTAAGCAACTTGCGGGTTGGTTAAAAAACCGAGAATGCGGTTACGTGTATCAGGTGCATAGCTGATTTGCGCTAAACCTTCTGTTTCGAGTGAAACCTCAGTGTCGCCCAATAAAACCGAGCGCCCATGCAGCGATGACACAAGGTCATTTATATTACTGACCATGAGTTCAACCACATTCTGATCAACTGCCTCGCGCGCAGTGAGGGTCGCTGCATCACGCACTGCTTGCTCTGCCCAATCGGCATTGCGCCCGTAACGCTCAGCTAGGTTACGAATCGTTGCGATCGCATCATTGGTGATTTTTCGCTCCATTGCGGTGCTGTCGTCACGTTCCCGCGACGAACGTTCTGTGTCATCAGGCACTGGTGAATTGGCTGATTCTTCCTGTACGCGTGCTGCCGAGCCTTGCAGCTGCACTGGTGTCGCAGCGCCTATTTGTGACGTTGGGTGCATCGCTGCGACATGGCTGGCGTAGACAATAAAGGTACCGGCACTGGCTGCGCGCGCGTTCTCGGGACTAACGAAAGTTACTATGGGAATATCGCTTTGCAGAAACAGGCGCACAATATCGCGGGTACTGCTGAGTAGACCACCTGGCGTATCAAGTTCCAAAATCGCTACTTGTGCGCCGTCGGTCTGGGCGCGCTCTAAGGAGCGCTGGAGGTAATCGGTGGTGGCGGGGCCAATCGCATCTTGCACGCTTAGTACCGCAATATGCGGGTTGGTTGCGCGCAGTTGCTGTGTGGCCAATATAACCACGCTGAGGCCAATCAGCAGTGCATAGACTGCAAACCGAATTGCTTTAGATGAAACTTGTCCCATACGCTAATGACCCCAATTGATGGTGCTTGGCAATACTTTGGCCAATGTCTGCAAACGTTGCACGGCGGCCAATGTTTTTGCTTTCAATGCCTGGGCCAAAACATAGCACAGGTACAAACTCGCGCGTATGGTCGCTACCAGGAAAGCTGGGGTCGCAACCATGGTCGGCGGTAATAAACACAACATCACCAGGCTTTAGCAACGCCTCAAGTTCAGGCAGGCGCTGGTCGAAGGCGTTCAGCGCTGCAGCATAACCTTGAATGTCGCGGCGATGACCATAGTGACTATCAAAATCGACAAAATTGGGGAAGATTAAGCTGTTGTCAGGGGCGCTACGAATAGCCTCAAGCGTGGCTGAAAACAGGGCGTCATTGCCAGTCGCTTTCACCGTTTGGGTAATGCCTTGGTGGGCATAGATATCAGCAATCTTACCAATGCTAATCACCTCGCCACCGGCCTGTTTCAGGATATCAAGCACTGTGGGCGCGGGCGGTAAAACGGAGTAATCGCGACGATTCCCCGTGCGTGTGAAGCTTGCGCTGTCGCTACCGGTAAATGGGCGCGCGATAACTCGGCCCACATTCATGCCAAGCTCATCGAGTAACTGCCGTGCATCTTCAC
Organism: Aliidiomarina maris; assembly: GCF_003987335.1. Lineage (GTDB taxonomy): Bacteria > Pseudomonadota > Gammaproteobacteria > Enterobacterales > Alteromonadaceae > Aliidiomarina > Aliidiomarina maris. The sequence goes on along the minus strand of NZ_PIPK01000002.1, from coordinate 273,290 downwards.
ATAAGGCTAACAGCTTCGTTAAGCCGAATGTTTCCTCATGTGCGGCAATTTGCAAAACGCTGTCGGCGGAGGTGTACACAATTGGTTTACCACTACTGCAATGCTGTTCACCCAGCTCGGCAATAATAGTGGTGCCCGACGCATGGCATTCGCCGAGGACACCCGGTAATTGGTTGCGCGTTATCAGGGCATCAATAAAATCAGCGGGGAAACATGGCTTGGTATCGGGAAAGTAATGCCAGTCAAAAAGCACTGGCACACCCGCTAATTCCCAATGCCCACTAGGCGTGTCTTTGCCGCGGCTAATTTCGGCGGCATAGCCATATAAACCTTGGTAAGGTCCGGTGTAGTTTAAGCCCCGGGGGCGTTCACCACTGGCCTCGGTGGCAAGCGCGCCTAAACCGAGACGTTCTAAATTAGGCAAGGTAAGCTCAGCATGGCGGGCAATACTGCCCAAGGTATTCGCACCTGTGTCGCCAAAGGTTGCAGCGTCTTCGCTGGCGCCAACACCAAATGAATCCATCATTAAGATGATACTTCTAGCCATGCTGAAAGCTCCTTATCTGTGGTCAACGATTAGTCTATCTGTGGTCAACGATTAGTCTATCGTAATCGAATCGGCCTGCTCAGGGCTAATACTTTGGTATACGACAGGCTGCGCCGCTGGTTCATTTTCACCAGTACTGACACAGGCACGTAACTGCGCCGCTGCGCGCTCGGCTGCTTGCTCACTGCGCGCGTGAATCATGGCGAGTGGTTCACCTTTAGCAACTTTCTGACCTAACATCGGCAGGTCAGTCAGGCCTACGGCGTGGTCAACCGGGTCGGCTGGGTTGGTGCGCCCGCCACCTAATTCAACCACTACTAAACCGAGCTCACGGGTGGCCATATGGTCGATAAACCCTGAGTGGTCGGCATACACGGGTACCACAACAGGCGCGGCTGGCATGCTGGCCATCGGGTTGTCGATAAAGTTCGCTGGGCCACCTAGTGCATGCACCATTTGATCGAATTTCTCGGCTGCTTGGCCGTTATCCAGTACTTTGTTGAGCTTGGCAAAAGCATCTTGCTCGTCTTTGGCTAAACCGGTCAGGGTCAGCATTTGCCCGCACAATGCCATGGTGACTTCATGCAAACGTGGGTTGCGGTGCTTACCGGTTAAATAATTCACCGCTTCAAGCATTTCTACTGCATTACCGGCGGTGCTACCCAAAGGTTGGTTCATGTCAGTAATCGTTGCTGAAGTGCGCACGCCCGCTTGGTTGGCGACCTTAACAATGCTCTCAGCCAGGCCTGTGGCATCGTTGAGTGACGACATAAAGGCGCCATTGCCAGATTTGACGTCCATGGCTAGGGCATCAAGGCCAGCAGCGAGCTTTTTAGATAGAATCGAGGCCGTAATCAGCGGCATCGAGTCGACGGTGGCTGTGACGTCACGAATGCCATAGAAGCGCTTGTCGGCTGGCGCTAGATCGCCAGTTTGGCCAATAATCGCGACACCGGTTTGCTTAACCACTTTGCGTAAAGTTTGTAAGTCAGGGCTGGTGTTATAGCCTTGAATACTTTCAAATTTATCTAACGTACCACCGGTGTGGCCTAAGCCACGTCCAGAAATCATCGGCACGTAGCCACCGCATGCAGCGACCATAGGGCCGAGCATTAAGCTGACCATGTCACTGACGCCACCTGTTGAGTGCTTGTCGACAACCGGACCGTCTAAATTCAAGTCGCTCCAATCCATGACGCTACCTGATTGCATCATATTGCGGGTGAGCGCCACCCGCTCTTGCAAGCACATACCATTAAAATATACCGCCATGGCGAAGGCTGCGACTTGCCCTTCGGTCACTGATCCTGTGGTAATGCCTTTGACGAAAAATGCGATTTGCTCATCGCTTAACGTTTTACCGTCGCGCTTGGCACGAATAATTTCTTGTGGAAGCATTAATAGCCCTCCTTGCTAGCTGAATTTGAAGCTGAATCGGAAGCTTCCTGAATGTTTAATACTTGGCGTAACGTCGCCAGCAATGAGCTGGCGCCAAAGCGGAAATAGCTTGGGCTGAGCTTGTCATCACCCACGGTGTTTCGCACCAGCTCGAAATACTGTGCTACATCGGCGATGCTTTTAACCCCGCCAGCTGGCTTAAAACCAACAGCACGTGGCTGTGCCTGGATGCGCTCAAGCATGGTGCGCGCTGCTTCTGGGGTGGCGTTAACGGCGACTTTGCCCGTCGACGTTTTGATAAAGTCAGCGCCTGCAGCGATGGCGATATCACTTGCTTTTGCAATCATAGCTGCGCTTTTCAACTCGCCAGTTTCCAGAATCACTTTTAGCTGGGCGCTCGTGCCACACGCCTGCTTACAGGCGGTGACTAAGTTCGCCACAATGCGTTCGTCACCGTTCAGCAGTGCTTGGTAGGGTAATACTACGTCGACTTCATCGGCGCCGTAGGCTACGCAAGCCTTGGTGTCTTTGACTGCGCTATCGATATCGCTGCGGCCATGGGGGAAGTTCGCCACGGTTGCGATGCGCACATCGTACAACCCAAGTTCGTCTAATACACCACGCGCGAACGGAATAAAACGTGGGTAAATACAAATGGCAGCAACCCGATAGCGATGACCGTCGGCGTCAATGCTTTGCGCTTGCTCACATAAAGCGCGAATCGATGCCTCGGTATCGGTGTCGTTGAGGCTGGTTAAATCAAGCAAACTGAGGGCTAGCGCTGCGGTTTGCTGGTCATCTGTTAACTGAGCGCTTGGCGGTTGCTTCGCTACGGTCATCGTAATTCCTTACCCTTGCTGGGTCGCCGGAGGCGTGTCTAAATGCTCTGGCCCGAATGAGAACGGGAGAAGCTCTTCTAATCGCATGCTTTTGCGGACTTGCTCAGGATTGCAAATATGCACCATGGTGTCGGCATCGGCAAATTCACGAATACGTTGGCGACAGCCGCCACACGGGGTTACTAAACCTTCGCCAGTGCCCATCACGTAAATGTCGCGGATACGTCGTTGACCAGCCATCACCATGGCCGCGATGGCGCCTGCTTCAGCGCATGTACCTTCTGGGTAGGACGCATTTTCAACATTGCAGGCACTAAATGTCTGGCCTTGATCGCTTACAATCACGGCGCCAACTTTAAAGCCGGAATAGGGCGAATAACTTTGCTGCATAGCGGCGCGAGCGGCGGCAAGGCAAGGTTCATGAATCGCTGAGTTAGATGCTTGTTTAGGCACAGCTAACAACCTGTCAGTAGCAAAAAGGGCAGCTAGTCTACCGAACTTTTTCAATTGCGGCTAACCATCTCTGGTGAATTTTTTGCTGTTGGTCGTGGTTTAGTTCACAGTTAAACTCACCATCTATTTTATGTAGCTGTTGGATGTCTTTGATTGAATTGAAAATACCCACCTGCAAGGCGGCTAAAAACGCGGCGCCAAATGCCGTGGCTTCGCTATACGCGGCGCGTTCAACGGGGTGCCCAGTAAGGTCACTTAATGCCTGCATAAACCAATTATTCGCAGTCATACCGCCATCTACGCGGAGTTTTTTGATTGCTTGGCCGTCTTCAGCCATCGCGGTCAGTAAATCATGGCTTTGTAGCGCCACGCTTTTTAGCGCGGCTGCGGCAAGTTGCTTGCGCCCGGTGTCTCTGGTCATGCCAAAAATGGCAGCTCGCGCATCGGGCTCCCAGTAGGGCGCTCCGAGGCCAGTGAACGCTGGAATCAGCATTTCATGCTGACTGTAGGGCACGCCTTCGGCAAGCGCTTCACTTTCATCGGCATTGTCGAGAATTCCAAGGCTGTCACGCAGCCATTGAATAATCGCGCCGGCCATAAAGATACTACCTTCCAGCGCGTAAGTTGGCTTGCCGTCAAGTTGGTAAGCTAAGGTAGTTAATAAACGGTGATTTGAAAGAATGGCTTCGTCGCCCGTGTTCAGTAGAGCAAAGCAGCCCGTGCCGTAGGTACTTTTTAGCATCCCAGGGCTGACACAGGCCTGGCCTACTAACGCGCCTTGCTGGTCACCGACCATGGCCACCACAGGAACCTTGTCACCTAATAGGGTCGTGCAGCCAAACTCGGCGGTGTTGTCGCGAATCTCCGGCAACATGGCGGCTGGCACGTTAAATAGCGCTAGCAGTTCAGGATCCCATTCGCGTTGGGCTAAGTTCATCAGCAGCGTGCGTGATGCATTGCTGGCATCCGTGGCGTGTACTGCGCCTTCGGTGAGACGCCAAAGCAAGTAGGTCTCGACAGTGCCAAAGCACAGCTCGCCAGCCTCAGCACGCGCGCGTGCGCCGTCAACATGGTCGAGAATCCAACTAATTTTGGTGGCGGAAAAGTAAGGGTCTAATAATAATCCGGTCCGCTCGTTTACCAGCGTTTGGTGTCCAGCTTCGCGCAGTTTGCGGCATTCGGCAGCGGTGCGACGATCTTGCCATACAATCGCTCGGTAGATGGCTTCACCGCTTTGCTTGTCCCATACAACGGTGGTTTCACGTTGGTTGGTGATACCAATGCCAGCTAAATCAGCCGCGGTGAGTTCGGCTTGCTGCAGAGCCTCTTCGCAGCTACTTAAGGTGGTTTGCCATAAGTCTTCGGGATCATGCTCAACCCAGCCGTTTTCGGGAAAATGCTGCTTAAATTCATGCGCAGCACTGGCAATCGGCTTAAGCTTTGGGGTCTCACCACTCTGCGCGAGGTAGATAATTGCGCGGCTCGAAGTAGTGCCTTGGTCAATCGCTAGTATGTATGACGGGTTGGATGCTTTCACCATGTTGGAACAATTCGCCTATTGGGGTGGGTTTGCCGATACCATAGCCTTGCGCATAGTCGACGCCAAGTCCAGCAAGTTGCTCTGAAATATCGCTGTTCTCGACAAATTCAGCGACAGTCTTCAGTTGCATCGCGCGTGCAACGTTACAAATGGCTAAAACGATCTTCTCGTCAATGGTATTGCTGGCTAAGTCGCGAATAAAGACGCCGTCGATTTTGATTTCGTCGAAGTGGAACTGGCGTAAATACTCAAACGAAGCCAAGCCAGTACCGAAGTCGTCCAGTGCAATACGGCAGCCTAATGTACGAACATCCAACATAAACTGAGTCGCTTGTGATTTGCTGGTAATCGCCTCGGTTTCGGTAATCTCAAAGGTAATTTTTGCGGCAGGTATGCGATATTGTTCAAGTTGCGAACCAATATAACTGGCAAGCTCAGGGTCTGAAAGTGATGCCCCCGATAAGTTAATTGCGCACTTACTTACCCGTTGCAAGCGCTGACGCTGATTGGCTAGAAAAGCAAACGTGTGTCGTATCACCCAGCGGTCGAGTTCCGGCATCAGGCCAAAAGCTTCGGCAGCCGGCATAAATTGGGCAGGGGTTAATAACTGACCCATTTCATCACGCAGGCGAATGAGCACCTCAAAGGCAATATCCTGCGGCTGGGTTTGATCTAAGGCGCGGATCTCCTGGGCAAAGAGTTCAAGCTCGTCGTTCTCAATAGCTTCTTTGAGCAGCCCGAAGTGATTCAGTTTGGTGTAGTGTTCAGCAGCAACCTTTTTCGGGTTGTCGACCCAATGTATTTTAAGTGAATGCTGTTTGGCGTAGTTGGCGGCTTGCGCCGCGACACTGACGTATTGTTGCGGACTATATAATTTGCCATCGACTGCTGTTACGCCAATAGCGATACGTAAATTGGTGCGCATACCCGCTTCATCCACAGGTCGAGAAAGGCGCTGATGAAGCTCTTCTACGGAAGCGTAGGCTTGTTCAGGGCTGATGTCTTGCAACAGCACCGCAAAGCGCCCTTCACTCAGACGGGCGATAACGGCATTGTCGAATGCAAATTGCTGCAATTGTTGAGTTAGCACGCTTTCCACCGTGGCGGAGCCGTCTAACGCGAGCAATTCTTTGATAATTTGTATATCCAGTAGGCTGATATACGCCAAAAAGTGGGAGCGACCGCGTTTGTTTTCGAGCAGGTCAGCGATGTCAGCGTACAAACCACGGTCGTTGGCGAGGCCAGTGCGATAATCTTGATAAGCTTGGCGTTTAAAGCGCTCAAGCAACAAGTGGCGCTGGTGGTTGATGCTGGCGACGAGCTGCGCCATCACAGCCAAAATTCCTACCTGCAGCAGCACGCGTAGCACGCCGGTAATATCTTCAACCTCAGGTAAGCCTCCCCACTGATAAATTGAGAATACAACGAATAACGCTGCGAATTGAGGGATGACTAAATCCAGTGATGGTGGGCTTGCTTCGGCCGCAAACCAACAAACCAGAGGGAACAACGCAAAAGCAAAAATGGGGGCGTAGCGTACATCGCCAAGTTGACCGAGAACGATTGACAGGCTAATCGCGGTCATTGCCAGCGCTAACCAAATCAGTACGCGTCGTTTGGCGAAGTCATTGGCTAAACTTTCGAGAGTGAATTGTGGGCGTCGAAGAATAAAGAAGAAAATAGGGGCGAATAAAATCACCCCAAGGGCTTCGAGTAACCAATAAACTAGCCATACGTCTTGCCACTGGAATGCGGCAGCTTCCGGAAAAGCAAAGTAATAGCCTGCGGCCCCGATCAGCGACGACACGCCACTGCCTACCACTGCGCCTTTAAAGTATAGATTTGGCAAATAATGTAGCGGCGACAGGGCACCACGGCCACCAATGGTTTTCTTGCCGCGTTCAATTAAAACCAGTGCCACAACGCTACCAATCGCTAAGCCTATTGCACCGGCAAAGCCCATAACCCAAGGTTCTGCCATTAGCACCCAAGACCAAAATAGCATGGTCGGTACCAAGACCCAGAGCGCGCGCTTACCGAATGCTAGCAGGGCGCCGAGGAAAATGCCGGACGCGGGCCATAATGCAGAAAATGACACATCGGGCAGGGTTAATAAGCGCGAGGCGGCGGAAAGGCCGAGTGTCAATGCGACCAGCAGCGCCCACTGCCATAGGGGCACTTGAGCGATGGGGCGGCGATGCAAAGCTTTTGCTGAAGTCGCAGACATAGATACCTGTTAAAGACAAAAAAGGCAGGAAATACCCTGCCAGCTTTGTATAAACGTTCGGCATTACCGAAAGGTTTAGCTGCTCTGTAAAAATTTGCAAGTTTGTGCGTTAATTCCTTAAGCGCTGGGCTTAAGCAAGCTGTTGCACGTTGGCTTGTTCGCGATCGACAAATGCTTGTGCTTCGGCACGGCTACAAGTAAGCCAATTCACATGACCAACTTTGCGTCCCGGCCGCGCATCTTTGCCATACCAATGTGGGTCTGCGTCACTCGGCCACAGGTGGCTGGGGATACTCGGTACGCCGATAACATTCAGCATCACAGTTGGGCGCGGGGTTAAACTGGCAGGAAACGGTGTCGCAGTGAGAGCCCGAATATGCAGGTCAAACTGATCACAGCTACTGCCGGTCATACTCCAATGACCTGAATTGTGAACGCGCGGTGCAATTTCGTTGATCAGTAAGCGGGCTTGGGAGCCTTCACCGACGACAAAAAACTCAATCGCCAAGGTGCCAACATAGTGCAGCGCCTCGGTGATTTGCACAAATGCGTGCTCAGCTTGGCTTTGCAAGTGCTCGGGTAATTCGCTTAAGAGCGCAAAGGTATGGCTTAAAATGCCTTCGCGATGAATATTTTCTACCAGCGGCAAGCAACAGGTATGCCCAACTTGGTTACGCGCTCCCACAATAGATACTTCGCAGTTAAAATCTATCATGTGCTCAGCAATGCCAGGCTGCGCACCCGCCTCGTGGAAGCGAAAGTTGGTAGCCTCATTCGGCTTGTAGCGCCACTGGCTACGTCCGTCATAACCGCCCTGAGCGGCTTTGACAACCCAAGCTTGGTCACTGTCGCTCAAGCCCGATTCAAGCTCTGCTTGGTGGCTAAATGCAAACCATGGTGAGGTAGCGAGGCCTAAATCATCACACAATTGTTTCTCTAACTGACGGTCAGTCAATTTCAAGATTTCACTTGGTGGTGACAAAAACTTGTCTGCGCAAATATCGACGTGGGCGGGTTGTAATTGTTCGTGTTCCCAACTGACCACGTCAGCCCATGCTGTGGCAGATTCAATCGTCATATCTAAGGCCTGGTAGCTAGCGACTGGCATCACTTGGTCGGTTTTAGTGTCGACCAATAAGCAGGCATGGCCGTAATGGATAGCCGCACGCCCCAACATTTGCCCCAGTTGACCATTACCTAGAATGAGAATATTCACGCCTACAACTCCAAGTTTGAATTTTGCATCACTTTATCGCGCTGCTGGGCGCGAAATTGCTTAACGGCGTCAGCGACACTGGCTTCAGTGGTGCCGATGACTTGGGCCGCAAGGAGACCTGCGTTCGCGGCACCGGCTTCGCCAATGGCTAAGGTACCCACCGCGACGCCTTTCGGCATTTGCACAATTGAAAGTAGGCTATCAAGCCCTTTTAGCGTGCGGCTCTGCACTGGCACCCCAAATACTGGCAAGTGTGTAAATGCTGCCAGCATACCCGGCAGGTGCGCGGCGCCACCGGCACCGGCAATCACCACACGGACATCGCCTTGTTCGGCTTCGCGCATGCTGGCTTCTAGCAAGTCAGGCGTGCGGTGGGCTGAAACTACACGAGCTTCCCAGCTTACGCCCAAGTCTTCCAGCATAGAGGCTGCATTACGCATGGTTGGCCAATCAGATTGTGAGCCCATTAAAATCAGTACAGAAGCCATCATTCACACCTATCGGGTTACTTTTCACAGAGTTCGAAAAGCGCTGGATTTTAGCAGAAATATTGCACAAGCGCACCGCTTAATCGGCTTTCGCGTCCTTGGCAAATTTGTCCACCCATAGCGAAATCGCACCGTCACCGGTGACATTACACGCGGTGCCCAAACTATCCTGCGCCATATATAGCGCTATCATCAAGGCAACGGCGGCTTCGCCGAAGCCAAGCATACTGGTTAACAAACCAAGCGCTGACATCACTGCACCACCGGGCACCCCTGGCGCGGCCAACATCACCACACCGAGCATCAAAATAAATGGTAATACCTCGGTAAAGGCAGGAATGCTAAGCCCTTCACGCATCGCCATGACGGCAATCGCGCAGGTGGTAATGGTAATAATAGACCCTGACAAATGGGTGGTGGCACATAACGGAATGGTAAAGTCGGCGATACGCTTACTCACGCCATTCGAGCGCGTGGCTTGCAATGTCACTGGAATCGTTGCCGCGCTGGACATGGTGCCAAGTGCAGTGAAATAAGCCGGCAGCATATTCTTGAGTAGTGCGATAGGCGATTGCCCGGTGGCAAGGCCAGTCACGACAAACATAATCGTCAGCCACAGCCAATGCATCGCGACCGCAAGCAGTAAGATAACACCAAAGGTTTGTAAGGTGCTGAACACAGTGCCAGACAATGCTAAGTCGGCAAAGACCCCTGCAATATAGATTGGTAGCAACGGAATAATCACTTTGGTGAGCAATTTTTCAATGATATCGCGGCCTTCGTCTGCTGCCTGGTGCAGCATTTTTGCGCGCAATGCCGTCATACCTAAACCAAAAATAAATGCAGCAGCGAGGGCTGACATCACCCCGAATAAGGGGGGAATTTCTAAGGTCAAAAACGGGAGTACGTTATGGCTACCGACTTCGCCGCTGGCGCCGCCCACAGCACTTAAGCCCGGCACGATTGCGGCGGTAATAAAGTAGGCGATGGTGCCAGCAATCACCGTTGAGCCATACGCAATAGCCAACGTACGACCCAGCAGATTGGCAGAGTTTTGCGGTAAGTTGGCAATGCCGCTGGTGATAAAAAAGAAAATAAGTAGCGGAATGGTAAAGGTTAGTAATTCGCTGAATAAACCTTGGAAGGTGAGCAAAATACGGTTGATCCACTCAGGTGCAAATAACCCGATTAAGACCCCGCCCGCGATACCCGCGATTAGTTTTAGAATGAGTTTCATAGCTAGGCTGCAAAGGATAAGTAATATAGGCGCGCAAGCTTAGCATAGCTGCCAGCTGTGCAATAGCCGACCAGTCGGTCATTCCAGCTCAAGTTCCAACTGTTTCGCCGAATCGGGGTCAGGCAGGGTGACGCTTATACCAATTAAGCGCACGCCACGGCCTTTACGGCGGTCCCAAGCCTCACGTAGTAGTGCATAAAAAATAGACGGTGAAATGCGGTTACTTGCGCGTGACACCGTTGTTTGTTGAAAGTCGTTGAACTTGAGCTTAACGGTTTGGGTCTTGATTTTTGCGTCTTGCCAGCGGCTTACCTTTAAGCGGCGTTTTAACGAAGGCAATAGTTCGCGCTCGGTGAATTGCTCAACGGCGCGTAATGATTGCAAATCCTGGCGCAAGGTTTCTTCCGTACCAACGCTTTTGCGTACACTGGTGGTGACCACCTGTCGCGGGTCGATGCCCTGGCAGCGTTGATGCAAAATATAGCCAGCTTTATCACCTAGTAAGGCTTGTAATTGACCTAACTCACTAAGTTGCACATCTGCACCAAGGTGCAAGCCAGCATGTTGTAAGCGGGCCAAACTTTTCGGCCCAATACCAGGAATTTTCTGCAGCGGTAATTGCGCAATATAAGCATAAACTTGAGCGGGCTCGACCACAAACTGGCCGTCCGGCTTGCGCTCTTCAGACGCGATTTTTGCCACCATTTTCTGATTTGAAATACCCGCTGAAGCAGGTGTTCCCATTTGACGCAGCTCAGCGCGGATCATCTCAACGGTACGCGATGCACTGCCTTGGCAAAGTGTGTTGTCGGTAAGGTCAAGATAGAATTCGTCAATCGAGGCTGGTTCCATATGCGGAGTAATACTTAATAGGCGCTGCTGGATGCGCAGCGATGTTTCTTTGTAAGCGGCCATATCAGGTTTTACAAAGATTAACTGCGGGCATAGCTTACGTGCCTGATGACCAGGCATTGCGCTGCGCACACCAAATTTGCGCGCCAGATAATTCGCCGTAGCGACCACCCCACGCTCGCCGCCACCGCCCACCGCAAAGGGGACATCGGCTAAATTTGGGTCGCGCAGCACTTCGACCGAGGCGAAAAACGCATCTAGATCAAGTAAAGCTATTTTACGGTTTGAATCGCTCATACGCCTAGTTTAACACAGTGATCTTTTTGCTATGCTAGCGGTATTATGAAAAGTAGCAGGGCGTTGCTATTTAACCTCTGCTAAATTGTGGCTATAATCGGGGCAGATGATTTTAAATTAGCGGCATCATCGCACGTGTCCGTTGACGCTCAAAGCTGTGCCGCAGATGGGTAACCCAGGAGTACACTGTGAAAGTATCTACATTATTAAACTGGAAAGCGGTTGTTGCGTTAGTAGCGGGTGCTGTCTTAGCGGGCGGCGTTGCTGTGGCATCAGACTCTTCAAGCATTGCTGATCGTATCAAGCCTTCAGGCCAGGTACGCTTAGCTAGCGAAGCAGGCCAGCAATCTGCGTCTGCGGCTCAATCTGGCGGTACTCGCTCAGGTGAGGCTGTTTACAACCAGGCATGTGCTGCATGTCACGCAGGTGGTGTACTAGGCGCGCCACGTAAAGGTAATGCAGGTGATTGGGAAGATCGTTTACCTCAAGGCATGGCAGTATTACTAGAGCATTCAATCAATGGCTTTAATGCGATGCCACCACGCGGTGGTTGTGGTAACTGTAGCGACGAAGAAATCGAAGCTGCTATTGAGCACATGATTGCGGGTTTATAAGTCAAACCTCATACAAAAAAACGGCCTTTAGAGGCCGTTTTTTATGCTTTTAAAACTATATATTACATTAAATCAACAACATCACTTGTTTTGTTAGAAGCTATGGCGTCTATTAGCGTTTTCGTGTATGTTAATTTGTACTAATAATTTTATAACAAATACAATTGATGCCAAGCGTTGACATAATTGAGAGCCAACAAGACACTTTTGCGCGTCAGCAAAAAGTGATTGAACGCCTCAAGTTTCTCACCCACAAGTACCGCCAAGCAGAGGTGGTTCAAAAGGCGCTGTTCAGAATTTCTGAACTTGCGGCGTCTGTGCGTGACATGAATCAATTGTACGCTTCGGTCCACAGCATTATCGGCGAGCTGATGGCCGCCAATAACTTCTATATTTGCCTCTACGATGCCGACAGTGACACGGTTGAATTTCCGTACTTCGTCGACGAATACGACAGCATCGATATAGTATGTCGGATGCCCGCTGAAAAACTTAAGCGCGGTATGACCGGATATGTACTGCGCACAGGTGAGCCTCAGCTCCTGACCAAAGAAAGATTCCGTGAGCTCGAAGACAGCGGTGAGATCGATATGATGGGGTCCATTGGCATCGATTGGCTTGGTGTGCCGCTTTTATCTGGCGAACAGGTCATTGGCGCTATGGTGGTGCAGAGCTACAAAGAAACTGTGCGTTACAGTGAACACGACCTTGAGCTTTTAATGTTCGTGTCGCAACACGTGGTCAACTCCCTTGACCGCTTCCGTCAACGTGCATTGATGCAGGCCGAGATCAAGCGCCAAACTGCTGAACTACGCATCACCAACGAAGACTTGTTGAAAGAAATTACGGTACGTGAAAAGGCCGAATTACAAACCTCTGTGCTATTTGCTATATCGGAGCTGACCAATAGCTCAGAGGACATGCATAGCTTTTACAGTGCCTTGCACCGGCAAATTAAAAAGTTAGTACAAGCCGACAACTTTTATGTCGCACTGCTGACTGAGAATGGGCAGCAGGTCTACTTTCCTTACTATGTCGATGAAAACGATCATCAAGCCAAGCAGCGCCGTTTACGCAAAGGCATGACGGAGTACGTTTTACGCCATGGTAAGGCTATTATGATTGACCATCATGAGCGTGAACGCCTGCTAGCGCGCGGTGATATTGTCAGTAGCGGTGATTTGGGTGCGATGCCGCGCCAATGGTTAGGCTCACCGCTGATGCTTAACGGTGATGTGTTTGGTGTTCTCGCAGTGCAAATTTATGACGACGAGCAAACCTACAACCGCGACGATCTTGAGCTTTTAAATTTCGTATCACAACACGTTGCGGTGGCTATTGAGCGTCGACGCTCGGCGGAAAAGTTAGCGCGCGCCAATATATTCCTGGAAAAGCGCATTGCCGAACGTACCGAGGAATTGGTTGAAGAAATTGAGCGGCGCAAAAAAATTGAGGAACGCCTGTATTACGATGCGCACCATGATAACTTGACTGGCCTACCGAACCGGGCAATGTTCACCGAGCGCGTGAGCGCAGCCATTAGCCGGCAGGCGAAACAAAAATCACGCTTTGCGGTGCTGTTTATCGACTTAGACCGTTTCAAAAATATTAATGACACTTTGGGTCACTCAGCAGGCGACCAGTTTTTGCTTGAGGTGAGCCAGCGCTTGCGCGCTGCAGTCCAGCAATCCGATTTAATCGCGCGCATTGGTGGTGACGAGTTCGTCATCTTGATAGATAAGTTACGCGATATCGAGCAAGCAAAGCATGTCGCTGAAACGATTATCGAAGCGATGCGCGAACCATTCTGTTTGGACGACCAAGAGCATTTTTCCGGCGCCAGTATCGGTATTGCAGTCAGCCGACCCAACAAAGAAAGCGTCGATCGTTTATTACGCGACGCTGATGCCGCCATGTATGAAGCGAAGAACGGTGGACGCGGTCAATATGTGATATTTGACGAAACCATACGCCATGGTTTAGTTGCGGCGGTATCGAAAGAATCCGCGTTGCGAAGCGCTCAGCTGCACAAAGATTTTAAGCTCTGGTACCAGCCTATTTATAATCTCGACAGCAATGCGCTGGAAGGTCATGAATTGCTGCTACGTTGGAAGCGAGGTGATGAGTTACTTTCACCCAGTAGCTTTATTGAATCAGCGGAGCATTCAGGTGCCATTGTACGTATCGATTTATGGGTCATCGCCCGCTGTCAGCAATTGTTGCATGAGCTCCCAGCGGACGTGGACGAAACCTTAGCGGCAGATATTTCCGCGCAACGCTGTCGTATACATTTCAACTTATCGACGCAGCACTTGCTTAGTTACCGGTACTTAAAGCAGCTAGAAGAGTCTTTGGCTGCCCTCTCGGTGCCAGCACATAATATTGTGCTCGAATTTGATGAGCAGAGCCTGTTGCGTTGTGACGGCAAACGCATTTTGGCTGGTTTACGCCGCTTACATGACGCGGGTTTTAAACTGGCGTTGGATGATTTTGGGCGTGGTTCTGGGCCACTGCAGTTTATTTACAATTTCCCCTTTGATTTCATTAAATTAGATCGCCGCTTCGTGAGCCAAACAGCGAACAAAGCACGCGCTCGCGCTATGGTTCGGCATGTAGTGACCTTATGTGAGGAGCTTTCTATCCAGTTGATTGCAGAAGGTATTGAGTCAAAAGTGTTACTCAAGCAATTACGCGGTTTAGGGGTGCATCACGGGCAGGGAAATTTGTTAAGCGAACCGGCGTGCATTGAAGTCAATGTCACCAAGCGCGACGTCCAAGGTAAGGCCGGCTAACTGCCTTTTAGTCGATTACGTAACGCTGCGATATTACTTGCAGTGCGTTGTTTTTTCTCATCTAACGACAGCTTGGGCTGTTGGTCCTCCCACTGCACATCGTCTTGGGGTAACTCAAACAAAAAGCGGCTGGGCTCGGGGCGAATAACTTCGCCATACTGACGTCGTTCACGCGCTAACGTAAATACTAAACGCTGTTGGGCGCGGGTAATACCCACATAGGCCAAACGACGTTCTTCCTCGATATTATGCTCATCAATACTAGACTGGTGCGGTAGCAGCCCTTCTTCCATACCGACCATAAACACATAGGGAAACTCGAGTCCTTTGGACGCATGTAGAGTCATCAACTGAACTTGATCGCCTTCCTCGTCGTCTTCCTGGCGCGATAGCATGTCGCGCAACATCAACTTACTCACGGCTTGCTGCAGGCTTAGCGGTTCGTTATCGACGGCTTCGTCTTCGTCACTGAGCATGTCACTGACCCAGCGATACAGTTCATTGACGTTTTTCATCCGCATTTCAGCCGCGGCTGGGCTTGGGCTGGTTTCAAATAACCACGCTTCGTACTGAATAAACTGAATCAGATCGCGAATTGCTTGCACGCTTTCGACACCCGGCTCTGCTGCTTTGCGCGCGGTGCGCTCGATTAAGCCAACAAAGCTTTCCACCGCATGGTAAGCCGGTGCGCTTAGCAAGGTTTTTAAACCGTGAATTTGGCAAGCTGCGAACATAGACACGTGTTCTTGATTCGCCAGTTGGCCAATTTTCTCCAGGTTTTGCGGGCCGATACCGCGGCGTGGCAAGTTGATAATGCGCAGGAATGCGTTGTCATCGTCGGGGTTCACCAAGAGCCTTAAATAGGCCATGATGTCTTTAATTTCGGCGCGGGCAAAGAACGACTGACCGCCGGTCATTTTGTAAGGAATGCGGTTATTCATCAGCGCTTTCTCAAACAGCCGCGCCTGATGGTTACCGCGGTACAATATCGCGTAATCACCATAACGTGTGCGCGATAAAAACCGTTCACGAACAATTTCAGCAACCACGCGCTCGGCTTCGTTCTCTTCATTACGACCAAAAATAACGCGCAAAGGGTCGCCATACCCCATGTCAGAAAACAGCCGCTTTTCAAATACATGGGGGTTGTTATCAATCAAGATGTTGGCGCACTTTAGAATCCGTTCCATAGAGCGATAGTTTTGCTCTAATTTAACCACTTGCAGGCTAGGAAAATCAGTTTGTAGTAGCGCTAAGTTTTTCGGCTGGGCGCCGCGCCAGGAGTAAATACTTTGGTCATCGTCGCCTACAACGGTAAAGCGCGCGCGCGCGCCCACCAGCAACTTCACCAACTGATATTGGCTGGTGTTGGTGTCTTGGTATTCATCCACCAGCAAATAGCGAATACGCTTTTGCCAGCGCTCGCGCACGGCGGCTTGACTGCGTAATAATAGCGTCGGTAGCAAGATAAGGTCGTCGAAGTCGAGAGCGTTATAAGCTTTCAAGTGGCGCTGATAAGCTTCGTACACTTGCGCGAATATGACGTCGTCGCCTTCGGCCTTACTTAGCACGGCATCCGGTGACAACATGTCGTTTTTCCAGTTGCTAATTTTGCTAACCGCAAGTTTAAGCCATGCTTTATCAACTTCGAAATCTTCGTCCGTCAACGCCTTAAGCAGTGCGAGTGAATCTTGGTCATCAAATAAAGAGAAGCCAGGCTTAATGCCAAGGGCTTTGGTTTCACGTCGAATAATGTCCAACCCAAGGGTATGAAAGGTGGATACGCGCAAGCCACGACAGGCTTGGCGACCGAGGGTTTGATGAATACGCTCTTTCATTTCGCGAGCGGCTTTATTGGTAAAGGTCACCGCGGCGATGTCTTTGGCTTTGTAGTCACAGCGACGGATCAAATAGGCAATTTTTTCCGTAATCACTCGTGTCTTACCACTGCCAGCACCCGCCAGGACCAATAAAGGACCAGCGATATATTCAACGGCTTGTTGCTGACGTGGATTAAGTTTCATGATTGACCTCTGTGTAATCGCAGGAGTTTATCGCATTTGGCGTGCTATAGTTAAGGTATCTGGAGTAAAACCAAGGTAATCCGATGATAGACACTAAAAAAATCGAGCAGTTGGCGAAGCAAATTACTGACAGCATCCCACCTGGCGTACGTGACATGGCTGACAACATCGAAGGCCGCGTGAAACAAACATTGCAACAGCAACTGAGTAAGCTGGATGTGGTAAGCCGCGAAGAATTTGAGGTCCAGCAGCAGATGCTATTGCGCTTACGTCAGCGCATTGAAGTGTTAGAGAAGCAATCTCAAGCCTCCGAGCCCGCCAAAGTAGATGTGGACGCCGGTGACGCTGCGACCAAGCCAAGTGAGTAAGTAACCGAATGCGGCGGCGTCGAGCGTGTCCAGAATGTGACTTAGTGGTCACGCTACCGCCGTTGCACGCAGGTGAAGCAGCGTCATGCCCGCGTTGCGACCATGAATTAGCCTACCGCCCTAAAGCGCCAGCGGAGCGCGTGCTGGCTTATAGTGTCAGCGCGGTGATTATGCTCATGCTGACGCTGTTATTCCCATTTATGCAATTTAGTTTAGGTGCGAGCCAAACTGAAATTGTCCTGCTGGATACCGCCACTGCGTTTCGAGCAACCCAGTGGCCCGCATTAGCAGTGGTCATTATTGCCACCATTGTCATCTTACCTGGTATGTATCTGCTCGCTGTCACCTACGTGTATGCCGGTATTGCGTCGCGCCGCTATTTGCCCGGTAGTATTTGGCTAGCGCGGGCGTTAAGCCATATCAAGCCGTGGTTAATGACCGACGTGTTCTTGGTGGGCGTGTTGGTCAGCTTAGTCAAGCTATTAAGCATGGCATCAATTAGTTTAGGCCCGTCATTTTGGGCGTTCTGCGCTTATGTGGTGTGTATGGTCAAAGCGGTGTCGAATGTTGATTCCGACTGGATGTGGTTTGCATTAAAGGGGGAGCCCAAAACGCCGTACGTGGCGGTAAGCGGAACCGACGCGTGGTCACAAGGGTTGGTCGGCTGCCGTACCTGTGGATTACTTAATCGCATTGAGCAGGGCCATTGTCGGCGTTGCGCGCGGCGTATTCGAGTGCCCGGTCGGCACAGCATCGAACATACCTGGGGCTTATTGATTGCAGCCAGCATCTTATACGTTCCAGCTAACCTGTATCCGATGATGCGCACCCAGAGCTTAATTGGGGTCACGGAGTCGACGATCTTGGGTGGGGTGTGGCAAATGGTTGAATTGGGCTCCTACTTTGTCGCGGCGGTGATTTTTTTCGCCAGTATTGTGATTCCAGTCGCTAAGATCATTGTCTTGGCCTGGTTATGCTTGGTGGTGCAACGAGCCCGTGCTGGTGCCGACCCCATGACACAGCAACAACGCATGCGTTGGTATCGAATAGTCGAATTTATTGGCCGATGGTCTATGATTGATGTCTTTGTTGTCGCCATTATGGTGGCCTTGATTCAAGCTGGCGTGATTTTGTCTATTCAACCAGGCCCTGCTGCACTTGCTTTTGCTGCAGTGGTTATTTTAACCATGCTGGCTGCGATGGCATTTGACCCTAAGGCATTGTGGCAGCCCCATCGGGTCGCCCAGTTAGAAGAGGAAAGGATGCATGAGCAATCCCATTGATGACACCCTTGACCAAACGTTTGGCAAAGCCAGACGGGGTCGGGCGCGGCGTATTTCATCGATATGGTTGGTACCAGCGGTTGCATTGGCGATTGGCATTTGGATGGCCTACGACACCTTAAGCCAGCGTGGTGCATTGGTACATCTGACTATGCTGAATGCCGAAGGTGTTGAAGCCGGCAAAACTATGGTCAAAGTCAAAGAAGTGGCGGTGGGACGGGTTGAAAGTGTGTCCTTGACGGATGACTTTACCCAAGCTCGTGCGGCGATACGTATGTTCGATGGTACCGACAATATGCTCACTGAAGATGCGCAGTTTTGGGTGGTTAAGCCGCGAGTAGGGCGTGATGGTGTCAGTGGGTTAGGTACCATTTTATCAGGTGCGTATATTGAACTTGAACCCGGAATCGGTGAACCTGGGCAGCGCCACTTTGAAACGTTAGCGCAACCCCCAGTGATGCGACGTGGCGAAGCGGGCGTAAGTGTGCGCTTACACAGTGACCATGGTAATCAATTAAACCCAGGCGACCCAGTCACGTTTCGCGGCTATACCGTGGGTCGTATTCAATCAGCGGAATTTAATATCGACAACCAGCGCAATGAATTTCGCGTGTTTATACAGCAACCCTTTTCAGATTTAGTGTCTGACCGGGTGCGTTTTTGGCAAAGTTCAGGGGTGTCATTTCAACTCGGCGCTGATGGTGTACGCATTGACATGGGCTCATTAGAATCGATCTTAGTCGGCGGTATTACCTTTGACTTTCTTAACGAAGGGCCAGCGGGCGAGCGCGTAGCCCAAGATACTGAGTTCACCTTGTACCGCGACCGCGAGTCGGCTCAGCAGGAAGGTTTTACCCAATACGCCGATTACATCATGCTGGTGGAGCAAAGCGTACGTGGTTTGAGTGTGGGCGCGCCGATTGAGTTTCGGGGCATTCGCATTGGCACTGTATTGCAAGTGCCATACACCGGCGGTGAGGGCCTTGGGCAGCGGCTGATGCAGCAAGAAGTGCCGGTGCTGATTCGGATTGAGCCTGAACGTTTAGGTCCAAGCTTTGGTGATTTAGACATGCAAAATTGGCAGCAGCAAATGCAGCGGGCTTTTGCGCGTGGGCTACGCGCACAGTTGCAATCGGGCAATATTATCACGGGCGCGCAGTTCATTGATTTGGTGTTTAGCGATGCACCATTGCAACTGGCAGAACATGACTATGATTACCCGCTGTTTCCGATGCTTTCTGGTGGCAGCGGCTCGCTGGAGAGCCGAATTGCCGCGCTCGTAGATAATCTGAACCAGATTGATTTCGGCGCGATTGGTGAGCAAGCTGAGCGCTCACTGACTGCATCGGAGCAAACGCTTCAGGCTGTCGAGCAGTTGAGTACTTCATTGCAGGCGCTCATGTCGCAGCCGGAAATGCAGCAATTACCAGCGCGTTTGCAAGGCACCTTAGACGAGCTTGAGCGCTTATTATCAGGGTATTCTACTGATGCACCGGCATACAATGACGCCACCCGCGCTATTCAAAGCTTAGAGCGCATTTTAAGTGACTTAGAGCCATTTGCTGAGTCATTAGGTGAGCAGCCTAGTTCGATACTATTTAAGCGCGCGCCAGCCGCAGACCCACAGCCACGACGGGAGCAACGATAATGATACGACGATGGACCTTTGCTGCGCTTGGCGCTTTGTTGCTCACTTTAGCGGCATGCTCAAGTACGCCGCAGGTACAGCAATACTTATTGAGTGCGCCTGAACTTAGCGCAATCAGTACAAGCGAACCGAATGCGTCTGGGGCTAAAATTGTGATTGGCCAAGTGGAAGTGGCGGCATTTTTAAGCGGTCAGAGTATTGTGACCATGCAGGACGGTCATCAGCTCCATCAAGCCCATTACCATCGCTGGGCAGAGCCTTTACCCAGACAGCTTCAGCGCCAGCTTCGGCTTGGCCTCGCCGCTCAATTACCCAACCATAGTTGGTTGTCTATTCATGGTAGCGCGCATTTACGTAGTCTGGATTATCGTCTCGATATCGTGGTCGATGAATTTCACTTGAACTCGCGACAGCAAGCGGTTGTCGGTGGCCAATGGCAGTTGCGTGACGCCAACCAAGGGTATGTGGCGCATGGCCAGTTTCATCAGTATCAAGGTTTGAGTGCCGATGGCTACCCAGCGCTTGTCGAAGCACTGAATCAAGCTTGGCAGCAAAGCTTAGTTGAGATTGCCGAGCAACTTACGCACAATGGCACGCTACAACTTTAGTCCTTTCAAGGCATCAGCATGCTGCGCAGCTCTCTAAGCACCACATGGCAGTTTTTTCTTGCTATCGCCGGCGTCGGCTTGGCGCTGGTGGTGCTGTCTATGCTTGGGCTGCGTTTCTATTTTACCTACAACTTTAACGCCTATTTAGCCGCCCAAGAGCAGCAGCGTTTACAAGAGCTAGCAGTGTTGGTGGCAGATTTTTACGATGTGCAAAGGTTACGCGACGAGAACTTTCAGTTTCAGCAGCTCGATGATATTCAGCGCGGCGGTGCAAGACGCTTATTGGCCGGGCTAACGGCTGCGCAGTGGCGCAGTGACGCGCGTTCCGCCAGAGAAGAGCGAGCTCCTTTAAGCGGCCCTGCCAGCCGTTTTAACTTTCGTGATATTAGTTTGTATGACATTGATGGCACACGGGTTAGCGGGCGCGACTTACGCACGAGTGAGCAAAGTGTTATTGAGGTGCCTATTCTGGCGGGCGACCCCGTGCGTCAGGTGGGTTATTTAGTCAGCTTGCGGCCTGAAGGCCCGATGCAGCCCATCGACAGCGTTTTTCAACAACAACAGCTAAGCGCTATAGCGATAGCCGCAGGCTTGGCTATTTTGGCTGCTGCGATAGCTGCGGGCTGGCTGGCGCGACGTTTGCGTCAGCGCGTAAACGTGTTAACTCAGGCAACACGCAGCTTAGCGCGTGGTCAGTATGATGTGCGTTTGCCCGCCACGGGGCGTGACGACTTGGCTCAGTTAAGTACTGACATTAACCGTCTTGCCAGCTCATTGCAGTCAGCGACTCAGCAACGCCGTGACTTTATGGCCGATGTCGCCCACGAGCTACGCACACCTTTGACCATTTTACAGGCCGAATTAGAAGCCATCGAAGACGGCATCCGCAGTCTAGATGCGCAGCAGATGGGCTTGTTACAGGGGCAAGTCAGGCAACTCACTCAACTGGTTGATGATGTACATACATTGGCGCAAGCCGATATCGGCTCATTGACTTACCGCTGGCAGGACTTGGATATGAGTGAATGGCTGCAACGTATGTGGCCAAGCCTTGCACACCAAGCGGAGGCAATCCCAGGTATCGAAGTCAGTTTGCACGCGCCATCACAGCCTGCTTGGGTACAAGCCGACCCTGAGCGTTTAGCGCAGTTGCTACAAAACCTGTGGTCGAATTCGTTATGTTACACCGATGCGCCGGGGCAAATTTCACTGCGTTTAGAGATTGCGCCCAGCCAAGTCGTATTAGTGCTTGAAGACAGTGCGCCTGGCGTGCCTGAGCATGCGTTGTCGCGTATTTTCGAGCGTTTATATCGGGTCGATTCGTCACGTAATCGGGCCAAGGGCGGTTCGGGTCTTGGCCTTACCCTGGTACAACGCATTGCCCACGCCCATGGCGGCGACGTCATTGCCAGACCGAGTCAGCTGGGTGGGCTACGTGTCGAGGTAACGCTAAGTACGCAGGGCCGGGGTGCGCTAGATAGTTTAACGGGAGCCGAGCATGCCTGATGCAGCCTCAATTTTGGTAGTAGAAGATGAAGCCGATATTCAAGGCTTGCTGCGCGACTACTTGCAGCATGCTGGCATGCAGGTCACCCTTGAAAGTGACGGGGCAGCGGCGCTTGAGCGACTGAAAGCGGCGGGCGCGAATGATTTTGACGTGGTGATCTTAGACATTATGCTGCCTAGCTTAGATGGGCTGGCAGTGTGTCAGCAGCTGCGTGAATTCTCCCACGTGCCAGTGATTTTCCTGACTGCCCGCCACGATGAAATTGACCGGTTACTTGGGCTGCGCTTGGGCGCCGACGATTATATTTGTAAGCCGTTTAGCCCCCGCGAAGTGGTCGCCCGGGTTGAAGCCATTGTACGTCGGCATCGCTGGCAACAGGGCGCGACTGCACAGCCGAATACCGGCTTACAGCTCGATACGGACTCGTATACCGCGCGTTTAAATGGGCAACCTATTGACTTAACACCAGTGGAATTCAGACTATTAGACACGTTACAGAAGCAGCCAGGGCGAGTGTTTCGCCGCGACCAGTTGGTGCAGGCGGCGTATGATGATTACCGGGTTGTGTCAGACAGAACCATTGATAGCCACATTAAGAACTTACGCATCAAGCTACAGCAGGTTGCGCCTGAGCTGCAGCTGCTCCATTCTGTGTATGGCGTTGGTTACCGTTTTGAATGGCCAACACCTCCATAATTTATCCACATTTGGCGCATACTCACTGCACATTGTGGGCATATATTTAGCCTTGTAAGTTCACACATAGAGTTAGCAAGGTGGAAAAGTTATGAAAACATCAATCAAGCAAGTAGCAAGCATGTCATTAATGGCGTTATTAGTTGTTGCCGGTAGCGCGAGTGCCAGCCAAGGGTATGAGCGTGGTGAGGGTAAACGTGGTGAGTTTAAGCGCGGCGATGGTCCACGTGTAGAGCGCTTAACAGAAGCTGAGCGTGAAAACCGCCGTCACCAGTGGTTCGCTAATTTAGACACCAATAATGACGGCTATATCAGCGAGGAAGAGTTTGTGGCCGCAGCGGTTGCGCGCGCAGAAGAGCGTTCGCGAGCAGCATTCGCACAACTTGACCAGCACAATAAAGGTGAGTTATCGGCGCAAGATTTTGCTGAATTAGGCGAGCAGCGCCGCGCAGAGCACGCCGCTATGCGAGCAGAGCGCCGTGAACAAATCCGCGAGCACGGCGATGCAATTCGTGCCCACGTACGTGAACAGCGCCAGCAAGCACGCGCTGAACGCAGCGAGGGTGAGAGCCCACGTCAGCGTGGCGAGCGTCGCCAGCGAAGCCAGGACTAAGTACTTGGCCGCGGCTAAGCCTACATCCAACGACCTTTAAAGTCAGTACTACGCTGCAACAGTTGCTGTTGCAGCGTTTTTATTTGTGCATAGGGCAACCACGCAATAGTTTCGCGTCCTGCTGCACTATAAACATGCAATTTGGCACTACCCCACAGCCGCAGCCAAGGCCCTTGCTGCAATGTAACCTGCTGAATCTTCACGCTGGGGATAAAGCGTTGCTGTTGTCCGAACAAACCATGGCGTGTCGCGAGCCAATAGTCGCCCAGGAAGAACGCGCGCTTTCTCCACATCTGCCATTGAATTGGCACGCCCGCGATAGCGCTGATCGTCAGTGCATACCCAATTGCTGTCCAGGAAAACTGACTGATTAAAGCCACAGCGAGGGTAATGAAGAGTGTGGTCATCAGCCATGGCAGCAGCGTGCTTGCCCAATGGAAACCCTGCCATGTCGGGGTTTCCAATTGCAGCTCAGTCGCCAATTGTTGCTGGCGCTCGGCATTCAGCACAGGCACAAAAAACACTTTGTCGGTTTGCTGTTGTTGCCGGCCTTGCCCCGATTGGTTAATGCGCAGACTAAAACGGCGTAACCACAGCGCAATAAAACCTTGTTGCAGTACAACACGTTGTAATCGCACGTATTGAAAGCTGCGGCTGGTCACCGAAATTAACCCCATTTTGGCATGGTAACGGGACCCTTGGGCAGTTAACTGATATCCGTAGAAGCGGATAATCGCCAGTAATACGGACAATCCGACCACTATAGCCAAGCTTAAAAGTGCGATAATGGCGATAGTCAGCCATAGCGACTCGTCGGCCTGAAAGCGTTCTAGTGAGTCAAGCAAGGGGTTTAAGTACGGCATGACATAATCGTCGACCACATTGGCTTGACCCAACGGATACGCCAGAATCGGTAATAACAGCAATACTGGGTTATAAATCAATCCATAGCGCGCGACTTCGGTAACCGGCAGGCTAAAGATATGGCGGGTAGACGCTTGCGCGGTGTGCTGTTGTGCTTCGAGTCCTTCGCTCACGTCGGTGTCAATCGCGGTTTCGGCCAGCATCTTTTCTTTCATACGGTATGCAGCGGGCGTACTCAGGCCGGCAATTTGCACTTCTTTGCTGTCTGATCCTGCGCTTTCAACGCCCAATATCGCTAGCTTGAACGGGCGGAAGTACCAAGGTTCACGTACATCAGCTTGTTGAATGCGGGCAAAGTCTAAGGTCAGTTGCTTGCGCCAGATAATGCCCTCGCGCACATGCAGGCTGTGCTCATTTAAGGCATAGCGAAAAAACCACCAGCTCAACACCGTAAACACAAGCAAAAAGGTTGGCACCACAATAGCCACGCCGAGCAAAATAAGCCCGCGTAGCTCGGCACCGGCAGTGAAAAACACGACCAACAGGGGCCATAAATTACTGAGCTGACTGATAGCGACCCGAATTGAGCGGGCAAAAAAGTAGATCAGCGCTATCCACGCGACGCGTTGTAAATTCATGCTTGCGGCTCTGCCATATGTTCGGTTTCCTCAGCGGCCCGCGCTGCGACTTGATCCAGCAACTGATCGCGCAAGCGCTCTGCGAGTGCTAAGGGAAGGCCGGGAATCGCCAAGTCGGAACCGCTGCCACCTGCGGTATAAATGACTAACTGGCTCAAGCCTAAGGTGCGCGCTATCATGCCTTGGGCAATCTCAACGTGCTGAATGCGACTCACAGGCACTGCTACTTGGCGGCGCCACAGTGCACCAGTGCGGTAATGCACATCAAGTTCACGGGCATCGTAGCCCGTGAACTGATAGCGTCTAGGTGCCCAGAGCAATACCATCAAAAGCCAGATCAGTGTCACTACCACCGCCAAACTAATCCCAATCCAGCGCCAATCCACAGGGGCAAAATAGGTGTAAAAAAGCGCAAGCCCAATGATTAAAACAAGTTGTAGCGATATTTCCACACGTAACTGACGAATGTACTTACGGTCAACCTGACGGTAATTAACCGCCAGCGTGGCTGAAGTCGGTGAAGATTCTGGAGTGAGCATAACGTTCCCTATAGACAACCTAAGTGGCTGCGCACAATTAGCTTTTACCGCAGTGTACGGGGTTTGACAGATTGCAGCAATCGTCGCAATGCATTGGTAAAACAGCGGTATCTGGCGCAAGATTTAGGTAAATAAAAGATACGCAGCTAGCAGACTGTCACAATTTAGTCATAATCAAGCGCTAGTCTGGTGATACATAAAAAGACCAAAACAGAAGGAAACAATATGGTGAAACTAAAACCTAGTGTGAAAACCGCACTAGTACTACTGATAGGCTATGCGGCGCACCAAGGTAACCCGCAATATGAGTTGAATATCGGCGCCAGCCCACAAGGTACTGAAGCCACGCAACGCGTGATAGAACGACCACGCTACAGCCTACCGTTTAACTCACAATACAATAGCCAAGATGCGTTTGCGCGATGGGCATCAGCCTACCAAGCGCGACTTAACCAAGGGGAGCTAACCGCAGAGCGTTAAC
Organism: Aliidiomarina maris; assembly: GCF_003987335.1. Lineage (GTDB taxonomy): Bacteria > Pseudomonadota > Gammaproteobacteria > Enterobacterales > Alteromonadaceae > Aliidiomarina > Aliidiomarina maris. The sequence goes on along the minus strand of NZ_PIPK01000002.1, from coordinate 247,521 downwards.
TCCCTTTTTTATTGCCCGTCACTTTATATGTCACTTTTATTGATTGCAACCAACACAATTACCACATATTGTTAACATATAGCTACGTACCTTGATCCTTTTTATGTTATGACTTAGGAGTTTCTATGAAGGCTGCCGTGTGTTCTGTGTTCTGTGTTTTGCTATTTGTTAGTTTTACATCTCACGCTTCTGACACTTTTACATTTTGCGATAGCTGTACTTCGGCACAAATGTCAGCGATTGCTATTGAGAATGCAGGAGAGTTGCACCGATCACGACACTACGTTCATAACGTAGGTACTGGTGAATTAAGGTATTTTCTTATTAGGAATGATGTCGAGCATCAGAGAAGAGAAGTTACGGTGCTTCAGGCGTCCGATGCAGTTAAGTCCGCTCTAAGAAACTTTATCCTTCAGGTTGAGCGGTATAATACCTCTGTTAAACAACTGTCACCAGTTAATCCTAATAATACTTTTCAGATTCAGCAGCAAAATGTAAATCAATGTAAAAGTGGTAACTACGTAAATGTTTATGATGTTATCTCGTCCTCTGAAACGCGCAAGAATTTGTATGACCAACATGCCGATGTGTTTCCTCTTGCTCACAATGTCGTAAATGGGTTAGCTGCGCTCTCAAATTTAACTGTGAATGTTGGGAATTTTAATTTGGGTATAAATTTACTGTTGCCGATTGAATATCATCTGCCGGGAGGAGGGCAAATAAAAGTTTATGCCAATCCTATTGCTGAAACATTTGAAGTCGTGCCAGGAACTGCAAGGGAGTGTGGAGGGCAATATATTCCATTGTCACGCGATGATTTAAATGGTCAAACATTAAGATTTAATTCGAGGGTTGCAGCTGACCAATTTAATATTTGGATGATGGGTTTTAATTCAAGCACACCCTCACTCCCGATTTGTAATCAAAACTTCTTTATCATGGCGTGTGGCAGGAACTCGCGTGGCGAAATCTCATGTCCAGCCACTTGTAAATACTAATAGCTACAGGATACTCATGGAAAACTTCGGCGGATTGGCATTAACAATATTTAGCGTTTTCTCGCTTCTTATTCATATAGTATTAGCATTCTCAGTGTTTTTGGAGGCGGAACGAACGCGTCGCACTTATCGTAAGCCTTTATATTTAATGGGCTCAACGTTATGGTTTTTTGTGATTTTAGGAACAGGCATGATCGGCGTATTTGTATTTTGGTTTATGCACCACTTTGCGCCTCGCGAGGAAACTCGTGGTAGTGCTCTTAAGCCTTAAAATGGTTTAAATCTACTTTACGCAATTACCCAATATCGCAACCCAGCCTAGAGCACTATGGTTAAAGCTTTATAACAGAGGCTGTGCGATGGGTTTAGCGGTGGTGTACACACGAGCGATGCTGGGCATGGAGGCGCCGCAGGTGCGTGTCGAGGTCAATGTGGGTAAGGGAATCGGTCACTTTCAAATCATTGGTATGCCGGAGACCACGGTGCGTGAGGCCAAAGACCGCGTGCGAACTGCGCTGATTAACTCTGGCTTTGAGTTTCCGGTCGGGCGAATTACCGTCAATTTATCGCCTGCGGAGCTGCCAAAGCAGGGCGCGCGCTATGATTTAGCGATAGCCCTAGGAGTGCTCATCGCCGGTGAAGTAGTTGCCATCGCCGCGATTGATGACATTGAGGTGTATGGCGAGCTAGGTTTAGCTGGTGAGCTCCGCGCTGTGCAGGGCACATTGCCGAGTTTACTGGCGTGCCAAGCTGCGGCACGGTTGGCGCTGATACCAAGTGCGAATGCACGTGAGGCAGGCTTACTGCGCGAAGCGATAGCCTATAGCTTTGAATCTCTGGCACAGCTCGTGCTGCATCTGACTGGTGAAGCACGGCGTGCCCTGATTGCCCCGGAGGACTTGCCGGTGCAAGCTCAGGTGCAAGCAGATATGCGTGAAGTACGGGGTCAGGCGCAGGCCAAGCGCGCATTGTTGTTAGCGGCAGCAGGCGGACATAATTTATTGTTTGTGGGCCCACCGGGCACAGGTAAAACCATGTTGGCGCAGCGCATGTTGAGTTTGCTGCCGCCGCTAGATGACGCCGATAGTATTGAAGTAGCGGCAATCCAGTCGCTCTCGCCGGAAGGGTTTGTAGCGCAGTCCTGGCGTCAGCGGCCACTGCGCAGCCCGCACCATTCATGTTCAGCCGCGGCCCTTGTGGGGGGCGGATCTATCCCCAAACCAGGTGAAATTACCCTTGCGCACAAAGGCGTACTGTTTTTAGATGAACTCGCTGAAATACCTCGTCATACCTTAGATTCGCTGCGTGAACCGCTGGAGTCTGGCATGGTGCATATAAGTCGTGCCCAGCAGCGCGCTAGCTTTCCGGCGCAGTTTCAATTGATTTGTGCATTAAACCCATCACCCTGTGGGTCGTTTGACGGCGATTTAAGTTCGGCGCGCGCGACGCCGGATCAAATCATTAAGTATCTCAGTAAGATATCTGGCCCTTTTCTTGACCGTATCGATATTCAGGTCGAAGTGCCGCGTCAACCTGACATCCTGCGCCCATCGCAAAGTCACAACACCGATCAGCAAGAAGCCGACAGCGCAAGCTTGCGCGCGTTGGTTGAGGCCGCTCAAGCGACCCAGTTGCAGCGCCAAGGCTGCCTTAATCAGCACGTGCAAGGGCCGCAGGTGCTTGCGCACTGTCAGTTAAGCACCGACGACCATGACTTTTTAGTCACTGCGATTGAAAAGTTGAATCTATCGCACCGTGCATATCATCGCGTGCTGCGCTTGGCGCGCACCATTGCTGATATAGAGCAGCAGCCCAAGGTACAGCGTATCCACCTAAGTGAAGCATTAAGCTATCGCGCATTGGATAACCTGCTTAATCAGTTGCAGCGTCTCTAGCACCTGCTTTTAAAGGGTAGGCATGCAGCGGATACCTTTGTTATGCTGGCGCGCAGAGAAACCAATCAATTGAGGTAGCGTGTGAACCAACAACAATCGACGATGGACACTCAACATAGCCCTGGTCAGCGTCTTATGTGGATGACGTTAGCTATGGTGGCGTTGAGTGTGCCACTTTGGTATGAAATTGTAGCGCAGCCGGGGCAGGCGGTATTTGCCTGGCGTTGGACAGAGCATCAAGCGCTGGTCGAAAGCATTGTCAGTGTATTGCATCTGGTGATTGTGGTGGCGGGGGTGTGGATGCTGAAGCGAGCAGTCGGCGATATGCCGCAATGGCCGTTGATCCGCATTGGCGCCTGGATATGGGCTGCACTCGTGGGTGTGTTCGCCTTATTTAGTGTGGCGATGTTTAATATCGGCGAAAATCGCGTGCTAGATAGCGTGCAGGGCGAAGGTTACCGAGTCAACTTTGTATATATTGCTGGCACCTCGGATGAAAACCAGCAAATCAGCGCTGTGATCAGTTGTAACCATACGTTGCTGTATAAAAATATTCTGTATATGGACCGCTTGGCTGGGGTTAACGGTGTGCGTCTTGAACAGGGCACCGACACGCTAGCGGTTACATACCTAGATGGAGATAGCATTGTACAGCAGGAAAGCTACTCGCTGAGCGACTTCTTTCAACGCTGTCGTGCTAGTCGTTAACTATTACTTTCTGCGCTGATGGTTAATAAATTGTAAATTAAAAAATTATTGTTTACACCAATGCAACAAACGGTTAGCTTAATTTCGGGCTAGCCGTATTGGGTTACTTTGGTTTTTTTCTGCATTTTCTGATAATTACCGCGATAAATTACTTCCTCTTTTGCCCGCTGTAAACCGCGGCTCATCTATGAGCCACTCCTTAATTCAACAGAATATAAGTAGGATTTATGAAAAAAGTTATAACTCTTAAGCTGAGTTTACTCTCTGTTGCGTTGGCCAGCACCTCAAGTATTGCAGGGGCAAGCCAGGGTGAGTTAGTGCAAACGGAAGTTGCACGTCCAGCTCCTCCAAGTGTCGTGCGTCAAGCACAGGGAAATAGTCAAGGTAACGGCGGTCAAGGTGCCGGCGGGCTAGACATTCGATTGTCTAATCAAGGCCCAGAATTGAGCTTTATTGTGAAATTCAAAGACGACAAAGACCCGATGGCCATGGCGCGAGTGCAAGGGAACCCGAGCGAGCGCGGTACCCTGATGCAGGCGAAAGCGATGGAAATCTCGCAATCAACGGGCTTAGATTTAGCCTATGAACGCAGTATGGGCTTGCCGAACACCCACGTGTTCCGTGTCGGTCAAATTGGTGACGTCACTGCGCAGTGGCATCCGCGAGGCAGTCGCAATCGGCGCGGGGTTGTTGAAGAGACCATTGAGCAGTTAATGGCCGATCCCAATATTGAGTACGTTGAAGAAAACATGTTGCATCAACCGATGCAAACTCCGAATGACCCAAATTACAACCAACAATGGCATTACTATGAGCCTGTGGGAGGCGCCAATTTGCCTGCGGCTTGGGCTCAGGGCATGACTGGACAAGGGGTTGTAGTGGCGGTGCTTGATACCGGCTACCGACCGCATGTTGATTTAGCCGCGAATTTATTGCCAGGCTACGACATGATCTCCGACCCGTTTATTGCCAATGATGGCAATGGGCGTGATAGCGACGCACGCGACCCGGGTGATTGGGTGTCTGCAGGCGCATGTGGTGGCGGCTTCCCAGCTCAAAACCAAAATTCAAGTTGGCATGGAACCCATGTTGCAGGCACCATCGCGGCAGTCACTAACAATGGTACTGGTGTTGCTGGCGCAGCCTACGACGCAAAAGTTGTGCCTGTACGTGTGCTTGGACGTTGCGGCGGCACCACGGCAGATATCGCGGACGGCATTTTGTGGGCAGCTGGTGGCAGCGTACCGGGTGTACCGAGCAACCCGAACCCAGCGGATGTCATTAACATGAGTTTAGGCGGGCAAGGCAGCTGTCAAAATACGACTCAGCAAGCGATTAATGTTGCACGCAATAATGGCAGTGTGGTCGTGGTGGCGTCTGGTAACAGTAACGCCAACGCGAATAACTTCACCCCGGGTAACTGTAGTGGTGTGATTAATGTTGCCTCTACAAACCGCAGTGGTGGGCGTGCGTATTACTCCAACTTCGGCTCGTCAGTCACTGTAGCGGCACCAGGTGGTGCACAGAACTTTGCGAACGACCCTGAGGGTGTGTTGTCGACATTTAACAGTGGCACCACCACCCCAGCCAACGATAGCTATCGCTTTAGCCAAGGTACTTCAATGGCCGCACCTCACGTGGCAGGTGTCGCTGCATTGGTTAAACAAGCATTGCCCAATGCGACCCCAGACCAAGTAGCAAGTATTTTGGTTAACTCAAGCCGCAGCTTCCCATCTGCTTGTAGCGGTTGTGGTGCAGGTATCGTGGATGCGGGTGCCGCAATCAGCTTAGCCTTAGGCAACAACGGCGGCGATAATGGCGGAAACCCAGGTACTGGCGGTGGTGGTAGCGTGGATAACTTGTCTGCGGCAACGGGGCAGTGGAACCGTTTCACCATTAATGTACCCGCTGGCATGAGCACCTTTACCGTGCGCATTACCGGTGGCACAGGGGACGCTGATTTATATGTGCGTCGCGGTAGTCAGCCGACCCTGCAAACATGGGAGTGCCGCCCATATCGCGCGGGTAACGAAGAGTTATGTACGATTAATAACCCGCAAAGTGGCACGTGGCATTTAGGTGTGCATGCGTATCAAGCTTATTCAGGCGTACGCTTAGAGGCCAACTATCAGCCTTAATATAGACAGCGTTAACTTGCGCTAATAATAAAACGCCGTGGTGGAAACATCGCGGCGTTTTTTATCGGTTCAAGTTAAAACCCAACCCTCGGGTTAGTCGCGATACTGGTAGTTGTCTTCCCAGCCCCAAGGTGCGGGTGGGGTCTCGACGGTTTGGCTTAAATCCACATCGACTTGAAACTCACGATCGTCACGCACTAAGCGATAACGCAAAGTGTTCTGGTCTGGAAATTTAACCCACCAGGTATTACCGATAGACGCTGTGGCGCCTAGCTCAGCAAATAATTGCTTGCTGTATTCGTCAGCGGGGAACGATTGCGAATACGGGGTACCTGGGCTAAACGTTTCACCACCATACATAGTCATCGGGTCATGGCTGCCGTCACGCTCACGGTGGTCGTGCTTCAGCTCTAAGCCATTCTCGGTGCGGCTAATAATCCAGGTGCGAGAGTGGTCGTCACCTACGTGAAGTGGAATGCGAATGCGCTGATCCGAGCATTCTTTGACTTCAATGACGATATCCGCAGCAATCCAGTCGGCGTCTAAAGCTTCGTCCCCAATGGTGACTGCGCCCGCGTAGCTGTTGCCACAATGGGCTAGCAAGGTGTCAAAAAATACATCTTGCGGATCAGGATCAGCGGAGGTACAAGCGCTTAAAACAAGGCCGGTGGCTGCTGCTACGGCAGACAGTTTAATCGTGCGGCCGAAGCCTGAACTCTGGGGCATGGACATTCCTTACTGTGGCTACTAAAAGGCATTGATTATAAAAAGTGATGAATCACGGCATCAATGCATGATCTAATCTACCCTGATACTAACAAAGGATACAAGCCGCTGCCAAACCCGCGCCATTGATATACCTCATAAGTAAATATTATAGCGCGCAAAAAGCGGGTGAGCGCTAATTGCATAGATACTCGCTGGTAGCTTTAGTATCATGACGCCCTACATCTGACGATTGGAAAAAAGTGACTATGAAAATATACGCGAACGCGCTGGAAATGGTCGGTAACACGCCGATGCTACGAGTCAGTAACTTAGACACTGGCCCCTGCGAGCTTTACTTGAAGCTTGAAATTCAAAATCCGGGGCTTTCCATCAAAGATCGCATTGCTGTGAGCATGATTGCCGCGGCTGAGCAAGAAGGCAAGTTGAAGCCCGGTGACACCATTGTCGAAGCGACTGCGGGTAATACCGGCTTGGGCTTAGCATTGGTTGCTATGCAAAAAGGGTACAAATTAGTCATTGTGTTGCCTGACAAAATGAGCCGCGAGAAGTTATATAACTTGCGTGCTATGGGCGCTGAAGTCATCGGTACACGCTCAGACGTTAACAAAGGCCATCCTGAGTATTATCAAGATATGGCCCAACGCATTGCTGAAGAGCGCGGTGCATTCTATGTGAATCAGTTCGCAAACCAAGCGAACGTGAAAGCACACTACACCACCACAGGGCCTGAAATTTGGCAGCAAATGGAAGGGCGTTTAGATGCGTTCGTGTGCGGTGTGGGTTCAGGCGGCACCTTAAGTGGTGTTGGCGCTTATTTGCGCGAGCAAAATGCAGCGGTTGATTTAGTGCTGGCGGACCCTGAGGGGTCAATTTTGGCGCCACTGGTCAATGAAGGCAAAGAAGTCGAGCCAGGCAGCTGGTTAATTGAAGGTATCGGTGAAGATTTTATTCCCGACACGTGCAACATTGAGTTGGCCAATAAAGCCTACGCAATTAGCGACAAAGAGTCGCTCTACACCGCGCGCGATATTCTCAAGCACGAAGGCATCCTGGTCGGCTCTTCAAGCGGCACGCTTATCGCAGCCGCGCTGAAGTATTGCCGTGAGCAAACCGAAGCCAAACGCGTCGTGACCTTAGCCTGTGACACGGGCAGTCGTTATTTATCCAAGCTATTCAATGATGAATGGCTGGCACAACAAGATTTAGATTAAGAGGTGAAGCATGCAAGATAAAAAGTCGTTAGCCTTCGCAACCCGCACTATTCATGGTGGTCAAGCCCCTGATCCGACGACAGGTGCAGTGATGCCACCGATCGTGACGAGTTCGACCTACTTGCAGGAAAGCCCTGGTGTGCATAAGGGCTTTGAGTACTCGCGTTCGCACAACCCAACGCGGTTTGCCTATGAGCGCGCAGTCGCCAATTTAGAGGGCGGCACCCAAGGTTTGGCGTTTGCCTCTGGTATGGCAGCAACATCGACCATTCTTGAGTTGCTGGACAGCGGCGACCATGTGGTGGCGATGGACGACCTGTACGGCGGCAGTTTCCGCTTATTTGATAAAGTGCGCGAGCGCTCCGCCGGTCTTGAGTTTTCGTATGTGGACTTAGCCGACTTAGACCAAGTCAAAGGCGCTTTCAACGCCAAAACCCGTATGGTTTGGATTGAAACTCCAAGCAACCCGATGTTGAAACTGGTGGATATCGCTGCCGTCGTTGAGTTGGCAAAAGCACATAACCCAGACATGATTGTGGTGGTGGATAATACCTTTGCGACCCCATACAACCAGCGCCCTATCGAACTAGGTGCTGATATTGTGATGCACTCAGCGACCAAATATATTAACGGTCACTCAGACATGGTCGGTGGTATTGCGGTCGTTGGCGACAATGCAGATCTTGCTGAGCGCATGGTGTTTTTGCAAAACGCAGTCGGCGCAGTCGCAGGGCCTTTTGACAGCTACCTGGCGCTGCGTGGGGTGAAAACCTTGGCGCTGCGTATGCAGCAACACAACCAAAGCGGTTTAGCGATTGCCAAATGGCTGGAGCAGCACCCACGGGTGAAGAAAGTTATCCACCCAGGGCTTGAAAGTCATCCGCAGCACGCACTAGCGGCTAAGCAGATGCAAGGCTTCGGCGGTATGATTTCAATCTTGCTTGATGGTGATATTGAAAGCGCGCGGCGTTTCCTTGAAGCGGTGGAAATTTTCGCCTTGGCCGAGAGCTTAGGCGGTGTTGAAAGCTTGATTGAACACCCTGCAATTATGACCCATGCGTCAATTCCAGCAGAGAACCGTGAGAAGTTAGGTATTCACGATAACTTTGTGCGTATTTCTGTCGGTATTGAAGACACCGATGACTTAATTGCGGACTTGAACCAAGCCTTAGCGGTGATGTAAGGTTCCTAACCAGACAAAAGCGCTGCCATCCAGGTGGCGCTTTTTAGTATTCAGTTTGAATAAGTAAGGTGGATGAATGCAAGCTAACCAAGCCCACATAGCGCCGTTCCATTTAGCGATTCCGGTGGATGATTTGGCTAAAGCGCGAGCCTTTTATGGTGACCTGTTGGGTTGCGAGCAAGGTCGCAGTGACAGTCAGTGGATTGACTGGAATTTCTTTGGTCATCAGTTGGTCACCCATGTGGCACCAGAGCGTATCTTACCGCCTGCACGTAACGCAGTTGACGGCCACGCGGTGCCAGTGCCGCATTTTGGTGTGGTACTTGATATGCCGACTTGGCAAGCGCTGGCTGATACGTTGAAGGCAGCAGGCATAGACTTTGTGATTGAGCCGCACATTCGTTTCGCGGGCAAACCGGGTGAGCAGGCAACCATGTTTTTCTATGACCCTGCTGGCAATGCGCTCGAGTTTAAGGCCTTTGCGGATATTGGTAATTTATTTGCGGTGTAGCGTCAGGCTTTCGCGCTAAACATCACGACGTCGCTCATTGCCGCCATCGTTAAGCACGAGTGGGCGGGGGCGATGACTAACATGTCGCCGAGTTTGGTGCGTGCAATCAGCTCGGCAGGCATGCGCACTTTGCCATGCTCTTGCGACAGGCTATGCACGTAAGCACCAGCGACTGGTTCGGGGTACCAACCCGCTGCACTGCTTCGCATCACTTGACCATAACAAGGGCGTCCATCGAAGCGCTCTGAACTAAGTAAGTAGTCTTTACTAAAGTGTACCGCACCTGCATGCACCACTACCTCGTTGCGTTCAGGATAACGGGCGATGACAGGGCAGGCTAGGGTAAGGGCGATATCGTCCCAATCACACGCACCGATATGCTGTTGCTGCAAATCATAAAACACATAGTTGCCCGGGCGTATTTCATCGACCCCAGGAAAGCTCGACATGCGACTGCAGGTTGGGGTGTCACCTGCTGAAACGAATAGTTGCGCTTGGGCTGGCGCGGCAATTGTCTGGCGCACGTGGCTCAAACGCTCAAGGCTTTGCTGGTGCACCGCGGCAATGGCGTCGTCACCGCTGGCTTGATAGCTGTTCCCGGCGTGCAACATCAAACCCACCCGGCGCACATGGCGCAGTGCCAGTGCCGCATTGGCTAAGTCGCTGATGCGATTGCCCTGTCGCCAATCAATCCCAGTGCGGCCATACCCAGCATCCACTTCAATGACAATATCAATTGGGTGACTCAAGGTTTGAAGTGCCAGCAGCGCATCCTCATGCTCAATTGCCAAGGTTAAGTGGCATTCTCCAGCTAATCGGTTGATGGCTGCAAGCTCGCGCGGGTTGATGGGTATCGCCAGCATAATATTGCGCCAGCCGGCACGTTCGAATTGCTGTGCCATTTTTAATGAGGATACCGCAATTTGATGAGTGCCAGAGTCACGAAACCAGCGTCCAATGTCGACGGATTGATGGGTTTTAAAGTGCGGCCGTAAGATAACGCCTGCGGCTACCGCCTTGTCTTGCATGCGCTGGATGTTGCGTTTGGCTCGGTCGCTATCAATTAACACGGTGGCAGAGGTAATGTGTGGCCAGCAAAGTGGGTTCATGAATGCTCCAAACGGTCGACGGACCAAGGCAAGCGGGTGAGGTCAACGTTGCCGCCACTTAAAATCAGGCCGATGCGCTGCCCTTTAAATTGTTCGCTATGTTTGAGTACTGCGGCCAACACTGTGGCGGAGGAAGGCTCTACAACGAGTTTAAGTTCGTGCCATATCAGTTGCATCGCTGCAACTACTTGGCTGTCGCTGACGCAGATGATCTCGTCGACGTAGCGTTGGATGACATCAAATGTATGACCACCGAGGTTAGTTAATAAGCCATCGCAAATACTGCTGGGCGGGTGGGCAGGTTGGATTGCACCGCGTTGCATCGACATCCAAGCGTCATTTGCCAGCTCGGGTTCTGCCGCACACATGCGAATGCTTTGGCTGTGTGCCACCATCGCGCTCCCACTCAATAAGCCGCCACCACCGACAGGGGTGATCAAGGTATCCAAATCGGCTACTTCTTTAACTAACTCTAAAGCAGCGGTGCCCTGACCTGCGATAATATGCGGGTGATTGTAGGGTGGAATAAAGCTCGATGCGGGATGCAATTGCTGAAATCTCGCGATCGCTTCCTCGCGCGCTGCCATGCCCGGCGAAATTTCTACGATGTGCGCGCCGTAGCGAGCAATGTTCGCTTTTTTACTGGCTGGCGCATTGTCGGGGACTGCCACAGTGACAGGCACGTTGAGAATTTGCCCCGCGCACGCCAACGCTGCACCATGATTGCCCGATGAAACGGTGTACACACCGGCTTGGCGCTGAGATTTGGTGAGTTGCAGTAGTGCATGGCATGCGCCACGGAATTTAAATGCACCCGTGCGCTGCAGGTTCTCGCATTTAAACCACAACGAGGCGCCGGTTAACTGGTTGAGTATGGGGTTACTTAACACCGGCGTATGCACAATATAGGGCTCTATCAGTTGCTGGGCCTGATGGATTGTATCGAGCTCCAGGGCTTCGTTACCTGCTGTTTGCTGCCATGTCATGCGAACAAAAATTTCCCATTCTCAGTTGGTGAATAACTGACTTCAGAGTACACTATGACACATATTTAACGCCACCCCGAGCCTGCTAATGAATATGGACATTATTACCGCCACCATTACGCTACTGTTAATTATGAACCCGCTGGGGAACTTGCCAATTTTTCTCTCGGTGTTACGTCATGTTGATGCCAAGCGTCGACGTAAAGTATTGATGCGCGAGCTGTTATTCGCACTCGGGTTCATGTTGCTGTTTTTATGGCTGGGTAGCAGCTTGCTGAGCTCATTGGGTTTACGCCAAGAGTCGGTATCGATCGCCGGTGGTATCATTCTTTTCATTATTGCACTGCGACTTATTTTCCCGCAGCCAGGTGGCGTGCTTGGATTACCTGCCGGGGACGAACCTTTTATCGTGCCGTTGGCAATTCCACTGATTTCCGGGCCTTCGTTGCTGGCAGCTCTTATCCTGTTCGCTAACCAAGCCCCTGACCGCATGATAGATTGGACCATAGCCAGTGTCATTGCATGGGCGATTACCGCCACCGTATTGATGTTCAGTAACGTATTTCTTCGCGCTTTGGGTCAGCGCGGGCTGAACGCCATCGAACGCTTGATGGGGATGATCTTGGTGATGATTTCAGTGCAAATGTTCTTAGACGGTATCATGGCGTACCTTGATCAAGCCTAAAGCGAGGTAAGCATGGCTAAACATACAACGTTCCAGCAAATTCGAGATTTACCTTTTACCCACCAAGCGTTGTTGGCGTGTTATTTGAGTGCACGAATGAAGCCGAACTACGACATTTTTCACGTCGCGACAGGCTTTGGTGACCCCAAAGTGCTGCAAGGCGTTCTTGATGTGGTGTGGCACTGGCTTGGACATGCGGGCAAAGCTGGTTTTTCCCGTTGGCAGGAAAAAGTCGATGAAGTGACACCCAGTGAGCACACCCATGACATGTTAGGGGTGTTTCCAGCGATGGAAGCCTGTGTCGCGATTAGTACCTTGCTACAAGGGCTGATTGATAAAGATCCGAAGCCGTTGCTGGATGTCGCTAAAGTGTCCCAAGGCAGCGTGGCGCATTTTATCGAATTGACCGAAGGCGCTGACCTTGAACCTGAGGCCCGCGCGCAATTATTACGCGAGCACGACTTAGCCTTGTATGAAATTGAAGTGCAACAAGCCATGGTGAGCTTTTTGGCGGAGCATGCCGACGTTGATGCCGCACTCGTCAAAGCGGTGCGCGAGCAAGTTCAATTAGAAGGTATGAGCCACTTAGGTTTTAGTATTCCTGAATTACCCGCTGATACGGCGGAATAAGCGGAACGTCACTTGGCCGGCTTGCTTTTCACGGTGTAATTGCCAATCAGCAGGCCACTGCGCCACTTGGTCTTGGGGCCCCGCCTCGAGATAAATCCACCCATTGGGTTTCACCACCTCAGCTTGTGTAAGCGCAGCTACCACCTTATTTAGCCAGTCCTGACCAAAAGGTGGGTCAAGAAAAACTAGGTCGATGCTGTGTTTAGGTTGGCCTTGAATAGCGGCTAACGCGCCTTGCTCGTTCACTGTGGCATTGGCGTGTAAATGCTGAATGTTGCTATGCAGTTGGCGCACAGCCGGTGCCCAGGTTTCTGCAAACTGCACCTGCGCTGCACCGCGTGACAAAGCCTCAAAACCAAGTCCTCCGCTACCTGCAAATAAGTCTAAAACTTGCGCGTCAGCGAGCTCGAACTGCAGCCAATTGAATAACGTCTCTTTGACGCGGTCGGTGGTTGGACGCAAGCCTTGGGCGTCAACCACTTTGAGTTTACGACCACGCCACTGACCGCCGATAATTCGGATCTGGCCATCGGCCTTGGGGGTTTGGCGCGACGAAGTGGTGCGGCGTTTTGAATGCATAGCAAAGTTACCTAATGACTTATCATTTCGCGCAATTGTACCGAAATGGACGCTAGCGTGGCCACTTTTCCGGCATGCGTGTTAGAATTAACAGCAATTTTATCGGTTAATTAGGTTGTAGCGTCGTTATGGCAAAGAAAGGCTCCATTTTTTCATCTTGGTTTGGCAAAAAAGACAAGCACGCAGACCAGCAGCAAGAGTCGCAGCAAGACCAGCCGCAGAAGTCATCGCAGCAAGAGGTTCCCAGCCCACAACCAGCGCGACCAGCAGATGCGACTGAAGATGCCGCACTTGCCATGGCGGAGTCGGCTGCACGTGGAGCAAAGCCGACTAAAACCGTCGCGCCAAAGCCCGCGGTTGAGCCTGAACCTGCTGCGGAGCCAAAACCAGCGCCGCAAGCCACACCAGCGCCGCAACCAGTCCAAGTCAGTGTGCCAGTGGCAAATTCCGCAACTGCCGAGCGCCCAGTTAAGAAAGGTTTGTGGTCTCGCTTGCGCGATGGTTTGCGCAAAACCTCGTCCAATATTGGCGAGGGGTTAGCCAATTTATTTGTTGGTAAAGAAATTGATGAAGAGCTGTTCGAAGATTTAGAAACGCAGCTCCTGATGGCGGATGTCGGCGTAGAAACCACGCGTAAAATCATTAATGAATTGACCGCCCATGCGTCGCGCAAGGACCTGAAAGATGCGGAGCGCTTGTATGAGCGCTTAAAAGAATACCTTGAAGAAATTATCGAGCCAGTGAGCAAGCCATTGGTAGTGAAGGCCAACAATGGGCCGATGGTGATTCTGATGGTTGGGGTGAATGGCGTTGGTAAAACCACCACCATAGGCAAGTTAGCTCAGCAGTTTCAGCGCGAAGGCAAGTCAGTGATGTTGGCGGCCGGCGATACCTTCCGTGCCGCAGCGGTTGAGCAGCTGCAAATTTGGGGTGAGCGCAATAATATTCCTGTGATTGCTCAGCATACAGGTGCAGACAGTGCCTCGGTCATTTTCGATGCGGTCAGCGCTGCTAAAGCACGTGGCGTTGACGTGTTGATAGCCGATACGGCGGGTCGCTTACAGAATAAAGCCAACCTGATGGAAGAATTGAAGAAAATTGTGCGCGTGATGAAGAAAGTTGACCCTGAAGCACCGCATGAGATCTTATTGACCTTAGATGCAGGCACAGGTCAGAATGCCATCAGCCAAGCCAACTTGTTTAACCAAGCGGTGGGCGTGACAGGCTTAGTCATGACCAAACTTGATGGCACCGCAAAAGGCGGGGTTATTTTTGCCCTTGCTGACCAATTTGCTATACCTATTCGCTATATTGGTGTGGGTGAACAATTGGACGACCTACGTGGTTTTGAAGCAAAAGAGTTCATTCAGGCCTTGTTTGAGCAAACCAAGTAATCGATAGCCACGCAGGCACGTCGGAGGCGACACGAAGTCATGATTAAATTTGAGCAGGTCAGCAAAACCTATCCGGGTGGCTTCCAAGCACTTAATCAGGTCAACTTTCATCTGCGCGCAGGTGAGCTTGCCTTCTTAACCGGCCATTCAGGCGCGGGCAAGAGCACCTTGTTGCGCTTGATTGCGTTGATGGAACGGCCAACCGTTGGGCGGGTGATGATTAACGGGCATGACCTGCGCAAAATTAAGCGCGGGCAAATTCCGTATGTACGTCGTGACATCGGCATGATTTTCCAAGACCACCGCTTACTCATGGACAAAACCGTGTTCGATAATGTGGCGTTACCATTATTAATCGAAGGTTACACCCACAAGGAAGCGGCAAAGCGGGTTAGTGCCAGCTTGGAAAAAGTCGGCCTCGGGGGGAAAGAGCGGCATTATCCAATTATGTTATCGGGTGGTGAACAGCAGCGGGTCGGCATTGCGCGTGCTATCGTCAACAAGCCGCCTTTGTTGCTAGCCGACGAACCAACCGGAAACCTAGACCCTAAGCTTTCGATGGACATTATGCGCTTATTCGAGTCCTTTAATAGTGTTGGTATTTCGGTGTTGATAGCGAGCCATGATTTGGGTTTGATTGCGCGCATGCGTTATCGCACGCTGACTTTAAAAGAAGGGCGTATGATAGACGACGGCTTGGCCCACCACGAAGCCGATGCGAACCAGTTCGGGGGTGGTGCATGAGCCTGCTGTTTCGTAGCAAAAAGCCAGAGCAGGGCGCGAAAGTAGCGCAAATTACGGGTGTGCGGCGTTTTATCATGTTTATTGTCAGTAACATTCAACAGGCTGTAGGCAGCTTGGGTGAACTGTGGCGCACGCCGTTTGCTTCGTTGATGACGATTGCGGTGCTAGGCCTCAGCCTGACTTTGCCCGCAACCTTATACGTGGTGGTTAAAAATAGCCAAGCGATTGGCGCACAATGGGATAACCCTGCCGAAATTACAGTATTCTTAGACAAGCAAATGAGTCCGCAGCAAGTGCAAACCTTTGCACGTCGGGTTGAACTGATGGACGCAGTAGCCAGTGTGCAGCATATTTCCCGCGACGAGGCGCTACGCGAGTTTCGTGAGTATTCGGGCTTTGGCAGTGCCATTGATTACCTGGATAGCAACCCATTGCCTGACGTGTTGATCGTCACCCCAGTGCGCGAATACAGCGCTTCTAATCGGGCTAGTCAATTGCAACGTGAATTGGCGGGCGAAAGCGGGGTCACCGAAGCCAAGCTTGACCAAGACTGGATTGAGCGTTTACATGCGCTAATTCGTTTAATCGAAGACGCGTTAGGTGCGTTGGCCTTGTTGCTCTGCGTGGCCGTCGTGTTGATTGTCGGTAACACCATACGGCTTGGTATTTTGAATCGGCGCGATGAAATTCGCGTTATGAAGCTAGTCGGAGCCACTGACGGCTACATTCAACGGCCGTTTTTATACACGGGGGCGTGGTACGGCATTATCGGTGGTCTGATTGCTTGGTGTGCAACCTTCGTACTGATTTGGTGGATTCGTGCGGCGGTATTGCGCGTCACTGAGCTCTACGACAGTCAGTTCCGTTTGCAAGGTTTGAGCTTTAACGAGCTACTGGTGCTGTGGGCGATTGCGATTAGTTTAGGGCTTCTTGGCTCGTGGATTGCGGTGCGTCGACATGTGGCCGCTATCGAACCGCGCTAACTAGCGATTAAGCACGGCCGCCAGATGTCACAAAAGCGTCATCCGCTGATGTTAGTCTCTGTGCACAATTGGTTACAATCACCGAATAATAGGGGCTTGAGATCCTTGTCGGCTTTGCTAAGATAGAGTTCATTAGGGAACTTTTAGCTAGTTTAATAGTCCATTTATTCAGCATAATCGTTGTAAACCATCATGCTTGTCGCCTGATTTGCCAATTCCCCGTAGGTTATGTCATACGCAGGCAATCAGAGTCGACACATCGGAAGCGTAAATGCGAGGTAGTACATGAGCAATAACGTCAATTCAATGGCCTTAATGGTTCCACGCACAGGTAGCTTGGAATCTTATATTTCGTCAGTGAACAGCATTCCAATGCTGAGCGCAGAGGAAGAGAAGTCATTGGCGGAACGTCTGCAAAACGAAGGCGATTTAGCGGCTGCTAAGCAGCTGATCATGTCGCACCTGCGTTTTGTCGTGCACATTGCGCGTGGTTACTCAGGTTATGGGTTACAGCAGGCGGATTTGATTCAGGAAGGCAACATCGGCTTGATGAAAGCGGTTAAGCGCTTTGACCCGACTGTTGGCGTGCGCCTGGTATCTTTTGCGGTGCACTGGATTAAAGCAGAAATTCATGAGTTCGTATTGCGCAATTGGCGCATCGTTAAGGTTGCAACTACCAAAGCTCAGCGTAAGTTATTCTTCAACTTGCGCAAAGCGAAGAAGCGTCTTGGCTGGTTTAACCGCGCCGAAGTCGATACGGTGGCACAAGAGCTTGGCGTTACCAGTGCAGAAGTGATGGAAATGGAGTCGCGTATGAGCGCCCATGATCCTGCCTTTGACTTAAGTGCTGATGACGACGATAGCCGTGAAGGCAGCGCATTTGCACCTGCGCAGTACTTAGAAGATAAGAGCCTCGATGTCGCAACTCAAGTTGAGCAAGATAACTGGGATGCACATTCAAACCGTCGTCTTACCATGGCGCTTGAAGCGCTAGACGAGCGTAGTCAGCATATTGTACGTTCGCGCTGGTTGGATGACAGCAAAGTGACTTTGCAAGATTTGGCTGAAGAATATCAAGTGTCAGCAGAGCGTATTCGTCAGCTCGAGCAGAACGCAATGAAAAAGCTGCGCTCTGCCATGTTGTAATTTTGGAATGTCGTTTAGGGTGCGGTGCGTGTTGCATCGCACCATCCATTTCTAGCCCGATACCGGGCATGCCAGATGGCAAACCCGCCAATACTCGCTGCGTGCAGCTAGACGCCAATAACCTTTGCCAATTGTTTGGCCATCCATCCAGACCTCAAGTATGTGCTGACTTTAGTGCCCAAGACTACGTGTGTGGGGACAACCGCGAGCAGGCGTTGATTCTACTGACGGACCTTGAAGCGGCTACGGGTTAGCGGCGAATATAAGTTACGGGGTCAACGGGGTTACCTTGATGACGAATTTCAAAGTACAAACCAGGACGTGATTGACCGCCACTTTGCCCTGTGAGTGCAATCGTGTCACCACGGCGTACTGCTTCACCCACACTGCGAGACAGCGACTGGTTATAGCCGTACAGGCTCATATAGCCTTCACCATGGTCGATAACCATCACCAAACCAAACCCACGTAACCAGTCAGCGAACAACACACGCCCATCTGCAATGGCTTGTACAGGCTGTTCGGCGTTCGCGTTCAACACCACACCTTTCCAGACCACTTGGCCACTGCGTTGCTGTCCAAAAGCATGGCGAATTGATGCATTCACCGGCCAGCTTAATTGCCCGCGTAAATTACGTAAGCCCGCCAACTGAATTTGCTGCTCGGCCAAGACAGTTTCTAGTGCTGCCAATAGCTCAGTCAGCTCTTGTTCATTTTGCAGCATGCTGGTCAAGGCCTGCTCGTCTGTGCGCTGTGCGTCACGTAATTGCGCTGCAATTTGTTCCTGTTCTTGCTGCGACTGGCGTAACTGGTCACGCTGCTGCTCTTGCTCACGAATGCGCTGCTGCAAACTATCGCGCTGGCTCGCTAAGCGCTGCTCGACGGCTTCGAGCTCACGCTCAGTGGCTCTAAGCGCTTCAATTTGGACCATACGCGCTTGGTTAACGTAGCGATAGTAGGTCAAGATACGCTCGATACGGCCCGGGTCCTGCTGGTTTAGCAGTATCTGAATAAAGTCGTGACCACCAGAGCGATAGGCGCTTTCAATCTGATCTTCGAGTAATTTTGCTTGCTCGGCTAGCGACACCTTTAAGTCGTTTTGCTCCGCTTCAAGCTCAGTAATACGCTGTTGGTTGGCTTCTAATTGGGTGCGGCTTTCACCGATAGCCTGGGTGCGAGCGGCGACCTGGGTCTCAATGTCGCGCAATTCTCGTTCCACCCGCGACATCCGTTGCTGGCGTCTTTGTACGGCATCGCGGCGGGAACGGATTTCGTTTTGTATCGACTCCAATTGGCTCTGAGCCCGCTCGCGTTCACGTTGCGCATCGACCTCTTGCGACAGCGCTGGCGCGCTGGCAGAAGCAAGTAAGGCGACTAATAGCGTGCGGGCTAAGAATGCCATCGGGTTACCCGTTGCTCTTTAATTGCATTAACGGTTTACCCGTCATTTCGTCTGGTTGCGGTAAGCCCATCAGGTACAACATGGTTGGTGCGACATCGGAAAGACGACCATTCGCCACTGGCGTAGCGTCGCGGCCAACGTAAATAAATGGCACCGGTAAGCTGGTGTGGGCGGTGTGGGATTGACCTGTATGGGCATCTGACATTTGTTCAGCGTTGCCGTGATCCGCGGTAATCAGACATTCGCCACCATTGCGTTGCAATGCGTCGACTACACGACCGACACAATGGTCGACGGCTTCACAGGCTTTAATCGCGGCATCAAGTTTGCCCGTGTGGCCAACCATGTCACCATTTGGATAGTTACAAATAACGACGTCGTATTCACCGCTATCAATCGCGTCGACTAATGCGTCAGTCAAGGCTTCTGAACTCATTTCCGGTTGCAAATCATAGGTAGCAACTTGCGGAGATGGGATCAAAACCCGCTTTTCACCGTCAAATTCTTGCTCACGTCCACCGCTAAAGAAAAATGTGACGTGGGCGTATTTTTCAGTTTCTGAAATACGCAACTGGGTTTTGTCATGTTGCGCTAACCAGTCGCCAAGCACGTTGTTCAGGCTTTCCGTAGGGAATGCCACGGGTGCTGGAATATCCGCTGCGTACTCTGTACACATCACGAACTTTGCCAGCGCTGGGTGTTGTTTGCGGGTAAAACGGTCAAAGTCGACTTCCACAAATGCGCGGGTAATTTCACGTGCGCGGTCGGCTCTAAAATTCATAAACACGACGCTGTCGCCATCGGCAATCGGCGTGCGTTCGCCGACCCAACTAGGTTGCACAAATTCGTCGCTTTCGTCCCGTGCGTAAGCGGCTTCAAGGGCAGAACTTGCATCGTCAAAGTAAAAGTCAGCCTGCGCTTCGGTCATTAATCGGTAGGCGCGTTCAACCCGGTCCCAGCGATTGTCACGATCCATTGCAAAATAGCGGCCGCATAGGCTCGCAATACGGCCTTTACCCAAACGCACAAACGCTTGTTCAAAACGTTCGATGCTGGCACCCGCAGACCTTGGCGGTGTATCACGGCCATCAAGAAAGCCGTGCACTAACACGTCGTTTGCGCCTTGCTCAATGGCCAGCTCGGCCATCGCTAACAGGTGTTCCTCATGGCTATGCACGCCGCCTGGGGATAATAAGCCCATGATATGTACGCGCCCACCTGCAAGCTTCGCCTGAGTGACGGCATCAACTAAAACCTCATTATTAAAAAAGCTGCGGTCATCGATGGCTTTACTGATCCGGGTGAAATCTTGGTAAACCACGCGACCGGCGCCCAAGTTAACATGACCAACCTCAGAGTTACCCATTTGCCCTTCGGGCAGGCCGACTGCCATGCCGGAGCCATCCACCTCGGTCCACGGGCGTGTTTGGTAGAGGTGGTCAAGCACTGGCGTGTTAGCGAGGCTAATCGCATTGTCTGGCGCGTCTTCGCGAAGTCCCCAGCCGTCCAGGATAAGCAATGCGAGGGTTTTCTTGCGTGCAGGCGTCGACGAATTCATAAGCAGCCTCTGTTGTGGGTCGATGAGTGAACTGATTAGACAGAATTTATATGATAGCTCAACATTTTACTGCAAAGTGGTTATTTAAGCACCCATAGAATCTGATATTTTACTGGTAACTAAGAATTGAGTCGGTATACTTTGGGGCTCGATTTTTTGCCCGCGGCATACACAAGCACGACAAGTTTCAACGGGAGTTGCAGCAGTAAAATGAATGAATTTATAGCCTTTGCCACAGACCACTACATTTTGAGCACTTTGTGGCTGTTAGCTTTCTTCTTATTGGTGAACAACTTGGTTAAGTACCGATTGTCATCTATTAAACTGCTCAAACCTCAAGAAGCCACTATCACCGTCAACCGCGGTGGTTTGTTCGTCGACGTTCGCAGTGACGAAGACTTCGCTCAAGGTCATATCCAGGGCGCACGTCACGTGTCATTGCAACAAATTAAAGCGGGCGAAATAAAAAGCCTTGAAAAGTATAAAGACGCCCCCATTGTTGTTGTATGCCAGCATGGTAACAGCGCTAAGCAGGCGGCTGGAGCCCTAGAGAAAGCTGGGTTTTCGCAAGCCTCAGTACTTCAAGGTGGCATGTTTGCCTGGAAAAACGCAAGCTTCCCAGTTGTGAAATCAAAAGCAACGGGTAAAAAATCTTAAAACAACTTTTAACAACATTTAAGCAGGAAATTATTATGGCTGACGAAAACCAACAAGCGCAGCAAAACGGTGCAGCACAAGGCGAACAACAGCAACCACAGTTCGCAATCCAACGTATTTTCGTAAAAGACGTGTCTTTCGAAGCACCTAACGCACCAGAAATCTTCCGCAAAGAGTGGACCCCACAGCTGTCTGTTGACATGAATGTGAACAACAAAAAGCTGGACGAAGGTGTATATGAAGTCACGTTGACTCTGACTGCCAAGAACACCGTCGGCGAAGAAACTGCATTTTTATGTGAAGTAGCCCAAGCCGGTATTTTCACTGTGTCTGAGGAGATGCCAGAGCCGAACAAAGCGCACACTTTAGGCGCATTCTGCCCGAACATTTTGTTCCCTTATGCGCGTGAAACCATCAGCAGCTTAGTGACTCGTGGTACTTTCCCACAGTTAAACTTAGCGCCAGTCAACTTTGACGCTGTGTTTGCACAACACGTGCAACAGCAACAAGCGCAACAACAAGCTGCTGAACAAAAGCAGGACGCGTAAGCGAGTATAATTGTGTCGAAATCGGTAACGAATGACGCAATTACCGTATTAGGGGCGGGGTCTTACGGCACCGCCCTTGCTATTTGTATTGCGCGCAAAGGTGTTCCCCTCACCCTATGGGGGCGGAACTCAGATGATGTCAGCCAGATGCAGCAAACACGTGAAAATTCACGCTATTTGCCAGGCATTGAGCTGCCCGAAAGTATTCATGTTGACGCAGATTTAGCCCACGCAGTGGCTGGTTCAGACACCATTTTGGTGGTGGTTCCAAGCTACGGTTTCGCTGAAGTGCTTGAACAAATTAAGCCGCACTTGCGCCCTACGGCGCGAATTGCGTGGGCGACCAAGGGGCTCGAACCCGGCACCGGACGTTTATTGTCGGACGTGGCGACTGACGTACTAGGTACCGAACGTGCGCTTGCAGTGCTATCAGGCCCGACATTTGCCAAAGAAATGGCACAGGGCATGCCAACTGCGATAGCGGTCGCGTCTAATCAGGAAGGCTTCGTCAACCAGCTTTCTGAGGTGTTGCATTGTGATAAGTCATTTCGGGTATATTCGAATGACGACTTTACTGGCATGCAGCTGGGTGGCGCGGTGAAAAATATTATCGCGATTGGCGCTGGTATGGCCGACGGTATTGGCTTCGGCGCAAATACGCGCACCGCGTTAATTACCCGCGGCTTAGCGGAATTAACGCGCTTAGGATTAGCCGTAGGCGGTAAACCAGAAACCTTTACCGGCATGGCAGGCTTAGGTGATTTAATCTTAACCTGCACCGACAACCAGTCACGCAACCGGCGCTTTGGCATGGCATTAGGCCAAGGTAAAAGCGTACAGCAGGCAATGGACGACATTGGCCAAGCAGTAGAAGGTTACCGCAATACCAAAGAAGTGTTTGAACTGGCTAAACGTTATCAAGTTGAAATGCCAATCGTCGAGCAAATCTACGCGGTGCTGTATGAGGGCAAAGACCCGATGCAGGCTTCGCAGGATCTACTCGCACGTTCGCGCAAGTCCGAAGGGCTGTAGCCACAGCCCTTCTTACGCTTCCTTGCGCCTACCTACAGCATGCCGCGCTCGGCAAATGACACCGTGCCTTCTGCCCCGATTACAAAATGATCTAACAGTGCCACATCGATAACTTTTAACGCGTCCTGAATGCGTTCGGTGACACGCTGGTCCGCGATACTAGGCTCAGCCACACCCGACGGATGATTATGCGCAATAATCACCGCAGCAGCGTTATGTTGCATCACCACCTTGACGATTTCCCGCGGGTATACCGGTGCCGCATTGATGGTGCCAAAAAACAGCTCCGCGTAATGCAATAAGCGATGCTGGCTGTCTAGTAGCAGTACTGCAAATACTTCCCGGGTTTGATGGCGCAATTGCGCGGCTAAATAGTCGCGCACAAGTTGGGGGCGGGTAAACCCTTCACCGCGCGCTAGTGTCGTGGCTAAATAGCGTTTGGCTAATTCCAGAATAACCTGAAGTTGAATAGCGCGCGCAGGGCCGATGCCGTGAATCCCCTTCAACTGCTGCTCGTTCATGGTCAGCAGGGCACTTAAACCACCACTTTGGTGCAGTATTTGGCGGCTCCAGGTGAGCACATCCTGGCCGTTGCAGCCGGTACCGAATAAAATTGCAATCAGTTCTGCGTCACTCAGTGCGCTGGCCCCTAATTGACAAAATTTCTCTCGTGGCCGTTCATGTAGCGGCCATTGCTTTAGTGACAATGTCATGGCAAACCATCCGTGGTTGTAGTGGGTGCTTACCAGCGCTGAATACGCTATTTAGCCCGCATATCAAGATAGTTAAGTTGCTGCCAAAATGCTGTGTTACATGCTATCTTAAGCGCAAAATACGACATATCAGCAAGGCTTTGAGGCTTAGGGCTCAATATGGAAAAACTACCACACAAGCGGGTGATACTGGCTGTTACCGGGGGTATCGCTGCATATAAGACCCCAGAAATAGTGCGCCGTTTAAAAGACCATGGGCTAGAGGTGCGCGTGGTGATGACCACGGGTGCTAAGGCGTTTATCCAGCCCTTAACCCTGCAAGCGGTGTCAGGACTGCCAGTTCATGATGATTTGCTTGACCCTGAGGCAGAGGCTGGCATGGGCCACATCGAATTGGCCAAGTGGGCAGATTTAATTGTGGTCGCGCCGGCGACTGCAAGTGTCATGGCGGCACTTGCCCATGGCCACGCACAAGACTTATTAGGCACTATTTGCTTAGCAACCGCGGCACCCATTGCAATTATCCCTGCAATGAACCAGCAAATGTGGGCTGCAGCGCCGACACAACGTAATCTGCAGCAATTAATGGCCGACGGCAAGCTGGTGTGGGGCCCTGGCGAAGGTTCACAAGCCTGTGGCGACGTGGGTGCTGGGCGTATGCTGGAGCCGGCCGAGATTGTCGCCCATGTGCTGCAACAACTGGAAACTCGGCAGCCGTTGTTGGCTGGTTGTCATGTCATGATTACTGCCGGGCCGACTCGCGAAGCCCTTGACCCGGTACGTTATATCAGTAACCACAGCTCGGGCAAGATGGGCTTTGCCATTGCCCAAGCAGCACAACAAGCCGGCGCTCACGTCACCTTGATCAGTGGTCCGGTGCAATTACCGACGCCGCTTGGCGTGACCCGCATTGATGTTGAGAGCGCACTCGATATGCAGCAAGCGGTAGACGCTCATATTGGCGAACAGGATGTATTTATTGGCTGTGCAGCGGTGGCTGATTACCGTGCGGCAGAAGTCGCCGCACAGAAAATTAAAAAGCAAGGCGAAGTCGATGACACGCTGACCCTGACGATGGTCAAGAACCCTGATATTTTAGCTAGTGTCGCCGCGCGTAAAGACGCCAATGGCCGACCGTTTACCTGTGGTTTTGCTGCTGAGACTCAGCGAGTCAGTGATTATGCCCAAGCGAAGTTGGTACGCAAAGGCATCGACATGATAGCGGCTAATGACGTGAGTCAGCCGGAGCAAGGCTTCAATAGCGAACTCAACCATATAGAGCTGTTCTGGCAGACAACGGATGGCACGGATGGCTACCGGGATTTAGGGCGTGCGACCAAAGTGGCGTTGGCACAGCAACTCATCGCAAGTATAAGTGAACAACTGAAGAAGTGAGACAAGCATGAAAAAAGCGGTCGAGGTGAAGCTTTTAGACCCCCGAATTGGACGCGATATTGAATTGCCTAGCTATGCGACCCCTGGTTCGGCAGGCATGGATTTACGCGCCTGTATCGACAGTGAACTGACTATTGCGCCGGGCCAAACCGTATTAATTGGGACTGGCTTAGCCATGCATATTAGTGATCCTAACCTAGCGGCGACAATATTGCCGCGTTCAGGGCTAGGGCACAAGCACGGCATCGTGCTGGGTAACCTTGTGGGTCTGATTGATTCTGATTACCAAGGCGAGCTAAAAGTGTCGGTATGGAACCGCGGCGATACCGCCTACAGTGTTCAGCCGGGTGAGCGTATTGCTCAGTTAGTGATTGTGCCTGTCGTGCAAGTTGAGTTTAATGTGGTTGAAAATTTTGCCGATAGCGAAAGGGGTGAAGGTGGTTTCGGGCATTCCGGTAGCCACTAAAGTATTGTTGGTGAACAGATAGCAAGACCTTGTGCGTACTACACAAGAGGGTCGTTAAGGGCCCCAAAACGAGCCGTCAGCAACGCCACGGCTAACGCATGAGCAACACGATTCAGGGATAACAAGGGACCACCAGATGTCACAACAAGCACGGTCAGAGCAAAAGACCAATCGTCGCGAGTCTATTTTACAAAGCCTCACTATGATGCTGGAAAAAAGCCCAGGCAAACCCATCACGACGGCGGCATTAGCAGCTGAGGTAGGGGTGTCAGAGGCCGCACTTTATCGTCATTTTCCGTCTAAAGCGCGGATGTTTGAAGCGTTATTGGATTATATTGAAGATATCGTGCTCGGCGGCATTAACCGCATTATGGAGCATGAGAAAGATTCGCTAACCCGGGTGCGCTTATGTGCGCGCTTGCTGCTTGATTTTGCGACCACCAGCCCAGGCATGGCACGTATATATACCGGCGATGCGTTAAGCGGCGAACATGAGCGGTTACGTCAACGCGTGGCGGGCATGGCCGATAAGGTTGAAGCACAATTTAAGCAAATTTTGCGAGAGCGACGGTTACGCGATGGTTTTCAAAGTGAGTTAGACGAGGGAATTTTAGCCAACTTGGTACTAGCTTTTGTAGAGGGTAAGATCGTACAATTCGTGCGCTCGGGTTTTACCCGCAAACCAAGCGATCATTTTGATCAGCAATGGTCACTAATTGAACAGCAACTAAAAAAATAAGCGGTTTTGCTTGCTTTTACCGCTCAAATTTTGTATAAATTGCGCCCTCGAATTTAAGGCAAGGCCACCGCGGCGAAAGGCGAGCTTGCAAGCAATTTTGGAGTAATTGAGAATGTCACGAGTATGCCAAGTTACAGGTAAGCGACCTGTGGTTGGAAACAACCGCTCACACGCGCGAAACGCAACGCGTCGTCGTTTCCTGCCAAACCTGCAAACTCACCGTTTCTGGGTTGAAAGCGAGAAGCGTTGGGTGAAGTTACGTATTTCTACTAAAGGAATGCGTATTATCGATAAGAAAGGCATTGATGCTGTATTGGCCGGTTTACGTGCCGATGGCGTTAAAGTCTAAGTAAAAGGAGCACATTACGATGCGCGATAAGATCCGTTTAGTATCTTCAGCTGGTACAGGCTTCTTTTATACCACTGATAAAAACAAACGCACCATGCCTGAGAAAATGGAGATCAAAAAGTTTGATCCTAAAATTCGCAAGCATGTGATTTTCAAAGAAGCGAAAATCAAATAAGCGATTGTTGAAAACCCGGCCCCGGCCGGGTTTTTTGTTTTGTGCGCACAATCAGGTATAAAAATTTGATGACCTCAGCAAATTTACGCTTTCAAGCTTACGTAAAACCGCTATTTCTATTAGCGATGCTAAGCTATGTGCCGCCATTCCTCTGGTTTCTTGTGACTGGGCAAGGCATTTATCAGCACGGATATCACGTGCTCTTAGTGCTGTTAGCGTCGGGACCGGCGACCGGTGCCAGCGTGCGTTCAGCGCGGTTAGCTACTTTCCTGATTGCATCATTATGTCTTAATTTCTTCATTTTATTGCTGGACGCATTTGGTCTGCGTTTAAATATGGCGATTTCATTTGGTGCGCTGGTGTTACTGGCCCTTAGTGTGATGACCTATTATGCGTTGTGGGGCATTGTGTTGTATTTACGCTGGAAGCATAAACGCTAACCTCACATTTAGCGGGGTGGGTCGATGACGCCACTAATCGATGCGTTAAGACGGAACCAGCCAGACACACTGTAACGATCACGCCTGCCAACTTTGACTTCATGTACAAAGCGATCACTTAAGAAAATCACCATAGTACCTAACGTCGGTAATATTTCCTCAAGCACTTCGCCACGCTCAGCATAGATAACCAATTCGCCGCCGTCACTGCGCTGCCATTCAGGGTTCAAGTACAAAACGGTGGTGAGAATTCGGTTACTGCGCCCCTTGAAAGCGTCCAAGTGCTTTTTATAGTATGCCCCGGGTTGGTAATGGGCGAGGTGCGCTTCGTAGTCAAACAGTCCCATAAAAAGCTCGCGGTTCAACCCTTCGCGTAAATCGCTCATTTTACTTAAGTAGGCATGTTCTAAGTCGTGTTGTGAGCTTAACCAGTGGATCCTGTCGCCCCGAACGTTAGTATTAATGGTCTGTTGCCCGCCGCGTCCAACCGCAGCAAGCTGCCACTGGGAATCGTGTAAGGTTTGCGCATATTGGTATAAGTTCAAAGCTTCCGCTGAACTTAAAAACTGTGGCACAATCAGATAACCACGCTCGGCAAGGCTATCTGCGATACTAACGATATTCAAAAGCGGTTTTCCTTTTGTCGAAACGGCGCACAATATATAGTGTTACGCGTACCAAGTGAACAGGCTTACTATGAAAAGACACCACGAACAGAAACGTACCATACTCGGCGTCACCTTGACTAAGCGTGGCTGGAATAACGTGGTAATCTACGCCGTGCTCATCATGATGTTTACCTTTTATTTTATGGGCAGCGACGAAGGCTCTGAAGAGTCTTTCCGGCCATTTGCGGTCTATAACATTGTCGAATTACGCGACCGTACCCACGACTTAGTGCGGGTGGGTAACCAATGGGAAATGCGCGAAGGTCAATTAACTAGCTCTGAGCAAAGCCGGTGGCTGGATGCGTGGCAAAATTTAACCTTGAAGCCATACGGTGGTTTACTGGCTGGTGACGAATATGCAGTAGAAGTTAGCGTGGCAGATCAGAACGGTAGTATGCGTATTGTTGTGTTCTACCAGCCTGACAAGGTACTGGTGGCACTGCCAGGCTATGACCAAGTGTTCAAAGCAACCCATGAAGCCGCACGTGATTTAAGACCTGCACGTTAATTCAAGCTCATAACGCCCAAACCGAATGTAGTAAAAACCAATGCCTGAGTTACCAGAAGTAGAAGTCAGTCGCCTCGGCGTGACACCACATCTCGCCCAACAAGTCATTCGCCGTGTCGAGCTACGGCAGCCTAAGTTGCGCTGGCCTATCCCCGATGCGGTGCAACTTGCGGTTGACCAACCCATCATCAATGTCCGGCGTCGCGCTAAATATCTACTGATTGACACGCCTGTGGGTAGTTTGGTGATTCACCTTGGTATGTCGGGTGCTCTGCGCGTGCTGCCAAGCGATCAAGCGCTGTTAAAGCATGACCATGTTGTCATCCACCTAAGTAACGGCCAATCGTTGCGCCTGAACGATCCTAGGCGCTTTGGCGCACTTTTATGGCAGCCTCCGGGTGAGCAGATTAGTGTGTTTGCTAAGCTAGGCCCTGAACCGCTCACCGATGAATTTAATGGCGAGCGTCTGTATTGCTTGTCACGCAATAGAAAAAGCCCAGTTAAAGCATTTATCATGGACAACGCGATCGTGGTGGGGGTTGGCAATATATACGCCACGGAAGCATTGTTTGCAGTTGGTATTGACCCGCGTAGGGCAGCAGGTCGAATTAGCGCGGCGCGCTATGCTGAGCTGGCTGAAGCGATTAAGGTTATCTTGGCGCGCGCTATCCAACAAGGTGGGACTAGCTTGCGCGATTTCACCCAAGCAGACGGTAAACCAGGCTACTTCAAACAAGAATTGCTGGTGTACGGGCGCAGCGGTGAACCTTGCGTGCAATGCCAAACTACATTATTGAGCGTGATAATAGGGCAGCGAACCTCAGTTTACTGCCCTAGTTGTCAGCGTTGATTCTCTTCGCGCCACGCCGCAAGGCGTGCAGCGAATTCTTCTTCAGTTAGGTAGCGCGGGTGATAGGGGCCAATCGGCACGCGCGCAAATGCGGTGCGGTTGAGTTCACGCGCAATCGGAATATAGTCTTGCTGGGCGGTATTTAACGCGGTTTCCAATAACGCACCTAACAAGCTGGTATTCTGGCTACCAGTATTTTCCGTAATACTACCTGAATACTCCCACAGGATATTCCCGCTGTGAGTCGACACCAATTCGTACTCAACACTGACGGTGACTGAGCCCGTAATCACCACGTAGGATGTATCCCAGCGTGTGACCCGCGTGCGCAATACCATGTCAGCACCGAACATTTGACGAAACAGAGCTAAATCAACATTGTCCAGCTGCGCGCCGTCTATAATCCCTTCGTTTTGCATAATGCGTTGGGTCAACAGTGAAGGGAATACATAAAACCCTGCCCGCGTTAGCGGTACAGCTAAGCTGGTGTAATACAGCTCCGAGGCTTGCGCCGCAGTGGTTTGGTTGGCCGGCGGCAAGATCAGCACGCTGCGCGTATAAGGCTCACTAAAGCGTGATTGATCGACAGGTGGCTGAGCACTAACGCAAGCATTTAACACCAATACCGTGAAGGCAACAGTGAACGTGCGTAGCCAAGACGTTCTATTGGTTAGCATTGGTGTCAGCATCTAGCGCCTCCTGTGCTTGATTGTCATCCGTGGCTTGCTCTGGTGATGTGCTCGGTGTGGGCATCGGAGGCACTACGACATCAGGAAACCAACGGTGTATATACACGCGAGACTCGGGGTAAAGCCGATATTCACGGATTACCAGTTCAACATACGCTGCTTGGTTACCGGCTTCTGCTTCCAGCACTGCCAGTTCAAGCATGGCCCCTGGTGGCGGCGCCCAACCACGTTGGTCGCTGACACTTACCACGTTGCGCAAATTGCCAATATGCTGCTGTGACACTCGATCAGTGGGGCTATTGGCCAAGGTGTAAAGCGAGGTTTCGTAGTTACCCCAATACATGCCAGTGCTTGGGGGTTGTGCCGCACACGCACTTAAACCAAGTGTAACAAGTGCGACTACGAAAACTCGCAGTTGCCTTGAGGGATTGTTATCCACCATATTAAGGCACCCGAATTGCAATAGTATTACCGCGTCCAACATACAATTCGCGGTTAACGACTACAGCACCATCTCGGGTAATGCGGATGCGTTGTGGGCCAGGCTGCAGTTCAAATACAGCAACGCGTTCATTATCAAGCCGAAACGTGCGGGTTTGACCTTCGCGCAGGCGAATTGGGGCTTGTTCATTAATACTCAATTCAGTGCCCATAAAGTTGCCGCTTAACCGAATGTAGGCGCCATCATCCGCTTGCTGCGTGGTGCTTTCATAACTGCTGGTGCAGGCTGCTAAGAACATGAGTAGGGCGCTGACTAAACTTACTCGTAACCAGGTTTTCATGACGTTGCTCCTTAGCTTCGCACTTATTCAGCGCGAATCACTAATTGGTCGTAGTTATCTACATTGACGCTGGTTTGAATCAGGGACAACTCGTTGTCGCCACGCCCGATAAAGCCAGTCACCCGCACGTCACCTAAGCGCTCAGGTGGCAGTTCAATGTCCAGACCCGTTTGCGGGTTGCGCACGCTTTCGCCACGACGATATAACACCAATTGGTCGCCAACGTTCAGGCCTTGGGCCTGGCCGCCAGTCATTAATAACGAACCGTTCTGCGAGCCAACAATGTATGCCTGCCAAGGACGGTCTAATAAGTTTTCCATCAGATTGCTAACCAATTGAGAAATGGCAGCGGACACTGCGCGGTCGGCTAACTGAGTATCAAAGGCTGCGCGCTCACCCACGCCAAAGGTTGTACTGGCTTCGGCGCGAGATTGCCCGGTGGCTTCTTGAGAGAAAACGATTTGACCATTCGTCGTGTCAACTAAGCGGACATTCACAGTCGCAGTTGCTTGTTGCACGCGATTGCGGGTAAATACTCCGGTTTCGCTGACGTTGCTGTGACCAAATTCAGATACTGAGCCCACAATCAAATAGTCAGCCCCGACACGATTGGGCTCTAAGTTGGCATAGTTTTGCTCGGCAATGACTTGGTTTAAGTCAGTGCGCTCAAGCATAATGAAGCGACCGGTTTCAGTTAAGCGTGCGGCCAGCATGTCGCTGGTTTGTTTGCCTATACGATCGAAATTGCTATCCACAAAGAAGCTGGTGCCGCGACGTGTTTCGTCGCTGAAGCGCGCAATCGCAACGCGTCGTTTCAAGCCCTGATAGGGTTCTTCCTGGGCTAAACTCGGGCTCACTTGTGGGCCTTGGTTGACGCCTGGGTTGGTACGCTGGTTGGTGGAAGTTGCACACGCACTAAGGGCGATACTGAGCCCAAGTACGCAACCGAGGCGTACAGTGCGCGACGCCATGGTTTGAGTGAAAGTCTGCATAGAAATGCGGCGCATAGAAAGTTTCCTCTTTAAATCAGAGCCAATCCGCTGGCGGTGCCGAAACACAGGGCGACGTATTAAACTCAAGCATAAGTTTGAAGTATAGAAAATGTAAACAAATTTTGTGGCCAAATTCGAGTATCTTTACCAGCCGATAACAAAATATATCGCGGCATTCGCGGTTATTTAATCACTCAGTCAGCTCATCACTTAGTCCTTCGCTTTTGAGCTTGGGTTCAATAGCCAAGTTAAAAATTCGTCTGGCTGATTTAAAAAGGGGGTATGTGCGCTTTGGGTAAAAACTTTTGCAGGCACAAGCGTATTTGGTTGCACACTATGGTCAATGGCAGCTGCGACGGCGATTGGAACTAAGCTATCAAGACGACCATAGGCGCGGTACCACGGTATTTGCAGCGTTGAGAACTGATTCAGTTGGTCGCGCAAATCCACTTCAGCGAGCCACCGTAAGCCTGCGGCCAATGCGTCAGGGGCTGCGTCAGGCTGGCTCAATATACGCTGCTGCAATGCCTTAATATCCTCTTTCGCACTTGGGCTTCCCATGGCTTGTACTGCCAGAAAGCGTTTCACCGTTTGCTGATAATTGCGCGCCAATTGCTGCTGAAACTGGACCAGCACTTGGGCATCAATACCCGGCCATTGTTGCTCTGGTTTGGCGACAAAGCACGGCGAACTAGCGACTGTATAGACACTTGCCACCAGCTGAGGATGACGAAAGGCGATGAAACTGGCAAGCAAGCCGCCGAGTGACCAACCAACCAGGTGCACGGGGGCGTCATTGGATGTTTCAATTTGCCGTGCCAAAGTGTCGGCACTGGCATTGATATCGGCGAGCTCGGCGCGCCAAGGTGCACCACCAAAGCCAGGAAGATTAAGTGCTATACCACTTACTTGTGGTGGCAAAGCCCCGATAGTCGGTGCCCAAACGGCTTGGTTCAGACCCCAGCCGTGTAAAAAAACAAATTTTTGCGTCATTCGCGTATCCCGTTATTGCTTAATCCTGATTAACCTCTAAGTAGGCTAATTCAACAAGAGCAGTGGGTATGGTACATGATTGGCGCGCCTTAGGCCGTGAATTTAGTGTGCGTATGCGGCGCACCGCACAAGGTTATTGCTGGCTATGTGGGTATGCTAACGCTGTAATCTGCGGGTGTTGTACTACTTGTTTTGCCGACTTACCGCGTTTAGCGCCGGCTAACCTTCGTCCCGCAGGCGCATCAGATCATTGTCTGTATTGGTTGGCGGCTGCTTCCTATCAGCCGCCTGTTGACCGCTGGCTGCAACAATTTAAGTTTCAGCAGCAGCCTGCATTAGCCAAACATTTCGCCGCGCTAATTGCCGCTCAAGCCTTGGCGTTTCACAAGCAGCAACGAATGCGATTACCACAATGTTTAACCAGCGTCCCGATGCCAAATCAGCGTTGGCGGCAGCGTGGCTATAATCAAGCTGCGCTGCTTGGCCGCGAAGTAAGCCGCATGCTGGGGATTCCGTATCAAGACTGCGTCAGTATTCAAGGCCACAAAGGCGAGCACTTTACAGCCCAGCATCGCCTATCGGCGTCGGCACGGGCGCAAGCGATGCAACAACGCTTCATCGTGCGAGAAGCGGATACCTTTGCGCACTTAGCCTCGTTAGAACACGTTGCGGTCATTGATGATGTGATTACTACGGGCAACACAATAAGCGCTGTGGCATTGGCATTGCTGGAGGCAGGGGTGGGGATGGTGAGCGGGTGGGCACTTGCGTACACACCCGCAGAACAAGTAAAGGGTTAGTGTGCGTGCGCTTCTTCAGCCGCTGCCGCTTCATCCTCTGAATTGACAGTGCCCATGGCGTACTGCGACCAGAAAATAGCGTTCGCCATTAACTTTGAAGTACCCCAGAAATAGCCACGGAAGTTTACGTTGTCGGCAAAGCCAACCACGCGTCCACTGCCAAGGCGGTGAGCGACAATGGCCGCACGCTCTTTAATTACTTCACGATTGCCTTCAGACACGTAGCCCGCAAGTACTGGTGCATCGGTGTAGCGCGCCACGTCGATAAAAGGTGCGCTGTCGGCGCGCATGGCCATCGTGCTGTCTTTAAACACTGGTAGGCTAGTGCGTGTAAAACCAGCAGCGAGTGGGTGTGACAGGTCAAGCTCAGTGGCAAAAATGGCGCCTGCCACACGTTGCTGAGCAAAATAGTCGTTACGGTCTGCGTAGCTCAAGCCACGCGCATTAAACTGGGCATCAAACTCAGCTTGTTCCACAAAGTGGGCGCCTAAGAGGCCGTTATTCGACATCCAGCGCGCACCGCCTTTTTGACCAATCAAGGTACCACCAGCGCGCACCCACTGTTGCAGCCTGGAGGCTAGCGCATCACTGAAGCTATAGCGTCCGTTGACCATAATAATGTGGGTGTAGCGACTCAGGTCGATACGGTCCAGGCGCTGTGTTTCTACTTTAGTGACCGGTAAATTGACGTGACGGTCAAGGTAGTACCAAGCTTCACCTGCTTCCTGCACAGGCACACCATCCCCGACCACAAGCAACACCTCTGGCTTATTCACTGGGTCGATGCTGCGACTGCCGATGTCCATACCGGTGCTCGGAGTTAAGCCACGACTAATGGTATGCACAGGGATTTGGCTTTGGTTGCTGTAGTTGGCAACCCACTGCTGCACTTGCGACCAGTCATGCTGTTGATAGGCACGGGTGATTAACACGGTTCCCGCTGGGAAGTGCTGCTCACCTTGGGGCGTACTAATGGTCATAGCTTCGGCGGCTAAACGCGCGTGCACACCTTGTTGTAGCAATTGATTGAGCAATCGCGGCGCGAAATAATGCTCCCAGCTAAACGCGTAACCTACGTTGGTGTTTTGTAATTCGCTTGGCTGCCAAGGCGAGTCGCCCTGATAGGCTTGCTCTGCAATTCTAAAGCGGCGGTTATGGCTCACTTGGCTGAACGGAATGTTGAAAGCCTTTGGAAGTGTCCATGCTGACACGTCGTAGAAGGTGTTGTCGGGGAAGTCTTGACGCGTGCTAAACGCACCTTCAAGCAGGCGGAACTGGCGTTGGCGCGCTGGAATATAAAAATCTCGACCAGCGACGTAATCTTCGCCGTTGGCGCTAAAGTCTTCACTGACCGCGTAAGCCTCAATGTTGTGCTGGCGCAAAATGCTTAATAATTCTTGCATGCGCGCTGGGTCAGCAGCGTCGCCTTGCAGCATGTAACCATCGAAACCGGCACTGCGTGCCATGTCCATACTATCGCGGTAAAAGCGCTGCATAAATCCATTCAAACGATCACGATTCTCAACGGAACCGCGTACTGTCGACAGCGAGGTTAAGAATTGATTGCGAATGGTGAACGGGAAAGAGATTTCACCATTGATTGATTCTTGTAAATGGCCACGTGATGACCCTTGCTCGAATAAAATGCCGATAGTGCCTTGAATGTCCGGGTAGCTTGAGCCTTTGCCATAGTAGAAATCATCAAATGATTCCTCGGTGTAATATAAGCTATGTACATCATCCAAAATATCGGCGTGATACTCTGCGAGGAGCTCGGTGAGCTCGACATTCTCGTCCGGTGTCATCGGGTTTTTCCGTGACGGAATACCTGGTTGGAAGAAGTAGGTCGAATCGGTGCCCATTTCGTGATGGTCGGTCAGTACATTGGGCATCCAGCGTTGATACGCCGCGATGCGTGCGCGCGACTCTGGGTGCTGCAGTAATAACCAGTCGCGGTTAAGGTCAAACCAATAATGATTCTGGCGACCACGCAACCATAATTGCTGCAATTCAATGTTTTGGCGGTCGCTCACCAGGTTTTGGCTTTTAAATTGGTTAGCCCACTGTGCAAAGCGGCCGAGGCCATCGGGGTTCATTGCCGGCTCTATCAGTATCACGGTATTGTCTAACCATGCATCAATTTCAGGTCCTTGAGCCGCAGCTAGATAGTACGCGGTTAATAATGCGGCATTTGCTCCAGAAGACTCGTCACCGTGCACGCTGTAACCCAGATATACCACCAAAGGCGCGTCTTCAGGGCGGACATCACTTTGTGCATCGGTCAAGCGCATGTGCTCGCGGCGCATATCTTCAATACGGTCACGATTTTCAGCGGCAGCCACCTTCACCAGAATCAGCGGGCGGCGCTCGTGGCTAAAGCCCATGGTTTCTACTTGAATGCGATCCGAGTGTTGGCTAAGCACCTGCATGTAATGCACAAGTTGATCATGACGTACATGCCATTCACCCACTTGATAATGAAGTACTTCTTCGGGTGTAGGAATACTCGGGTCAAGCACTGTACCTTCTGGAAGATAATAGTCTAAATCATATGTCTGCTGTGCTTGCGCGCTGACGCTTAATGTCAGCAAGCAGATGCTGACCAATGCCATCCAGCTGCTGCGTAGAAAGTGATGCATGGTTTCCCCCATGAAACGACGCCTAAGACAATTAGGCTGATAAATAGTGAGCCTCGACGCTAACAGAGGGAGTGGAAATCTACCAGCCGATTACTATGCATCGCTGTTTGTTTGCGATAAAATAAAACCTAGTAAATTACTCGGGTATTCTGTTTCGGGCGATTTTGGTCGCGCAAACACCCTTACTCATGAACGCAATCGATTTAGCCATCGACAGCATAGAGGTTGATATGATTAGTATTTCAGCATCCGCGCAGGCACACTTTCGAGATCTGCTCAGCCAACAGCCGGAAGGCACCAATATTCGTGTGTTTGTGGTCAATCCAGGTCAAGCGAATGCAGAGTGTGGTGTGTCTTACTGTCCACCAGAATCAGTAGAAGTCAGCGATACACGCTTGCCGTTTGAAGGCTTTGATGCCGTCGTCGACCAGCAGAGCGCGCCCTTTTTAGAGCAGGCGGAAATAGACTTTGTCGAGCAAGACTTAGGTTCGCAGCTGACTTTAAAAGCACCAAACGCGAAAGCGCGCAAAGTCGCTGACGATGCGCCACTAATTGAGCGTGTTGAATATGTGATTCAAAGCGAAGTAAACCCCCAGCTAGCCAACCATGGCGGCCAAGTGATGGTCACAGAAATTACCGATGATGGTTTTGCAATTTTACAATTTGGTGGTGGTTGTAACGGCTGTTCGATGGTTGATGTGACGCTTAAAGAAGGCATTGAAAAACAACTACTTGATAAGTTTCCGCGTGAACTTGTTGGGGTTCGGGATGTGACAGAACATAGCCGCGGCGAACACTCGTACTACTAAGTTGTATAACTTTGCGAAGTCTTTACCTTGGTTAAAATCTTATACATTTCATTTAGTTACATTATAACAAGTTAATTTCTTGTTAGTTAAGTAGAAGGCGTGTGATCCTGATCACTTTGTACTCGCGTAGTTAAGTTTGCTGAACCAACTACATGAATCAACGAGGTATAACCCATGATCAGAATCACACGAATTTTTGCTGTTTCTGCCGTCGCTATGGCACTTGCAGCATGTAATAGTAGCAGCGAGCGCGTTGAACTAACGCCAAACCCACCCACACCACCTGTCGCTGATGGTACTGCGGAATTACGCATCCATCATACATCAGCCAATGCCCCTGCTGTCAATGTGCTTGCCAATGGCGACGTATTAGCGGGCCTTGAAAATGTCGACTATCAAAAGTCATCTCCACTACTTGAAGTGCCTGAAGCCACATACAGTGTGCAGGTCGATGGTATTTTGCCAGGTGGCGACGTAACAACCGTGATTGAAGGTGACTTCGATCTGGAAGACGGCGTGCGTTATGACATCTTTGCACTGGGTAATCTAGGCGCCGACGCACCGTTCGAGTTCGGTCCATTTATCATCACCAATTCAGTGTCGCCTGTGGCAAGTGGTGAAGCTCGCCTACAGGTATTGCACGGTGCGCCAGTCGATGTGCCAGTGGATGTTTATTTAACAGCACCTGATGCGGATATCGCAGAAGGTGGCGCAGACTTCACGTTATCGTATCAGGATTTCACTGACCAAGTTAGCGTGCCTGAGGGCGATTACCAAGTGACCTTGACGGTGGCTGGTGAGGCGAGCAGCGTATTATTCACGTCACCTACTTTAAGCTTGCCAGCAGGTGCGGATTTAATGGTGGTAGCCACGTTAAATACTGCGGCTAATTCTGATGATGCACCGATTGCCTTGTTGATTGCAGATGGTGAAGGTTCAAGTGTGGTGTACTCGACCACAACGGGCGCTGACATCCGTGTAGTACACGCCATTGGTGATGCACCAGCCGTTGATGTGTATGCCAATGAAATTGCTGGCGACCCAGTCGTAGCCAACTTAGCTTTCCCTGGTGCTACGGATTACTTAAACGTACCTGCTGATGACTACGAGTTCTTGGTGACCGTCACAGGTGAAACGGACGCGGTGCTAAGCCAAGAGTTTTCACTTGTAGATGGTTTGCAAGCAAGCGTATTCGCAGCCGGCGAACTGGGTGAAGAGACCGCAAATCTACAGGCTGTGGTGTTAGATAATCGCCGTGTAGCCACCGAAGCGCGCCTGCGCCTTATCCACGCATCACCATTTGCAGGACCAGTTGATATCTACGTGACTGCAACTGCAGATATCTCTGATGCAGAGCCTGCGTTTGCTGGTGTACCTTTCAATGCCGAAGAGCTGGTCACAACAGGTAATGTAGCACTTGCTGAAGGCACTTACTTTGTGACCATTACGTTAGCGGGTGAAACTGACGCAGCATTAGGTCCATTGGAAGTCGACCTATCAACCAGTGGTATTTACACCGCAGTTGCTGTGGGTAATACCGCTGACAACTTGGGTGTGATTCTGTTAGATGATTTAGCACCGACTGAGATGTAATCAAGATTGATTTCGACATGCCCATGTCATTCATAGGCCACCGTAAGGTGGCCTTTTTTTGTTTATACGGCCGCTATGTTGCTATCGATAGCATGCGTCGGCGATGCAGCAGCCACCACTGCCATGCGCCACGGCTTACCATAAACACGCAGAGTGCGAACCAAAGACCATGGTTTTGCCAGCTAAGGCTAAGCCACCAAGCTGGTATAAAGCCCAATAACGCGGAAAGCAGCATAGAATCGCGCATCGCCTTACTTTGGGACAAACCAATATAAATGCCGTCGAACAAGTAACTCCAGTGCGCCACTAGAGGTAACACAATTAGCCACGGCAGGAATTCGCCAGCGCGTTCGCGCACCTCAGGAATGTTGGTGATAAGGCCGATAATTGAATGGCCGAATAACGCAAAAATCAGGGCGTAAAGGGTGGCAAAAAGTCCGGACCAAAATAAACACAGCTTGAACCAGCGCTGCATGCTATGACCGTCACGCTGACCCTTGGCTTGCCCAACTAATGCTTCGCTGGCATAGGCAATACCATCTAAGCCGAGTGAAATGAGCATCAGAAATTGCAGGAGTACTGCGTTAGCGGCAACGGTAGTAGGTCCATAATAAGACGCATAAGCGGTCATCATCGCCATACATAGCTGCAACACCAGCGAACGTATAAAGATGTCACGGTTCATACCCAGCAGAGCGCTAAATTCATGGCGCTGCAAACGCGGTAAAGTACGCAGTTTCAGTCCTAAACTTCGAGTCACCCAGTACAGCCCTGCAATCGCGGTGACCCATTCAGCACAGACGGATGCCCATGCGGCGCCACGCACATTCAAATCAAGGCCAATCACCAGCACAACATCGAGGATGACATTCACTGCATTGGTAAGCACCACCAGCACCATCGCCGCTTTAGCTTGTTGACGCCCTAGCAGCACGCCAAGGATAACCAGCACAGCAAGTGCTGCTGGCGCGCCATATAAACGAATGCTGATATAGTCAGTGGCGAGTTGCTGTAGTTCAGGGGTTGCTTCGACAAGTTGCCACAACAGCCACAATATAAGCGGCTGCATGGCGAGCATCACCACACCTAACACGAGCGCTACTGCTAAGCCTTGGACAAACCCTCGTTGTTGACGCGGCGTATCTTGCGCGCCAAAAGCCTGCGCAGTTATACCTGTGGTCGCCATGCGCAAAAACACCGCCAATAAATAGACGAAGTTAATCGCCATAGCGCCAATTGCGACGGCACTCAAGTAGATAGCGTCTGGTAAATGGCCTATGATAGCAGTATCAACAAGCCCTAACATTGGGGCGGCAATGTTCGAGATAATCATCGGTAACGCAATCGCGAACACTTTGCGATGATCAGCTCGATGCCGAGTATCAAATATATTTAACAAGGGGGATAACCAATGCGAGGATTTGGACGCTGGAGTACCGTAATCGGGGCCATAGTGACTTCCGCTAGCTTATGGATGACATCAGCGTTGGCTTGGGCCAATGGTGACGCTGAACCGAGTGTTTCTATTTTAATGTACCATCATGTGAGTGAGTCAACACCGCGCTCAACCTCAGTATCGCCCGACGAACTGCGTGCGCACCTAACCTACCTGCGTGACAACGAGTTTAACGTGATTTCACTCACGGATGCTATTGCAGGTATTCGCGGCGAGCAAAGTTTGCCAGACAAAGCGGTGGTATTGACCTTCGATGACGCCTACGAAAACATCTATAGTGCCGGGCATCCGATTATGCAGGAATTTGAGATGCCATGGACACTATTTGTGACCACAGATCCTGTGGGTGATCGCCCTGGTCGCTATATGAGCTGGGATCAAATTCGTAGTTTGCACGACGATGGCGTCATTATCGCCAACCACAGCTTGGATCATGCGCATATGCCGCGTCGCCAAGGCTTCGAAGACGAGGCCACTTGGCGCCAACATATGGCTGAAAATATTTTACAAGCTGAACAAAAAATTCTGGATGAGGTGGGAGTAAGCTATCGCTTATTCGCCTTTCCTTACGGCGAATACGATAATGAGTTGTTAGACATCGTGGAAGAGCTCGGCTTTACTGGCTTCGCTCAGCATTCGGGCGGCTTTGGTCCAAGTTCAGACTTTCGTGCGATTCCGCGCTTTGCGGCTGCCGGTATCTACGCGAACTTAAATACCTTGAGCACTAAAATGGCAGCCTTGTCGTTTCCTATCCAAGCGGTTCGCTACCAGGATACCTTGTTGAGTTACGATAATAATCGCCCAGTGCTTGAGATTGAGTTTGAAGTGCGCGATTTTCGCCCGTCCCAAGTCACCTGCTTTATTCGTAATCAACCTCATGACATTGAGTGGGTGAATGACAACACCATGCGGGTGCAAGCTGAAGAGGCTGTGAATGTTGGCCGTTCACGCTATAACTGCACAGCGCCCAGTATCAGTAAACCTGGGCGCTTTTATTGGTATTCACAGCAGTGGATACGCATGGATGAAGAAGGCAGTTGGCCGGGCTAAGTTAATTCAGCCTAGCTAATCCAGCCTAGCGCTCAAGATAGCGCAGCATTCGGGTAAAATCCCGCAGCATCAGCTGCGGGTTAACCGTTGGGATCATGCCAGGCTCGTGACTGGCACGAAACACCGCTTGTTGATGGCCCTGGGGGTTAATCAAGATAATCGCCGCACTGTGATTAACTAGATAATTTGTCTCATCTTCGTCGGGAATACTGTACATCAGGCCAATATTGCGCACGAAGGGGAATAAGTCTTTGTGCTCACCACGAATACCGACAAACGGGAGCCGTTCAGCGTCTTCAAACCCACGATTGAAAAAACCGACATAGTTACGCAGGCGCGGAATGTCATCGCGTTGTGGGTCAACCGAAACCATCCACACTTGCACTGGGGTATCGGTTGCCGCGGCAATGTCACCCCAACTTTGTTGCAATTGCGCCATGGTGGTTGGGCAAATATCAGGGCAAAACGTATACCCAGTAAAAATAACCGTCCACTGCCCGAGTAAGTCGTCATTAGTAACGGCTTGGCCACGTTCGTTGTCGCCGGCCGTACTATGTAAACTAAACGGGTCAATACTACGTTGAGTTTGGTATAGCAGTGAGGTTTCTAGTTCTGGTGGGCCAGGGTTGGCGATACGTTGGTAACTCCATACGCCACCCACTAGAACAGCCGCTAACAGGGCGGCCAATAAGACACGTAACATCATGAGAATAAATAGTGATCCACTAATAAAAGAATAAACAACGCCATCAAATACCAAATCGAGTACTTAAACATATTGAATGCCGTCAGCTTTTTAGGCGCGTACTTTAAGCGCCATGCGTAAGCTAAAAAGCCGATATTCAATGCGCTTACCCCAATCAGGTACAACAGCCCGGACATGCCAATCAAATAGGGCAGCACGCAGACTACAGTTAACAAGATGGTGTATAAAAAGATACAGGTTTTAGTGAAATCGATACCATGTGTCACAGGTAGCATGGGAATATCCGCTTTCGCATAGTCTTTAGCGCGGTGCACCGCAAGGGCCCAGAAGTGCGGTGGCGTCCAGGTGAATATAATCAGCACCAGTAAAATGGCATTGGCGTGAATTTCCCCAGTTACCGCAGTCCAGCCTAATAGCGGAGGCGCAGCGCCAGCTAAACCACCAATAACAATATTCTGTGGTGTCGCGCGCTTTAAATACATGGTGTAGACGAATGCATAGCCGACTAAGCTCGCCAGTGTCAGTAGTGCAGTGATGCGATTCACCATCAGCTCAAGTACGATATAACCGAGTGCGCCGATAATGGCTGCAAAGGCAAGCACGCGCGCTGGTGACAGCGCCCCAGTGGGGAGCGGGCGGCGCAATGTACGCGCCATCTTGGCGTCAATATGACGGTCAACTAAGTGATTAATTGCAGCAGCCGAGCCCGCCATCAAACCAATCCCAACCAGTGCTGGCAACATAATATCCAGCGCTACCCATGTATCTGTGGCCAGACACATGCCGACCAAAGCAGTGAGCAACAGCAACGCAACGACTCGAGGTTTGGTCAGCTCTAAATATTCGCGCCAGCTGGCGCGTTTAGTCAAATTGGCAGCAATAGCCTGCTGTTGTGAACCTTGGTGTGACATAACGACCTCTTATTATTATGTTTTGCGGGCTAAGTTGTAATTCAGGCCAACCAGCGACAGCAATAACAGGGCACCGAAAGCATTGTGTGCGACGGCGACTGCTAGCGGCAAACTAAATACGACATTGCTAACACCCAGTGCAAGCTGAATAACCAATAACAAGGTTATAACAAAGGCACTACGTTTGAACAATGCCGATTGTGCCTGACGCCATAATTTAAACAGTAAAAAGCCTAGCACAACTGTGGTAATTAGCGCGCCCAAGCGATGCAATACATGCATGGTCATGCGCTCAGCATAGGAATGCACACCAAATTCATAGGTTGCAGCTTTAGGTAAGCTAAATGCGCCGGCGAAATTTAAACGTTGTACCCATGGGCCTTCGCAGACCGGTAGTTCGGTACACGCAAGTGCGGCATAGTTGGCTGCGACCCAGCCTCCCAGCGCAATTTGGCCGACGACCACCAGTAAACTAAAGAGCGCAAGAGAACGTAACTCGCGCAGCTTTGGGTCACCGCCTAGCATGTGGTAGGGCGTCTCGCGTAAGTACAATAGATATAGCAAAGAGAACGTCGAAAAGCCGCCAAGTAAGTGCAACATCACAATCACGGGTTGCAGCATCATGGTGACTGTCCACATTCCAAGTGCAGCTTGCCAGCAAATCAAAATGAGCAGAAAAATAGGTAGCTTAAACGGTTGATGTCGGGTTGCGGCACGCATACGACGGCGAATCGCGACGATGGCGATCGCAAGCACCAGTAGGCCTAAGATACCCGCCGCGTAACGGTGGATCATTTCATTCCAGGCTTTTTGTGTGTCCAAAGGCGCTTCGGGAAAGGCTTCAACTGCGACGGCTTGGCGGGTTTCACTTTGTGGCACCGTGAGGAAACCGTAGCAGCCAGGCCAATCAGGGCAGCCTAGGCCTGCATCGGTTAAGCGCGTAAATGCGCCAAGTACAATGACTATAAAACAAAATGCTAATGAAAACTTAACTAGATTGCGCATGCTGATTTACCCCACGCGTGACATTTTTAATAGTTTTTTTAAGTCATCGAGCATATCGCGACCCACTTGAATGGCTTGGTTACGCTCGCTACTGCCATCATATCGCATCATCACAAAGCCGAGCGGATCAATGATAAGTAGGCTACCTTCAGGCAATTCACTCAGCTGTGCATGCAGTTTTGGCAGCACCAGGTACTGCATACGGCTGTCTGCAGACAATTCAGGCAAACCAGTGACTTGC
This sequence comes from Aliidiomarina maris, assembly GCF_003987335.1. Taxonomy (GTDB): domain Bacteria; phylum Pseudomonadota; class Gammaproteobacteria; order Enterobacterales; family Alteromonadaceae; genus Aliidiomarina; species Aliidiomarina maris. The sequence goes on along the minus strand of NZ_PIPK01000002.1, from coordinate 203,726 downwards.
TCGCTACGCTGGATCGCTACGGGGGTTACGCGGCTACTATCACGTCCCAGGGCTAAGTCGGTTTGGTTTATCACATACAAGCCGTTCACACACTGCTCGTCACAGGCGTCAGGCACCCGATACGCTAAACGCCAATGCTGTGGCATTAATTGGTTTTCCTCAGCCGTGGCTTCAATTGGGGGCGATAGTAATTCACCCTTGTTGGTTACGCCTGGGGTGTACCAACCCATTTTTAGGATAATCTGCGCGCCGAGTAACGGAATCGCAAAGCAAAGAAACACACCAATAAACAGGCGTCGATTATTTCGCTTACGCGTTATTTCAGCATCATTGTTAGGGTGTTGTGCATCACTTTTTATCATTATTATGTGTCTCCTGAAGTGATGAAGAGGGAACGGACCGGCGGCTTGCGACTAAAAATACCACCAGCGCCGCAATCGCGAGTCCAAACCACTGCACGGCATAGGCGTAATGGCGATGGGGTTCGCTAATAACGACCGGCCAGTCGCGGGTAAACCCATACTCGATATCTTCGTCGAGCAAAATACTAAAGTCGGTGAGTGCCAAACCTGTCTGCTGGCGAATGGACGCTAACTCGAGATATTGAATACGCTGCGGTAACGTATCGCTAAACTGCTGTTCGTTAAGCAAAAAGGGGCGCGCTGCTGGGATATTTAGGCGACCTTCGACGTTAACTCGGCCTTCGGGTAAAGTAATTTCAGGCAAGGTACTGCGTGTGCCGGGCAACTGTACCCAGCCCAAATTCACTGGAACCTTCGGCATTGAGGCTTGGTTATCAGCGTCAGCGCTTAACAGCGCGACGACATGGTAGCCGACGCGTCCATTGGAGGTTTGGTTGTCGATCAGAAAATAGTGGCCAGACTGAAACTGACCATGAACAGCGACACGTTGGTCTTGCTGCCATTCGCCTTGCTCGATGAAGGCTGGCGTAATGTCCGTTGCTGGCAGGCTCGCTGCACTTGCGTGCTGATCAAGAATGGCTTGTTTTTCCTGGCCACGGTCGATTTGCCAAAGACCTAGCTTGACCAGAATGACGATAGCAAGCAAAGTAACCACACATGCACCTGGATGCAGACGAAATTGCTTGTTGTCCGTGTTAGCGGATGATCTGCGACTCAGGCCAAGGAAAGACATAATAAACAACCTGGAGACAATCGCGTGTTAAACGTCATATTAAAAATAATTCTTGTCGCGCTACTGCTATACATCATTTACAACTTATTCAAAGGGCTATTTAGCCTGTTACGGGCGGATGGTGAACGCCCACCAATGTCTTACTTTTTAGGGCGTCGAGTGCTGTTTTCAGCCCTGGTGATGATACTTATTATCCTGGCTCTTGCATTTGGGGTAGTGACCCCGAACCCGCGCCCCTATTAATTGGGAGCATGAGAAAAGCCGCAGACCATGATCTGCGGCTTTTTGCGTTACAAAATATAGACGAATAAAAACAAAATGACCCATACCACATCGACAAAGTGCCAATACCAAACGCTGGCTTCAAAGGCGAACTGGTTGTCTTTGCTAAAGTGGCCTTTCAGCACCCGAGCGAACATCACGATCAACATAATCGCACCTAAAGTCACGTGTAAGCCGTGAAAGCCTGTCAACATGAAGAAGGTATTGCCATAAATGCCTGATTGCAATGTGAGCCCAAGGTCACGGTATGCGTGGACATACTCGTAAATTTGTAAGCTTAAGAAAATTAAGCCCAAAGCAATGGTGATAGCTAACCATAGTTTCAGCGCACCGCGCTTGCCATGCTCTAAGCCGTGATGGGCAAAGTGCAAGGTAACCGACGACGTAACTAAGATTAAGGTGTTAATAAGTGGTAAGCCCCAGCCCATCGCCTGGGTTTCAATGCCACCTGGTGTTGTTGTTAGTGGCCAGATAGCTTCAAAGCCAGGCCATAATACTTCACCAGTCATCACATTGTTGCTGGCGCCGCCAAGCCATGGCACAGCAATCATGCGGGCATAAAACAAGGCGCCGAAGAATGCTAAGAAGAACATTACTTCGGAGAAAATAAACCAACTCATACCTTGTCGGTAAGAGCGGCTCATTTGCGCGCTGTAAAGGCCTTGCTGCGACTCGTTGATTTGGTCGCGGAACCAACCAACCAGCATCACGATTAACACCACGATACCAGCCAATAAGAACCAGTGGCCAAAACCAGCTTCTTGATTCGACCATTCAATCACATAATGCGCTGCGCCGTAGGCAATTAAGCCTAGCGCAACCGCACCTACCAAAGGCCAGATACTTGAATCTGGCACATAATACTTCTCATGTTGGGTATTACCTGAACTCATTGGTGTATCCTCACTCAGATGTGTCGACAACGACACGACCCTGTGCAGCAGCCTCTGTCATGTCGTACATCATGTACGACAGGGTGAGCGTGCGAATGTGGTTAGGAATGTCCGGATCCAAATAAAACTGCATGGGCATCACTGCGGTATCACCGGCAGCTAATGGCTGGTTTTGGAAGCAGAAACATTCTGTTTTAAGCAAATACGGAGCGGCTTCGCCAGGTGCGACAGACGGTAGTGCCTGACCTGTCATATTGCGACCAGTACGATTAATTGCTGTGAAATTGACGGTTTTGGTTTCACCTGGATGCACCTGCATACGGCGCACTTCAGACTCGAATTGCCACGGTAAACCACGGTTAACTCGAGTATGAAATTCCACGGTGACCAAGCGCGAGGTGTCAATGAGGCTGCCTTCGCTAACGGCCGCAGCGGTATTGCTGGTGCGGCCGTTAAATCCGGTAATTTCACAGAACTTTTCGTACAAAGGCACCAGCGCGAAACCGAACGCAAACATAGCGACTACGGTAACCAACAGGCGCGTAATCATTTTGCTGTTATCGACTTTAGGACGTTGCTGAGTGCTCATAGCATAGCTCCTTAGCGTACCGGTTCTTCAATGGTCGGTGGGGTGTCAAAGGTATGGTATGGCGCCGGAGACGGCACCTCCCACTCAAGACCTTCAGCGCCTTCCCAAGGTTTCGCTGGTGCTTTGTCGCCTTGTTTCGCCATACATTTAAGTACCACGGCAAGGAAAATAAGCTGCGAGAAACCAAACAGGAATGCACCGACACTTACCACTGCATTAATATCGGCAAACTGTAGCGCGTAATCTGGAATGCGTCGTGGCATGCCAGCTAAGCCAACAAAATGCATCGGGAAGAACAGAATGTTGACTGAAATGACCGAGCACCAGAAGTGCAGCTTGGCTAAACCTTCATTTGGCATATAGCCTGACCATTTAGGCAGCCAGTAATACGCCGCCGCCATAATCGAGAACACCGCACCGCTGACCAACACATAGTGGAAATGCGCCACCACGAAATAGGTATCGTGATACTGGTAATCAACCGGGGTCAACGCCAGCATAATGCCCGAGAAACCACCAATGGTGAACAGAATCACAAAGGCTAGGGCAAATAGCATTGGCGGCTCGAAGGTCATCGCGCCGCGCCACATGGTACTTACCCAGTTAAACACTTTTACCCCAGTAGGTACGGCAATAAGCATGGTCATGTACATAAAGAACAGCGATGCAAAGACCGGCATACCAGTGGTAAACATGTGGTGCGCCCATACCAGGAACGACAGGCCTGCAATCGCTGCGGTGGCGTAGACCATGGATGCGTAACCGAACAAAGGTTTGCGTGCGAAGGCCGGAATAATCGCAGAGACAATCCCGAAGGACGGTAAAATCATGATGTACACTTCAGGGTGGCCAAAGAACCAGAATAAGTGCTGGAACAATACTGGGTCACCACCACCGGCTGCGTCAAAGAAGCTAGTCGCAAAGTACTTGTCTGTAAGTACCATGGTGACTACACCCGCGAGTACCGGCATGACCGCAATCAGCAGGAATGCGGTAATAAACCAAGTCCACACGAACAATGGCATGCGCATGTAAGTCATACCGGGTGCACGCATATTCATGATGGTGACAATGACGTTAATCGCCCCCATGATCGACGAAATACCCATGATATGAATGGCAAACACGAAGAGTGCGGTCGAGTCGGTACTATAGGTTGTCGACAATGGAGCGTAGAACGTCCAACCAAAGGCTGGGCCGCCACCCGGCATCAACATCGATGACATCAAAATGATGAACGCGAATGGCAGGATCCAAAAGCTCCAGTTATTCATCCGCGGTAGCGCCATATCAGGCGCACCGATCATCATTGGTATCATCCAGTTGGCTAAGCCAGTGAATGCCGGCATGACAGCACCGAAGACCATGATCAGACCATGCATGGTGGTCATTTGGTTAAAGAAATGCGGGTCTACAATTTGCATTCCCGGTTGGAATAGCTCGGCACGAATAACCAAAGCCATCGTACCGCCGACAAAGAACATCAGAAAGCTGAATAATAAATACAGCGTTCCAATGTCTTTATGGTTGGTGGTAAATAACCAACGCTTTATACCAGTCGGCTTGTGGTCATGATGGTCGTCATGATCAAGATGTGTATCTACAACAGTGCTCATGGCCATCCTCCCTTAATTATTATTGCCTTGGATAAAATTATGAATATCAGCGGCTTGAATTTCGTCGCCGGTATCGTTGCCCCAAGCATTGCGCTCGTAGGTAATGACGGCGGCTAACTCACGCATACTGAGCTGGCTACGGTAGGCTTGCATGGCACTACCGCGAACACCGTTCACGACTACGTCGATATGTTCATCAATGCCGTTCGGGTCAACTGAAACACCTTCGCCAGCGAGGGCTGGGAATACACCAGGTACGCCACGGCCGTTGGGTTGGTGGCAGGCAGCGCATTGCGCTACATACACAGACTCACCCAAGCTCATTAGCTCGCTCATGTCCATTTGCATCTCAAGAAGGCGTTCTTCTTCGGCACGTTGCTCAGCAAGACGCGTTTCTTCGTTGGTAATCCAACTCTCGAAATCGTCTGGCTCCATCGCAATGACAACGACCGGCATAAACGCATGGTCTCGGCCACACAGTTCAGCGCATTGGCCGCGGTAAATACCGGGCTCTTCGACACGTGTCCATGCTTCGTTGATATACCCTGGGTTGGCGTCCTTTTTGACTGCGAACTCAGGCACCCACCAACTATGGATAACGTCGTCGGAGGTAATCAAGAAGCGCACTTTGCGCTGGGTAGGAATGACCAGAGGACGGTCAACCTCAAGTAGGTAATTCTGGCCTTTCTCAAGATTGCCGTACACTTGCTCGCGCATGGTGGCCATGTTACTGCGATAGCGTACATCGTAATCGAAGTATTCATAGTCCCAACGCCATTGGGAACCTGTCACTAAAACCGTCAGGTCTGAGTCATCCGTATCTTCCATATCGATGAGTAGGAAGGTAGCCGGTAGGGCAAGGGCAATCAGAATTAAGAAAGGAATAATAGTCCAAGCGATTTCCACTTTGACATTGTCATGGAATTTCGCAGGTTGCACACCACGCGACTTGCGGTGGCGAAACATGGACCAGAACATTGCAGCAAATACGATGACGCCAATAACTGCGCACACATAAAATGCGTACATGTGCAGGCTATAAACGGACTGACTTACATCAGTCACGCCACGCGTCAAATTTAACTGCAGAGTTTGAGCGTATGCAGCTGGTGTCATCAAAACCAGCGCGGCGCAAAGCACGCGATACAGACTCGCTTTCACTCGACATCTCCTCTTAGTCTTTTGCTGCTGCACTGCATGGGGTGCAGTGGCAACGCCAGAACAAAGAGGTCAGCAAGAAATGGAACAGCTATTCCCCAGAAATCGCAGTCCTTGCCTAACCCTTTGTTGTCGTTTTAATTATTATCTCTGCTTTATGCAGATGTTAGGTAAAGGTTATTGGCATTTGCACGTCTGCTTTAAGACATCCGCCTTAAAAAGGCGCAAAAAGAACTACATGGCGTGTAAAAGCTATTTGGGACATATTGTCGCAGATCAAAATAGCATCATCTTTGTTAATAAAAAAGGGGGCTGATGTGAATAGCCCCCTTTAACTGATTCATAGCTGTTTATTGGTTACTTAATGTAACGCTATCGGTGAAAATAAATCATTGTAAATCATTACTTTAGCCTGAGTGTGCTTGCGTGCTAATTGCAGTCTTAGGGCATCGCGTTGAACGCACTGGTCGAGCCACGCAACCACCAGCGCACTGTTGTCTAGCAACATCGCTTGTTCCGCGGCAAAGGCTTTGCTGGCTGCATCGCTAGGACGAATCCAGCGCACGTGGCGTAAATTGACGCCAGCTTGGGCGAGCATGTGTAACACATGGCTTACACTGGTGTTGCTTGGTTGACCAATTAAAGTCACCCAACGCTGGTGTTGCTCAAACTGCGTCGACACGTCTGATAGGGCAGACAATAAGCCTTGGGTGTCAAAGCTGTCGCTGTTGGCGCAAAAATGGGGGGCTTGATTAGGTAAGGTCCACAAGCCTGGGTGACGATGTTGTTTGTGTGTTGGGTTCATAACCAGCCTCCGTTACGAATCACACCTACAGCTAACCCTTCAATGGTTAATGGTTGAGTCGTTAAATCTACATAAATAGTTGAAAATTCGTCGTTCTCTGGGTGCAACAGCACGGTGCTGCCTTGGCGCTCAAAACGCTTAACGGTCACTTCGTCGTCAATTCTGGCCACCACAACCTGGCCGTTGCGAGCCTGATTGGTCTTATGCACCGCCAACAAGTCGCCGTCCAGAATGCCTATTTTCTGCATGCTCATGCCTTTAACACGTAGCAAGAAATCTGCAGCGGGCTTAAACAGCTGTTGGTCAACTTGCACGTGGTTTTCAATATGCTCGGCGGCTAGAATTGGTTCGCCCGCCGCGACTTGACCTATCAAAGGCAGGCCTAACTGCTCAGGTTCGTCGCTATTGTCATGCTGCACCAAGCGGATGCCGCGAGACATGCCAGGTAGCATTTCAATCACACCCTTTTTAGCTAAGGCTTTCAGATGTTCTTCTGCTGCATTCGCGGAGCGAAAACCTAAGCGTTGTGCTATTTCAGCACGGGTCGGCGGCATGCCCGTCGCGTCAATCGTGCTTTTAATCAGATCTAATACTTCGCTTTGACGCGGTGTAAGGGGGCGTGCGCTAAGAACTTGAGGTGTACGAGTTGAGGCCATAATAAACCCTGTTTTTCTATACAGTATGCTGTGAGTATATACAGTAATTTTTGCAGTGCAAGCCTATTGCTGTATTTTTATCCATGTTCTTGCAAACATGTAGGGGTTGCGACAAATGAAGGATGAAGTGGTATCCTTGACCCTATCTTTTATCCCTTTAGATGGCGCCTTATGAGCTTTAAACGCTATTTATATGCAATCTGCAAATGGCCAGTGCGCTGGCTCACCAAAGCCGAAACAATCTTAGACCCGCACGACAGCGTGGCGTCTGACGCAAATCATATTGTTTACGTAATGAAATCACCGAGTTTGTCGGATTTGGTGGTGTTACAGCGTGCCGCAAAGCAGCATCAGTTGCCAGACCCACTTAGCCCGCTGACGATTGAGGGGCAAACCTTCGATCGTGTGTTATTCGTTGAAGACCCTAAGCGGAAGTTAGATTATGCCGCTGAGCAGCCGTTTGGCCAGTTGCTGGCGCTCCATCAACAGCACCCTAAGCATAACGTACTAATGTTTCCAGCCGCCTTATTTTGGGGGCGTAACGCAGGGCGCGAAGAACCAACTGGTGTGGTGAGTGCTGATATTGAAGTGCGTAGTTTATGGAAGCGCTTTATGGTGTTGTTGTTTGCTGGTCGCAATATCATGTTGCGTATCAGTCGGCCAGTCAGTCTGCGTCTAATGGCAGACAAATATGGCAATGACGCGAATTTGGGGCATAAATTATCACGCGTAGCGCGTACGCACTTTAGCCGTTTGCGCCACGCGGTGGCGGGGCCTAAGTTGTGGTCGCGGGACGAAATGATCCGCTCATTGCTGCGCACGCCAGTGCTGCGCCAAGCCATTGAAGACGAGGCGCGAAGTAAGAAAATTACCACCGAACAAGCACACCAACGGGCTCAGGATTACCTTGAAGAAATTGCCGCTGACTACCGTGAAGGGTTAGTCCGTATTGGCGATCGTGTGATGACCTGGCTGTGGAATCGCTTATACAACGGTATTGATGTGCGACACGCCAGTGTTGTGCGTGAACTGGCACACGATGGGCATGAAATCATTTATGTGCCGTGTCACCGTAGCCACATGGATTACTTGTTACTGAGTTATGTGATTTATAAGCAAGGTTTGGTGCCGCCGCATATAGCTGCGGGGGTCAACCTTAACTTTTGGCCTGCAGGCCCAATTTTCCGTCGCGGCGGCGCGTTTTTTATTCGTCGCAGCTTCCGTGGTAACAAGTTGTATTCCATCGTGTTTCGCGAGTATATGGGCAGATTGTTCCAAAAAGGGTACTCAGTTGAGTACTTTATGGAAGGTGGGCGCAGCCGTACGGGGCGCTTGCTGGCGCCAAAGACGGGCATGTTAGCGATGACAGTCCAAGGGCAGTTACGCGGGATTAGCCGTCCTATCAGTTTAGTGCCCGTATATATCGGTTATGAACATGTGATGGAAGTGGCTACCTACCACAAAGAGCTGCGCGGTAAATCCAAGCAAAAAGAATCGGTGTGCCAAGTATTTGGCATTTTGCGCAAATTGCGCAATTTCGGCCATGGCTATGTCACCTTTGGTAAGCCTGTACGCTTAGACGAATACTTAGATGCAGAACAGCCGAATTGGCGCGAATCGAGTACGCGCGGTATTGAAGAACCTGCCAAGCCGAGCTGGTTAACGCCGCAGGTGAATAAACTGGCCGATATTCTGATGCGCAATATTAATGACGGCGCTGTGGTGAACTCAATCAATTTAAGTGGTTTGGCGCTATTGTGCGCTGAAAATCGCTCACTGACGAAAGAAGAGTTGATTGCGCAGTTTGACGGGTATTTGGCGTTACTCAAAGGTGTGCCATATAGCCCTTATGCGGTGGTGCCGGACACCACGGGCGCTACGCTCTGGCAGCAAGCGGTTAAAATGGATAAATTCGAAGTAACCCAAGATGCTGTCGGCGAATTGGCGAGCTTAAATAGTGAGCAAGCACTCACTATGACGTATTATCGTAATAACGTCCTGCACCTGTTTGCGGTGCCTGCGTTGGTGGCGAATTTTGCGTTGGCTAAGCAGCGTTTTGTGGCCGCAGATGTGAGTGATTTTGTCACCACGTTAATGCCGATGTTGCGCTCAGAATTGTATCTAAGTCAGGATGCAGGCGATGTGCCGGTATGGGTCGCTGCGATTTGTGAACAACTGGTCAGCCAAGGCTGGTTGCGTCAGGCCGAGGGTGGCTATAGCGTGCCTGAACACGATACCCAAGGTTACTTCCAGCTACGCCTGTTAGCTAATGCGATTAACGAGACTTTAGCACGCTACGGTATTGTGATGGAGTTGCTGAAGAGCTTTGATAATCTCTCGCGCGCTGACCTTGAGCAACATAGTGAAGCCTTAGCGATGCGGCTAGGCTCGATGCATGGCATTGACGCCCCAGAGTTTTTCGACAAGCGCTTATTCAGCACCTTAGTTCAGGTGCTAAAGCAGGAAGATTATTTGCTGGTAAACCAACAAGGTGATTATGTCTCCAACGCCACGACTTTACAGTTGAGTGACACCATCGACAGTTTGTTGCCTAGCCCAGTGGTGCAGACCATTAAGCAATCAGTTAAACGCTTGAAAGAGGCTGCTGCATAGCAGCCTCTTTCATGGCTAGGTAACTTAAAGTAAGCTGCCTAGCCATGGCACGTCAGGTAACCAAAAGTGCAGGGCAATACCAATCGCGATGATCATGCCGACATAATGGTTTTGGCGAAATGCACGCATGCACTGGTCCGGCTCGCGTCCGCTGATCATCCACAATTGCCACACGAACATAGCGGCGGCAAGTGCAACGCTAATCCAATAGTAGGGTGCTGCCGACATCATCCAACCCACTAAGGCCAATAGTGCAATGGTGAGGGTCTGCAATAAAGCAATGGCGATAAGATCATAGCGTCCAAACAAAATCGCGGACGACTTAATCCCAACTTTCAAGTCGTCTTCACGATCTGCCATGGCGTACTGCGTATCGTAAGCCACCGTCCACACCAGGTTCGCTGCAAATAGCACCCAAGCTATCAGCGGCACCCGGTACTCGACAGCGGCGAAAGCCATGGGTATCGCCATCGAAAAAGCTGCGCCCAAAATGACTTGGGGTAAATGGGTAAAACGCTTGGCAAACGGGTAGGCGGCAGCCAGCGCTAGCGCCACGGCGCTTAAACCGACGGTCAGCCAATTTAATGTCAGCACCAATAAGAACGCTAGCAAAACTAAGCCAACAAACAGCACTAAAGCCTCTGCCGAGGTGACTTTACCGCTGGCCAGCGGACGTTCGCGGGTGCGTTGCACATGGCGGTCAAGTTTGCGGTCTGCAAAATCGTTAATCACGCACCCTGCTGAGCGCATTAAGAATACACCCGCAGCGAAGATCGCGACCAAACGGATAGAGGGGTCGCCTGCACCTGCAACGAGCAGAGCCCAGAATGTCGGCCAAGCCAGCAGCCAAGTGCCTATAGGTTTATCCATTCGCATTAGCGCGCGGTAGTGACGCAATCGACTCATGTTGATTCCTTTTGTCTTAATTCAATATTAATTGCCATTAGTCGCCATAACTCGGCGCTGCACTTAAAAATACCTCGGCAACCAACACCGGTTGTTGCTCCACCATAAATACACGTCGGCGTCCCCATAATGCTTGCGCGGTGGCGCCGCGCTGTTGGTCAAGTTCGACTACTTTAGACTGTAGCGGAAAATGAGCAAATTCAAACGCCCCTGAATAAATATTTGGGTGGCTAAACAAGGCTTCACCTAAAGGACTATCGCCAATATGCTGCAAGTCATAGAGTAAACCTTGAGTGGCCTGAGGAATAATACTACGCGCAAACACCCAAGCCGAATCACCATTACCCAGAATAACTTCACGGCACTGGCAGGCATCCGCGGCGCCAAGCTGCATCAATGCGCGTTCATCCACGGCAACTTCCGCTGGTTGGTGGCTGAGCACCTCAACATGGAAACTAGCGGTGTGTTGGCGTAGGCGCGCCGTCAATGATTGCGGCGATTCTAACCAGTCGCGCATCCGCTCACTGGGTTGCACGGCGGCTTGGGCCAAGTCCGTCGCCCACTGAATATCAGAAAAAATTGTTGTTGCCACAGTAGCTTCAATGCAGTTAATGATATGATAATCATATCAGATATAAGTTCTACGGGCATGCGGCCGATATAACGTGCTGATGCTGAGTAACTTGAGGAGTGACACATGGGTTGGCGAATTAACGCGACGATACTGGCGGTCAGCTTGATGTTGATGGACGCTCCTTGGGCGCAAGAGGGCCCCACAAGGCAGATGTACTATCCGTTTGACCCCGATATCACCACCAATTTTGTCAAGTTGGAGCAAAGTCGCCATTTAGGTTATGTGCGCGTCGGAATTGAAGCTGTATTGATGGAGCCTAGCGATATGAGCTTGCTGGAGCACCATGACCCATTACTGCGGGACGCCTTTATTGAAATATTTGGGCGCGCGCAGGAAGGTAAAGTGCGTTCACTCACCGGCCGTGAAGAGCTTCGTCAAGAATGCATTGCTCGCGCCAAAGAACTACTTGAACGCGAAACTGGGCGGCCAATTATAAAAGACCTCATTTTCACCACGTATTTGTATCAGTAGACACGTATCAGTTAAACCCGGTGCGCTGGAAGCGGTAGCCCAAGCCGATTAAAGCGCCGCTGATCAAGCCCATTAAGTGGGCGTCGTTAGCCATATTGACCCATAGCACTTCGGTGTAGCCAAGCAGCAACCAACCTATCATAAACACCAGTAATGCCGGTGGCAGCGATAACGCCGATTGACGCCGCCAGCCATACACAGCGCAAAAGCCAAATAGCCCGTACACAACCCCAGATAAACCGCCGAACAGCGGGCCTGTGGTGTACCACTGCAGCAGGTTGGCGCTGATACCGCATACCAGCAATAATAGCACTAAGGTTTTGCCACCCAGTGTGAGTTCGATACGCCCACCTAGGTACCACCACCAAAAGATGTTAAATATTAAGTGGGTAGCGGACATGTGTAGCAGGGCGGGTGTAAATAGACGCCAAGGTTGACTAAAGTCGAGCTCTGACGAGCCGGGTGGCGTAATAATTAAGGCACCTAAAGTAGCTTGCATGGACCAGAAGAACTGTGCAGCTGCCACTGCCAGCACGGCAAGGGCGACCATAAAGGTGACCAGTCCAGCTTGTGAAGTCAGTGTGCGTAACGTCGGCTTAAGTAAGCCGCCACTTGGCGCAGCATCAGGCATCGCAGCAGGGTCGTCGATATACTCGCTCAATAACGCTTGCGCCAGCGGTTGCTGGTGTTCTTGTAGCAACCACATGTCGAGCTTTCCTGCACGCTCTGAGACAGTCACTGCAACACCGTTGCGCAACATGAAATGGCGCAAGCGCGCCATGTAAGCTGTGTCCTGACTAGAGGTCAGTCGTATCATTGGCAATTCCGCTGTTGCGCTATGGTGCACATTACGTGTATTGGGTAGCTACCTGCTCTGGGTAATCCTGCGCCCAAGCTGTGAAACCGCCATCCATGCTATACACTTCGTTAAAACCTTGCTCGGCCAAATACTGCGCGGCACCTTGGCTGCTGACGCCATGGTAACAAACCACAATCACCGGGCGCTGAGTATCGGTATTAAGAACAAAGTCATGCAAGTTTGCATTATTAAGCATGACTGCGCCCAACATATGGCCCGCAGCAAATGACTGCGGGTCACGAATGTCAGCCACCACAGCGTCGCGCGCCGCCATTAGGTTGCGCGCTTGCTCAAGTGATATACGTTGCATCGCTGGCATTAGGCTTCCCAATCCAGAATAACTTTGCCCGACTTACCGGAACGCATGATGTCGAAACCTTCCTGGAAGTTGTCGACGGGCATGACATGGGTAATCATGGGGCTCAAGTCTAAACCAGACTGAATCAACGCGGCCATCTTGTACCAGGTTTCAAACATTTCACGGCCATAAATACCTTTAATGACCAAGCCTTTGAAGATGACTTCATTCCAGTCGATAGCCATGTCTTTCGGCGGTATACCTAGCAGCGCAACTTTGCCACCATGGTTCATCGCTTTAAGCATGCCGTTAAAGGCAACACCAACGCCAGACATTTCAAGGCCGACGTCGAAACCTTCGGTCATACCAAGCTCTGCCATGACGTCCTTTAAGTTTTCGCGTTGCGAATTAACGGTGCGGGTAGCGCCCATTTTTTTGGCTAAATCGAGACGAAAATCATTGATGTCAGTAATCACCACGTGGCGTGCACCAGCGTGTTTGGCGACCGCTGCCGCCATCATACCAATTGGGCCTGCGCCCGTGATTAACACGTCTTCGCCGACCAAATCGAAAGACAGCGCCGTATGCACAGCGTTGCCGAACGGGTCGAAAATTGCAGCCATATCGTCGCTGACTTCGTCTGGCAATTTAAACGCATTGTCTGCTGGAATGGCCAAATACTCGGCGAATGCACCAGCACGGTTGACCCCAACACCCATGGTGTTGCGGCACAGATGGCGGCGCCCGGCACGACAATTACGGCAATGGCCGCAGGTAATATGGCCTTCGCCGGATACGCGATCACCGACTTTAAAGCCGCGCACACCATCACCGATTGCAGCCACCACGCCAACATACTCGTGACCCACTGTCATACCAACTGGCACGGTGTTTTGTGACCACTCGTCCCAATTGTAGATATGCACATCGGTGCCACAAATGGCGGTCTTTTTAATCTTGATTAGGATGTCGTTGTAACCGATTTCTGGTTTGTCGGCTTCACTCATCCACATGCCTTCTTCAGGCTTTAACTTCGCTAAAACTTTCATCGTACTTCCTCACGCATGCGCAGGGGATAGATTATATAACGCCCAATTCCTTGCCGATACGGGTAAAGGCATCAATGGCACGATCAATTTGTTCAATACTATGAGCCGCTGACATTTGGGTACGAATACGCGCTTCGCCTTTAGGCACAACAGGGAACGAGAAGCCAATGACGTAGATGCCTTCTTGTAATAAGCGGTCTGCCATTTCAGAGGCTAATTTGGCGTCGCCAAGCATCACAGGAATAATCGCATGGTCAGCACCGGCTAGAGTAAAGCCAGCCGCCGTCATTTTGTTACGGAAATGCGCGCTGTTACGCAGCAGTTTTTCGCGTAAATCGCCACCATCGCTTAGCATCTCAAGGACTCGAATAGATGCGGTAACAATCGATGGCGCCAAAGAATTCGAGAACAAGTACGGACGCGAACGTTGACGTAACCAATCAATTACCTCTTTTTTACCGCTGGTAAAGCCGCCAGATGCGCCGCCTAAGGCTTTGCCTAGCGTACCGGTAATGATGTCAACGCGGTCCATGACTTGATGATATTCGTGGGTGCCGCGACCATTCTGGCCAACAAAACCTACGGCATGGGAATCATCGACCATCACCATAGCGCCAAATTCATCGGCTAAGTCACACACACCTGGCAAGTTGGCAATCACGCCGTCCATCGAGAAAACACCATCCGTGGCAATCAGGATATGGCGAGCGTTATCGGCTTTGGCTTTCTCAAGCTGCTCACGCAGTGCGCTCATGTCGTTATTAGCGTAGCGATAACGCTTGGCTTTACACAGACGTACGCCGTCGATAATTGATGCATGGTTCAGAGCGTCAGAAATAATCGCGTCTTCTGGGCCCAATATGGTTTCAAATAAACCGGCATTGGCGTCAAAGCATGATGAGTAAAGAATGGTGTCTTCCATGCCAAGGAAGTCACTTAATTTTTGCTCCAGCGTTTTGTGGATATCTTGGGTACCACAAATAAAACGCACGGAAGCAACACCGAAACCGTGTTGGTCAAGGCCGTCTTTTGCGGCTTGAATTAAGTCAGGGTGGTTGGCAAGGCCAAGGTAGTTATTGGCACAAAAGTTTAGAACTTTATGCTGATTTACCTCGATTTCCGAGAACTGTGACGACGAAATCACGCGCTCTTTCTTATACAGCCCTTCGCTTTTGACGTCTTCGATTTGGTCACGGATTTGACGGTAAAAATCATCTTTCATGCTCAACCTCAGTGCGGAATATGCTCAGAATAAAGCTATATTTTACGCGTCGTTGGGCAAATTATCATCCTTTCTTTCACAGCACCGACCTTTCCCTGTTATCATTTGTATACACTCGAACTCGTGACACCCTGTCAGTACGTTTCAGGACATCTTTACTATGCATACAAGAGCCATCTACCCAGGCACCTTTGACCCAATTACTAATGGCCATAGCGACCTTATTGAGCGTGCGGCGAACTTATTTCATCATGTGGTGGTCGGTATTGCCGCCAGCCCAAGCAAAAAGCCGCTATTTAGCTTGCAGCAGCGGGTGGACTTGGTTAAAGCCGTGACTGCACATTTACCCAACGTGACCGTGGTTGGCTTTTCTGGCTTGTTGGTCGAATTTGCATTAGAGCAAGAAGCAACGGTTTTAATTCGCGGGCTGCGGGCGGTGTCTGATTTTGAGTACGAGTTCCAACTTGCCAATATGAATCGGCGTTTGCACCCTGGTTTAGAGTCGGTTTTTTTGACCCCCGCGGAAGAAAATTCGTTTATTTCTTCGACCTTGGTCAAGGAGGTTGCGCTGCATCATGGTGACGTGACTCAGTTTACTGATGCCCGTGTTGCCGCAGCGTTACAGCAGGCGCTGCATGGCGCCAAGCAAGGAAGCGCAGGATAGGCTATCTTTTTGGGCGGAAAACCGCTATAGTTCCCGCCCAAAATTTGACCGTTATCGTTGCGGCGAGCGGCCAAGATTTTTACAAACCCACTTTCACATTACAGACTGTCCCGCAGGAGTCGTATCATGACCGATCTGGATCTGAGCCAATATGGCATCACAGAGGCCACGGAAATCGTTTATAACCCATCTTATGATGTGCTGTTCGCAGAAGAAACACGCGCTGACTTAGTAGGTTATGAAAAAGGCATTGTCACCGAATTAGGTGCGGTCGCAGTAGATACCGGTATTTTCACCGGTCGTTCACCCAAAGATAAATATATTGTGCGTGATGACACCACCAAGGATACGGTGTGGTGGTCAGATCAAGGTAAGAACGATAACAAAGCGATTGACCAAGACACCTGGAACCACTTGAAAGGCTTGGTGACCAAACAGCTGTCTGGTAAACGCTTATTCGTCGTTGATACGTTCTGTGGTGCGAATGAAGATACCCGTTTAGCGGTACGTTTTATTACCGAAGTGGCTTGGCAAGCGCACTTCGTTAAGAACATGTTTATCCGTCCGTCGGATGCAGAACTGGCTACCTTCAAGCCTGACTTTATCGTGATGAACGGTGCTAAATGCATCAACCCAGATTGGCAGAAACAAGGTCTTAATTCTGAAAACTTCGTGGCATTCAACCTAACGGAGCGCATTCAGTTGATTGGCGGTACCTGGTACGGCGGTGAAATGAAAAAAGGTATGTTCTCAATGATGAACTACTTTTTGCCATTGCAGGGTATTGCATCCATGCATTGCTCGGCGAACGTCGGCGCTGAAGGCGACGTGGCAATTTTCTTTGGCTTATCGGGCACCGGTAAAACCACCTTGTCGACTGATCCGAAGCGTCAATTGATTGGTGACGATGAGCACGGCTGGGACGACGATGGCGTGTTTAACTTTGAAGGTGGTTGCTACGCGAAGACAATTAACTTGTCGCAAGAAGCTGAACCTGACATTTACAATGCGATCCGCCGCGATGCGTTACTTGAAAATGTCACCGTTGGCGACGATGGCAAGGTAGATTTCGATGACAATTCGAAAACTGAAAATACCCGCGTGTCTTACCCGATTTACCACATCGACAACATCGTGCAGCCGGTGTCTAAAGCTGGCCACGCAAAAAAAGTTATCTTCTTAACGGCGGACGCATTTGGTGTGTTGCCACCAGTAGCCAAGCTGACCAAAGAACAGACGAAGTACCATTTCCTGTCTGGTTTCACCGCTAAATTAGCAGGCACTGAGCGCGGTATTACGGAGCCAACACCAACGTTCTCAAGCTGTTTTGGTGCTGCGTTCTTAAGCTTGCACCCAACCCAATACGCTGAAGTTTTAGGTAAGCGCATGGAAGCAGCCGGCGCCGAGGCCTACTTGGTGAACACGGGTTGGAACGGCACTGGCAAGCGCATTTCAATCAAAGCGACACGTGCGATTATCGACGCGATTCTGGATGGTAGCATCGAAGACGCTGAGTTTGTTGATTTGCCGTACTTCAACTTGGCCATTCCTAGCCAGTTAGCGGGTGTTGAAGACAGCTCTATTTTGGACCCACGCCAAACTTACACTGACGTGGCAGAGTGGGACGTGAAGGCGAAAGACCTTGCTGCGCGCTTTATCGCTAACTTTGAAAAGTTCACAGACAATGAAGAAGGTCAGGCATTAGTTGCCGCGGGTCCGCAATTATAACCTGCATGACGTTTGACATACTCTGATACACAAAAAGCCGACGCAAGTCGGCTTTTTTTATGATTTTTCGCCATCAAACAGGCACACTATGCGCAAAAATGTTAACAACACATAAAAGGTTACCCTGTGCAAATCACTCTCTCTCACTTGATTAAAGAGTATGCGACCTTGCGGGCGGTGAATGACGTATCATTCCAAGTCTCCGAGGGAGGCATTATCGCGTTGCTGGGTCCAAATGGAGCCGGTAAATCGTCATTGGTGCGTATGTTGGTAGGCTTGACGGAGCCTGATTCTGGCAGCATTGAAGTGACCTACCAAGGCCGCACGTATCCGCACTTACCGGAAGGGACATTTGGCTATTTGCCGGAAGATCGCGGCTTGTACCAAGACCGAACTTTAAAGCAAAACCTGATTTATATCGGCCAATTACGTGGTCTTGATAAAAAGGAAATTCAGCAGCAGCTGGACCACTGGTTGCAACGCTTCGAGTTAACCGAACGCGCCAACGAGCAATTAAAGCAATTGTCGAAGGGTAACCAGCAAAAAATTCAGCTCATCGCGACTTTACTACATAAACCGCCCATGGTGATCCTGGACGAGCCGTTTTCAGGCCTCGACCCAGTTAACCAAGAGCACGTGCTAACGGTATTAAAAGAGCTGAAAGCAGCGGGCGTGACTATTTTACTCAGTGCCCACCAAATGGATTTAGTGGAGCGCCTGGCAGATGAATTCGTGCTGATGAACCGTGGGCAGGTGATTGCTCATGGTCCAATTGATGCGATTCACCAGCAACTTGCGGACAAGCAAACTATCCAGTTTAGCTTCGCTAGCCCTGTGGAGCCTGCGGCGTTATCTGCGTTGCCGCTGGCCGGCTTGAGTGCACAGGCAGACAACACCCAATTTACTGCCGAGGTAGGGCTTGAACAGCCACTGCATGAATTGTTGGCACAAGTTTCACAATTAGGTGCTTTACAAGAATTCCGCCGTCAACGTAAACCGCTACATGACTTGTATTTGTCTGCGGTGCGTAGTTCCGCTGCCACGCAGGAGATCCGCAAATGAAAACGACCTATTTAAGCCGTATCACCCGTGTCGCGAAGTTCGAGTTCTTACGTTTCTTTAAGTGGAAACAAGAATTGCTGACGGTTGGTTTGATGTGTTTCGGTTTCTTAATCGCTATCTTATGGCCGATGATTATTGCATTCTTCGAGTCGGAGCAGCGCATTGCGGTGTTTGCAGAAGGGCAGTTGCCAGACGTCGCGCAAGTTGAATTTGTGCGCTTGCCACCTGTTGATCGCCAGCGCGCGATTGATGCCATCGGCGACGAATATGACGGCGTGCTTGAAGTCGATGGATTTAGCATGACGTTGCACGTGGAAAAGAGCGCAGGTTGGCAGGATAGCGTTCGACCTCGGCTGCGTGATTGGATGCAGACACGTAAGTTTAATGCCTTAGATCTCGACCAGGAACAACGTGATTTCTACCATGAAGATATTCCGATTCAGATGCTCTACACCAGCCGTGCCGATGACGAAGATGCAGAAGCTGCGGAAACAGAACGCCGTGGTCGTGGGTTGATTACGGGCGGTATTTTAATGCTGCTGTTTATCGGTGTGATTAACGGCTTTGCGTTAATGATGTCGTCTATCACCCAGGAAAAGATGACGCGCGTCACCGAGCAGTTGCTTACTTTGTTGAACCCGCAAGAATGGATGGACGGAAAGATCCTCGGCATCACCTTACACAGCTTGAAGTCTATGGTGTTGACAGGGGGCTTACTGCTGCTGCTACTCAATGGCATGCATATGGCGATGGTGGGGGGCTTTATGTCCTTGCCGTTGACCTTCTGGGTATTCTTAAATGCACTGTTCTTCCTGATTGTCGGGTTGCTATTAGTGAATAGCTTTTTGGCCGGCTTTGCCGCCACCATTGATGACCCGAACCATTCGTCTCGCTCTACGGTGATGTTTATACCTATGCTGCCGGTATTTTTGAGCTTCTCGATTGTCGGCTCAGCCGACAGCGCAATGGCGACATTCTTGAGTATTTTCCCACTAACCTCGTTTGCGGCGATGCCAATTCGGGTCGCTGAGGTTGGCGTACCTTGGTGGCAATGGGTGCTGTCTGTCAGCTTAATGCTTGCCACTTTATACTGGGCTCGCCGGCTTGCTGCGAAGCTGTTCCGTCACGGCATTACGATGTACGGCAAAGAGCCAAGCTGGAAGGAAATCTGGCGGGTGATTATCAACACGTGATGACATCACAACGACCGCCGTCAGCGCCATCCATTGGCGCTGACGTATTCGATCACACCTCGTTACACAATTGGTATAGACAAAATCAATGATAATGATTATCATTGATTTTCCAGTTATGCTAATGAATAGGTGATGTATGATCCGTGAAGTTCTTGCCATGACGGCCTTGATTTGGGGTGTGAACCTTCCTGCCGCTGCACTTGATGCAACCTCAGACAACCGCTTAGAGCACTATCAGGCACTGCCAGCTGAAACTTTAGAGCAAGCAGTTACCAACTTACGCAGTCACAACGACCATCTGCAACGTATTGTCGATCAAGCGCAATTAAGCGATGAAGACTTGGTGAAGGTGCATGAGCTGACGTATACCTTGGAACTAGCCCTTGAACGTCTGCAGGACGAGTTATCCCACACAGCCGACGTGCTGGAAGAAGTGCACTTAGGCTCGGAAACGATGGACAGTAACCGAGTACGTGATAATGCGGCGCGCTATTTAGAGGTGATGCAACAGGTGCTGCGTTAACGCTAATAAGTCAAGTTATGGATGACGACTTGTATCAAGCGTATTAATGGTGCGGTAGTGCAAAGAAGTGTAAAGAGCAAGGTAAAGATACCCCTCTATCGCTCATAAATTCGAATAATTGTTCTATACTCGCACCATTCATCCACCCATTTATTTGTGAAATTATAACAATGACGACTAGCGACTTAGATCTTTCTCAAATAACCGAAAAATCAGCTCAAGCTGCCGGGCTGCTTAAGCTGTTAAGTAACCAACACCGCCTACTTATTTTATGCCACTTAGTGGAGGCGGAGCTGTGTGTGAGTGAATTGGAATCAAGGCTGGATATTTCACAATCTTCGCTATCGCAACACTTGGCGCGCTTGCGTGAGCAAGGCATTGTGGACTTCCGCAAAGAGAGTACGACAGTTTACTATCGTTTAGCCGATCCAAAAGCTGCGAAGGTTTTAGAAACCTTGCACGAGCTGTTCTGCAAATCTTAATTACTCCCTTTGACGTACGTCAACGCAAATCTGGGTGAATAACGTACACTCGACGCTTAAGTTATGAAAGGAGTCGTCTCTATGTGTACCTTTTCACCCACACCCGTCCCCCTAGTCTACACCTGTGCAGGTGCCTCTAATTTAGCGCAATTAGCCAATGACATTGGACTATGGCTGCATCAACAGGGGTATGCGCAAATGTCTGCTATTGCAGGGGTCGCCGGACAAACCACGGACCATCTTGAAGCCCTGTACAGCGGCCGTAAAGTGATTGCGATAGATGGATGTCACCGTCAGTGTGTGCGTCGCTGCTTAACCTTACAGCAGACCCAAGCCGATTGGCATGTTCAATTGGACAAGCATGTGCAAGTGCAACACCGCGACGGCAGTTGCAGCTTACATGACACTTTCAAGGCGATGCGCGTGGTCGGGGAAACGCTAGGTGTTGCTGTCGACGAGCATTTTGCCGACCACCTGCAGGCACCGCTTAAATCACCTTAGAAAATTGGCCCGAATTGCGCTGGTAGGCATCAAAGCAGGCGCAAATTAAGCGCACCCATAATTGTCCCTGCTCGGTGACTTGAATGCGGGTCGGCGTAACGACCACCAAGCCGTCGGCGATGAAAGGTTCAAGGGCTTCAAATGCGTCGCGTAAGTCATCGTGGGCAGCTATTTGCCAAGCGTTACCAAAGGCGACTAGATCAAGTTCAAAATGACAAATCAGCTGGCTAATGGCTGCAGCGCGGATCTGGTCATCGCGGCTCAACTGAAACCCGCGATCAACCGCTAACTGCTGCGCATCGACTGCCGCGTAATAGGCCGGTAAGTCTTTTTGATGCTGCCAGATGACGCCATTTACTTGGCTGATGGCGGTGACCCCAAAACCAATTAAGCAGTCGGACCCATGCGTGGTGTAGCCTTGGAAGTTACGCTGCATGTTACCTTGGCGTTGTGATTTGGCTAAGTTGTCGGTGGGTAGAGCAAAGTGGTCCATACCGATAGATTGATAGCCGGCCTGACTTAAACGCTCAATGGCTCGCAACAGAAGCTGCTGCTTTGCAGGACCTGCGAGTAAATCGTGAGTGGCGATTTTGCGCTGGGCGGCGAAGCGATTGGGCAAATGGGCATAACTAAACAAGGAGACTCGGTCGGGGCGTAAATTAAGCAGAGTCGTTAAAGTATGCTCGAAGTTCTGCGCGGTTTGCAGTGGCAAGCCATACACTAAATCTAAGTTAATCGATTCAAACTGTAATGCCCGTGCGTGCTCGACGAGTTCTTGCACCATACTAAGAGGCTGCACGCGGTTAATTGCCTGTTGCACAATATGGTTGAAGTCTTGTACACCAAAACTCACGCGGTTGAAGCCAAGTTCGCGCAGTAGTGTAAGTTTATCAAGATCACAGCTGCGCGGGTCAATTTCAATACTGACTTCACTGTCAGCTTGGGGCACAAAACCGAGGTGCTGGCGCAACAAAAACATCAAACGAGTAAGTTGCCCGGCATTTAAAAATGTCGGTGTGCCGCCGCCTAAATGTAAGTGTTGAATGCCGCGGTGGCTAAGTAAGGGGGAATACATATCAAACTCGGCTGCAAGTGCATCCAGATAACGGTCGGCTTTGTGCTGGTGCCTGGTCACGATTTTATTACAGCCACAGTAATAGCAAAGCTGATGACAGAATGGCACATGCAAGTACGCACTAAGCGGGGCATCGCTCGTCAAAAGTGCCTGCTTAACAGGCGCAGATGGAAAGTCACTGCGTAACTCTAAAGCGGTCGGGTAACTGGTGTAGCGGGGGCCGTGCAGGTCATATTTTTTGGCTAATGTAGGGTCCCAAGATAGCGCTTGCATGTAGCATCCTCCAGTTGTCTTACGTAGCAGTGGAGGCATAGTGTAGTCATCGCGCAAAGCCATGCATTTGATACATCGCAAGGAATCGGCTCGCGAACAAAAGAAAGCCCACCGAAGTGGGCTTATTGTATGCAAACTGACAACGCTTACAGTGCGTCAGCGTGCGGTAACTCGTGGTCAGGAATGCCTTCGTTTTGCTCAACCAAATAGAAGTTCATCCAACGCATCAGGCGCATGGCGTAATCAAGTTGCGAACCTACGCGCGTATTACCATGGCCTTCGCCTGGGTAGAGCACAAGGCGCACTGGCACATTGCCGTGCACTTTAAGGTAGCGGTAAAGCTCCATCGACTGGCTCGGATGCACGCGGGTGTCTTCTTCACCGTGCATGATCAAAATCGGCGTGCGTGCTTGTTCCGCCCAATAGATCGGGCTGCGCTCCAGGTACCACTGCCATTTGTCCCAAGGGTAGCTGCGGGCATGAACTAAATTCATCTCATTGGGAATATCGGTGGTACCAAACTTAGATAAGTTATTGCTGATACCGACGAACATTACAGCGGCGGCGAAATGCTCGGTCTGTTTGGTGGCACCCCAAGCTGATGCATAACCACCGTAAGACCCACCAGTAATACCAACACGCTCAGGATCCGCTAAGCCTATGTCAACTAAGTGCTCTTTGGCATCAACGATGTCGTCAAATTCTTTACCCGCATAGTCATTTTGACCCAGCTTTGAGAATTCTACGCCACGCCCGGTGCTGCCACGGTAATTAGGGAAGAAAGTAGCGAATCCTTGTGCTGCGCTATACCAAGTTGGGCTTGAATAGCGGTCATTCCAACCATTACGCACATGCGCTTCAGGGCCGCCATGCACATCGATAATCACAGGCACGCGCTGGCCTTCCTGATACCCTAATGGGTACACCAACACACCCTCAAGCTCAACGCCATCACGAGCGGTGTGACGTATGGTTTCCTGTCGGGGCTGTTCGACGTCCGCCAACCAAGGGTTTGAGTCGGTTAAGCGCTCGAGGCTGCGACTGGTTAGGCGGTATACCTCAGTCGGGTGAGCTGGGGAATGGGCAAGCAGAGTCAGGTGACCATTGGTATCAAAACTGATTAAGTTCTGCACAATAACCTGGCCAGGCTCAAGCAAGGTTGTGTACTCATTACTGCGCACGTTATAGCGCAATAGCTCTGTTTCGGTGCCTACTTCGCCCAAAATAATCAGGTGCTGATTATCTTGCCATAGCATGTCACGGACATGACCTAAATAACCAGGCAGTAGGTCGCGGGTGCTACCGTTGCGTAAGTTCGCTAGCAAGATACGTCCGACCGCAGGGTCGTGTTGATCTTCTGCACCGAGTACTGCTAGCTGAGAGCCGTCGGCAGAAAACCGCGCGGCACCTAATTTACCTTCGGTGTCTAAGGCCACCACTTGGCTACCCGAGAAATCGTAAATGGCATACTGGCTAAGCATTAGGTCGTCATCGACAAACGGCGTTGGTGCAGTGCGTAACAATACTTGCTCGTGGCCTGGGCGCATGGTCGCGCTTAACACATGGGCGTCAACTGGAATATGACGCGCTTCATCTTCATCTTCCGCCATGGGGTGCACGAATACCTGGCCAAGACGCATTTCTTCCTCAAACACACGCGCTCGGAAGCCTTTACGGGCTAGCTCTTGTTGCTTTTCAGGACCTGCTTCGCGCGTGGTAAAGACTATAGTTGGTTGGGTGTCACTCAATGAATAGCTGTTCACTGGGGTGTCGTGGGCGTATAAGCGCCAAGACTCGCCCCCGCGCAGCGGAATGCGATACAACGTGTTGTGCTTATCGTCATCACGATTCGTCACAAAATGAATAAACTTTTCATCGTAGCTAAAGCGAATTTGGCTAACGCGGACATCGCCGGTGATGAATGGCACATGCTCGCCATCGGGGGTAATGACAAAAAGCTCACTGTAGGCTGGGCCATCATCGTCTTCGTAAGCCGTGCGCGGGCGTACCCGGGTGTAGGCGGTATACGCACCGTCATTGGTGGTGATTGCGCTGGTCACACGCTGCAGCTGCACAATGTCTTGTAGGCTGATGTCTTGCAGGCTGATGTCTTTGGCTTGGGCCATCGTTGCGGTCATCGAGATGGTTGCAACTGTGGCGCCGAGGCATATACTCAAAAGCTTCGCCATAGTGATTCCCTGTTGATTTGCATGATTATCGTTACAGGGCACTCTAACCCGCTGGGTTGTAAAAAGGAATAATGATGACGTTTAAGCGTAGCTATGTTGCGACCACTGCCATTGCGCTGACCGCAGTACTTAGCGGTTGCCAACAAACACCACCCACAGGCCCGGATTACGGCGGCCCGCGAGCAGCGTACAGTGAGTGGACTTGCCACGGAGAGCCCGTGCTAGCGCAGTTCTATGGTGCGCGTGTGGTGATTAGCGATAGCCAAAGTTCGCGCTGGCTTGACCGTGGTACCCAGGTTGGACAAGTGTTTCGTGGCAATGGGCATAGTGTGCGTTTTCGTGACGACAGTATGCAATGGACGCGTGGCGACGAAACCTTAAGCTGTACCCCACGAGACTGGCCGCAAGCGTGGCAAGAGGCCGCCGCTGCTTCGCCTAAAGTGCATTTTAGAGCGCAAGGGCCGCAACAAAGCTGGGTATTTCAGTTGCAAGGTAAGGACGTCAGCATACAAGCCAGCGACGACTTCGGTGATATTGAGAGTCGCCGGTTACCGGCAGGTGAGGGCGACTATTACCTCGATATGTGGACATTTAACATTCAAACCCAGCAAGACCGCATGCGCATCCAAATTCTTGATGGTTTATGTCGCAATCAGCGCGACCAAATACCGTACCCATCAAGTATTCAAATTAACTGGAATGATCAGGTTTTGCAGGGATGTGGACGCTGGCTGGCAAAGTCTGGATATCGTCCATAAACGTAGCGGCACCGCGCACTATCATGCGCACCTGAACAATGGTTTGCTCCATCAATAACTGGCATTGGGTGGCGTCAAGGTCGAGTGCATCGGTGCCAGCACTAAACACTACCCGCACGATGGCATCGGCTTGCAACTCGGCGATCAAGCGGGGCAGCTCGCGTTCAGCGACCAAATAGTCGGCAAGCTCTGATTTAAAATGGTCGATTTCACGTGCCACTGCGTCACGAAATTCCCGCGAGGTGCCACTGCGCTCTTGTAACAGTAACCGGAACACACTGGTATGGTGAGTGACAAAGTACATGAAGGTTTCAAGTGAAACGCGGATAATGGAACCGCCACTCTCAATTCGCTGTCTACTTTGACGTAGCAGCTGGCGCAGGGCCAAACCGCCTTCGTCCACTAACGTGAGCCCAAGTTCTTCCATGTTTTGGAAGTGGCGATAAAACGACGTCGGCGCGATTTGGGCTTCCCGAGCGACTTCGCGCAGGCTCAGGCTGGAGAAAGATATTTCTGCAGACATTTGATTTAATGCGGCGTCAATCAAGGCGCGTCGGGTTTTTTCTTTTTGTCGGGCGCGGACACCAGCCATATCAAAGCCTTAGTGAATTGTTCAGTAACAGGGCGCCTAGTTTAGCAAGTTTTGCTTGTGTCTGTCACTCGACTAAGTTACATTGGGCGAACACATGTAAGCCGAAACTGGCCGCATGGTTTTTAAAATAAAGGTTTTTATGCAAGCAAATATGCAGACAAATACGCAAGCCAGCGCGCCAAAGAAGGCGCCATTAATTTGGCTTAACGTTTTAGTATTCAGTATTACCTTCGCTGTGGCTGCCATTGGCGTTCCGCTATATGCGCTGACCATAGGTATTAGTGCGGGTGTGTGGTGGGCGGCTTTAGGTTTGTTCATTTACTCGGGGCTCTCCATTACCGCCGGTTATCACCGCTTATGGTCGCATCGCACTTACGATGCGCATTGGACCGTGCGGCTGATTTTCGCCCTTGGTGGCGCTTTGGCACTACAAAATAGTGCCTTACACTGGTCATCCGATCACCGTGAGCACCACAAACACGTAGACCATGACGACAACGACCCCTATTCGGCCAGTCGTGGTTTCTGGTATTCGCATATTGGCTGGATGCTACGCGAGTATCAGCCTGACAAATATTATGACTACAACAACGTGAAAGACATGCAGCGCGATAAAATCGTGATGTGGCAACACAAACATTATCTGGCGTTGACCTTGCTGATGAATATCGGTGTGCCAATACTCATTGGTGTATTGACTGGCCAAATTATCGCGTCGTTACTTGTGGCAGGTTTCTTACGCTTGGTAGTGAATCATCACACCACATTCTTTATTAACTCGTTAGCGCACATTTGGGGCAAGCGTCCTTTCACTGAGCGTAACTCGGCGCGCGATAATGGCGTATTGGCGTTCTTCACCTTTGGTGAGGGCTACCATAATTTCCACCATATTTTCTCTGGTGATTATCGAAATGGTATCCGCTGGTATCAGTATGATCCGACCAAATGGTTGATTCGTGGCATGAGCTATGTGGGTTTGGCGAATAATTTAAAGCGTGCTTCTGACTACCAAATTGAAAAGGCGCGTATGGATGTGATGTGGTCGCGTTTGCAAGAGCGGCGTCAAACCACCGCCGAGTGGATGCAGCACGAGTACGATGCGCTAATGGAGAAAACCAAAGCGTATTATATGTCGCGTAAAAAGCTGCTGGATGCAAAAACGCAGGAAATTAAAGACCAAGTATCGCACTCAGCGCTGGTCGAACAGTATCGTGATATGAAGCGCAGCTTTAGAGTTGAGCGCCGACGCTGGAAACGTATGGTGCGCGCAGCACTATAGGTTTTCTTGCAGCGTATTTACACATCAGTTTTGACGTTCCATTTTAAAATACCGAGCCATGGCTCGGTATTTTTTTGCGTTATAGTGTGCGTGAGTATTGACCCAAACCACGCCTGAGTAAGCGTTAAATAAGTGTAAGGTACTTTACTAACTCGCAAAGCTGTTGAATAATTAACCTAATTAAATATTCGTTCACTGTGGACAAGGTGCTAAACGCAATATGCTGGTGAATTACTTTGGGCCTCGGCCTGCTAACTTACTTAATCAGTCTTCGGATGCCCTCAGTAATGGGCGTGCGGGTATGGCTGTGGGTGAGCAGCAAGTAAATCAGGCAAGTCGTGAAATCGCACGAGAGCCCCTGTACCAGCAGCAGCGCGAGCAGGTGCTCGAAGCTGGTCGGCCTGCCACAGACGAAACGGGTCTGCAAATCGACTTTAATCGCCAGCCTCTTACCCGTCAATTAATTAATCTTACTGAAGGCGAGATGGTATTCAAAGCCAATGCACGTTCTATTGAGGCGGCGCAAAGCATGTTCGATAGCTTACTGCGCGCTTCAGATTCAGACCCAACGCGTTCAGACTCAAGTCAGCGTGAGCGGTCAGGGGAGCGCGTATGATTACCACACCTATGGTGAGCTTTTTACCGACTACGGCTGCGCAACCTACCGATGTGTTACGACGCGATAATGCCGTACGCGAGGTCGTTGCACCGCTTAAGCCGATGGAAGCATTTCATCGCGAGCGTGGTCTCGGCTCCGACTCAGAGCGCCGTGCGCAAAGTCAGGAACGTTCGTACGCACAGCAGCTTGCCCAGGCACGTCTTGAAGCTGGTTTTCCTGGTTTTCTGCGTCGCAGTACGTCGTCCCCGGACAATCAGGTCCGAGAGGAGCCGGTTCGTCCAGCACAACAGCGGATTGGTCGCGATACCAGCGAGCCGACGTGGGAAGATGTTGATGCCGATGATATTGCTGACACTGAGGCCACAAGAACTGACGCGTTAAGCGCTGCGCAGCAACGTGCAGAGCTTCATAGTGCAGAGCGCGAGGCTGTCCAGCTTGATTTCGATTGGCCAAGCGACCCGCTTAACCGTGCGTACTCAAGCAGTTCCTATGCAAGTCGCTTTGATGATGGAGCTGGTAGCCGTCCTGTCGGGATGGACGCCGCAGTATTTGCCCGTGCTCAGCGCATTGAGCAATTTTACCAAGGTAGCTTCAGACCGAATGAGCAATTCTTGTTAGGCGTTGCTTAACCTCGCGCTCTGACTCGCAGCCTTGCGTCTTCGGGATGATTTAACCCTATGCCCAGAGTGACTCGATGACCCAGTACCAAGCTGGAATTGTGAGCGCACTTAACACCACCCCATACCCAATAATCGCTGACACCAAGCGAGGCTTTAACCCTGCGGCCATCGCAATGGCACCGGCGGTAATCATCGGCGGCATCGCAGCTTCTAATAACGACACACGTAGCGCAAGGCCATGTAAGCCAAGTGCCAGTGCAACCAATACTGCAATCGCCGGCAATGCAATCAGCTTTAACGTTAAGCTGGCAACGAAGGGGCTCACGTCGTTTCGGGGTATTTTAAAGTGCAGCTGCAGGCCAACCGCCACCATCACTGCGGGCACTAAGGTCATCCCCAACCAACTTAAACCAGTTTGCAATGGGCCGGGGTATTGAACCCCTGTCGCCAATACTATGAGCGCGATAATGAGTGCGACAAAGGGTGGAAAAGTTACCACTTTCTTGGCGATAGCAGCCCCTTGTGACAGTCGGCTCGCTTCCTTTTGGGAATTGTTGCGCCCAGGACGGCCGAAAATGGCTGCTAAGGTGGTGGCAATCACTGCCAGGCCAATAAATGATCCGAACTGGTCATATAAAACGGCATACGCAAGCCCACTTTCACCATAAAAGCTGCGCACAATCGGGAAACCTAAAAACGAGGTGTTTCCCAATGGAACCACAATTAAAAGCGCCCCCATAACTTCGCGCGACCAGCCGCACAAGCGCGTCAATATCACCACACTGAGCATACTTAACGCGAGCATGAGCCAAGGGGTGAGTATCGGCACCCATAATGAGGCGTCGATTTCTAACTTGGGTAGGTGAAGTAACACCATCGCAGGCATGGCGACATACAATACGTACTGAATTAAGCGCGGCGCCAAACTTTCAGGCAAAGCAACAAGGCGCTTAAGAATGACCCCAAGCGCCAAAAAGCCTAAAACAATACTAAAGCCGCCCACCGCTTACTTCTTTTTAGCGTTGGCAAACGCAGCGGCCAGCGCATTACCCATCGCCGCATTGCCAGGTGCTCCGCCGCCAGCAGTAGCGCGCTCATTGCGCTTGTTGGCGCCACCTGAGCGGCCTTGGTGCGAGCGGTTACTGCGTGGTCGGTTGGCGTTGTTGTCATTCACCGCGGCTTTGTCCGGGGTTGGTAGCTCATCATCTAAGCGCATGGTTAGGCTGATACGCTTACGTGGCGCATCAACTTCCAAAACTTTCACTTTGACCACGTCGCCGGCTTTAATTACATCATGGGGATCTTTAACGAAATCATGACTCAAGGCGCTAATGTGAACCAGGCCGTCTTGATGCACACCGATATCCACAAAAGCGCCGAAGTTGGTAATATTGGTGGCAACACCTTCCAACGTCATACCCGGCTTAAGGTCACTGATAGTTTCAACGCCGTCTTTAAACGTGGCGGTTTTGAATTCAGGGCGCGGGTCACGGCCCGGCTTCTCAAGCTCTTTGATAATGTCAGTGACGGTCGGCAAACCAAAGGTTTCATCAATATAATCTGCCGGGTTCAACCCACGTAAAAAGCTCACGTCACCAATAATATCGGCCACCGCACGTTGGTTGGATGCAGCAATGCGCTCTGCTACTGGGTAAGCTTCTGGGTGAACCGCTGAGCCGTCAAGTGGGTTACCCCCTTGCATGACACGCAAAAAGCCAGCTGCTTGTTCGTAGGATTTCGGTCCCATACGGGCGACTTTAAGTAACGCCTTGCGGCTATCAAATGCGCCTTCGCTGTCGCGATGGGCAACAATGTTTTGTGCCAATATGCGACTTAGCCCGGAAATACGGCTTAGCAGTGGAGCAGACGCAGTATTTACGTCGACGCCAACTGCGTTAACACAGTCTTCTACCACCGCATCCAAGCTATCAGCTAATAATGACTGGCTGACGTCATGCTGGTATTGGCCAACGCCGATGGCTTTAGGCTCGATTTTAACCAGTTCGGCCAGCGGGTCCTGTAAGCGCCGTGCAATGGATACAGCACCACGATAGGACACGTCTAAATCAGGAAATTCCTGCGCTGCCAGCTCAGATGCCGAGTATACCGATGCACCGGCTTCGCTGACCACCACCTTAGTCAGACGCTGCTCAGCTAGCTGCTTAATGACCTCAGCCACGAGTCGGTCCGTTTCACGTGACGCAGTGCCGTTGCCAATCGCGATTAGCTCAACTTTATGCAGGTGACACATGGCGGCTAGTGCGCGCACAGTTTTATCCCAAGCATTCTGTGGCGGATGTGGAAAGTAAGTGCTTTGGGTTAAGAGTTTACCGGTGCCGTCCACCACGGTAGCCTTAATGCCGGTGCGCAAGCCTGGGTCGATACCCAAAGTTACCCGCTGACCTGCAGGCGCCGCCATCAGTAAGTCTTTTAAGTTTGTGGCAAACACTTGGATAGCCGCTTTTTCAGCGTCTTCCCGCAATTGACCAAGCAAGTCAGTTTCCATGCGCGGTAAAATTTTGATTCGCCACGTCCATTGCACCGCCTGTTGACGCCATGCGTCCGCTGGTGCGTGGTTAAAGCGCAGGCCAAAATGGCTGGCTATCACATGTTCAAACTGGCTGCTGCGAATACTGTCGTCCTGGTCCGGATCGGCATTCAGTTGTAACTGCAATACCCCTTCGTTGCGTCCGCGTAGTAAGGCTAAAGCGCGGTGGGAAGGGACTTTGCGTAGCGGCTCCTGGTAGTCGAAGTAATCGCGAAACTTGGCGCCTTCCTGTTCTTTACCTGGTGCTACTTTGGCCTGCAGCGCTGCGCCTTGCCATAGGCTTTGTCGAATTGATTTCAGTAGGGCGGCGTCCTCGGCAAAACGCTCCATCACGATATATCGTGCGCCTTCCAATACCGCTTTGGTGTCACTAAAGCCAGCTTCCGCATTGATGTACTGCGCAGCTTGCTGTTCAGGATCTATGTTAGCGTCGTTGAGCAGGGCGTCGGCTAATGGTTCGAGCCCAGCTTCAATCGCGATTTGCCCTTTGGTGCGGCGCTTCGGTTTAAATGGCAGGTAGAGGTCTTCCAGCTCAGTTTTAGACTGTGCTTGGGCAATCGCTTGGCGCAATGTGTCCGTGAGCTTGCCTTGGTCGTTGATGCTTTTGAGAATGACGTCGCGACGCTCATTGAATTCACGTAAATAAACCACGCGCGAAGCCAGGGTGCGCAGTTGGGTGTCGTCTAAACCGCCTGTCACCTCTTTACGGTAACGTGCAATAAAGGGCACCGTAGCGCCTTCGTCAAGGAGGGCAATCGCGGCTTTAACTTGCGCTTCGCGGACATTTAATTCTTCAGCAATGGTAGATACAACGTGCAACATAGCTTCTCTCTGCTATCTTTAAATGGCTATTATATAGACAGCAACGAAGCTTGCCTCGTTGCCAAAGGCAGCATCATAGCATAGTCGGCCCCGCGGCAAAGGGGCGCACTTAGGATAACCAGTATGAACGAGATAATTTCCCAACTGAACGGGGTAGTTAGCATGTGGTGGGCCGGGCTGACCGTGAGCGCAGGATTAGTTTTGGCCGCAGTGGCGCCAGTTCAGGCGCAACAACCGCCGGAATATACCCAGCGTAGTATCGACCTTGCGGCGGATGGGTTAGACCACTTACAGGCTCGTTTAGCCAACGGCGCGGTCACCCTGCAGGGGGAGCCGGGGCTACAACAAGTGGTCGTTGAAGCGCATATTTACCATTATGACGCCGAGGACATTGTACTGACACTGGTGGCTGAGCAAGGCGCGGCGCGCTTGGAGGCAAGCTTTGGCGGTGGTAGCTATAGCGGCGCAGCTCCGTATATCAACTTGCATGTCAGAGTCCCACATCATTTTAGTGCCGAAATTGAACATGGCGACGGTGAAGTCATTGTGCATGAGTTGGCTGGTATGCTCAGCTTGCAAAATGGCGCTGGCGACATTCAGGTTAGCCACGTCGGTGGCGTGCATATTGAGCACCGTAGTGGCGGCAAAGTGAACACGCGCAATATTCACGGCCCAGTGCGTATTCGCCAACGCTAAGCAATCAAGGGCGCAGCTTTACAAGGTAAAGGTTTGGTATTGGGGCGGCAAAAGC
This sequence comes from Aliidiomarina maris, assembly GCF_003987335.1. Taxonomy (GTDB): domain Bacteria; phylum Pseudomonadota; class Gammaproteobacteria; order Enterobacterales; family Alteromonadaceae; genus Aliidiomarina; species Aliidiomarina maris. The sequence continues at coordinate 170,838 of NZ_PIPK01000002.1, read as the reverse complement.
GCGCGAGCTGTTCTAGGCTTAAAGGGTAAGACAAACTTACACGCACACAGCTCGCATGCTGAATACCAAGTAGGCAGCCAGCCAAGGTGACTTTTAATTGTACAAGGAGTTCATGATGAGTGAATCAAGTGCCCAGAAACGTAAAGCTGAAGCGAAAGTTGAACAGTGGGAAGCTGAGCTGAAGAAATTAAAAGCCCAAGCGAAAGAATCCAGTGCTGATGCTCAAATTAGCATTGAAAAGAAAATGGATGAATTACGCGGTAAGATCAGTAAAGCCCGTGATTAATACCAGTATCGGCGGCCGTTACTTGCTTTAAAAGGCAAGGCGGCCGCTTTTACTTTTACCTCGCCGAGTAGATGCAGTAACCTTGTTCCCCCTGAAAGCCACTTGATGAACCGCACGAACGCATGAAAACCAACCTAATTACGCGTGAAGGCTACCTGAAGCTAAGCGCCGAACTCGACCACCTGTGGCGTGTCGAGCGTCCCGAAACCACGGCAAAAGTGAGTTGGGCCGCAAGCCTTGGCGACCGTAGCGAGAATGCCGATTACCAGTACAATAAGAAGCGCCTGCGTGAAATAGACCGCCGCGTACGCTACTTGCGCAAACGCTTAGAATCAGTGCAAGTGGTTGATTATAATCAGCAGCAGGACGGCAAAGTGTTCTTTGGTGCCTGGGTCGAAGTCGAGGACGACGACGGCAAAACATTAAGTTTTCGGATTGTGGGCCCAGATGAAATTTACGGGCGCAATGACTACATTTCAATTGACTCACCGATGGCGCGTGCGTTGTTAAAGAAAAGTGTCGATGATGAGGCCGAGGTAAGCACGCCTCAAGGCAACCACACGTGGTACATTAACGCGATTCGCTATCAACCCAAGTAGGCCGATCTCGGGCTACACCTTTTGTAACAAATTAACCCTCGTAGATAGACGCATCGGCTTTGCAAAGCGGGCTGCGCACTCTTATATTGAGCGATAGACACAATCACGGTAGGACCCCGCATGGTAACGGCGCAGGAACACGCAGGCGAAAGCCAGAAAATTCTAGTGGTAGATGATGATATGCGTTTGCGCGCATTGCTTGAGCGTTATTTGCTGGAACAAGGCTTCGCTGTGCGCGCAGTGGCAGACGCGCACCAAATGGACCGCTTGCTGGAGCGCGAAAGCTTTTCTCTCATGGTGCTGGATTTAATGTTGCCCCATGAAGATGGCATGTCGATATGTCGGCGTTTGCGTGAAAAAGGCAGCGCACTACCAATTATTATGCTCACCGCCAAAGGCGACGAAGTTGATCGCATCATGGGTTTAGAGCAAGGTGCTGATGACTACCTTGCCAAGCCATTTAACCCACGTGAGCTGCTAGCACGGATTAACGCAGTGTTACGCCGCCAAAAGCGTGAATTGCCAGGGGCACCAAGTGACGAAGAGATGATCGTCGAATTTGGTGATTTTTGGTTTAACTTAGCCACCCGGGAAATGCGCCAAAACCAGCAGCCAATTGCGCTAACCAGTGGTGAATATGCGGTATTAAAAGCGCTAGTGACCCACCCCCGAGAGCCGCTTTCACGGGATAAACTGATGCATTTAGCACGTGGGCGCGACTACAGTGCGCTGGAGCGTAGCATCGATGTACAGGTGTCACGCTTACGCCGCATGATAGAAGCCGATGCCACCAAGCCACGTTATATCCAAACGGTTTGGGGCTTGGGCTACGTGTTTGTGCCTGACGGTCAAAAAGCCTAATGTGGCGCTGGACACCGCGTACTGCTTTTGCCCGTACTATTGCATTGATTGCGTTCGTGTTGGTTATCAACCAAGCGGTGTCGTATTTGATGATAGCCGTGTACGTGGTAAAACCCGGGGTGCAGCAAATTGTGCATCTGCTGGGTAGTAACCTGCAAACGCGTATCCTGTTAGAACAAGTGGAAGGCCCCGAGCGACAACCCTTGCTGGCTCAATATAACGCGATGGGTGGCGCACAACGCTTTAGCGCCCAAGAGGCAGAGCAAATGGGCGTTGATTATGCCCAGCCCTACGAGTTCCTCGCGGCAGAATTAAGTTACGTGATGCAAGAGCCCGTGCAGGTGCGCATGGCGAGCTATAACAGTACCTTTTTTTGGGTCCAGCGCAGTCAGGAGCCAGACAGCTGGTATCGTGTGGTGCTGTCTGAATTTGATGACCGTGCGTTGTCGCCATTGTTATTTTACTTAGCGTTAATTGGTTCGTTAAGTGTATTGGGTGGCATTGCATTTGCGCGTTGGCTCAACCGTCCGCTGCAAGCTTTACAGTTGGCAGCGCGCAGGATTGCCGCTGGTGAAGACCCTGGGCAACTGGAAGAACGCGGTGCCTCGGAAATCATGCAGGTGACCCAGGCGTTTAATCAAATGTCGCGGGGTATTCAGCGTCTTGAGCAAGATCGCGCATTGCTACTTGCAGGTATTTCCCATGACTTACGCACCCCTTTAACGCGCATTCGTCTTGCGACTGAAATGATGCCACCGAGTGAAGATTACTTGGTTGAAGGCATCGTCCATGACATTGACGATATGAATGCGATTATCGACCAGTTTATCGATTACGTGCGTGCCCGTGATCATGTCAATTTCAGTGAAGAAGACCTCAATGTGCTGATTCAAGATGTGATTGAGAGTGTGCAGTACGTGACGGACGCGCCAAGTGAAGACCTATTTCACCTTAACTTGGGTGACTTACCTTTGGTGCAACTGCAAGCGGTAGCGATGAAGCGCGTGCTAAGCAACCTAATTGATAACGCACGCCACTATGGCTCGACACCGATAACAATTCGTACTGGCGCTCAGGGTATCTACGCCGATGGTAATGTGCGTAAAGATGCCCGCATTTGGATCGAAGTAATCGATAGCGGTGAAGGCATTGATGAAGCGCAATTGGATGAGGTATTTGAACCCTTTATGCAGGGCAACTTGGCTCGCGGTGGGGAAGGGTCTGGTTTGGGCTTAGCCATCGTGAAACGTTTTGTACAATTGCACGGTGGCGACATTCAATTACGTAACCAAGCTGGCGCTGGGCTGTGCGTGCGGATCGAATTGCCAGTCAGGCAACCGACCCAACACGCGGTAGGCTGACTCAGCCCATCACACGGTTAATACCATTGAGGGCTGCCACCCGGTAAGCCTCGGCCATGGTCGGGTAGTTAAAGGTGGTATCGATAAAGTAATCTAAGGTATTACCTTCTCCCTTTTGCTCCATAATGGCTTGGCCGATGTGAATAATTTCTGCTGCACGCTCGCCGAAACAGTGAATGCCAAGAATCTCGCGGGTTTCACGGTGAAACAGCAATTTCAGACAGCCAACTTGGGTATCCGCAATTTGTGCACGGGCTAAATGCTTGAATTGAGCGCGACCAACTTCATAAGGCACTTTCTTCGCGGTTAGCTCTTCTTCAGTCGCACCCACCGAACTAATTTCCGGAATGGTATAAATACCCGTTGGAATATCCGCAATGAGTTTTTGCTCGCACTTACCTTCAAGCATTGCGGTGGCAGCGAAGCGACCTTGGTCATAGGCTGCACTGGCAAGGGACGGGTAACCGATAATATCGCCGACTGCATAGACATTGTCGACGCTGGTACGATAGTTGTCGTCAACCTCTAACTGGCCGCGTTGGTTCGGCTTCAGGCCAACTTTCTCAACACTCAGCGACTCGATATTGCCGGACCGACCATTGGCAAATAGCAGACAGTCTGCTTGCACAATTTTGCCTGATTCTGTGGTTAGAATGACCTTGTCGTCCGTACCTTCCACACTGGCGAACTCTTCGCCATGGCGAATCACCACGCCGCTGTTGCGTAAGTGATAGCTCAAGGCGTCAGAAATTTCAGTGTCGAGGAATGACAGCAGGCGGTCGCGCATGTTGAGTAAGTCAACTTTCACACCCAAGCCACGAAATATACTGGCATATTCACAGCCAATCACGCCTGCGCCGACGATAATAATGCTGCGCGGGTCGTGCTTTAACGCCAATACGGTATCGGAATCGTACACACGCGGGTGACTGAAATCGATATTGGCAGGGCGATAAGGGCGCGAGCCTGTGGCAATCACAAATTGGCGCGCGGTAATGAAATCAACTGACCCGTCAGCTTTTTCAATTTGCAGGGTGTTGCCATCCACAAACGACGCAGCTCCATGAATCACTGGCACCCCATTGCGCTCATAAAAGCTGCCTCGCAGCTTGATTTGGCGACGGATGACGGATTGTGCGTGATCAAGAATGTCACTGAATTTTAAATGCAGTGGGGTGTCATGACGCGAAAACAGGGGGTTTGCATTGAACTCAATTAAACGGCTAACCGAGTGGCGTAGCGCTTTAGATGGAATGGTGCCCCAATGCGTACACCCGCCGCCGATACTTGAATGGCGCTCTATCATAGCGACGCGCTGCTTGCTTTTTGCCAGCTTCATGGCGGCGCCTTCACCTGCTGGACCTGAACCGATAACTATCGCGTCGTAATCAAACGTTTTCTTTGCCATGCATGACCCTGTTTAAAACTGTAGCTGAATCGAATATTAGCTCGTAGCCCCTATTATAGGTCGTAAGCTGGCATAGTTGTCAAAACTAGGAAATTGATGGAAGATTTTTGACGGTAGCTGGCTATCTGGGTTTTCAACCCCAAGCACGTGGGCGATACCAAACTGCGCCGCCGCCGCTAAAATATGCTCACCGTCATCAATAAATAGGCTGCGAGCAGGGTCGAACTGCGTGCGTTGCTGAAGTTGTTGCCACAAACTTTGCTCTTCTTTGCAGGCACCAAATTCATGGGTTGAATATTGTTCATCACACATAGCGGCCAGGTTAGTGCATTGATTCTTAAGCGCTAACGCGTCTGGGTGTGCGTTAGTAACTAAAATAATCCGCTTATTAGCTTGGCGGGCTTCGGCTAAAAAATCCGGCACATCAGCACGCACTTTGATTAAATCAATAAACTGGCGTTTAAGTTCGCGAATCGGCAATTGCAAAGTTTGCTGCCAGTAGTCTAAACAGTACCAGTCAAGTGTGCCTGCGACCGTACTGAAATGCTGATGGATGTACTGGTGCGCAGTCGCCACTTCAATTTGTTGCGCTGCCGCATAGAACTCAGGCACGCGCTGGTTCCAAAATTGGTTATCATAGTGCAAATCCAGTAGCGTACCGTCCATGTCGAGCAGTAAAGTGTCGATATCGGACCATGGCAGCTGGATAGGCGTAGGGGTGGTTTGAGACATGGGAAAACCTAGATTGTTGATACATTGAAGGTTAGCCGTTTAGCTTTTGGGCTAAGCAGTTTATAGTAACCTTATTACCAGCTAAGCAGTGTCGGGGAATTATGACGGATAAGCAAGTACCACAAATTCTCGCGCGCCAATTGGTCGCCGAAAGCCGTTTGCTACGCATTGAAAGCGTTGATTTGAAATTTAGTAATGGCGAAGAGCGGCGTTATGAGCGCGTGCAAGGTAGTGGCCGAGGTGCGGTGCTGGTGGTGCCTATGCTTGACGCTGACACCATGTTGCTGGTGCGTGAATACGCTGCCGGGTTGCATAATTACCAGCTCGGCTTCCCCAAAGGCTTAGTAGACCCAGGTGAAAGCCATGCAGTGGCCGCAAACCGCGAGTTGCGCGAAGAGATTGGCTATGGCGCTAAGCGCTTAACTGCGATGAAATCTGTGACCATGGCCCCTGCATTCTTTTCCGCCAATATGACCTTGTTTATTGGTCAGGACCTCTACCCTGAAAAATTGGCAGGCGATGAGCCAGAGCCGCTTGAAGTGGTGCCATGGAAAGTGAGTGAGATTGACCAACTGCTGGCGCAACCAGATTTCACTGAAGCGCGCTCCGTCACCGCGTTATTGCTACTTGAGCGTTGGTTGCGGGGCGGCAGTGTTGGCCTGCCGTCGCAAGACGGCGTGGTGGATACCGAAGCAAAGCAGGAGTCGAATTTTGGCTAAGCCTTTACAGCAAGCTTTAGCAAGTATATTACGCGACACCGGCGCACTGGTGCTGGACCACTATCGTCGTCAAGACTTCACCGTAACCGATAAGGCGGATGATTCACCAGTTACCAGTGCCGACTTAGCTGCGAGTGAGTTTCTGCTCGCCGCGTTACAGCGTTTAACCCCTGACATCCCGGTACTGTCCGAAGAGGCATTAGTGCCTTGGGTAGAACGTCGTAATTGGCAACGCTATTGGTTAATCGACCCAATTGATGGCACCCAGGAATTTATTCAAGGTAGTGGCGACTTTGCCATTGCGGTGGCGCTCATCGATAATTTTCAACCCGTACTCGGTGGTATTTATTGGCCAACCGAACAGCGCTTATATCAAGGTGGAGTAGGGCTTGGAGCCCAGCGCCTCGACTACTCCCAAAGCGACAGCCCCGAACCTACGCCGATGCAAGTTCGGCGACTGCATGACCCAGCGCAGGATGAATTGGTCATCGCAATTAGTCGTCGTCAGAACCATGCCAAAGTTGCGGCGCGGATGACCAGCGAACGGGCGGTGCGCTCGGTAATGACCGGCAGCTGCTCGTTGAAAGCATGTATGGTGGCAGACGGAAGTGCTGACTGTTTCTTGCGTTTAGGACCCACTGGGGAGTGGGACACGGGGGCTGCCCAAGTCATTGTTGAGCAGGCTGGCGGACGTTTACTCAGCGAACATTTCGAGCCGATTACCTACAACCGCACGGCGAGCTTAGCGAACCCAAACTTTATGGTGTTAGGCGACCCGCGCGTGGATTGGCTCGCAGTGTTTCCACGGTTACTGGCCTGACGCAGCAAGTGTTAGGCGCTAGGCGTCTGGTTGCTGGTTGTGCTCAGTGGCGCTGACGGCGTCTTTGGGCACAATATGCACACTTTCGTGCAGCTCTGAATACACAACTACAGCATCGCCACGCTTGAGTTGCGCGCGCACGTGCTCGACTTTGGTTGCTAAGCTGACTTCCTGCTCGCCATAATCTGTACCTTCTTGCAGCACAAAGTGTTCAATCAGCGCCGTTAAAGTCTCTGGGTTTATCTGTTGGTAAGGAATTTTCATCGCTACTCCTATCAATCAAGTCCTAATTCCGTGCTCAAAAAATCTAAAATTCGTCGACTTAGCCAGTAACCCGACTTGCCCTCATGCTTGGCGACAAAGCCAACATGCCCGCCATGGGTGCTGAGTTCGTGGCGTACATTGGCAGGTAGCATCGGCGCCTCAGGCACACAGCATGGGCTGGTAAAGGGGTCGTCTGCAGCATGAATAATCAACAGCGGTCGCCTAATCAATGGAATGAATTGTAGTCCACTACAGCGTGTGTAGTAATCATCAGCGCCGTCAAAGCCGTGTAATGGCGCAGTGACCAAATTATCGAACGTACGAAAGTTGACGATGCGCCGAATCGTTGCAGGGTCGATATGCAAATGCCCCTGCAATTGCCCAAGCGCGTGCTTTTGAATGATTTTACGCTTCAATGAGCTCACTAAATGGTTGCGATAAACACGTGAAAAGCCTTGGTCAATGCGCGCAGAGCTTGGGCCTAGGGACAAGGGGGCGGAGGTGCTCACGGCAGCGCGCAGTCCAATGTCTGGTTCTTCGCCAAGCAATTTGACCAGCATATTGCCACCTAAACTGAACCCCGCCGCATACAGTTGCTCAAAACCTTGGCGCTGCAGCCAAGCCACTAAAGTCGAAGCGTCGGCGGTATCGCCTGAATGATACGCACGGTGGCTGCGGTTGGGGCGGCCACTGCAGCCGCGAAAATGCATCACCACTGCGTGCCAGCCGCGACTACGGGCGGTCGCCATGAGATCATCCGCGTAAGGGGAATACACTGACCCTTCAAGACCGTGAAAAATAATCAACAACGGTCGTTTCGGCTCACTTATGACTTCGGTGTATGGTCGGTTCCAAGCTAGGTCGATAAAGTCGCCGTCGGGCAACGGCAGGCATTGCCAATGTCGCTCGCTGCGGGCTTTGTATCGTGCAATACGACTCCATAGGGTTTGCACATGTTGGTTGCGTAGCCATGGGTGGGGCTGGAAATTTAATAATTGAGTCATACGGCAAGGCTCATGGGCATGGTTGATTTGATTCAGGCGCAGCGAACATTCAGGCGCGCACTTTAGCACGGCGCACGAAGTGACGTCAGCCGCCAGGACATACTTAGTTACAAAACATCGAACCGGGCCGCTTAGCTTTGATTGCCCAAGCGCAGCGGCTTGCGCATAATAGTTGCAACATATCATTAACTAAATGCCAAGGAAGCACACACTATGACCACAGCTAGATTCCGCACAAACCCTCGCAGCATGCGAAAAAGCTTGCTTTCGAGTGTCATTACAGGTGCCTGCTTGGCGCTATTGGTTGGTTGCCAACCCGCGCCAGAGCCATCATCGCCTAACGGTAGTAGCACACCGGCTTCGAGCCAGCAACAGGCAAGCGATAGTGGGATTTATGTCAGTCCAAATGACAGTCGCGAATACGCGGTGGTGCGCCTGGACAACGGCTTAGATGTGGTGGTGGTTCGCGATCCCGACGCAGATAAAGCAGCGGCGGCATTAAATGTCCATGTAGGCAGTATGCAAAACCCAGATGAGCAGTTGGGTTTGGCGCATTATTTGGAGCATATGCTGTTTTTAGGTACTGAAAAGTACCCTGATCCAGACGAGTATGGTGAATTCATGTCGCGTCATGGCGGTATGCATAATGCTTATACGGCCGATGACCATACCAATTACATGTTCCAGATTAACAACGACCGTTTAGCCGATGCCTTAGACCGCTTTTCGGACTTCTTCAAAGCCCCTATTTTTGATCCTGACTACTCAGAAAAGGAAATTAATGCCGTTGATTCTGAATGGTCGATGCGCCGTGCATCTGATGGTTTTATTTTATTCAAATTAAATAATATCACGTTAAACCCGGAGCACCCGATTGCTCGCTTTCGCATTGGTAATAAAGAAAGCTTAGGCGACAAAGAAGGCAGTATTTTGTATGACGAAATGCTGGATTTTTATCGTCGCTACTATTCAGCCAATTTAATGACCGCAAGTATTATCGGTAACTACCCGTTGGCTGAACTTGAGCAAATGGCACATACCTATTTTGCCGATATTCCGAACCATGACGCACCCGCACCGGAAATTACTACACCAGTGGTAACGGATGCCGAACGCAGTCGTCAAATTTTCTACCGCCCGCAAATGGAAATGCGAGTATTACAAATCGATTTCACGATTGATAACAATATCGACCAATTCGCCTACCAGCCGAATGAACTGGTGGCGTATATGATTAATTCGGAGATGCCGGGCACCCCGGGCGCATTCTTACGGGAGCAGGGCTGGGCCGATAATTTGGGTGCTTACGCGCAGCCAAATGCCTATGGCAATGCTGGACGCTTTATCATTCAGGCAGAGTTGACCGACACCGGCCTTGAAAACCGTGAAGTGATCGCCGGCATGCTGTTTAACTACATTGATAAGCTACGTGTCGAAGGCGTCGATGAAGCCTACTTCGACGAAGTGCGCACGGTGCTGAACAACCGTTTCCAATTTTTGCAGCGTACCAATGCATTTAATTACGCCACGCAATTGGCCGCTGCTATGCAGCACTACCCCCTTCAACATATCGTCGACTACAGCTATCGCTTAGACAGCTACAACCCACAGGCGATTAACGAAGTATTGACCCAGTTGAGCCCTGACAATGCGCGAGTTTGGTTTATTGCCCCAGACGTCGAGGTTGACCAGCGCTTGCATTATTTTGATGGCGAATACCGTGTCGAGGCGTTGAACCCTGAGATTATCGATAGCTGGCGCGCCCAAGCACAAGACATTGAAGTTAGCTTACCGTCGGTGAACACCTTGTTGCCTGAAGATATGAGCGTCAAGCCGTTAGGCGACAGCACCCAGGCACAGCAGGTAATCAACACGGCAGGAGTGAGCGTCTGGTTGCAGCGTAGCGAGCGTTTCCAGGAGCCGCGTGCGAATGTCAGTGTGCAGCTATTCCAAGATACCTCGGAGCAGGATTTAAACCAACGCATGGCGGCTCAAGTCGCGGTTAGTGCATTTAACTTAGCTGAGCAAGCGTTAGCGCGCGAAGCCTCTATTGCTGGGGTTAACTATGATTTGTCGGCAGGCCAAGGGTTAGCGTTAAACCTATCGGGCTTTAATGACAAGCAAACTTTGCTGGCTGAACGTGTCCTGAGCAGCTTCGCAAATTACGAGCCGAGCGCGAGTCGTTTAGAGCAGGTCAAAGACCGCTTACGTCGTCAAATTGAAAACCAAGCGTTGCAATTCCCAGTGCAGCAATTAGGTCCACGCTACAATAGCTTTATCCAATTGCCGGGTGCTAACCCTGAAGCGCGCCTGCAAGCTTTGGCTGCCGTCACGTTAGATGACGTGTTAGCGGCGCGCGATGGCCTATTTAATGGCGTGACAATTCGTGCATTGGCAGTGGGTAATTATGACGAAGAGAGCTTACAAAGCTTGGTGGCAGTGATTCGTGATCAAGTTGAGCTTGACCCGTCAATTCAATATGACCGCAGTCAAGTGATCACCCCGCGAAGCGCTACGACGGTGAGTTACCAGCGTGATGTCGCGCTTGAAGATGTCGCCTTGTTGCAAGCTTGGGTGCTACCGGACGATAGCTTAGCAACCAGAGCTAAAGCCAGTGTGATGGCAGAACTTGCCCATGCGCGATTCTTTAATGAACTGCGCACCGAGAAACAACTAGGCTACGCCGTTGGTGTATCCCCTGTGGGTGCGGGCGACTATGCGGGCATTGGTTTCTTGATTCAAAGTTCGGTGGCGTCATTGCCAGAATTGAAAGATCATTTTACAAGCTTCCAGCAAGGGTTTGCTGAGCATTTAGACGACATGTCAGACGAAACCTTCACTGAAAGTAAGCAAGGTGTGCTGGTCAGTTTGCGCGAGCAGCCACAGAACTTAAATCAGGAGGCGTCACGTGTACGTGCTGACTGGGCTCGGGAAAACTATCGTTTTGACACCCGTGAGCAACTTATTGCAGAGGTCGAGCGGTTAACTAATGAAGACATGCAAGCATTCTATCGTATGTTGTTAGACTCAGACGCCCGTATGCAAGTATTGGTGCAGTTACGCGGGACTAAGTTTAGCGACACTGACTTTATCGACATCGATGATGCGGTCGTGGTCGATGATATCGAAGCCTTCCAGCAACAATGGCAAGGTAGTGACGATTAAGGTTTACACGCAATAACCTTATGCGCGCAGGCGCTGCAGATGTGTGATCAGCAGCGCCTGTTCTTGTTGTTCTAAGATTAACTCAGCGTCTAATAGCGCTTGTTTGAGTGCCTTGCTAGCGACTTCGGTCAATGCCTCACTGCGACTTAACTGACGTCGTAACTGGCGCACTAATTGGGTGTGCTCAGTGCTAAACGCGTCAATTAACGCCTGTAGCACCTGCTTCTCATTGGTATCTAACGGTTGCCCTCGCTCTGCAAGATACAACTCCAACAACGCTAAATTCACATTGTCGCCGTGCTGGTCCTGGCGCGTTATCAGTTGTTGCTGCATGCCAGGGCGCTGATAAATTTCATGACTTGCTTGCCAGAATGTGGCGGCATCAATCGGGTTATGCATCGTCCACCTGCATCATATCTAGTTGTTCACTGTGGCTTAACCAGTCGGCTTCGGCGTCTTCAAGCTGTTGCTGTAATTCACCTTGGCGCTTCAATAACTGAGTGAGCTCGTCTTTGTTGGCTGCGTCATAGATATCCGCCGCGCTAAGCCGGTCATGGACCTTGACCAGTTCTGTTTCGGCTTGTTGCATTAAGCGTTCCGCGGCTTTAATTTTGTCTTGCAGCGGTTTCATCAGTTTGCGCTTATCGGCGGCGGCTTGGCGTGCTTCTTTTTTGCTGGTCTTATCTGGGCTGTCGGATTGGCTCGCCGCATTTGCCTGGGCTTTCGATTCGGCGCGCTGGTCTTCCACCCACTGTTGATAGTCCTCTAAGCTGCCATCAAAACCTTCTACGCGCTGATTCGCGACTAAGTAAAAATCGTCGACGGTGGCACGCAGAAAATGACGGTCGTGGGACACAATGACCATGGCGCCGGTGAAATCCTGCAAAGCGCGAATCAGCGCCTCGCGAATATCCAAGTCCAAGTGGTTGGTCGGTTCGTCAAGCAGCAATAAATTGGGCTTCTGATAGACAATTAACGCCAGTACCAAGCGTGCTTTCTCACCACCTGAAAACGGCCCGCTGGGTGCAAACACGCTATCGCCATGAAAACCAAACCCGCCTAAATAGTCACGCAGGCTTTGCTCGCTTGCGCTTGGGTCGAGCCGTTGTATATGCGCCATAGGGCTCTCTTCAGGGTGCAAGGTTTCTAACTGATGTTGTGCGAAGTAACCAATTTCAAGCCCTGCACTTACCCGGCGCTGGCCCGCCAAGGGCTGCATCTCGCCAGCTAATAGCTTCATCAGCGTCGATTTACCCGCGCCATTGTGGCCTAACAAGCCGATACGGCTACCCGGCACCAAGTTCAGGTGAATGTTGTGCAAAATAACGGTGTCGCCATAACCCGCCTGCAGCTTTTCCATTTCAATCAGTGGGTTGGGTAACTTGTTAGGCGGGCGAAAGCTAAATTCAAAGGCCTGGGCATCTTCCAGCGGTGCGCTTAAGGTCAGCTTCTCAAGGGCTTTGACCCGGCTTTGGGCTTGCTTAGCTTTAGTCGCTTTGGCTTTAAAGCGGTCAATAAACGACTGCAAATGGGCGCGCTGGGCTTGCTGCTTTTCATACTGCTGGCGGTGCTGTGCTAACTGCTCACTGCGTTGGCGCTGGAAACTGGTGTAGTTGCCGCTATAACTGTGGGTTTGCTGGCGGTCGATATGAATCGTATGGGTAATCACCGCGTCCAAAAAGTCACGGTCGTGGGAAATCAGGATCAAGGTGCCGGGGTAACGCAGTAACCAGTTCTCTAACCAATAAATAGCATCCAAGTCGAGGTGGTTGGTAGGCTCATCCAGCAGTAATAAGTCAGACCGCGCGATCAAGGCTTGAGCTAGGTTTAAGCGCATTCGCCAACCACCAGAGAACGCGCGCACCGGTTTTTGCAGTTGCGCTTGGCTAAATCCTAAGCCGGCCAACAAACTCGCTGCTCGCGCTTCAATTTGATAGCCGCCAATCGCATCTAACTGGCCATGAATAGCGGCTATCTTGTGGCCGTCATCGGCCTGTTCTGCCGCCGCTAGGGCTTGATTCAATGCGGTGTACTCTTGGTCGCCACTGACCACATAGGCAAGTGCCGTGGCATCTAGCGCTGGCGTTTCCTGCGCCACAGCCGCAATGCGCCACGCGGCTGGAAACTGCAGGTTACCTGCGTCTTCCTTGATTTCTCCGCGCAGCAACGCAAATAGCGATGATTTACCAGTACCGTTCGCACCCACTAAGCCGACGCGCTGTCCTGCATAAATGGTAAAACTACTTTGCTGTAATAACTGCTTGGCGCCACGAATAAGGCTTATCGATTCCGCTTGAATCATAGGGTAAAATTCCAACCACCTAGAAATGGGATTGATTTTATCACAGCCATGATCAGGACGGCAGGGCGGTATGCTATGCTAATGGCAAGTTAAGCCCGTCGTCGGTTGGTGGCAACCAGAGGAGTACGCATCATGGCGAGAAGTAAGAAGCGGTTTATCGCCGGCGCAACATGCACAGAATGTAAGGCAGTCGACAGTTTAATGTTGTACAGCGAACACGGCATTGAGCATGTTGAATGCGTTGAGTGTGGCTTTAAGATGGATGAGCCAAAAGCCCAAGGCAGTGGTTCGGAGCGCACGTTTGACGGCGTGATCGGGGTGTTCAAACCCGAGTAACCGCGGCTGACCGAAGCGCCACCGGCCAAACTCTGCTTGAGGAGTTTGTATGAACCGATTATTGACCCGACAGATCCCCCAACAACTGTATCGCCCTGATCAGGTGCGTGACTATGAGGCAAGAGCGGCTGAAATTGCTGGCATTAGCATGTGGCAATTGATGCAGCGCGCTGGCCGTGCCGCCTTCGAGTGCTTGCGCGAAGCGTATCCGGCGCCACTGCGCGTTGCGGTACTCTGTGGTAGTGGTAATAACGGCGGTGACGGCTATGTATTGGCCACACAAGCGGCACTGGCAGGCTACGATGTACGTGTATTTACTGCTAAACCCGCAGCCACTGAGCTGAGTGCGCGGGCGCAAAGTAGCTGGCAAGCCCAGGGTGGCCAGATCGAAGCCTTGTTGGATTGGGGCGACTGTGACCCGGACGTGGTGGTGGATGCGTTACTTGGGACTGGGGTGGATACGCCGGTGCAAGGCGACATTGCTGAGGCAATAGCCAGCGTCAATGAAGCGCGCTTACCGGTAATTGCGATTGATGTTCCGAGCGGGCTGCATGCAGACACCGGGCGTGTATTGGGGCAGGCTATTCAGGCTCGCCATACGGTGACTATGGTGGCGCCAAAGCGTGGGCTTTACACGGCTCAAGCTGGGGACTATTGCGGCCAGCTATGGTTCGCTGACCTGGGTATTTTGCGTGAATTTCGCACCTTGTGCAAAGCGGCAGCTTGGCGTTTAGACCCAACTCAGTTGACTCAAGCCTTTCCGCCCCGGCCTTGGAATTGCCATAAAGGTATGTTCGGCCATGTGGTCATTATCGGCGGCAGCGAGGGCATGGTGGGCGCGGTTCAGTTAGCCGGTATGGCGGCGTTGCGTGCGGGCGCAGGTAAAGTCACTGTGATTTGCCAACATGGCAGCCAAGGGTTTGCGCCTGAGCTTATGGTGCGCAGTTTACAAGCCGATGACCCTGATAGCGATACCCTCTTGCAACAAGCCGATGTGATCGCTATTGGCCCGGGCCTGGGCCAGCAACAGTGGGGGCAGGCGTGGTGGCATAAGGTGATTGAGCTGGATACGCCCCTTGTGGTTGATGCGGACGCGCTTAATTTGCTGGCGCGAAACCCCATGCGTCGAGACGATTGGATTCTAACCCCACACCCTGGCGAAGCGTCGCGATTACTAGCCACCCAAGCCAATGAGTTAGAGCAAGATCGCTGGGACACAGCGGCACGGCTGCATGAGCAGTACGGTGGTGTGGTGGTGCTAAAAGGTGCGGGAAGCATTATTTACCATTCAGACTATGTGGCAGTGAATACTTCGGGCAACCCAGGGCTTGCCAGTGCTGGTATGGGAGATGTGTTAACGGGCGTTATCGCCGCGGTGCTTGCGCCACTATACGCACAAGCGGGTCAGCTGCGCCAAAGTCTGCCCGAAAGCACAGGCTACGCAGCGCTGGTGCATGGGTTGGCGGCGCAAACGGCTAGCCAAACGCGAGGCCAGCGCGGTTTGCTGGCCAGCGATGTGATTGACTGCATCAGTGCTTGGGTAAATCCTTCGCAAGGGGGGTCAACTGCTGATTGAAGTTTGCTAATATTCACCGCAGTCAGCGAATTCAATGGTTATAGCAACAATATAAGGCAACAGCACGATGAGTCATCTGGTGAGTAGTGAAATAAATCAGCACGCAACGCCTCAGTTGGTTATTACGCTGGCTGACGCTGACGCGACTGTTGCAGCGGGTCAAGGGTTAGCGCAGGCGATAAAAGAGCTGGCCGAGGTTCCGCCGTTGGTGGTGTATTTGCATGGTGGTTTGGGTGCCGGGAAGACAACCTTTAGTCGCGGCTTAATTCAGCACCTCGGCCACCAAGGGGCAGTCAAAAGCCCGACCTATACTTTGGTAGAGCCCTACGAGCTAAGCGATATGCGCGTGTTTCACTTTGATTTATACCGTTTGCAAGACCCAGAAGAGCTCGAATTCATGGGGATTCGAGATTACTTTGCCAATGATTGCTTGTGTTTGGTCGAATGGCCGCAGCGTGGGTTCGGTTTGCTTCCAGGCGCTGATATTGAGCTTGAATTAGTGGCCCAGCAAGACAGTGCAGGCGTTGAGTTGCATCGAACTTTATCCGCGCTGGGTCGAACTGCGGCGGGAAATGCCTGTCTGAACTTGTGGCAAACCGCAGTGTAGTTTGTTAAAAACGCAATTTAGTTTGTTAAGAACTACGTGTAATGAGATAAATAACTGCTAGTTAAATAATCTATGAGTTAACCAAGTAATTAAATAATAATGAAAAAAATACGCAGTGCGCTGAACAGTTTGGCTCTTATATGGTGTTCGTTGTGGCTTATCGCCCCAGCGTTTGCAAGTGATGCCTTAGAATCGGTGCGGGTGTGGCCTGCGCCGGACAAGACCCGCATTGTGTTTGACCTGGCAGCAGCCCCTGAACATAGTTATTTTACCATCTATGACAACCAGCCTTATCGGCTTGTGATAGATTTTCGTAACACCCGCAACCAAGTCAACCTGGACGCCCTCGACTTTGAGTCGATGATGGTCAATCGTATTCGCTCGTCATCACCGCCCCAAGCATCCACCACACGTATCGTGTTAGAGCTCAGCCGACAAGTGACCCCAGTGATATTTCCATTGCCGCCGAATGAGCGCTACGGCCATCGCTTAGTGGTCGATATTCCGGGGCAGTCAGTGCCAGAACAGCGCGTAACACGCAGTTTAGAAGGTATGAAAGAGCGTCCTGTGGTGGTCGCGATTGATGCTGGCCACGGAGGCGAAGACCCAGGTTCAATTGGGCCTTCGGGGACCTATGAGAAAAATATTACCTTGCCGGTTGCACGTCGCTTGGCGGAGCTAATTAATGCTGACCCAGGCATGAAGGCAGTATTGGTGCGAACTGGCGACTATGGCGTACAACTGAATCAGCGTAACCGCATCGCCCGACGTGAGCGTGCAGACATGCTGATTTCTATTCACGCCGACGCATTTACAACACCGCAGCCGCGTGGTGCATCGGTGTGGGTGTTGTCGCGGCGACGTGCGAATACTGAGTTAGGCCGATGGTTAGAGAACCGCGAGCAGCATTCTGAATTGCTCGGCGGTGCTGGCGAAGTGTTGTCAAACAATGGCGACGACCCGTACTTAGCGCGCACCTTATTAGATATGTCGATTGACAGCTCAATGAGCGGTGGCTTTGAGGCGGCGAATTTATTGTTGTCACGCCTCGGCACAGTGACGCGCTTACATCGCCGCGAGCCACAGGCTGCAAGCTTTGCGGTCTTGAATAGCCCGGATATTCCGTCGGTATTAGTCGAGTTAGGCTTTATATCGAACCCGCAAGAAGAGCAAGAAATGCGCTCGACGGCGCATCAGCAGCGCTTAGCCCAAGCCTTGTATGAGGGCACGCGTGAATTTTTTGTCCGCCACCCAATTGATGGCACTATTTTAGCCAATCAACGCACACGTCAGCATCGTGTGCAGTCGGGTGATTCGCTGTCAGTGTTGGCGCAACGTTATGGGACGACCGTGCGTGCGATTCAGCAACAGAACAACCTGTCGTCTACGGTGTTGCGAGTTGGTCAGGTGTTAGAGATTCCGGCTAGCTGATGCCTATTCGTCAATTGCCGCTGCAACTAGCCAATCAAATTGCTGCGGGCGAGGTGGTTGAGCGCCCGTCGTCTGTGGTTAAAGAGCTGGTGGAAAATAGCATCGATGCAGGTGCAACAGATTTAAGCTTAGACATTGAACAAGGCGGAGCCAAGCGCATCCGCTTGCGTGACAATGGAAGCGGCATTGCCAAAGACGAGCTGGCGCTGGCATTAAGTCGTCATGCAACTTCGAAAATTCATACCTTGGATGACCTTGAGAGTATTCAGTCCCTCGGTTTTCGTGGCGAAGCATTAGCAAGTATCAGTTCGGTATCACGCCTAACCTTGACCTCGAAGCCAGCAGATCAAAGCGAAGCTTGGCAGGCGTTTTGTGAAGGCCGTGATATGCAGGTACAAATTCAGCCCGCCGCGCACCCCCAAGGCACTACCGTTGATGTGCAGGATCTCTTTTTCAATACCCCAGCGCGGCGTAAGTTTTTACGCACCGAGAAAACTGAATTTGGTCACATTGATGAGGTGGTGCGGCGGATTGCATTAGCCGCGCCTCATGTGCGTATTCATTTGACCCACAACGGCCGGAAGGTCCGTGACTATAAGCCTATGCGCGGTCAGGCGGCGGAGCAGATAGATGTCGACCAAGCGTTGCCCAGATTAAAAGCAATTGCCGGCCAAGGCTTCGCCCAGGACGCGGTGTTTCTGCAACATACTTTCGAGCAGTGGCAACTACATGGCTGGATAGCGCCTGCACAGGCATGTCGGCACCAAGGGGACGTTCAATATATGTACGTCAACGGACGCATGATGAAGGACAAATTGCTAAATCATGCGATTCGACAAGCCTACGACGATAGCCTGAACGACGATCGCCAGCCAACGTATGTGCTGTATTTAACGCTGCCAGCGCGAGAGGTGGATGTGAATGTTCATCCAGCGAAGCATGAAGTGCGCTTTCATCAGGCGCGCCAAATTCATGATTTTGTGCTGCACAGTTTGCGCCAAGCTATCGCTAGTTATAAGCCGTTGCAGGATGACGCGCCAAGCTTTACCACTACGGAATCAAACCTGAACCCGCAAGGGCCAGTGACGGCAGCCAATGAGGCGCCCGCACAGCAGGCCTATCAGCCCCCGCCGCGTCACGCCTATCAGCAGCCCCATAGCGACTCAGCGGCTGCACACTCAGCGATTAGGCAGCTCGTAGAACAGGATGCTCCAGCCGCAGCAGCCTATTACCAGCAGTTAATGACGCCTGCGGCGCAGACGTCCGCACCAGCATTAACACCGGGCCATAGCCAATGGCGGCGAGTCGGTTTATTAGCCCAGCGCTATGCGCTGATGCTGCAACACAGCACCCAAATGACCAGTGACTTGGCACTGATTGATGTCAGCGCCGTGCAGGTCGCCGTGGAGCAAGCTCGGTTAAAGCAAAAGCTAAAACAAGGCTTAAGCGGTCAGCCTCTGCTGCTCCCGGTGCAGCTTGAATTAGCCGAGCCTTTGCAGCCAGAACAGCAGCAGCAATTAGCCGTACTTGGGGTGCAGTTGAAAATGCTCTCAACACAACGTGCGGTGGTCATGCAGGTGCCAACGATGTTGCGCCAACGAGACATTAGCCAATTGTTACCTAAGCTTATCGAGCTATTAGACGCTACCGACCTAACCGAGCACCAAGCGCTGCACCGGTGGCTGGCGCAGCAGGCGGAATTAACCCAGTTTAGCGAGTCGCAGGCAGACTATTGGCTGCAAGAAAGTGCGAATTTAGATATTCAGGCTAATTTCTTGCGCGCACTTGATTGGCAGAGCACACTTAATTAAGCCCTAGAACATAATGTAACAGGACCGAATGTGACACAACTGAATGGCGGTCAGCCTTTTGTTATTTGTATTTCCGGACCCACAGCCGCGGGTAAAACCCAGCTGGCGATGGATCTATTTGAGCGCTTGAATGGGCGTATTATTAGTGTTGATTCTGCGCTCATTTATAAACAAATGGACATTGGTACAGCCAAGCCAAGTGCTGCGGAGCTGGCGCGCTACCCCCATGCTTTAGTGGATATTCTTGACCCTGCGCAGAGCTACAGCGCAGCAGACTTTCGCCATGCTGCCCTGGACCTTATTGAGCAGGCGATTGCGCAGCAGCAAGTACCTATCTTAGTCGGCGGCACCATGCTGTATTACCGCACGCTCCTTGGCGGCATGTCGAACTTGCCAACTGCGGATGCGGCAGTGCGTGAGGCCCTGCAAGCTGAAGCCGAGCAGCACGGTTGGCTGGCATTGCACCAAAGGCTGGCCAGCTTTGACCCGCAGTCCGCCGCACGTATTCACCCGAATGATCCGCAGCGGTTATTGCGTGCTTTGGAAGTGTACACATTAAGTGGGCGCAGTATGACTGAGCTCACGGAGTCCCAGGAGCCAGGTCTGCAATGGCCAAGTTACCAATTTGCAGTAGCGCCTGCCGATCGAAAAGTGTTGCATCAGCGTATTGAATTACGTTTTGATGATATGTTGCAGCAAGGCTTCATTGCTGAAGTTGAAAAACTGCGTGCACGCGGCGATTTGCATTTGGATTTACCATCCATGCGCTGCGTCGGCTACCGTCAAGTATGGCAATATTTAGACGGCGACATCAGCGCCGACGATATGCGGGCAAAAGGGATTGCAGCCACACGTCAATTGGCAAAACGCCAGTTAACTTGGTTGCGTAGTTGGCCGGATTTACATTGGCTTGACCCAACTCAGGTGAACCTAGCTGACGAGGCGTGGTCAACCTTGCGGGACAAATTCGCGACGCGGCCACAAATGTGGTTAAAAAAGCCTTGAAATTTGTAGAAATAACCCGCACTTAATAAATTATCTTGCTACACTCAAGATGCAGTGGCGTCGTACTCAAGCACTGTATCAATTCTAATAACAAGTTGCGAAAGGAACATAGCCATGGCGAAAGGCCAAACGTTACAAGACCCTTTTTTGAATGCGCTACGACGTGAGCGTATTCCCGTTTCAATTTATTTAGTAAACGGCATTAAGCTCCAAGGACAGATCGAGTCGTTTGATCAGTTCGTGGTACTATTAAAGAATACCGTGAGTCAGATGGTGTATAAGCATGCCATCTCAACTGTGGTGCCTTCACGTATTCCGAACAACTACCATCCAACGGGTAGTGACGACGCTGAAGGTGGTGCCCCCCAATTTTAATTTCCAATTAAGCAGAGGTAGCTCGCTTGTTTGATAGATATGAAGGCGGCGAGCAGGCGATACTCGTCAATGTCGACTTTCCGAATGAATCCGCTCGTGAAGACGTTGAAGAGCTCGCTTTGCTGGTGTCATCGGCTGGGGTTGAAGCACTTGAAGTCGTTTCAACCAGCCGACGTGCGCCGGATGCGAAGTTGTTTATCGGCACAGGTAAAGCCGAAGAAATTGCTGCATTGGTTAAAGCCCATGAAGCAGACATCGTTATTTTTAACCACGCGTTGTCACCCTCCCAGGAACGTAACTTAGAGAAAGTCTTTCAGTGTCGCGTGCTTGACCGCACCGGTTTAATTCTTGATATCTTCGCCCAGCGTGCGCGCACCCACGAGGGTAAGCTGCAGGTTGAGTTGGCGCAATTGCGTCACATTTCAACGCGACTGATTCGAGGCTGGACTCACTTAGAGCGCCAAAAAGGTGGTATCGGTTTACGTGGGCCTGGTGAAACTCAGCTCGAAACTGACCGTCGCTTGCTGCGCGCACGTATTAAAGCGATCTTAGCGCGTTTAGACAAAGTGGCGAAACAACGTGAACAAGGGCGTCGCGCACGCATGCGTGCGGAAATTCCTACGCTTGCATTGGTCGGTTATACCAACGCCGGCAAGTCGACGTTATTTAATCGAATTACCAACGCAGATGTGTATGCCGAGGACCAATTGTTTGCCACCCTCGACCCAACCTTACGTAAGATTGACTTGAAAGACGTTGGCCCTGCGGTGCTGGCGGACACCGTTGGGTTTATTCGCCATCTTCCCCACGACTTAGTGGCAGCGTTTAAAGCCACATTGCAAGAAACCCGCGATGCCGACTTACTCCTCCACGTGATGGATATTAGTGACGAGCGCCAAGCGGACAACCAACGCCAAGTTGATGCGGTATTAGCTGAAATTGAAGCCTCCGAAACACCGCAATTATTGGTATGCAATAAGATAGATCGTCTGGAACAGCAAAATCCACGTATTGATTATGACGACGCAGGGGTTCCGCAACGCGTATGGTTGTCTGCCCAAACTGGCGTTGGGGTCGATTTGTTGTTCCAAGCCCTGAGTGAGCGCCTGTCAAAGCAAATGATGCGTGAGCATTTGCGACTACCTCCGCAGGAGGGTAAACTTCGCAGTCAATTATATGCGCTTGATTGTGTGCAATCAGAACAGATACTCGACAACGGAGATATGTTAGTATCTGTCAACATGCCTGCGGTGGAGTGGCAAAAGCTGCTTAAAGTGCACGGTAACAAGCTTGCTAGTTTTGTTGTCGAGCAAGAATAACACCCGCAGTAGCAACGAATTTTATCTACGTTTGGAGTAATCAATGGCCTGGAATCAACCGGGGAATGGCGGTGACAAAAACCGCGACCCATGGAAAAACCAGGGCGGAAAAGATCAGGGTCCTCCTGATCTGGACGAGGCCCTGAAGAACCTACTCGGCAAGCTGGGAATGGGTGGCAAAGGTGGTCAGGGTGGCAGCGGCCAGTCTGGCGGCAGCGTGCCAAGTAAACTGATTGGCTTAGTTGCCGTGTTGGCTTTAGTCGTCTGGTTTATCGCGGGTTTCTATACCGTCAACGAAGCAGAACGTGGTGTCGTACTGCGTTTTGGTGCATACCATACTGAAGTAACTTCAGGCTTGCACTGGCGCCCAGTGTTCATTGACGAAGTGTCGAATGTGGACGTCAATAACGTTCAGTCGCAACAGACTAGCGGCTTTATGCTGACCGAAGACGAAAACGTAGTTCGCGTCGAGCTAGGCGTTCAATATCGTGTAGTGAATGCACGTGCCTATCTATACAACGTCGAAGCACCTGACGACAGTTTGGCTCAGATTACCGATAGCGCCTTACGTTTCGTGGTCGGCCATAATACGATGGACAATATCCTGACTGTTGGTCGTGAACAAATTCGCCAACAAACTTGGGAAATTATTGACCGTTTGGTTGAGCGTTACGACCTAGGTATCAATGTGATCGACGTCAACTTCTTGCCTGCGCGTCCGCCAGAAGAAGTACGTGATGCATTTGATGACGCCATCGCGGCACAGGAAGATGAAGAGCGTTTTATTCGTGAAGCTGAAGCCTATGCACGTGAGCGTGAGCCGCAAGCACGTGGTCGTGTGCGTCGTCTGCAACAAGAAGCCCAAGCGCAAAAAGAAAGTGCTATTTTACAAGCTCAAGGTGAAATCGCACGCTTTAACTTGTTACTGCCACAGTATCAAGCAGCGCCAGAAACGACGCGTCAACGTTTGTATTTAGAAACGCTACAAGCAATTTACGCGAATAATGCGAAAGTGTTTGTCGATGTCGATGGTGGCAACAACATGTTGTACCTACCGCTCGACCAAATTATGCAAAATCGCCAGCGTCAGGTCGCACCTATATTGCCGTTAGAAGGCGTGGGTTCGCAGACTGGGACATCAAGTAATACACCGCGAGTGAATTCTTCTGGGTCTGGTATTGTCCAGCCTGAGAGTATGCGTGGTAGCAATCCACGTGGCACAAGCGGTCGAGGAGGTAACTAAGATGCGCAATTTAGTCATAGTCATTGCTGTTATCGTCGCCATTTTAGGCTATTCATCGCTGTTCACCATCCAAGAGGGTGAGCGTGGTATCGTGATCCGTTTTGGTCAGGTTGCCCAAGATGAAGACGGACGCCCTGTCGTGTATCAGCCAGGCCTACACTTTAAAATTCCACTGATCGAGCGGATAGAGAAGTTAGATGCGCGCGTGAAAACATTGGATGGTCAGCCTGACCGCTTTATCACCAGCGAACAAAAAGACTTAATCGTCGATGCGTTCGTGAAATGGCGAATAGCTGACTTTGCCCAGTTCTACTTGTCTACGGGTGGTGGTAACGAGCGTCAAGCAGAAGACCTACTGATGCGCCGGATCAATTCGGGTCTACGTAGTGAGTTTGGTACACGTACTATCCGTGACATCGTTTCAGGCGAGCGTGATGAGCTGATGGAACAAGCGCTGGTGCAAGCTGGCGATGGAGCGTCTGACTTGGGTATTCAAATTCTTGACGTGCGAGTAAAGCAAATTAACTTGCCAACCGAAGTGAGCCAGTCGATTTTCGCGCGTATGCGGGCTGAGCGTAATGCAGTTGCTCGTGAGCACCGAGCTGAAGGTCAATCTCAGGCGGAGTTTATCCGCGCTGACGTGGATGCGCGTGTGACGGTTATGCTTGCAGATGCAGAACGTGAAGCACGTCAAATACGTGGTGAAGGTGATGCGGAAGCGGCACGTATTTATGGTGAAGCATACAGCCAAGATGCTGAGTTCTTTGCCTTCTTACGAAGCATGGAAGCTTATAAAGAAAGCTTCTCAAGCGGTAACGACGTGCTGGTGCTAAGCCCAGATAGCGAGTTCTTCCGTTTCTTGAACCAGATGTCGGGTATCCGTAGCGAGTAACACTTTCGCTACCGCCTAAATGTCGGCTTAAAAAGGCCGCGCTGTTCACTTGCATAGCAAGGAAGCAGCGCGGCCTTTTTGTTACTATGATTTGCACCCAAAGCGACAATGGATATACTCAAGCTACTGTTGTTATAAGCATGGGGTTGCTATGCGCCATTTATATTCTCGTTTCCTTGATGCCCGCCCTGGGGTATTACATATGTCGCCGCACAGCCACTATTATTGGCCGGATGTGACCCGGCAGGCACAATTGGATTACTGGGATGACGCGGCACGCTTTGCGGATGATAAGTGGGATGAAATCTTCGCTCGGCGTGTCCCTGCGGTGCAGGCAATGATTGCTGAGCGCCTACATGTGAGTAGCCCTGAACAGATAGCCTTTGCAGGCAATACCCATGAATTTGTATACCGGATTATGAGTAGCTTTGCTGCTGATAAGCCATTGCGTATCTTAACCACGGATAGTGAATTTCATAGCTTTAGCCGTCAAAGTCGGCGCTTACTCGAGCGCGGCAACGTGGAAATTACCACAGTCCCAGCACAGCCCTACGCGAGCTTAGCGACACGCTGGCGCGACGCAGTCGCGGCCCAAACCTATGAACTAATCTTCATCAGCCAGATTTTCTATAATTCAGGGGTTGCAGCACCCGGGGTCGACCAATGGCTAGACGCGGTGCGTGATGACAATACGGTGGTGGTTGTCGATGGCTACCATGGCTTTGGTGCGGTGCCGACGGACTGGTCCGCGTTTCAACATCGGGTATTCTACTTAGCCGGCGGCTACAAATACGCGCAAGCCGGGGAGGGCGTTTGCTTTGCCGTGGTGCCGCAAGGTTGCAAATTACGTCCAGAATATACCGGTTGGTTTGCAGACTTCGCCAATTTAGCTAAACCGCAGCAGGGTGCTGTTGAGTATGCGGACGATGGCATGCGCATGGCGGGTGCAACCATGGATTTTAGTGCGCTATATCGGTTGCAGGCGGTGCTGCAGATGTGGCAGCAAGAAGGCCTTAGCGATACTAAAGTAAACGCGTATGTTCGTGATTTGCAGCAGGGTTTCCTACGTCATATCGATAGCTTGAACCATCCGTTATTGACGCGCGCTAACCTCTTAGTTGAGGACTATGCGACCCATGGACACTTTTTTACCTTTCAGTTAAGTTCGCCGGAAGAAGTGCAAAGCTTGGCAACCCGTTTACGCGAGCAGGGGGTGATGACGGATTACAGATACGACCGCTTGCGCTTTGGGTTTGCTTTGTATCAACAGGTGCAGGAATTTGAGCAAATTGTCGGTTGAGCACTCAGTTTTGCGAAAATCTGGGTGAATTATAAACGCCGCTTTGGTAGAATCGCGGCTTAATTTTCCACTGTTTGAGAATCATGGGTAAAAACGTCGTTATTCTTGGCACCCAGTGGGGTGACGAGGGCAAAGGAAAGATCGTTGACTTGTTAACTGACAAGGCAACGTATGTCGTACGCTATCAAGGTGGCCACAACGCTGGTCATACATTGGTCACCGAAGGCAAGAAAACAGTTCTTCACCTTATTCCATCGGGCATTTTGCGCAACAACGTTACCTGTATGATAGGTAACGGAGTCGTGCTGTCGCCTGAAGCTTTGATGGAAGAAGTTGAGATGCTGGAAGCGCGCGGCGTGCCGGTGCGCGAGCGCCTACTCATTAGCGAAGCCTGCCCACTTATCTTGCCTTACCATATTGCTTTGGACCAGGCCCGTGAAGCGGCACGTGGAAATAAAGCTATTGGTACCACAGGTCGTGGTATCGGCCCTGCGTATGAAGATAAAGTGGCTCGGCGTGCACTGCGCGTGGGCGACTTAATGAATATGCAACAGTTTGAGCACAAACTACGCGACATTATTGAGTACCACAATTTTGCGCTCACCCAGTATTACAAGCAACCTGCAGTAGATGCGGACGAAGTCCTTGCCTACTGTAAGGAAATCGCACCTATCCTGATTAAGATGATTGCCGATATTCCTGGTTTGCTAGATAAAGCGCGTAAGAATGGCGACCACATCATGTTTGAGGGTGCTCAAGGCACCTTACTCGACATCGACCACGGCACCTACCCGTATGTAACCTCCTCGAACACCACGGCTGGTGGCGTCGCCACAGGTGCTGGTTTCGGCCCACGCCATATAGATTATGTACTGGGTATCGTAAAAGCGTACACCACCCGCGTTGGTTCAGGTCCGTTCCCGACCGAACTGGGTTGTGAAGTGGGCGAGCATTTAGGTGTGAAAGGCCATGAATTTGGTGCGACCACTGGGCGCAAACGTCGTACGGGGTGGTTTGATGCAGTGGCCATGCGTCGCGCGGTACAGATCAACTCAATCAGTGGCTTATGTTTAACCAAGCTTGACGTGTTAGATGGCCTTGATGAAGTGAAAATTTGTACGGGCTACAAGTTGCCCTCAGGTGACATCGTGGACCTACCGCCGTTATCGGCCGAAGACTACGAGAAAGTTGAGCCAGTGTATGAAACCATGCGGGGCTGGGCGAAGCCAACTGTGGGCGTCACCAAGCATGAAGACTTACCAGCTAAGGCACTTGCGTTTATTGCACGGATCGAAGCATTGCTTGAAGTGCCAGTAGATATTATCTCTACCGGCCCTGATCGTGCTGAAACCATAACTTTACGCCATCCTTTCTCGGCGTAACCGCGTTTGGTGGCATACTTTGTATGCCACCACGCCATGTTTGTGAGCAGGCTGAGCCTGCCCTAGACATGAAATAACGTATAAAAACCGAGCTTATTACGCAAAAAATAAGCAATCGGTAGCAAAAATTAAAAAAAAATGCGATTAGCTGTTGCAACGATGAAAACCTTGCCATAGAATTCGCACCACCTAAACGGTGACGCCGGCATAGCTCAGTTGGTAGAGCAACTGACTTGTAATCAGTAGGTCCCGAGTTCGACTCTTGGTGCCGGCACCATTTAGCTAAAAAATTTGTGGAGGGGTTCCCGAGCGGTCAAAGGGATCAGACTGTAAATCTGACGGCTCAGCCTTCGCAGGTTCGAATCCTGCCCCCTCCACCATTTTTTTCTGCAGACCCCAGGTAGCCGAAGTAAGATTGCGGGTGTCGTATAATGGCTATTACCTCAGCCTTCCAAGCTGATGATGCGGGTTCGATTCCCGCCACCCGCTCCAAGACAAGTTTTCGTGCTGATATAGCTCAGTTGGTAGAGCGCACCCTTGGTAAGGGTGAGGTCGGCGGTTCAAATCCGCCTATCAGCACCAGTCTTCTGCCTCTTATCTTCCCAGTCCTGCTTTTCTGCAAACATAACCAAGTTTATCAATCCTAAGCACTGGTGAGTATCGTCACCGAGCGTATTAAAGAGAGGCTGTCATGGCTAAAGCAAAATTTGAACGTAGTAAACCGCACGTAAACGTCGGTACTATCGGTCACGTTGACCATGGTAAAACCACGCTGACGGCGGCGATCACCACGGTATTGGCAAAAACCTACGGTGGTTCTGCAAAAGACTTCGCATCAATCGACAACGCTCCAGAAGAGCGTGAGCGTGGTATCACTATCTCAACCTCACACGTTGAGTATGACACTCCGTCACGTCACTATGCCCACGTAGACTGCCCAGGCCACGCTGACTATGTTAAAAACATGATCACTGGTGCTGCACAGATGGACGGCGCAATCTTAGTAGTAGCTGCGACTGACGGCCCAATGCCACAGACTCGTGAGCACATCTTGTTGTCACGTCAGGTAGGCGTACCATTCATCGTTGTATTCATGAACAAGTGTGACATGGTAGACGACGAAGAATTGTTAGAGCTGGTAGAAATGGAAGTCCGTGAGTTGTTGTCAGAGTACGACTTCCCAGGTGACGACTTGCCAGTGATTCAAGGTTCAGCGCTAAAAGCGTTGGAAGGCGAAGAAGAGTGGGAAAAGAAAATCATCGAATTGGCAGAAGCTTTGGATTCATACATCCCAGAGCCAGAGCGTGATATCGACAAGCCATTCTTGATGCCAATCGAAGACGTATTCTCAATCTCAGGCCGTGGTACCGTAGTAACTGGCCGTGTTGAGCGCGGTATTGTAAACACTGGTGACGAAGTAGAAATCGTAGGTATCAAAGACACTACGAAGACTACCGTAACGGGTGTTGAGATGTTCCGTAAGTTGCTAGACGAAGGTCGTGCAGGTGAGAACATCGGCGCATTGTTGCGTGGTACTAAGCGTGAAGATATCCAGCGTGGCCAAGTATTGGCGAAGCCAGGTTCAATCACTCCGCATACCAAGTTCGAAGCAGAAGTATACGTACTGAGCAAAGAAGAAGGTGGTCGTCATACGCCATTCTTCAAAGGCTACCGTCCACAGTTCTACTTCCGTACTACGGACGTAACTGGTGCAGTAGAATTGCCAGAAGGCGTAGAGATGGTTATGCCTGGTGACAACATCAAGTTCGTAGTAGAACTGATTGCACCAATCGCGATGGACGACGGCTTACGCTTCGCTATCCGTGAAGGCGGCCGTACCGTAGGCGCTGGCGTTGTATCTAAAATCTTAGATTAATTGGTAGGGCAGGCTTTGCCTGCCGCCAAGCGATGTTGAACGGCAGGCGAAGCCTGCCCTACAACCACCAATCAAGATTTTCAAAAGGCTCCCATAGGGAGCCTTTTTTGATTTCCGCCTTTGCGAATATATTGTGCCAGACATCACACAGCCATTCTCGGCATAGATTTGCAACACATCATTAACGTTGCTATTGTCATTGCAGCACCGTGAATGAGCGTAACCATTCAACGAGGCATGATGGTATTGTATCTAAAATATTGGATTAACCGGGCAGGCCATGTCCGCGTCACGCAGTGATGCCGCCGCGCATTGCCTGCCGCCAAGCGATGTTGAAAGGCAGACAAAGCCAGCTCACGATGTTTTGAACAGAGTATTGCCAATGACTACTTGGATAAGCCACCGCGGGTATACTAAACACGCAACTGAAAACACCGCTCAGGCATTTGATGATGCCGTTGCACTCGGCTTTGACCACCTTGAGACTGACCTGCGCACGACACGAGACGGTCATATTGTGTTGTGCCATGACCCTGAGTTAAGTCGTATCAGTGCTGCGCAAACTAAAGTCAGCGACTTAACTCGCAGTGAACTGGAAGCGCTCAAGCTGATTCAGGGCGAACCACTATTGTTCTTTGATGAATTCCTCGACCGGTATGCACACTTAAACTGGATCCTTGATATCAAGCCGGACAGCGCTGAGGCGACTATTGCTGGGCTGCAAACTTGGCTTAAGCACCCTCAGGGTGAAACTTTCCTACGCCAACAGGTGCGTTTTTTGATGTGGCAACCCGCGCATGAGCAGCAACTACAACAGGTGTTGGACAATGCATTTTGTCTTGCCCGAGATAAAGCCTGTGTGCGTGCTGGGGTGTCTGCGCTAGTCGGTTTGCCTGCACTTGGTGTGGTTGAGCATGGCGTGTATGCGGTGCCACCAAAGCTTGGTGGTGTGCCGGTGTTATCAGCAGGCTTAGTCAAGCGTTACCACAAGCTTTCGGCAAAGGTCATCGGATATTTGCCTGAGAGTGAGGCTGAACACCAGCAAGCATTAGACGCAGGCGTTGACGAATTGCTGACGAACCATGCGCACCTGATACAAAGTTTGGGCAAAACCGCGGACTAAAGCAATGCTTGACGTTTGAACGCATTGTGAGCCTTGCTTTCACTACTTTGATCGGTATAATACGGCGTCCATCCTAATTATCCTTTCTTCCCTTGTTTTTCCAATGCACAGGGTTAGTCCATGATTAGGATGCTTGTGTAATTTTTAGGGGTGTAGTTCCAATTGGTAGAACAGCGGTCTCCAAAACCGACGGTTGGGGGTTCGAATCCCTCCACCCCTGCCAAATTTTTGTTGAATGCCTGAGCATTCATTGTCAACGCATACATTGCAGGATCAGCAACCATGAGTGCAAACACAGAAAGTCAAACGAACCAAATGGATGGCCTGAAATGGGTTATCACCATCGCGCTGCTTGCAGCGGCAGTTGTAGGTAATTATATCTATGGCGACGTGATGGTTGTGTTCCGTGCATTAGGCGTCATTGTATTGGTTGTTTTAGCCGGTATTATCGCTAGCCGCACCGCTAAGGGTCAGACCTTTCTGAACTTCGCCAAAGAAAGCCGTACTGAGGTACGCAAAGTTGTATGGCCAAGCCGCAAAGAAGCTACCAACACGACTGCAATTGTTCTAGTTGCGACCGTGATTGTAGCGCTTTTATTGTGGGGTCTAGATGGCATTTTAGTGCGTGTAGTGGGTATGGCCACAGGCATCAGTGCCTAACTACAGCGCCTAAGCAACTCGATAAGCCAAATCATTTATCCGGAGAACATAATGGCTGAAGAACAGAAGAAACGTTGGTACGTCGTGCAGGCGTTTTCAGGTTACGAGCAGCGCGTCCAAAAGACCTTACTTGAGTACATCAAAGCCCAAGGTATGGAAGAGTTGTTTGGCGAAGTCTTAGTACCGACTGAAGAAGTCGTCGAGATGCGTGGCGGTCAGCGCCGTAAGAGCGCACGCAAGTTCTTCCCTGGCTATGTATTGGTCCAGATGGTCATGAATGAAGATACTTGGCACTTAGTTAAGAGCACGCCGCGTGTATTGGGCTTCATTGGTGGTACTGCAGAACGTCCTGCGCCGATCAGCAGCAAAGAAGCTGATGCTATCTTGAATCGTTTGCACGAGTCAGAAGACAAGCCGCGTCCGAAAACTATGTTCGAACCGGGTGAAGTTATTCGTGTTACTGACGGTCCGTTTGCAGACTTCAATGGTACCGTTGAAGAAGTTGACTACGAAAAGAGCCGCATGAAAGTATCGGTTTCAATTTTCGGACGTTCAACACCAGTAGATTTAGATTTCAGTCAAGTCGAAAAGTCTTGATCGAGTTGGCGGATTCGTATACAATCCGCGCTCAAATTTTCCATCGGGAAGCCGTTTGAGCCACCTTCCTCAAGGTCTGGCGAGGCGTTTAACCCATAACAGAGGTCGAGTAAAATGGCTAAAAAAGTCAGTGCCATCATCAAGCTGCAAGTAGCAGCTGGTAAAGCAAACCCGTCACCACCCGTAGGTCCAGCATTGGGTCAGCACGGTGTGAACATCATGGAATTCTGTAAAGCGTTCAACGCCCAGACAGACAACCTTGAGCAAGGTGCACCAGTTCCAGTTGAAATCACTGTGTTTGAAGACCGTTCATTCACGTTCATTACTAAAACCCCTCCTGCAGCATTCTTGTTGAAGAAAGCAGCTGGTATCAAGAGTGGTTCAGGCGAGCCTAACAAGAAGAAGGTCGGTACTGTGACCCGCGCTCAGTTAGAAGAAATCGCGAACATGAAAGAACCGGATCTGACTGCAGCGGACATGGACGCAGCAGTTCGTACAATCGCGGGTTCAGCTCGCTCAATGGGCTTGATCGTAGAGGGTTAATGCAATGGCAAAACTAACTAAGCGTATGCGTACCATTCGCGAGAAAGTTGAAGCTCGTGATTATGATGTTAACGAAGCACTGACTTTGTTAAAAGAATTAGCAACAGCCAAGTTTACTGAAAGTGTAGACGTTTCAGTTAACTTGGGTATCGATGCACGTAAATCTGACCAAAACGTTCGTGGTGCAACTGTACTACCTAACGGTACTGGTCGTGACGTTCGCGTTGCAGTATTTACTTCTGGCGCTAACGTTGAGAAAGCGAAAGAAGCAGGTGCTGATTTAGTTGGCATGGAAGACTTAGCTGAGCAAGTTAAGAAAGGCGAAATGAACTTTGACGTTGTTATCGCTTCTCCTGACGCAATGCGTGTGGTCGGCCAATTAGGTCAAATCTTAGGTCCACGTGGCCTGATGCCTAACCCTAAGACTGGTACTGTAACGCCAGACGTTGCGACTGCAGTTAAAAATGCAAAAGCTGGTCAGGTACGTTATCGTAACGACAAGAATGGTATCATTCACTGCACTATCGGTCGTGTTGATTTCGACAACGACAAATTGAAAGAAAACTTAGAAGCATTGCTTGGTGCTTTGAAGAAAGCCAAGCCATCTTCTGCGAAAGGCGCGTTTGTTAAGCGTGTTAGCTTGTCGACCACTATGGGCGCAGGCGTTCGTGTAGACCAAAGCACTTTAGCTGATAAAGCGTAAGTTGGTTCGCTTACTTAGGTAAGCAATCAAGGTTTTAGGGTTGGAGTTGCCTCTCATTATGATGCGGCTCTCATCCAAGACCGCAGGTGCTCACATCGGGAGGTGAGGGCTTAATCTTCGTTCATTTGAATGGGGCCTGCGCAGATGGTGACATCCGACTCAGACTCTCTGGGAGAGATTCACCGTGACAAAGGGGTGGTAGCGGGTAACCAACGCCACCAACTTGTAACGATAAGAGGGCGGCTTGACCAAACTCTTTTATTAACGAGGTGATACTAGTGGCACTAGGTTTAGATGCAAAAAAGGCGATCGTTAAGGACGTTAACGAAGTCGCTTCTAAGGCACTATCCGTCGCTGTTGCTGAGTATCGTGGAATCGAAGTTGCGGACATGACCAAACTTCGTACCGAAGCTCGTAAGCAAGGCGTTCACGTACAAGTCGTACGTAACACTTTAGCTAAGCGTGCTTTTGAAGGTACACAGTTTGCTGACATGGACGAGGCACTTAAAGGTCCACTTCTCTACGGTTTTTCTTTGGACGCTCCAGGCGGCGCTGCTCGCTTGTTCAAAGACTTCGCTAAAGAGAACAAAAACCTGCAAGTGACTGCGCTATCGATCGGTAACGGTCTGATGGGTCCAGAAAAACTGGACGCTGTAGCGTCACTTCCGACTCGCGACGAAGCATTGGCGAAATTGCTTGCCACCTTCAAAGCGCCGGTTACCAAATTTGTTCGTACTATCAATGAAGTACCTACTAAGTTTGTCCGCGTTTTGGGTGCAATCAAAGACGCTAAATAAGCGACATTTATTTTTTAATCGAATTTACATTCATAATCCCAGGAGTTTAGAGACATGGCTCTGACTAAAGAAGATATTTTAAACGCGATCGCTGAAATGCCAGTAATGGAACTGGTTGAATTGATCGAAGCTGCTGAAGAAAAATTCGGTGTTGACGCATCTGCTGCTGTTGCAGTTGCTGCTCCTGCTGCTGGCGGCGCTGCTGCTGAAGAAGAGCAAACTGAATTTGACGTAATCCTGAAAGCCGCTGGTGCTAACAAAGTTGCTGCTATCAAAGCAGTACGTGGCGCAACTGGCCTAGGCTTGAAAGAAGCTAAAGCTATGGTTGAGTCTGCTCCAGTAGCAGTTAAAGAAGGCATTGCTAAGGCAGACGCTGAAGAGCTGAAGAAGCAGCTTGAAGAAGCTGGTGCAGAAGTTGAACTTAAGTAAGTTCTGTTTGCATTAAGGCCTTTTTAGGGCTCAGGCTGGTGACTTTTTAGTCACCAGCCTTTTTGCGCTAAAGAGGATGCATCTGTTTTTCCACTATAGTTTTGGATGCATCAGGATGAAAACTGTAGTAGTAGCTGCCACGCAGTTTGGCAGTTAGGGTCAGAAATCAGCTAGCTGAGGAACCCCATGGCGTACTCCTACTCTGAAAAAAAACGAATTCGTAAGGACTTTGGCAAGCGCCCACGAGTGCTTGAAGTACCTTACTTACTATCAATTCAGCTTGATTCATTTAAAAAGTTTATTGACGCCGATCCGGAAGGCCAATACGGTCTGGAAGCCGCGTTCCGCTCAGTATTCCCGATTACAAGCTACTCGGGTAACGCCGAGCTAAAATACGTGAGCTACCGCTTAGGTGAGCCAGTATTTGACGTCAACGAATGTCAAATTCGTGGTGTAACTTATTCTGCGCCGCTACGCGTGAAGCTGCACATGGTGCTGTATGATAAAGACGCACCTGCCGGCACTGTAAAAGACATTAAAGAGCAGGAAGTGTACATGGGCGAAATTCCGCTCATGACTGACAACGGTACCTTTGTTATCAATGGTACTGAGCGTGTCATCGTTTCTCAGTTGCATCGTTCGCCAGGCGTATTCTTTGACCATGACAAGGGTAAAACCCATTCGTCAGGTAAAGTCTTATACAATGCACGCGTGATTCCTTACCGCGGCTCTTGGTTAGATTTCGAGTTCGACCCGAAAGACAACGTATTCGTGCGTATTGACCGTCGCCGTAAACTGCCTGCGTCGATCATTCTACGTGCTCTTGATTACACCAACGAACAGATCCTTGAGCTGTTCTTTGAAACCACGCATTTTGAAATCAAGCGCGATAAGGTTCTGATGACCCTGATCCCTGAGCGCCTGCGTGGTGAAACTGCATTGTTTGATATTAAAGATACCAACGGTGACGTGATTGTCGAAAAAGGCCGTCGTATTACTGCGCGCCATATCAAACAACTTGAAAGCCTGAATATCCAAGAAATGGAAGTGCCGGTTGATTACTTAGTGGGCAAAGTGCTGGCTAAAGATTACGTCAACAAGAAAACCGGTGAAGTGGTGTCTAGCGCCAATGACATCATTACCTTGGAACTATTAGCTGAGCTGCGCGAAGCAGGCTTCAAGAAATTTGAAACCTTGTTCATGAACGACCTAGACCATGGTCCTTACATGAGCGAAACCTTGCGTATTGATAACTCAACTAATCGCCTAGAAGCTTTGGTTGAAATCTACCGCATGATGCGTCCGGGGGAGCCGCCCACTAAAGACGCCGCAGAAGCATTATTTGAAAACTTGTTCTTCTCTGAAGACCGTTATGACTTATCGACCGTTGGTCGTATGAAGTTTAACCGTCGTTTAGGCCGTGACGAAGAGACTGGTTCAGGTATCTTGTCAAAAGAAGACATCGTTGCCGTGATGCAAAAGCTGATCGAAATCCGCAACGGTTTAGATATCGTGGATGACATCGACCACTTGGGTAACCGTCGTATTCGTTCGGTTGGCGAGATGGCAGAAAACCAATTCCGCGTCGGCTTAGTCCGTGTAGAGCGTGCTGTGAAAGAGCGCTTGAGCTTGGGTGACCTTGATAGCGTAATGCCACAAGACTTAATTAACGCCAAGCCTATTTCAGCGGCGGTGAAAGAGTTCTTCGGTTCAAGCCAGTTGTCACAGTTTATGGACCAAAATAACCCATTGTCGGAAGTCACGCACAAGCGTCGTATTTCGGCATTAGGTCCAGGCGGTTTGACCCGTGAACGTGCCGGCTTTGAAGTGCGTGACGTACACCCGACTCACTACGGTCGTTTGTGCCCAATCGAAACGCCTGAAGGTCCGAACATCGGTCTGATTAACTCATTGTCGTCGTTCTCACGTTCAAACGAGTATGGTTTCCTTGAAACCCCGTATCGTCGTGTTGAAAACGGTGTGGTGACTGACGAAGTTGATTACTTGTCTGCGATTGAAGAAGGTAAGTACATCATCGCTCAGGCCAGCATTAACCTAAGCGACAGTGGTGAAATTACGGAAGAGCTTGTACCTTGCCGTCACCAGGGTGAATTTACCCTGACCAGCAAAGAGCAAGTTCAATATATGGACGTGTCACCACAGCAGATCGTATCGATCGCTGCGGCATTGATTCCGTTCCTAGAGCACGATGACGCTAACCGCGCATTGATGGGCTCGAACATGCAACGTCAGGCGGTACCGACTTTGCGTGCAGATAAGCCATTAGTTGGTACGGGTGTTGAGCGTACAGTTGCTGTCGACTCTGGTGTAACCGTGGTTGCTAAACGTGGTGGTGTGATTGACTACGTAGACGCTGCACGTATCGTGGTGAAGGTGAATGAAGAAGAGATGGTACCAGGCGAAGCGGGTATCGATATCTACAACCTAACCAAATACACCCGTTCGAACCAGAACACTTGTATTAACCAAAAGCCTACGGTCAACCCAGGCGAGCCAGTGCAGCGCGGTGACGTGTTAGCCGACGGCCCTTCGACTGACTTAGGCGACTTGGCACTTGGCCAAAACATGCGCGTGGCATTTATGCCATGGAACGGTTACAACTTCGAAGACTCGATTTTAATTTCAGAGCGTGTAGCTATCGAAGACCGTTTGACCACCATTCACATTCAAGAATTGAACTGTGTGGCGCGTGACACCAAGCTAGGTCCAGAAGAAATTACGTCGGATATTCCTAACGTAGGTGAGTCAGCGTTATCTAAGCTGGACGAATCAGGTGTGGTGTATATCGGTGCTGAAGTAAATGGCGGCGATATCTTGGTCGGTAAAGTGACGCCAAAAGGCGAAACCCAGCTGACCCCAGAAGAAAAGCTTCTGCGTGCCATCTTTGGTGAAAAAGCGTCTGACGTGAAAGACAGCTCATTGCGCGTACCAAATGGTGTCACTGGTACCGTTATCGACGTCCAGGTATTTACTCGTGACGGCGTAGAGAAAGACAAGCGTGCCCTGGATATCGAAGAAATGCAGTTGGCGACAGTCAAAAAAGACTTAACCGACGAGTTCAAGATTCTTGAAGAAGGTGTGTTCAGCCGTGTTCGTACCTTGTTGTTAGGTAATGGCTTTGACGAGTCTAAGCTGGCTGCGCTTGAGCGTAGCAAGTGGTTAACTCAAAGCCTGAAAGACGAAGATGCGCAACAGCAGCTTGAGTACCTGGCACAGCAGCACGAAGAACTGCGCACTGACTACGACAAGCGTTACGACGAGAAACGTCGCAAGATCACCCAGGGTGATGACTTGCAGCCAGGCGTTCTGAAAATCGTTAAAGTTTACTTAGCTGTGAAGCGTCGCATTCAGCCGGGTGACAAGATGGCTGGTCGTCACGGTAACAAAGGTGTTATCTCTAACATCGTTCCGGTTGAAGATATGCCGTACGATGAAAGCGGTGAGCCAGTCGATATCGTATTGAACCCGCTAGGTGTACCTTCGCGGATGAACGTGGGTCAGATTCTCGAAACTCACTTAGGTGCTGCCGCGCGTGGTATCGGTCGTAAGATCGAGAAAATGATGAAAGAGCAGCGTGAACTGGCTGAAATGCGTGAATTCCTGCAAAAAGTCTATGACTTAGGCGAATGCCGTCAGCAGGTCGATATCAGCACGTTCAGCGACGACGAGGTAATTCGCTTAGCCACTAACCTGAAAGCAGGTCTACCGACTGCGACGCCAGTGTTTGATGGCGCGATTGAATCAGAAATTAAAGCATTGTTGACCTTGGCAGATTTGCCAGAGTCAGGGCAGGTAACCTTATTTGACGGACGTACCGGTAACGAGTTCGAGCGTCCAGTCACCGTCGGTTACATGTACATGCTGAAGCTGAACCACTTAGTTGATGACAAGATGCACGCCCGTTCAACCGGATCATACAGCCTGGTTACTCAGCAGCCGCTGGGTGGTAAAGCGCAATTCGGTGGTCAGCGTTTCGGGGAAATGGAAGTATGGGCACTGGAAGCATACGGTGCCGCTTACACCCTGCAGGAAATGTTGACTGTGAAGTCGGACGACGTGAACGGCCGTACGAAGATGTACAAGAACATCGTAGACGGCAACCATCAGATGGATCCAGGTATGCCGGAATCGTTCAACGTATTGTTGAAGGAAATCCGCTCACTAGGTATCAACATCGAGTTGGAAGACGAATAAGCCGTCACGGCGTTAGCCATGGCATCTGAGGCGGGAGCCGCTTGCGGCTCCCCGAAGGTTTAACTCCGACAGGAGAAGAAGCGTGAAAGATTTATTAAAGTTTCTGAAACCAGCTAACCAAGCGGATGAGTTTGATGGAATCCGCATTGGTCTGGCGTCGCCAGACCAGGTTCGTAGCTGGTCATATGGTGAGGTTAAAAAGCCGGAAACCATTAACTACCGTACCTTCAAGCCAGAGCGTGACGGTTTGTTCTGTGCGCGTATTTTTGGTCCGGTAAAAGACTATGAGTGTTTGTGCGGTAAGTACAAGCGCTTGAAGCACCGTGGCGTGATTTGTGAGAAGTGTGGCGTTGAAGTGACGCTGACTAAAGTGCGTCGTGAGCGCATGGGTCACATTGAACTCGCTAGCCCGGTTGCACACATTTGGTTCTTGAAGTCATTACCGTCACGTATCGGCTTAATGCTGGACATGACATTACGTGATATCGAGCGCGTATTGTACTTCGAAAGCTACGTAGTGATTGACGCTGGCATGACCTCGCTGGAAGTGGGTTCATTGTTAGGCGAAGAAGACTACCTGGATGCGTTAGAAGAGCACGGCGACGAGTTCGAAGCGAAAATGGGTGCGGAAGCGGTATTGCACATGCTGCGTCAGGTCAACATGCCTGAGCAGATCAAAATGCTGCGTGAAGAGCTACCAGAAACGAATTCTGAAACCAAGCGTAAGAAAATTTCTAAGCGTTTGAAATTGTTAGAGTCATTTGAGCAGTCTGGCAACAAGCCAGAGTGGATGATCCTACAAGTATTGCCAGTATTACCACCGGATTTGCGTCCGTTGGTACCATTGGACGGTGGCCGTTTCGCAACCTCAGATTTGAACGACTTATACCGTCGTGTGATTAACCGTAACAACCGTTTGAAGCGTCTTTTAGACCTTGCTGCGCCAGACATTATCGTGCGCAACGAAAAACGTATGTTACAAGAAGCGGTAGACGCCCTGTTAGACAACGGTCGTCGTGGTCGTGCTATCACTGGTTCAAACAAGCGTCCTTTGAAGTCACTGGCTGACATGATCAAAGGTAAGCAAGGTCGTTTCCGTCAAAACCTATTGGGTAAGCGGGTTGACTACTCAGGTCGTTCGGTGATTACCGTAGGTCCTAAGCTGCGCTTACACCAGTGTGGTTTACCGAAGAAAATGGCACTTGAGCTATTCAAACCGTTTATCTATGGCAAGTTAGAAGGTCGCGGTTTAGCCACGACTATCAAAGCTGCAAAGAAAATGGTTGAGCGCGAAATTCCAGAAGTATGGGACGTGTTAGACGAAGTCATTCGTGAACACCCTGTATTGTTGAACCGTGCACCAACGCTTCACCGTTTGGGTATCCAAGCGTTTGAACCTGTGTTGATCGAAGGTAAAGCGATTCAGTTGCACCCACTAGTGTGTGCGGCCTATAACGCTGACTTCGACGGTGACCAAATGGCGGTTCACCTTCCTTTGACGCTTGAAGCGCAAATGGAAGCACGTGCGTTGATGATGTCGACCAACAACATCTTGTCACCTGCCAGCGGCGACCCGATTATCGTACCTTCACAGGACGTTGTATTGGGTGTGTACTACATGACCCGTGAAGCGATCAATGCGAAAGGCGAGGGCATGATGTTCAAGAGCCCTGCGGAAGCAGAGAAAGCGTATCGCACGGGCCAGGCTAGCTTGCATGCTAAAGTGAAAGTACGTATTAACGACGTTGAGCGTGACGAAGACGGCGTGGTCACTGAGTACACCCACGTGATCGACACCACCGTAGGTCGTGCCCTGTTGTCATTGATTTTGCCAAAAGGCATTAGCTATAGCAGCATCAACCAGAACATGGGTAAGAAGCAAATTTCAGCGTTGCTGAACAGCTGTTACCGTGATTGCGGTTTGAAAGATACCGTCGTATTCGCTGACCAATTGATGTACACCGGTTTCCATTATGCGATGGTCTCTGGTACGTCGGTTGGTATCAACGACATGGAAATTCCAGCGGCTAAGAAAGAGCTGATCGAAGGTGCAGAAGCCGAAGTTGCAGAAATCCAAGCGCAGTTCGAGCAGGGTTTGGTAACCGCAGGTGAGAAGTACAACAAGGTCATCGATATCTGGTCAACCGCGAACGAGAAAGTCTCGAAAGCGATGATGGAAAACCTGTCTAAAGAGACGGTTACCAACGCGAAAGGCGAGCAAGAAGAGCAGATGGCCTTCAACTCAGTCTTTATGATGGCCGACTCGGGCGCTCGTGGTAGCCCCGCACAGATCCGTCAGTTAGCAGGTATGCGTGGTTTGATGGCGAAGCCAGATGGCTCAATCATCGAAACACCTATCGTGGCTAACTTCCGTGAAGGTTTGAACGTACTTCAGTACTTCATCTCGACCCACGGTGCGCGTAAAGGTTTGGCCGATACGGCATTGAAAACTGCGAACTCAGGTTACTTGACCCGTCGTTTGGTTGACGTGGCACAAGACTTGGTTATCACTGAAGCTGATTGTGGTACGCAAGAAGGTCTGTTCGTTAAGCCGCTGATCGAAGGTGGCGACGTGGTAGAACCTCTGCGCGAGCGTGTATTGGGTCGTGTGGTATGTGACGACGTATTAGTGCCGGGTTCTGACGACGTTCTGATTCCGCGCAACACCTTGTTAGACGAGAAGTGGTGTGACATTTTAGAAGCCAACTCAGTCGACGAAGTAAAAGTACGCTCTATCATTACCTGTGATTCATTACGTGGTGTATGTGCGAACTGTTACGGTCGTGACTTGGCACGCGGTCACTTGGTTAACGAAGGTGAAGCAGTTGGTGTTATCGCTGCCCAGTCTATCGGTGAGCCAGGTACCCAGTTAACCATGCGGACGTTCCACATCGGTGGTGCCGCATCGCGTGCGTCAGCTGAGAACAGCATTCAGGTTAAAAACCCAGGTAAGTTGAAGCTACACAACGTGAAGAGCGTTGAGAACAGCGACAGCCATTTGGTGATTACCTCGCGTTCAGCGGAATTAACCCTAATCGACGAGTTTGGTCGTGAGCGTGAGCGCTATAAAGTGCCTTACGGTGCGATCTTGAAGAAAGGTGACGGCGCAGCAGTTGCAGGTGGCGAAGTAGTGGCCAACTGGGACCCGCATACGCACCCAATCATTACCGAAGTACAAGGTAAGATTAAGTTTGTCGACATGGTTGACGGCGTTACGATGATGACTCAAACCGACGAACTGACTGGCTTGAGCAGCTATGTTATTTTGGAAACTGGTCAACGTACCAGTGCCGGTAAAGACATGCGCCCAGCGGTTAAATTGGTTGATGCGAACGGTGATGACGTGAAT
Organism: Aliidiomarina maris; assembly: GCF_003987335.1. Taxonomy (GTDB): domain Bacteria; phylum Pseudomonadota; class Gammaproteobacteria; order Enterobacterales; family Alteromonadaceae; genus Aliidiomarina; species Aliidiomarina maris. The sequence continues at coordinate 129,748 of NZ_PIPK01000002.1, read as the reverse complement.
ATCGCTGGTACCGACATGCCTGCACAGTACTTCCTACCGGGTGGCGCTATCGTCAGCTTGGCGGACGGTGCTCAAGTAGGTAGTGGTGATACGCTTGCGCGTATTCCGCAAGAAGGTTCGAAGACCCGTGATATTACCGGTGGTCTACCGCGTGTTGCCGACTTGTTCGAAGCGCGTAAGCCAAAAGAGCCAGCTATCCTTGCTGAAATCACAGGTACTGTTTCGTTCGGTAAAGAGACCAAAGGTAAGCGTCGCTTAATGATTACCCCTGCTGAAGGTGGCGATCATTACGAAGAGATGATTCCTAAGTGGCGTCAGTTGAACGTGTTTGAAGGTGACCAAGTGAGCCGTGGTGAAGTAATCGCTGACGGTCCAGAAGCGCCACATGACATCTTACGTTTACGTGGTGTGTCTGCGGTCGCTAACTACATCACCAACGAAGTACAGGAAGTTTACCGCTTACAGGGCGTTAAGATTAACGATAAGCACATTGAAGCCATCGTGCGTCAGATGCTGCGTAAGGCGATGATCTTGAAGCCAGGCGATTCAGGCTTCCTGGAAGGTGAACAGGTTGAAGTGTCTGCGGTGATTGAAGCAAACCGTCAGCTAGAAGCGGAAGGCAAAATGCCTGCGCTGTTCGAGCGTCAGTTGCTTGGTATTACCAAAGCGTCACTGTCTACAGAATCGTTCATTTCAGCCGCATCGTTCCAGGAAACGACGCGCGTATTGACCGAAGCTGCGGTACAGGGTAAAGAAGACAGCCTGCAAGGCCTGAAAGAAAACGTTATCGTTGGCCGTTTGATCCCTGCGGGTACGGGTTACGCTTACCATCAAGAGCGCGCGCGCAAGCGTGCGGCGTCGATGCAAGCGAACCAGCAAACCACAGTGAGTGCAGAAGAAGCGGAACAAGCGCTGTCAGATGCATTGAACGAAAGCGACAGCAACGACTAACCGTTCTGTTGTTTAAAAAAGGCCCTGCGGGGCCTTTTTTGTTGGTTGTTGTTGTCGGGCCAACGCAACATAGATCACGGGATCAGGTTGACAGGTTAATCTGTGACCTATAAAATTCGGCCTCCCTTAATGGGGAACAGTTTGGAATATATGGTTCGTTTAGCGACTGAAACCATTGAAAACCAAAGTCGCGCTTGGGTGAATAGACACTCGGGCGCTTTGTGTTGTTTTAGTAAAAGTACTGATTACTTGGAGAAACCATGGCAACAGTTAACCAATTAGTGCGTAAGCCGCGCAAAGCACCAGTTGTGAAAAGCAACGTGCCAGCGTTAGAAGCTTGCCCACAAAAACGTGGCGTATGTACTCGCGTATATACCACCACTCCTAAGAAGCCAAACTCTGCATTACGTAAAGTTTGTCGTGTACGTTTGACCAACGGTTATGAAGTGACTTCATACATCGGTGGTGAAGGCCACAACTTGCAAGAGCACAGCGTCATCCTAATCCGTGGCGGTCGTGTTAAAGACTTACCAGGTGTGCGTTATCACACTGTTCGCGGCGCATTAGACTGTGCTGGCGTAAATGACCGTAGACAAGGCCGTTCTAAGTACGGCGCGAAGCGGCCTAAATCTTAACGGTTCTCCGTTTCTAGTAAGGCCAAACTTTTAAATACATTTTGTTTTGGGTAATCCCTGAAGACATCGGAGAATTAAGATGCCAAGAAGACGCGTAGTCGGCCAACGTAAAATCCTTCCGGACCCTAAGTTCGGATCAGAGTTGTTGGCGAAATTTATCAATATTGTCATGGTTGATGGCAAGAAATCAGTCGCTGAAAGAATTATCTATGGTGCACTAGACATCGTTGCTGAAAAAGCGGGCAAAGATCACTTATCAGTGTTCGAAGAAGCTTTAGACAACATCCGTCCAAGTGTCGAGGTTAAGTCACGTCGCGTAGGTGGCTCAACTTACCAAGTACCAGTAGAAGTTCGCCCAGTGCGTCGTAACACGCTGGCAATGCGCTGGATGGTTGACGCAGCTCGTTCACGTGGTGAGAAGTCTATGGCTCAACGCCTGGCTGGCGAAATGTTAGATGCCTCTCAGAACAAAGGTTCTGCGGTTAAGAAACGTGAAGACGTTCACCGTATGGCTGACGCGAACAAAGCATTCGCTCACTATCGCTGGTAATTCACGCCCAATCTCAATTAAGAGGATATTAAAGTGGCAAGAAAAACTTCTATCGAACGCTATCGTAATATCGGTATCGTTGCTCACGTAGACGCAGGCAAGACGACGACTACCGAGCGTGTATTATTCTATACTGGCTTGTCTCACAAGCTGGGTGAAGTACATGACGGTGCGGCGACGACTGACTGGATGGCACAGGAACAGGAGCGTGGTATTACAATCACCTCAGCTGCTGTAACCAGCTTCTGGCCAGGTATGGACAAACAATTCCCTGAGCACCGTATCAACATCATCGACACCCCTGGTCACGTTGACTTCACTATCGAAGTTGAGCGTTCATTGCGTGTTCTTGATGGTGCAGTAGTAGTGCTATGTGCATCTTCTGGTGTTCAGCCACAGACTGAAACTGTGTGGCGTCAGGCCAACAAGTATGAAGTACCGCGCATGGTATTCGTCAACAAGATGGACCGTGCTGGTGCTGACTTCTTGTCAGTTGTTAACCAGATGAAAACTCGTCTACAAGCGAACGCAGTTCCAATTCAGATGCCTATCGGCGCTGAAGAGGAATTTAAAGGCGTTATCGACCTGATTAAAATGAAGGCGATCAACTGGAATGAAAACGACATGGGTATGACATTTACCTATGATGCGATTCCAGCTGACCTGATGGACGAAGCAGAAACCTTGCACAACGAATTAGTTGAAGCAGCGGCTGAAGCGACTGACGAGCTGATGAACAAATACCTTGAAGAAGGTGAGTTGACTGAAGCTGAAATCAAAGCGGGTTTACGTGCGCGTACTTTGGCTAACGACATTATCCTGACCTTGTGTGGTTCTGCATTTAAGAACAAAGGTGTTCAGGCGATGTTGGACGCGGTTATTGAATACCTACCTTCACCAACTGAAGTTAAGCCAATTACTGGTATTAACGACGACGAGTCTGAAGGTGTGCGTAAGTCAAGCGACGACGAGCCTTTCGCTGCGTTGGCGTTTAAAATCGCAACTGACCCGTTCGTAGGTACTTTGACCTTCTTCCGCGTGTACTCAGGCGTTGTAAACACAGGTGACTCTGTGTATAACCCAGTGAAGCACAAGAAAGAGCGTTTTGGCCGTATCGTTCAGATGCACGCTAACGACCGTGAAGAGTTGAAAGAGGTTCGCGCTGGTGACATCGCTGCTGCTATCGGCTTGAAAGACGTGACTACTGGTGACACCTTGTGTGACATCAACAACAAGATTACCCTTGAGCGCATGGAATTCCCTGAGCCAGTAATCTCTGTTGCGGTAGAGCCGAAAACCAAAGCTGACCAAGAAAAAATGGGCGTAGCTTTAGGTAAGTTGGCCGCAGAAGATCCTTCATTCCGCGTTAAAACTGACGAAGAGTCTGGTCAGACTATCATTTCTGGTATGGGTGAGCTTCACCTGGACATCATCGTTGACCGTATGAAGCGTGAATTCAACGTTGAGTGTAACGTAGGTAAACCTCAGGTTGCTTACCGTGAAGCGATTCGTAAGAAAGTTGAAGTTGAAGGCAAGTTCGTACGTCAATCAGGTGGTCGTGGTCAGTACGGTCACGTTTGGTTACGTATCGAGCCGTTGGCTATCGATGAGAAAGACGAAGATGCACCGACATTCGAATTCGTTAACGAAATCGTTGGTGGTGTGGTACCAAAAGAGTATATCCCTGCGGTATCTAAAGGTATCGAAGAGCAAATGCAGAATGGTGTATTAGCTGGCTTCCCAGTATTGGGTGTTAAAGCGACATTATTCGACGGCTCTTACCACGACGTTGACTCGAATGAAATGGCGTTCAAAATCGCTGGTAGCATGGGTTTCAAAAAAGGTGCCCTGCAAGCCAACCCTGCGATTCTTGAGCCGATGATGAAAGTTGAAGTTACTACCCCTGAAGATTTCATGGGTGACGTAGTAGGTGACTTGAACCGTCGTCGCGGTATGATCGAAGGTATGGAAGACTCGCCAGGTGGCCTGAAAGCGGTTAACGCACAGGTTCCATTGGCGGAAATGTTTGGTTATGCGACTGACTTGCGTTCACAAACGCAGGGCCGTGCTTCTTACTCAATGGAGTTCCTGAAGTACGCTGAAGCACCAAGCAACGTTGCAGAAGCTGTTATTGCAGCTCGTAACACCAAAGGTTAGTTGAGGTCTGGTCCCGGTCCTTAGGGCCGGGCTTTAAACTTAAAATTAAAGGAAATAGCAATGGCTAAAGCAAAATTTGAACGTAGCAAGCCGCACGTAAACGTTGGTACTATCGGTCACGTTGACCACGGTAAAACTACTTTGACTGCTGCAATCACCACGGTATTGGCAAAAACCTACGGTGGTTCTGCAAAAGACTTCGCATCAATCGACAACGCGCCAGAAGAGCGTGAGCGTGGTATCACTATCTCAACCTCACACGTTGAGTATGACACTCCGTCACGTCACTATGCCCACGTAGACTGCCCAGGCCACGCTGACTATGTTAAAAACATGATCACTGGTGCTGCACAGATGGACGGCGCAATCTTAGTAGTAGCTGCGACTGACGGCCCAATGCCACAGACTCGTGAGCACATCTTGTTGTCACGTCAGGTAGGCGTACCATTCATCGTTGTATTCATGAACAAGTGTGACATGGTAGACGACGAAGAGTTGTTAGAGCTGGTAGAAATGGAAGTACGTGAGTTGTTGTCAGAGTACGACTTCCCAGGTGACGACTTGCCAGTGATTCAAGGTTCAGCGCTAAAAGCGTTGGAAGGCGAAGAAGAGTGGGAAAAGAAAATCATCGAATTGGCAGAAGCTTTGGATTCATACATCCCAGAGCCAGAGCGTGATATCGACAAGCCATTCTTGATGCCAATCGAAGACGTATTCTCAATCTCAGGCCGTGGTACCGTAGTAACTGGCCGTGTTGAGCGCGGTATTGTAAACACTGGTGACGAAGTAGAAATCGTAGGTATCAAAGACACTACGAAGACTACCGTAACGGGTGTTGAGATGTTCCGTAAGTTGCTAGACGAAGGTCGTGCAGGTGAGAACATCGGCGCATTGTTGCGTGGTACTAAGCGTGAAGATATCCAGCGTGGCCAAGTATTGGCGAAGCCAGGTTCAATCACTCCGCATACCAAGTTCGAAGCAGAAGTATACGTACTGAGCAAAGAAGAAGGTGGTCGTCATACCCCATTCTTCAAAGGCTACCGTCCACAGTTCTACTTCCGTACTACGGACGTAACTGGTGCAGTAGAATTGCCAGAAGGCGTAGAGATGGTTATGCCTGGTGACAACATCAAGTTCGTAGTAGAACTGATTGCACCAATCGCGATGGATGACGGCTTACGCTTCGCTATCCGTGAAGGCGGCCGTACCGTAGGCGCTGGCGTTGTATCTAAAATCTTAGATTAATTGGTAGGGCAGGCTACGCCTGCCGCCAAGCGATGTTGAACGGCAGGCGAAGCCTGCCCTTCAACCACCAATCAAGATATTCAAAAGGCTCCCATTGGGAGCCTTTTTGTTAGCAAAAGGTTTATCATTGCGCTAAATTAAATTGGTGCTGACCAAGGCGAAGGCCTGTAAATACGGCGTATTTACTCTCTATTGCGGTGATCAGATTTCACCCTACATCCCTTTTCGATTACAATGCATGGCGAAATTATTCGAATAAAGCCGCCGCAACAGGCCGCTAAAGAGGATTAACCATGTCTGCTGGCTCCCCTAAGACTGAAAACGACAACGCCAAGCGCGGTGCTTTTACCCGCTTTTTGGACGGCGTTGAGTGGTTAGGTAACTTACTACCACACCCTGTTACTTTATTTGCCTTATTCGCATTAGCTGTGATGGTGTTTAGCGCCGTTGCTGCTTATTTCGGTGTTTCAGTTGAAGACCCGCGCCCAGGCCAGGAAGGCGTGACTATCGCTGTGAATAGCTTGCTTAGCGGCGATGGACTGCGCTGGATGGTGGCGAATTTAGTACCGAATTTCACCGGCTTCCCGCCGTTGGGTGTGGTGCTGGTAGCGCTTTTAGGTGTCGGTATAGCCGAGCGCTCAGGCCTATTGGCCGCGCTGCTACGCAGTATGGTATTGAACGCATCTCCGCGTATGGTCACGATTGTAGTGGTATTTGCAGGGGTTATCTCAAATACCGCCTCAGAGCTTGGCTATGTGGTACTGGTGCCACTCGCAGCAGTCACCTTCCACTCCTTGGGTCGCCACCCATTGGCTGGTTTAGCGGCAGCCTTTGCCGGGGTTTCAGCCGGTTATAGTGCGAACTTGTTTATTGGGACTGTTGACCCCTTACTGGCAGGATTCACCCAGGAAGCGGCGCGTTTAATCGACCCAGATTATGTGGTCGGCCCGGAAATGAACCACTTCTTTATGATCGCTAGTACCTTCTTGATTGCAGCGTTAGGCGCCATTGTGACCGAGAAGGTCGTCGAGCCGAAACTAGGCAAGTTTAATGAAGCCGACATGGACGCTGAAGCCATTGCTGATAACCACGTTTCAATGGAAAAATTGAACAGCGTTGAGCGCAAGGGTTTAATCGCTGGTGGCGTAACCTTTGTCAGTTTATTAGCGCTTTTGGCGATTACCGTAGTGCCTGAATGGGGTGTGTTGCGTAACCCTGCAACGGGCGAGGTGTTTGGTTCACCATTCTTAAGTGGGATTGTGGTATTCATCTTTATTACCTTCGCAATTCCAGGTTTTGTCTACGGCTATATCACAGGCTCAATGCGTAATGACCGCGACGTCATTCAAGCGATGGCGAAAAGCATGAGCTCGATGGGCTTATACATTGTATTAGTGTTTTTTGCGGCGCAGTTCGTTGCCTTCTTTGGCTGGACCAACTTCGGTACTATCTTCGCGGTCAATGGCGCAAACTTCCTCGAAGCGATTAACCTGACAGGCCCGGGCGTGTTCTTGCTGTTTATCTTAATGTGCGCCTTTGTGAACCTGATGCTGGGCTCTGCTTCAGCGCAGTGGGCGATTACCGCACCTATCTTTGTACCTATGTTGATGATTATCGGTTACGCGCCTGAAACAGTTCAAGCGGCATATCGAATTGGCGACTCGGTGACTAACATTATTACGCCAATGATGAGCTACTTCGGGATTATTTTGGCCGTTGCCGCGCGTTACCAAAAGAACTTAGGTATCGGCACTTTGATTTCGATTATGTTGCCTTACAGCATGGTATTTTTCGTGGGCTGGACCGCACTTTTCTATTTGTGGGTATTCGTACTAGATTTGCCAGTGGGTTGGGGCGCTGCCACCTACTACCAAATGGCGGGTTAATTCTCTGCTAACGATGACAAAAGCCAGCTTACCAGCTGGCTTTTTGTTGTCATCATGGTCGCGTTTCACCGCATTTAGTTGACACTATTTGCCAACGTGCAATGCTCTGTAAACCAAGCAGAGGCGCACAGTGATACACACGAAGGAATGAGTGAATGCAGGGGCGAGTAGTACACACAATATTTTATCTGGCGGTGGTCGGTTGGTTATCGCTCAGCTTTACAGCTTTTGTTAGCTCGGCTCAGGCGCACACACCGGCGCAGCAAACCAACTCTGACGCCGAAGTTATTCATGTCGCCGCTTATGAATTTCCGCCTTATTATTCGTCGCACCTCTCAGAACACCTGCTTGGCGGCTTACTTGATTACTTGAACGCTCAACAGCAACAGTACATATTTAACTTGGTGGAAATTCGTTCTACCGCACGCTATCAACAGGTCAGTGCTGAAGGGTGTTGCAGTGTGATTTTCTTCCAGGCCCCAGAGTGGGGTTGGCAGCAAAATGACCAAGTTGTTCGCGGCCCGCGCTTAAGCCGTGGTGCCGATTTATACGTGGCCTTGAAACCACCCAGCGAAGTGATTGCGAATGATCCTTTAATCGGTGGTTTGCGTGGTTATCATTACCAATTCACCGACTTTCAACATGACAGCGAATTGCTGGAGTACGAACATCGCATGTACTTGGCAGATAACCATTTCACGCTGGTGAATATGCTGCAGCGCGAGCGCCTTGACTTGGTGATGGTGAGTGAAGAGTTTCTCGGTATGCTGGCAGCATTACAGCCGCAGAAGGTTGATTTAGCCGAGCTGCAAACGGAGGTCGACTTAAGTTACCACACCTATTTATTGGCACATCAATCACAGCAAGCGCTGCTCGACTGGCTGGAAGGGCAACTTACAACGATGCACCAAAGTGGTGAGTTAAGCGCATTATTCGAGCGCTTCGGGGTGGGGGAACATCTCGATTACGTCCCCCGCCAGCGCGATATGGATTAGTAGACTGAAAGCCCAAGTTTTTCAGCCAAGCGTGTGATCATATACATGCCCATACATGAGTTGCCATATTGGTTTAGGCGCGGGCTCCAGGCGCATATCACGCCATAGTTTGGCACAATCGCGACAATGCCCCCGCCGACGCCACTTTTCGCCGGCAAACCGACTTCAAAGGCAAATTCACCGGATTGGTCATACATGCCACTGGTTTGCATAATGGCATTGATACGGTGGGCGTCCCGGCGACTGACAATGGTATCACCTGAGTGCGGCTGGACGCCGCGGTTGGCTAGAAAGCTTAAACTACGCGCGACATCACGACAGCTCATTTCAATTGAGCATTGGTAGAAGTAATGATCGAGTGCGTCTTCGACATCTGCTTCAATGTTGCCAAAGCTCTTCATCAAATAAGCCAGCGCTGCGTTGCGACTACCGTGCTGCTTTTCGGATAAGAACACGTCTTGATTGACTGCTATCTCAGGGCGGTCGGCAAGACCACGAACAAACGACATCAGCGCATTCTTACTTGCCGAGTAATGGCTGACTAAGGTGTCCGCGACCACAATCGCACCGGCATTAATAAACGGATTGCGCGGAATACCGTGCTCCCACTCCAGCTGAACAATTGAATTAAAGGCTTGCCCTGAAGGCTCCATGTGCACGCGCTGCCATAAATCATCGCCCATGCGCAGCATCGCCAGCGCGAGTCCAAACACTTTAGACACGCTTTGAATGGAAAACGGCACGTCGGCGTCGCCCGCCACGTGCACTTGGCCGTCGAGGTTGGCGACGGCAATGCCACACTGGTTGGGGTTGACGCTGGCAAGTGCAGGAATGTAATTGGCGACTTCACCGCTTAATGGCAGCGCAAGGGCTTCTTGCAAAATTTCATTTAACAATAACTCTTGGTTGCTTGGGCGCTTTGGTGTACCTTCCATGCAATTACCTATGTAAGTGGGTGGTCAGGGTGGCTGTGCTGCAATAACTTGGCGCGGATGCTATCTGGCACCGGCACGGAGCGCTCGTTCTTATGGTCGTAATTGACCAATATTGTGGTGCCTTTGGCGCACAGCTCACCTTTTTGCCAAACTTCACTGCCGATATCAAACGAGCTTTTACCAAGGCGCGCGATATAGGTTTTAATCGTAACTGCGAAACCAAAATAGACAGGGCGTACAAAATCGACATTCAAATTCGCCACAATCAGGCTGATTTCATACGGGTTGCCCTGCTCATTAAACAATTCAAACACAGGCAGGCGGCCGGTTTCAAACCAAGCTGGAATGACTGTGTTATTAACGTGCCCTAAGGCGTCAGTTTCATAAAAACGTACTTTTAACTCTTCAACGTACATGTAGGTTCCTTGGCTTAACCAGCAAGCTTACAACATTGGCTTCAAGAATCGAGCGGTATGCGACTTGGTGCTCTTGGCGACGGTTTCAGGCGTACCCTGCTCAAGAATTTCACCACCACCAGAGCCGCCTTCAGGGCCTAAGTCGACAATCCAATCCGCGGTTTTAATCACATCAAGGTTGTGTTCGATGATCACAATGGTGTTGCCGTGATCACGCAGGCGATGGAGTACCGCGAGCAACTGCTGAATATCGTGAAAGTGCAGGCCAGTTGTGGGCTCGTCTAAAATATATAAGGTCTTACCGGTATCGCGTTTAGACAGCTCGCGCGATAGCTTAACGCGCTGAGCCTCGCCCCCTGACAAGGTGGTTGCAGACTGACCCAGGCGCACATACGACAAGCCAACGTCCATGAGGGTTTGCAGCTTGCGTGCAATCGCTGGAACGGCATCGAAAAATTCACGTGCTTCCTCAATGGTCATATCGAGTACTTCGTGAATGCTCTTGCCTTTATACTGAATTTCCAGAGTTTCACGGTTGTAACGCTTGCCTTTACAAATGTCACAGGGCACATATACATCCGGCAAGAAATGCATTTCAACTTTAATCACGCCATCACCCTGGCAGGCTTCGCAGCGACCACCCTTGACGTTAAAGCTGAAGCGGCCTGGCTTATAGCCGCGTGAACGTGCTTCAGGCACCGCTGCAAAGAGTTCTCGCACTGGGGTAAAAATACCGGTGTAGGTGGCAGGGTTTGAACGCGGCGTGCGGCCGATAGGGCTCTGATCAATATCCACGACTTTGTCTAAGTGCTGTAAGCCATCAATGCTGTCATGAGGTGCCGCCACTGTGGTGGTTGCGCCATTCAGTTCACGCTGTGCCAGTGGGTATAAGGTGTCGTTAATCAAAGTCGATTTACCCGAACCTGACACCCCGGTCACGCAGGTCATCAAGCCAATGGGTAAGCGTAAATCGACATTTTTTAGGTTATTGCCACGCGCACCTTTTAAATCAAGGTAATCTTTACCCGGCTTGTGGCGCTGCTTCGGCACTGCAATTTCTTTGCGTCCAGACAGGTAATCGCCGGTGAGCGAGCCTTCGCTCGCAATCACATCCTCAACACTGCCTGCTGCAACAATTTCACCGCCATGCACACCGGCACCGGGGCCTATATCAATCACATAGTCCGCGCAGCGAATCGCATCTTCGTCATGCTCCACCACCAACACGGTGTTGCCCAAGTCGCGCAGGTGACGCAAGGTATCGAGCAAGCGCTCATTATCACGCTGGTGCAAACCGATTGAGGGCTCGTCGAGCACGTACATAACACCGACCAGGCCTGCACCAATTTGGCTGGCTAAACGAATGCGCTGGGCTTCGCCCCCTGACAAAGTCTCGGCACTGCGCGATAAGGTGAGATAATTCAACCCGACATTGACCAAGAAACTAAGGCGGTCGTTAATTTCCTTTAAGATCTTCTCCGCAATGCTGGCGCGCTGACCGGTCAACGTTAGGGTCTGGAAGAAATGTAAGGCATCACCAATAGAGCGCTCAACGACTTCAGGCAAGGTTGTATTTTCCACAAATACGTTACGAGCCTCTTCGCGTAAGCGCGTGCCGTTGCAGGATTTACAGGGCTGACTAGCCAAATACTTCGCAAGCTCTTCGCGCACCGCAGTCGAGTCAGTTTCACGGTAGCGGCGCTGCATATTTGGAATAATGCCCTCGAAGGTATGTTTACGCACCACGGTATCGCCACGGTCGTTCACATACTTGAACTTAATTTCTTCTTTACCGCTGCCGTACAACACTTTGTCGCGGGTGTTGGCGGCTAAACTTTGGAACGGCACGTTCAAGTCAAAGCCATAATGCTCCGCTAACGAGCGCAGCATTTGGTAATAATAAAAATTGCGTTTGTCCCAGCCGCGAATAGCACCGCCGGTGAGACTTAATTCTGGGTTAGCAACCACTTTCTCCGCGGCAAAAAATTGCTCAACCCCAAGGCCGTCACAGGTAGGACAGGCACCTGCCGGGTTATTAAACGAGAACATGCGCGGCTCAAGTTCTTGCATGCTGTAACCACATTCAGAACAGGCGAAGTTGGCAGAGAAGGTAAGTGATTCTCCCTCGCCTTCCATGGGCACAATAAATGCCGTGCCGCCACTTAGCTCGAGCGCAGTTTCAAACGACTCAGCAAGGCGAAGCTCTAGCCCGTCACGCACTTTCAGGCGGTCGACCACAACTTCAATATCATGTTTTTTATGCAATTCCAGCTTAGGCGGGTCACTTAAGTCGCAGACATTGCCATCTACCCGCGCCCGCAAATAGCCTTGCGCCGCTAAATTCTCTAAGGTCTTTTGGTGCTCACCTTTACGCCCCTGTACGACTGGCGCAAGTAGCATAATTTTACTGCCTTCTGGCAGTGCCATCACGTTATCCACCATTTGGCTGACCGTTTGTGCAGCCAAAGGTAAATCATGATGGGGACAACGAGGCTCGCCCACGCGGGCAAACATCAAGCGCAGGTAATCGTATATTTCGGTAATGGTACCGACGGTCGAACGCGGGTTATGTGAGGTCGATTTCTGTTCAATTGAAATGGCCGGTGATAAACCTTCAATGGAATCAACGTCAGGTTTTTCCATTAAGCTCAAAAATTGACGTGCATAGGCAGACAACGACTCAACATAGCGCCGCTGACCTTCCGCATACAAGGTATCAAATGCAAGGGACGACTTACCCGAGCCAGATAGACCAGTGATCACGACAAGTTTATCGCGCGGAATTTCGAGATGAATATTCTTTAAGTTGTGAGTACGCGCCCCACGAATGTCAATTTTATCCATAGTCTCCGACTTCTTTTGGCTTAAGGTGAGGGTGCCCGGAGGCTGAGCTAATCCTCTATTATCGCACAGATTTGCAGCAAGCGCAGCCAGCACATACTGGCAATGCATGCTTTCAACATAGTGCGTTGTGATGCTTTCTGGTACACTCTCGTGCCAATATTATCCACCCAGTCTATCCACGTTTTCAGGTGCATTCGGGTTTGAACAAACACGCATTAAATTCAGTTGAGAAAAAGGCAGCGGCTTCGCTAGCGTCCGTCTTTGGCTTACGTATGCTCGGGCTGTTTTTGATCATGCCGGTGATTGCGGTATATGGCCAACAATACCCCGATTACTCACCATTTTTGATTGGCATGGCGATTGGGGCCTATGGCCTTACCCAAGCCTTGCTGCAAATTCCGATGGGCTGGGTGTCTGATCGTATCGGCCGACGACCTGTCATTGTCGGCGGCTTATTAATATTTGCCTTGGGCAGCGTGGTGGCAGCGCTTGCTGATAGCCTAACGTGGGTCATTGTTGGCCGTGCTTTGCAGGGCGCAGGCGCGATTGCCAGTGCCGTATTGGCGTTGGCGTCGGATTGTTCACGTGACCAGCAACGACCCAAAGTCATGGCCGTTATTGGCTTGTGTATTGGCCTGTCATTTGCGCTTGCGTTAGTGCTGGGCCCTTGGTTAGGTGCCCATGTTGGCATGAGTGGCCTGTTTTGGTTTACTGCAGCCAGTGCGTTGCTTGCGGTAGGTTTAGTGCTAACAGTCACCCCGGATGCGGTGACTAAAACGCCCAAGCGCGATTTGCTACCGGTTAAAACGGAACTGAAGCGTTTGTTGCTGACACCTCAGCTGGCACACTTGAACCTAGGTATTTTTGTGCTGCACTTGGTGCTAACCGCATGGTTTGTAAGTTTACCCACGACCTTGGTCAGCGCAGGGCTCAATGCGGCGCAACATGGTTGGTTGTACTTCCCCACGCTGTTACTGTCGTTCGTGGTCATGGTGCCACTGATGTTTTATGCAATTCGACGTCAGCGACAACTACCAACGTTTAGGTTTGCGATTATGCTATTACTTGTGGCATTCGCGGTAATCGCGTCTTTTGCGCACTCTTTACTTGGTTTGGTGCTTGGGGTCTGGATTTTCTTTATCGGTTTTAACTATCTTGAAGCAAGCCTTCCTGCGATGCTGGCGCAATATGCACCTGCAGGTAGTAAAGGCAGCGCGAGCGGCATTTACACCAGCTTTCAATTTTTTGGTGCCTTTGCTGGTGGTATCAGCGGCGGTGCACTGTATCTGTATTTTGGCATGACCGGCGTAGTTTTATTCTGTATGGTGCTATTAGCCATTTGGTTTACGGCCAGTTTGCGTATGCAGCCGGTGGTTGGGGTTGCGAATGTCAGCCTGGCGTGTCCTAGCGTGAAGCCTGCGCAGGCTGGCGCACTAGCGCAGGCGTTAGCTGAGCAAGCTGGGGTGATTGAGGCGGTGGTAATCGCCAATGAACAGATGAGTTATTTAAAAGTGCGTCGTGATGCCTATGATAGTAAGGCGGCGCAAGCGTGTATTGCCCAATTTTCGGCGACGCAGTAATTAGAAAAGCGAATGATATAAAGTAAAGGAGCGAGGCATGGCCAGTCGTGGAATTAATAAAGTTATCTTAATCGGAAATTTGGGCGCCGACCCAGAGGTACGCTATACCCAAAACAGCACCGCGATTGCCAACTTAAGCGTGGCGACCAGTGAAACCTGGAAGGACAAGCAAACCGGTGAACAAAAAGAGCAAACTGAGTGGCACCGTGTGGTTTGCTATCGTCGCTTAGCTGAGATCGCGGGTGAATACCTGCGCAAAGGCTCCAAAGTTTATATCGAAGGGCGCCTGCAAACACGTAAGTGGCAAGGCCAGGACGGTAAAGACAACTACACCACGGAAATTGTGTGTAATGACATGCAAATGCTTGATGGTCGTGGTCAAGGCGGTCAAGGCGGCGGCAACTTTGGTGGTAACCAAGGTGGTTTCGCACCACAAGGTGGCCAGCAAGGCGGTGGACAGCAGCAAGGCGGTTTTGGCGGTCAGCAAGGCGGTGGACAGCAGCAAGGTGGTTTTGGCGGTCAGCAAGGCGGCGGTCAACAACAAGGCGGATTTGGCGGCCAGCAGGGTGGTCAACAGCAAGGTGGGCAGTCTAACCGTGCACCTCAGCCGCAACCACTCGCACCAGACTCGGATTTTGACGACGATATCCCGTTCTGAATGTTAGGTTACCCCAAATTAAGCCAATTCCGTGCGGTTACGGCCGTTGGTTTTGGCTTTATATAAAGCACTGTCAGCGCGGCTTAATAAGCTATCGATGCTGCTGTCCTCGGGTTGCAGCATACTGACGCCAAAACTAATGGTGACGTGAAAGTTTAGGCCTGAAGTAGTTTTAAATTCTGTACCGCTGATTTGTTTGCGCACTTGCTCGGCGATGCTGCGCGCATCGCCCAAGCTGGCGCCTTCCAGTAAAATAGCAAATTCTTCACCGCCCATGCGTGCGGCAATATCAACACTACGCACGCGTCTACCAACTAACTGCGTCACCTTTTGAATCACGCTATCGCCCGTGGCGTGGCCATAACTGTCGTTAATTGATTTGAAATGGTCTATGTCGAACATGATCAGTGCAAGCCGGGTGTGCTGACGTTGGGCACGCTTTACCGCCCTTGAGCCCGCGTGCAAAAAATGACCGCGATTGAACCAACGCGTCATTTCATCCGTTATTGAACGGGTACGCAGAGTTTCCTCGGTGGTCTTAAGTGCTGTAATTTCAAGGTGGATACCGGACATGACCGTGGGCGTTCCTTGGCTGTCCCATTCGGTAATTTGGCCGCGCGCTTTGACCCAGATCCAATGCCCTTGCTGGTGGCGCAAACGGAAGTTGGCTTTGTATTTAGGCACTTTGCCTTCGATATGGGCTTTTACGTTGGATTCAACTTCGGCGATATCGTCCGGGTGAATCAGTTGGCTGAAACGCTCATAATTAGTCGGCTGTAGCTTACTCAGTTCGTAGCCGAGCATAGCTGCCCATGCTACCGAGACAAGATTTTCGCCGCTGGCGATGTTCCACTCCCAGAGGCCGACTTCGCCGTTGTCCAGAAGTTGTAGTAAGGCCTCTGATGAGCGCACTTCGAAGCGTCGCAATTGAGTAGTGGCGTCCTCTGGGGATAATTCCGGCTGAATAGGGTCGGGTTGCTTCATGTTGGCATCCTCTGTTGTATAGATTTGAGTCTACCGAGGTTAGCGCCGAGTGTAAAACTGTTGTAGCCTAAGCAAACTTGACCGATAACACCAGTATGGGTCAAACCCCAAGGCCAATAATGGACAAATTGAGTACTTATGACTGAGTCAACACCTACGCATACCAGTTCGCAACAGGCCAAAGATGAAGCCGCACGCCTAAAAGCATTGCGTGAGACTGGGTTACTCGATTCAGAGTCCAGCGCTGAATTTGATCAATTGACCCAACTTTGCCAGCTATTATTCGACGTTCCTATCGTAGCGGTGTCTATGGTAGACGAAGCGCGCCAATGGTTTAAAAGTCAAGTCGGCTTAAGTGTATGTGAGACGCCACGGGGTGTGGCGTTTTGCGACCATGCGGTTAGTGCACGCGAGCACATTGAAGTGCACGACGCTGCCGCTGACGCGAGATTTAAAGCCAATCCGTTAGTTACCGGGGCGCCGCACATTCGCTTCTATTCCGGTTTCCCTATTTTTAGCGAACAAGGGCATGTGCTGGGTACGCTGTGTATTATTGATACGAAGCCGCGGACATTAACCTCGAAGCAGCGCGAATTACAGCGTTTGCTGACGCGCCAGGCCGAGGTGTTAGTGCGTCGCTATGACGAGCAATCGCAACTGATGGCGACGCAAGCGCGCTTGGAAGAACAAGACAAACTGCTGCAAGTGTTGCTAACAGGGCTTACGGACTACAGCGCGCTGATGTCAGGAGACCGTCTTTGGACCTTCTTAGAGCAGGCGTTACGGGACTTAACCGACAGCCAATATGCGCTGATCGGTGAGTGTATCGCGGGCACAA
The DNA here is from genome assembly GCF_003987335.1 of Aliidiomarina maris. GTDB lineage: Bacteria > Pseudomonadota > Gammaproteobacteria > Enterobacterales > Alteromonadaceae > Aliidiomarina > Aliidiomarina maris. The sequence continues at coordinate 113,074 of NZ_PIPK01000002.1, read as the reverse complement.
AAAAGCTTAAAATCCACGCCATTACAGATTTATCTTGGGACGAACCTTCGCGCCGCTTGCTTGAGCAATTGCGCGCAGGGCAAATGACCTTGAGTAACCCCGACACCATGCTCGGTCAGGTATTTGCCCAAGGCCAAACTTTGATTAGTAACGAATTTGCCCAAGACCCTAGGCGTGGTGGTCAGCCCGAGGGCCATCCGCCGCTGCACAACTATGTGGGTGTGCCCATTATGGATGGTGATGAAATTCTAGGGATGTTCGCACTCGCCAACAGCAGTGAAGCATTTAGCCAGCAGACAGTCGGGCGCTTAAAGCCTTTTACTGCTACCTGCGCATTACTCATTCGCTTGTATCGTCAATTGGAAGAACGTGAGCGAGCCAATAAAGAACTGCAACAGGCCAAAGATGCTGCTGAAACGGCGAGCCGTGCCAAGAATGACTTTTTATCGTCTATGAGTCATGAACTGCGCACCCCGTTAAATTCCGTGCTTGGTTATGCCCAGCTACTTGTCAATAGCAAAAAGCAGCCATTACCCGAGCGTCAGCGTAACCAAGTTGAACAGATTTACAAAAGCGGTCAGCATTTACTTGCGCTGATTAACGAAGTGCTCGATTTGGCCAAGATTGAAGCGGGGCAAATCCCGCTATCCATTGAAAGTATTTCGTTACACGATGCGGCGACTGAGGCGGTCAACGTAGTCCAAAGCATTTCCGGGCAATATGGCGTGCGGGTTGAGTTTGACCCCCGCATTTTACCCAAAGTGCGGGTTGATGCTGATTATACCCGCACCAAGCAAGTGCTGATGAACTTGCTGAGTAATGCGGTAAAGTATAATCGCGAGGGCGGATATGTGCGCTTGCACTGGGCGCTTAATGGTGAGCTGGTGCACATTCAGGTTAAAGACAATGGCATTGGTATTGCCAAAGATAAAATCAGTCAGCTGTTTCAGCCGTTTAATCGTCTTGGTGCAGAAAATTCAAGCATTGAGGGCACTGGGGTTGGGTTGTCTATTACACGTACCTTAACGGAATTAATGGCTGGAAACATTGAAGCTGAATCAGTGGAAGGTGAAGGCACAGTGTTTCACGTTACCTTGCCGATGTCGAAGCAACAAGACACCAGCATTGATGAACTTAAGGCGGGCAGTGACGCCGAATTTGATCGTCATATTCGTGTGTTATACATTGAAGATAACCCTGCGAATCAGCGCCTAATGGAAGATATTTTCAGCGAGCATGACAACTTTGAGCTGACCTGTGCCCACGATGCACAATTAGGTTTGCAATTGGCGCGGCAACTGATGCCAGAGCTGATTCTAATGGATATCAACTTACCGGGCTTGAATGGCTTTGAAGCCTTAGAGCAAATCCGGATGGACGAAAGCCTGCAACATATTTCGGTGGCGGCTTTATCGGCTAATGCAATGGAAAAAGACGTACGACGCGGTTTAGATCAAGGCTTTGATGCTTACTTAACCAAACCCTTAGCGGTGGAAGAACTGTACGATCTGTTGCAACACATAGAAGCGAAACACGATGACGCCAGCAGCAGCTAAGATAGTTATTTTAGATGACAAGTTGGAAAACTTACTTTTACTCGAAGCGATTCTTGAAGAAGAAGGGTACGAGCAGATCCTGTGTATTCAGGATCCGCGTAAAATGCTGCCAGCCTTAGAAGTGCAGCCAGACGCCTTACTGCTCGATATGCGCATGCCGCATTTAAGCGGACTCGACGTGATTGAGATGGTGCAGCAGTATTATCGCGAACGCTATGCTGACAAGGCGTCGTTGCATGTGCCACCGATAATGGTTTTAACTGCCGATAACGACGAGCAGATAAAACTGTCTGCTTTGGAGATGGGGGCGCAAGATTACCTTACTAAGCCGTTTAACCAATTTGAAGTAGTACAGCGGCTGACTAATTTGCTGAAGAAGCGTGCTGAAAGTAAGCAGCAGTTAGCGATTAATAGCGAACTTGAGGCCACAGTCGAGAGCCAAACTGAAGCTCTGCGCGTGCTATCGGTCACTGACCCTGCCACTGGTTTAGGTAACCGCCGCTACATTAGCCAACAACTAGATGCCGAGCTTGCAGGCGATCAGGATTTTAGTCTACTTGCGGTCGCTGTCTACGGTATGGACGACATCAGCCGTGTTCGAGGCCAGCAGATTGCAGATAATTTACAGCTGGAGATTGCGCGCAGTTTGACTGATCTCGTCACTGATAAAGGTGGCTGGCTAGGGCATTACGACAGTAATATGTATCTCATCTGCTTAACCCATAATCCGCAGCACGTGTGTCAGACGGTGAGTCTTATTACTGCGGCAATCGACGCGAAAATTTTGAATCTTGTGCATGGGCGCGTGCATGCGCGTGTGGGCGTTTACCATCACCGACAAGAGCTGGCAGCTTCAGAGCAACAAGATGCTGAGCAGTTGCTGCGCTTTGCGATTCAAGCGGTGCCACGTGGTGGTGATAATCAAGTTGGCGAGTACAGCCAAGCCTTAAGTGAGGCTGAGGCGCGTCAGTATCGGCTCAAATTAGACTTAGCCGAAGTGACCTTTAATACCGGATTGCATTTAGCCTTACAGCCAAAAATCGATTTAGCAGGCCAGCGAGTGACTGGGGCGGAAGCCTTATTACGTTGGGAACACCCTGAACTGGGGGCGATTAGTCCATTGGAGTTTATTGCGCTCGCTGAGGAAACAGGCGATATACGTCAAATCGGCGACCGTATTATCGTAGAAGCCATGCGCTTGCGTGGCGATTGGGCGCAGCAGCAACTGGTGGATAATGACTTTGAACTTGCGGTGAATGTCGCAGCGCAGCAATTGGTATCTGGTTTTGCCGATTTCTTTTTGCGCGAGCTTAAGCAACGACAGCTGAATGCAAATATGTTGTCCCTTGAAGTCACCGAGTCAGGTTTAGTGAGCAATCAACAAGTGGCGTATGGTGAATTGCTGACCCTACGTCAGCATGGTGTCGCGATTGCTATCGATGATTTCGGTACCGGGTATAGTTCATTGCAATATATCAATACGTTGCCGGCTGACTGGATAAAAATTGACCGCAGTTTTATCGTCGACTTGCTCAAAGGGCAGCGTAATCAGTTTTTACTCGCTTCCATTATTCAGATGGCAAAGGGGTTAGGTTACGGGGTCGTGGCCGAGGGCGTCGAGCAAGCACAAGAGGCGCAGTGGTTGCGCGAACATGGCTGCGACTTAGCCCAAGGCTATTATTTCGCACGGCCATTAACCAGCGAGGCATTGCTAGACTTTGTGCAAGCCCCGCTGGCTGATTTTGATGCTTAGTGATTTACCCGCTCAAGCGTGACTGTCGGGTAACTAAGGGGAAGTAATACGCCATTGGCAGCTTGACTGCGTTGTTGAAGGTAACTGACCACCGCGGTTGCGTCGGTATTGCACGCAACGTCACTGGCGCTACAATCGATGCCTTGTCCTTGATACTCGACCTGCAAGCGTCCACCCTCTAAAGCGCGAATACGCGCGACGGCGCGTGTCTGCAGCTCACCATCCACATATATTAAGTCAACGCGATCACTGCGCTCACGCTGAGCTTCCGCGACGGCTAGCCAGCCATCATTGCCGGTGGCGATATAACTATTCATGACCACGTTATACAACACGTTATCTTCTAAATCGCGCCAACGCGGGGCATCAATGGTGCCCGTATTTAATTGAATGCTAGTCACTTCGCCGTCAATCCCTGCATCGGTTTCACGGAAGGTATAGCGTAGCTGACCACCATAGGGAAAACGTCCGGCGTGGGCACCGTCTGGCAAGGTTGCGATAATGGTCTGCTCAATTACGTCACGCACCACAGAACCACGCAGTGGCACGATAGACAGGGGGCTGGCAAACGGCAGCACTTCTAAGGTAATGGTGCCTTCACGAATTTCGCCCTCTTCTAAACCGCTGCGAATACCACCCGCGCCGACAAGTGCAAAGTCAGGCTTAAGCCCAGTAATGCGCTGCACGGCTGGGCTATTGGCGTAGTTGAATTGCGCGGCGGCAATCAGCGGAGCTAACTGCGAGCCGTGTTGATCGCTACCGCTGTCGCCAGGGCGGCGTACATGCATGATAGGCTCAGGTAAACTACCGATGGGCGCACCATACGCGGCAAGCATAGGCTCGCGGTACGTGGTATCAATGACCTCGCGAAGTGCCGGATCTTCATCGACGATAGCAAAACCTTCGACGTTCTGAAGCCATTGTTTGATGTCATTTGCCTTGGTGCTGGGCATGCTTTGCTGACGTTCGGCATCGCTAAACCATGCGGCATTACTAAGTGCGGCATTACTAAGTACTGTGTTGCCGCCTCCACATGCGGTTAACTGACCATCGGCATCAAAGCTAAGCTCTAACAAGCCGACGGCTTGCGCGTATTCACCTGCCTGCACAACACAGGTAAAGCTGGTGCCATTAGGATTCGCTACGCGCTCAGCATAAGGCCTTGCGCTCTGGCCTAAGCCAAGCTCGCGAAAGTCACCGAGTAGTGAATGGGAATGACCACCAATAATCGCATCAATACCGTTCACTTGGGCGGCAATGCTGACATCGACGGCATTGCCTACGTGAGTGACGGCTAAAATGTGCGCCACCCCAAGTTCTTGCAACTCATCTACCATGGCTTGTGCGCTGGTCACCATATCGTGAAAAATCACTTCGCCGACATTCGGTGAGATGCTCGGCATGTCGTCTAATGCGATACCAAATACAGCGACTACCTGAGCGCCTTGGCGCTGAGCTTGGCTGATATCGGCACGGGTGATAACTCGTTTTTCGGCGCCATCAAAGCGAAATAGCGTGTAGGCCTTGAGGTTGGCTTGGTCCGCTAAATCAGGGTCATTACTGGTATCAATGTTAGCGGCCAGGACTGGGAAGTTGATGTACTCGATAAAGGTATTTAAATGCGCGTTACTGAGGTCAAACTCATGATTACCCAATGCCATCGCATCAATGCCCATGCGACTTAGAATGTCGGCATTCATACGCCCTTCATTGACCTTGAAATAGGCAGTACCTTGCCAGGCATCGCCGCCGTGCAATACCAGAAACGGCAACTGATGGTCACTGGCCGCTTGGCGATGTTGTTCAATTCGGGTCAGCAGGCGAGGGTGTCCGCCCCACTGGTTATATACGCGCTGTTCCTGCGCCTGAAATTGACCATCAATTGGGTCAAAGGCCGAATGGGTATCGTTGATATGGGCAATATGCAAGGTCAGTGGGGGCGTGCTGACTGGCTCTGAGCCTAAAGGTGCACAGGCAGCGGTGACAAGCAGTATCAAGCCGAGCGGCAATGCACGTAAACAAGTAGCTTTTAACATAAATCACACGGGCAAAATAAAAACGCTACTATACGTGAAAGGACATTATGCTGCCAGCCGGCAAGTTTTCGCCGTTTTTGCGCTCCATGGCATCACGAAACAGTTGTTTGCGTTGCTCTAATAAGCTCTCTAACTCGCTTTGCTGCTCTTTATTACGCGTCTCAATGCTCTCTAACTGTTCAATTTTACCTTCAATGTCGTTCAGCGTGTCAATGTCGACGCCCATGCGCGCCAGCAATGTCAGGCGCTGCGCTTCCTCTAAGAAGCCTTCACGGCTTTGACTTGGTGCTTGCAGCGACTGAATCAGCGCGGCTGATTGCTCTGCGCTGGCGTGTTGCTGCTGGCGCTGGGCTTGGCTCGCCGGATTCGCTTCGTATACGGCAGATAGATTGGCTTGGGTTGAAATATTGAGCATAAAAAAGCTCCGCTAGTGGTCTCTAACGGAGCTTTGCATGATTCGTACCAATGACTTAAATGAAGCCGTATTTATGCGCAACCTTGTCGAAATATTCTAAGGTTTGTTTGGCATAGGCGCGTTTTTCTACATAGTTGCCAGGGAAGAAGTTTTTCTTAAACCCGTAAGCCACAATGTCTTTCAAGCGTTTAAGCGGCACATCAAAGGTATCAAGGGCGAGCTTGTACTCGTTGCTTACTGTGGTGCGTGACACTAAGCGGTTATCGGTACATATAACTGTCGCCAAGCGGTTATTTAGCATATGTCCAAAATTATGGTGCTTCAATTCACCGATAGCCGGGTTAGTTTGCATGTTACTGGTTAAGCACACTTCAATTGCGATGCGGCGATCAGCAATATAGGACGCTAAATTTTTCACATAGGCCTGCTTGTCAGTAATCTGCTCGTCTTCGATCATGTCAGGTGAAAATAGTGAGTAGCCATGACCAAGGCGGTCGGCCTGACATTGGGTCAAGGCTTCAAAGATACTCTCGGCGCCGTACGCTTCGCCCGCATGCACGGTTTTGAGCAGGAAGTTCTCTTGTGCATATTCGTAAACGTCTTTAAATTTATGCGCTGGATAGCCAATTTCTTGCCCTGCGATATCCAAACCTACAATCGGTAGGCCTTGTTCATCACGCACCCGCACACTGGCGCGAACCAGCTCCATCGCCGCTGACTTAATCACATCAATTGGTTTGTGGTCGGCCAATAGCTGGAACATTTGGGTGTAGTAGGGGGAAAAGCCTTTGGCGCCGAACATGCGCATTGCGCAATTAATGATGCCGTAATGGAACGGAGGCTTGCCCTGCTGTTTCACCGCATCGCTTTGGTTGTACTCGCGCTGTGCCTGTGCCAAACCATCATTGACAGCATGCATGACCTTGTCAAACGTGATGCCGCGCGCAGGGTCCATTAATAACTGTGGCGCAAAGCGAATTTCAATGTAGTTAACGCCTTCAGCCAAATTGTCCTGGGCTAATTCATAGGCCGCTTGCTGTAGGCTTTCTAAATCGCGCAGTACCGAGCAGGTGTATTGGAAACCATGCAAATACTCACCAAGGTTTTGATAGTTCTCTTTGAACACCAGGTCAAAAAGGCCGTCAACGGTGTAGCTTGGCAACTCAATTTTGCTGCGCTTTGCCATGTCTATCAGGCTCTCAGGGCGTAAGCTGCCATCAAGGTGTAAATGCAAATCAGCTTTGGGCATTTCCTTGATGAAGTCGAGAGAATATTTGCTGTGCGGGAAACTGGATTGAGACATGCAGAGAAACTCCTGTACCTTGGGTGAACTTAACCGCGTATCATACCACAAAACCCGCAGTTCACCGAAAAACTGTAAGAAAAGATTACCAGTGGTGGCGTTTACGCGTAAATTTACGCACTATTGCGAAGTCTTTTATTTTAATCGTTTTTGGCAGTGTATGGCGTCTTTATATTTCACCTATTCAGCAATGAATGCAGGCAAAAGCACCTCCTTACTTCAGGTGGCTCACAATTACGAAGAGCGCGGGCAGAATGTGTTACTACTCACCCCAGCGCTGGATACCCGCGGTGGCGTCGGTCATATTCACTCACGTTTGGGGATTGACCGTGAGGCGCTTACTTTTGGTCCTGAATCGAACTTATTTCAATTGTTGAGTGACCAACTAGCGCAAGGGCCGCTGGATTGCGTACTACTCGATGAAGCACAATTTCTAAGCAGTGAGCAAGTCTGGGCACTGGCGCGGGTGTGTGATGTGTTGAATGTACCTGTGATGTGCTATGGCATTCGCACCGACGCGTTTGGGCAGGCATTTGCCGGTAGCGCTGCGTTGTTAGCGATTGCCGACAAGTTAGTGGAAATGAAAACAATTTGTCACTGTGGACGTAAAGCAACCATGTCCCTGCGGGTGGATGCCCAAGGAAAAGCGATTGCAAGTGGGGAACAAATTTCAATCGGTGGCAATGATCGTTATGTTTCGTGCTGTCGAAGACACTGGTTGCAAGCGTTGCAAGAAGCCGGTGTCGATTCATTCGGGGGTGCTCCAGAACGGAGCCAATAAGGAACAGCAACAGATGAAAAAGCAGTATGGCGGCAGTAAATTAGGATTAACCATTGGCGTATTGGTATTGGCTGCTGTAGCCGTTTGGGGTTACCTCAAGTGGACAGCGCCTGACACCCGTCAGCAAGTCAATACTGCGCGCGCCGAGGTGCGCGATGTGGAGGTCTTAGTGACTGCGACTGGCCGGCTGCAACCACGTGACTTCGTTGATGTAGGTGCGCAGGTATCCGGCCAGCTCGAGCGCTTACTGGTAGAAGTTGGAGATCAAGTGGAGCAAGGGCAATTATTGGCGGAAATTGACCCGACGCTATTGGAGTCGCAGGTGGAATCGAATCAAGCCCAATTGCGTAACCAACAGGCGGTACTGCGCGAACGTGAAGCCCAATACGAACTCTCGAGATTAAACTATCAGCGCCAGGAACGCTTGCAGGGGGCTAGTTTAACCTCCGAAGAGTTGGTAGAGACGGCGCGCGCCACCATGCAGCAGGCTCAGGCCCAGGTTGATTCAATTCGTGCTCAAATTGACCAGACCCAATCGAGTTTGCGTGCCGCGGAAGCGAATCTTAATTATACCCGTATTTTCGCCCCTATGAGTGGCACTGTGGTCAGTATTGAAGCGCGCCGTGGGCAAACCCTGAATGCAGCACAAACCACGCCGACCATACTTACCATTGCGGATCTAAGTGAAATGACCGTAGAAGCCCAAGTATCGGAAGCGGATATCGGGCGCTTAGAACTAGGCATGCCGGTCTATTTTACCACCATGGGGAATCGCACCCAGCGCTGGCACGGTGAGCTGCGCTTGATCGAACCGACCCCTGTCGTTGAGAACAACGTGGTGCTATACAACGCGCTGTTTGAAGTGCCAAACGACGAGGGTCGTTTGATGACACAAATGACCACCAACGTATTTTTCATCGCCGATGCGGCGCGTGATGCGGTAACCGTGCCAGCCGCGGCGGTGCGCCGCGACCGTGAGGGTGCCTACGTGGAGGTGATATCCAGTGACGGCAGCCAGCGTCAAGTGCGGGTGTCGACTGGGGTAAGCGACCGTGTACATACGGCGATTGAAAGTGGCATTGATGCTGGCGCCCAAGTGGTGATCCCAGCCGCCAATGCTGCGCCGATGGCAGCTGGCGGTGGTCGAGGTATGCGTGGATAATCAAGTTGCGCAGGCATCACAATCGGTGCCATTGATCCGCTTACGCGGCATCACCAAAAGTTATCAGAGTGGTGAACTGACTACTCAGGTGTTGCACGGCATTGACCTTGATATTCAGGCGGGTGAATTCGTCGCCATTGTGGGTAGCTCCGGCTCCGGCAAATCGACGCTGATGAATATTTTGGGCTGTTTAGATAAACCCACCGAGGGTGATTATGAGTTTCGCGGCCGTGCGGTGAGTGCGCTGGACCATGACGAACTTGCGGCGCTGCGGCGCGACGCCTTTGGGTTCGTATTCCAAAACTATAACTTGCTTGCCGCAGCAGATGCGGTGGCAAATGTCGAGCTACCCGCTGTGTACTCCGGGCGGCCTGCGACTGAGCGTCGCGAACGCGCGAAAGCCTTACTCTCGCAATTGGGGCTCGCAGAACGCCTTGACCACAAGCCCGGCCAATTGTCCGGAGGTCAACAGCAACGGGTGTCGATTGCACGGGCACTGATGAACGGTGGTGATATTATTTTGGCTGATGAGCCGACCGGTGCCCTTGACAGCCAAAGTGGTAAAGACGTGATGGCGTTGCTGGCAGAGCTGTCGCGTCAAGGTCATACCATTATTTTGATCACCCATGACCCGAAAGTGGCGGCCCATGCTGACCGACTTATCGAAATCAAAGACGGTCATATTGTCGCAGATAACAAACGCGAGGACGCCGTCGTTGTAGCTGAACCAAAGGTTACCCCAGCACGTGGCAAAGGCAATGTACTGAATGATTTAGGTGAAGCCTTTGCGACTGCTGCGCGCTCACTCAAAGCCAACGTATTTCGAACTATGCTGACCTTGTTAGGGATTGTCATTGGCGTCGCCTCGGTGATTTCTATGCTGGCGATAGGGCAAGGGGCGCAGCAAGAGGTGGTGGACAGGATTAGTGCGATGGGCAGCAACTTACTGTCGGTATTCCCGGGCGCGCCGAATCAACGTGGGCGCTGGAACGTCGCAACCTTAGTGCCTGAAGACGCAGACGCGATCAATGAATTGCCGAATGTGCTGGCGGCCGTGCCTGAATTGACGGGGTCGCAAACGTTGCGCCGTGCAGGGTTTGACCAGCAAACCCAAGTCAATGCAACCTATGCAACCTACCCGATGGCACGCAACTGGTTTCCTCAGCAGGGCAGCTTTTTTACCCAAGAAGACGAGGAAATGACCAATACCGTGGCGGTGATAGGGCATACGGTTGCGCGGCAAATGTTCCCTGATCGTGACCCACTGGGCGAGTTTTTGTTAATTAACAATGTGCTGTTTAGGGTCATAGGAGTGATGCAAGAACGCGGTGCGTCACCTTGGGGGCAAGACCAGGACGACGTCGTGTTAGTACCATTCAGCACCGGCTCGCTACGTTTATTCGGGCAGCGTTTCGTGCGCAACATCACCATTGCGGTGGATAACACCCAGTTGATGCACCAGACCCACCAAGAGGTGCACAACTTATTGCTTGAACGCCACGGGGTCGAAGACTTTACCATTCGCAACATGGCGTCGATTATTGAAACCCAGACAGAAACAGAAAATACCATGACCGTGCTGCTCGGCGTCATTGCGGTGATTTCGTTAGTGGTAGGCGGTATTGGCGTGATGAACATTATGCTGGTTAGTGTGACCGAGCGTACCCGGGAAATTGGCGTGCGCATGGCCACTGGGGCAAGGCGTTTGCATATTATGCAACAGTTCTTAATTGAAGCATTGACGGTTTCTTTGCTCGGTGGCGTGCTCGGTGTGGCCATTGGCTTGGGTGCCACGGCGCTGATTGAGCGCCTAGGTACGCCTGTACTGTATGCCACGGCACCTGTGGTATTGGCGTTCGCTTGTGCGTTTTTGACTGGGTTAATTTTTGGCTTCTTGCCAGCTCGTAAGGCGTCTCGTCTTGACCCAGTACAAGCATTGTCGAGTGAGTAATGCTAAAATAGCGCGCGAATTTAAACCAGGAGAGCCCCATGAGTAAGCAATTTAGCATGACCCGCCCGGACGACTGGCATTTACATTTACGCGACGGTGACTTACTGGCTGGCACGGTGCCGGCTACCGCCCGGCAGTTTAAGCGCGCGGTGATCATGCCCAACTTGGTGCCGCCGGTCACGGAGGTGGCGCAAGCATTGGCGTACCGTGAGCGCATTATGGCGCATGTACCCGAGGGCAGCGATTTTGACCCACTCATGGCTTTATATTTAACCCAGCAAACCAGCGTCGATACCATTCGTGAGGCGGCGGCAAACCCGCATGTTATTGGTTTTAAGTTGTATCCGGCGGGCGCAACCACGAACTCAGCATCTGGCGTCACCGATATTGATGGTTTGAGCTCGGTGTTTGCAGCCATGGCGGAGTTGCAAGTGCCGTTGTTGGTGCATGGCGAAGTGACGGACAGCGAGATTGATATTTTTGACCGCGAACAAGTGTTTATTGACCGCTATTTAAAGCCGTTGCATGCCAAGCACCCCACCTTAAAAATTATTCTTGAGCATATCACCACCCAAGACGCGGTCGATTTTGTGCTCGCAGCAGGCCCGACCGTGGCCGCGACAATTACCCCGCAGCATTTGCTGATGAACCGCAACGATATGTTGGTAGGCGGCATTCGCCCGCACCATTATTGTTTGCCGATTTTAAAGCGCCGGACGCATCAACAAGCGTTGCAACAGGCTGCGTTAAGTGGCAATCCAAAGTTTTTCCTGGGGACTGACTCAGCGCCGCACGCGCAGGATAAGAAAGAGGCGGCCTGTGGTTGCGCAGGGTGTTATTCCGCCCCTGCGGCGATAGAGCTTTACGCACATTTATTTGAGCTGTTTGATGCGATGGACAAGTTTGAGGCGTTTGCCAGTCACTTTGGGGCTGATTTTTATGGTTTACCGCGCAATCAAGAGCGCATCGTACTGCAGCAACGTACATGGCAAGTGCCGCAAACGGTCAGCATTGCCGGTCAGAGCTTTGTGCCTTACTGGGCAGGTGATTCATTGAATTGGAAATTGGGCGACGACTAAGCACACGACTCGGTTCTTGATAATCAGGCAGCGCTACCGTTGCGACGGCTTATGGTTACCCGACAGCAGAGGGCTTGCAGAGTGCATTGAATGTGAGTGCTGGTGATTGGGATTTCAGTGTGGATGACGACACAGTGCGTATCACGCCTCAAGGTCGCGATGTAGTAACTGATGGTGGTGATGCATGTCAGGTAGAGTACGTTCAGTCAGCTAGCGAAAATGCACGTCCAACAGTGACCGTCAACACGGAAGCTTGCTAAAAGCTGTGTTCAACGCATAATGGTTGGCGCAGTGAGATGAAAAAGTCTCAGCTACCAAGCAAGATTTGCCCGCAATGTCAGCGCCCGTTTAGTTGGCGCAAGAAGTGGGAGCGCGATTGGAAGCAGGTGAAATACTGCTCCAAACGATGCGCAGGAGAAGCCAGACGCGGTTAGCGGCTGGCTTTTTTAATGCCACCAGGCTTACCGCCTTTGCGCACTAAGCGCACATACCAGTTACGCGGCAATAAGCGCTTGGCTAACCAAAGCCGCCGCGCAGGTGCGTGGGGCAAAATATAGAACTGCTTGCGGTCTACCGCCCGCAGGACCAACGCGGCAACGTCATCGGCATTGAGTGGGCTTTTTTGCATCAGCTTGTCGAGGGATTTGTCCATATTTGGGATGGTGCTGCGCATGGCTTGGCCCAAATTGGTGCGAAAGAACGAGGGACACACCACACTTACCCCGACCCCATGGGGCGCTAACTCGTTGTGCAGTGTCTCTGACAGTGACACTACCGCAGCCTTGGTGGCGTTATAACTGCTCATGTTGGCGACATCGAGTAAGCCTGCCATCGATGCCACATTAATAATATGGCCGTGGCCTTGGCGTTTAAGCATCGGGGTAAAAGCCTTACAGCCGCGCACCACACCTAGCAAGTTAATTTGAATAATCCAGTGCCAATCGTCCATGCTGACGGTTTCAATCGGGCCTACCTGAGCGACACCGGCGTTGTTGAACACCCAGTCAACGCCGCCCCAGCGCTGGCTTAGTGTATCGCAAGCCGCTTCCAGTTGTGCTAACTCGGTGACATCGCAGGGCAAATAAAGCACGCCGTCGAGTGGTTCGGCAGGCTCTGAAATATCGGCAATACACACGCGGGCGCCGCGGGCCAGACAAGCTTTGGCGAGGGCATGACCGAGGCCACTGGCGCCGCCTGTAATAAAAACGCGTAAAGACTGGATGGACATACACAATTCCTTGTTGAAAATCGTCGCTACACGCTCGGGTAGCCGAGGCGACCTAATGAATGGGTAAGATGATAACTGTCTAACCCTGATACGGTTACGCTACCAATTTCTTCAATGGCTGCATATCCTTCGGCGTGCAATATATCGTCTTTAATTTGCACCCAGTCGATTTCGCCTATCACCATCTCTGTGCCGTTGTGCTTAATCGGCACTATTTCCACCAAGCGTAACCCGATTTGCAAACGAGATTCAGCCACCGCAGGGGCAGCAAAGCTAAATGGGTACTCAATACTGAGCCCAACGGCGTCAAATTCTGACACCTGGCGTGGATATTTAGCTGCGGTTTGATGGGCTTGTTCCAGAATGTCGCGGTGCACATGGTTAAGTGTATACACACCCGTTTCACGAATATTGTCCAAACTATGGCGTTCAACCACGGGCGGCCGCATCACTAAGGCAAGTAATGCAGGGTCGGCACCCAAGTGAACTGCGGAGCTCACCATTGCAACATTGGGCTGCCCTTGCAGGCTTTGGGTCGCTAATAAGTTGGCGGGTTTAAAGCCAGTTAAACTATTAATAAGCTGAGCGCGATAACGCGAAGGCATCGCGGCAATATCACTGCGGGTCAACTGATGAGGCACGGGTGCCGATTCGGTCATGACGAGTTTCCTGTTTGTTGATTCTGTTACTAAGCTTACGGTATTCCCGATGCTGGGGATCTGGATTAATTCGTGCAATCTGATATTTTAACCCTAGTTATATATGTGCACGCTGGAGGACACCATGCAGCAGCCAGGAACGCCTGCCAATGAAGCGCAGCGCTTAGCGCATTTAACTGCATTAAAAGTGCTGGATACTTCCCCTGAGGAGCGTTTTGACAATATCACCAAGCTTGCCGCTGAAATGTTCTCTGTTCCGGTAGCATTAATTAGCCTGGTCGATGATAAACGTCAGTGGTTTAAGTCAAGCTGCGGCTTAGATATCAAAGAGACCTCACGTGAGATTTCGTTTTGTGGTCATGTGGTCGAGCAAGGCGATATGATGGTGATTCAAGATACTACTAAGGATCCGCGTTTCACTGGCAATCCATTGACAGAGACAACAGAGCAGCCAGTTATCTTTTATGCAGGCGCGCCGATTAAAGCTCAGGGCGATTTAGTGCTGGGCACGTTATGCTTAATCGACCATAGTCCACGAGAACTTAGTGATTCGCAACAACAGCAGTTGGGGCGTTTGGCGCGCATTGTCGAAGACGAGCTTGAGTTGCGCCAATTGGTGGTGCGCGCGAAAAACGCCGAAAAACGTTTGGCGCAAAAGCAGCAGCATTTGGAGCAGCGCAACCATAAACTTATGCAACTGATTGAGCGCTTTAAAACCACACGCTCGCGTTTAATTAGCGCAGAAAAGCTTGCCACTTTGGGCCTTTTGGCCGCGGGTGTCGGCAAGGAAGCAGGGAAGGCGATTAATATAAGCCGCAAACACTTGCTTGAAGCCCATAAGTTGGCGGGTAACGAAAAATGTGCAGGCTTAATTTCTCAAAGCATGTCATGTCAGGACGATCTGCGGCGGATGGTCGATGCCTTAAGCGACACCACAGAAACTGCGGGTAATAATGAGCTGGCGGAAACCGACTTAAACGACACCGTGCGCCATTGCCGTAATGTGTTGTTAAGTCGCTTTGATAATAAAGTACGTTTTGTGTTTGAGCCAGTCGCAGACCTGCCTAAAGTACGCGTGGTGGAAAGCCAAATTTTTATGGCGTTATTAAATGTGCTGGTTAACGCCGCTGAATCGAGCGCTGGCAAAGTCAGCGTCAAAGTGGCGTTGCTGACTAAAGATGACCATGTGCAGATTCGAGTTCAAGACAATGGCGATGGCATGTCAGATGAAACGGTGCAGCGTGCCACTGAGGCCTTTTATTCTGAGGGTAAAGACAGCTTGCACTTTGGCTTAGGCTTAAGTATTGCCACCGGTATCGTGCGTGACCACAGTGGCGCGCTCAAAGTGCGCAGTGAGCAAGGTAAAGGTACTCTGGTGGTTATCGCGTTACCTTTAGCGCAGCCAGCGCAAACCACGACGGAGCTTGAACAAGGCCAGGTAGGCGCTGACTAGCGCCGCTCCAGCCAGAAAATAATACGGTCATTGCCCCGAAACTGGCCAAAGGTCGCTGTAGCACTTGGGTCTTGCTCGACGCTACCGTCCCAGTTATAGCGTAACCAAACAGGCGCTTGGTAACTAAATTCAAATTCGCCAGACGCACCTGCTGGGCTCCAGCCAAAGTCTTCACTGCTGAGCCCCAGCGTCAAAGGCATTTGCTCGCCAGCATTGCGGACAACACTTGAATTTAGAGTATTTGGGTTGGCGCCGATCGCAAAGTTACTGGCAGTGAGTTGCGTGCAGCTGTCGGCAATGTGTCTGACAAAACGTTGCCCGTCCCAGCGCTCTACCCGTGCAATAATGTTAAGGGTTTCGTCTTCGGGCCCTGCGAGGTTATCCAGCACCAAACGGCCAAAGATCATGTCAACCGTGCCATCTAATGTGAAAACACCGATGCCGTTTATGTTGTCGGGGTTTTGCTCGACTATCAGGCCGAGCTCAACACCGGTATATGGCCCTTCTTCCACGTTCGATGTTTGACGCTGAATACCAAGTAATCGAGGCGTATCGACATCCGATTGATTAAACGAGAGTGCGCCATCGAGCCATGCGGCGTTGCTGATACCGGACGGCGCGTTGTCTGGGTTGGCAAATAAGCGCGTACCATCAATGTCTGAGCCCACAATAGTGAAGCCGAACTGGGCTTGATAATTCGTATTCGGCTCGGCGGTGTAATTGACCAGTACATTACCCGCACGATTCACCGCGTGCAGCCTATATTGGGCTTCAATGCTCGGGTCGCCCAGATAGCTAAACGGGGTATCGCTCAGACATGCGTTGAGCAGCGAAGATTCATCAAGCTCAAAACCAAACGGGTAGAATCTACCAACCTGAGCTTCGCTGCCGATGTCCGCGTCGGCGGTTAAATAGCGATTATTCGGTAACTGAGCACGCAGCACAAGACTGCCGGCCTCGTTCCAGGAGGCATTGTCACTTTGGTAGCGCCCAGGCGCAATGCGTGTCAGCTCGCCGGTGCTAAATAAACTACTTTCAAAACGGCCACCCTCTGGCCGCAATAGTCGCTGAGGGCTTACCTCTGGTACCACTGGGGTTTGTTCCTGTCCGAAATTTGGTGTCACTTGGCCGCTCGCGTTGTGTGCTTCCACCTGCAGAGTAAATGGCTCGCCCGCGATAAAGCGGGCGATGAACGACGTGGTTGCGGCAAATGAGTATGGCGTTAACCTCGCCAACACCAGCGCCGGATTACAAGTAAGCACGCTACAGCCGCAGCAAACGATTACATTTGGTGGGATTAGCGTAAGTACACCGGCGACGCTTAGGTTTAACCCGCAAGGATGCCTGCAAAGCTGCAACCTGGCGGATACAGAGCTGCGCATTCAAGGCCAAAATGAGGCGTTTGTCTGCATTAATCGCCAAGGGTATATTTTTGCAGGTCGTTGTTGAAGAAACGAGCGCAACGAACTGAAAGACAAATAGACATGGGATTGAAGGATAAAGCACAGCAATTGCTTGCCTTTTGATACTATTGAAAATAGCATAGCGGTAATAACGTAAAAAACACATATCAGATTTTGGGGATACACATGCGCCTAGCTCAGACATCGTTGATGATAGCTGTGTTGCTTAGCTCGCCTACGCTTCTGGCCGAAGAGGCTGGGCAGTTGAGCGTCACGCAAATTAATAACCAGATATCCAGCGTGCAGTCGCAGTTGGAACAAGCCATTGCCCAGCGCCGCGATTTAGAGCAGCAAGTGAGAGCCACGTCCGAGCGCTTAAACAGCGCACGTGAAGCAAGCGCAACCCTCGAACGTGAGCGCCGTCAAGCTTTAGAGCAGATGAACCGTCGCTATCGCGAGTTAGTTGATAACCCCACTCTTGATATTAACGAAGTGCAGCAAGCTTATCAGCAAGCAGTAGCAGAAGAGCAGCGTAATAACCAACGCGTAGCGGAATTGAGCTCAAACTTAGGTAATTTGCGTGCTGATCTTGAACGCACTCAAGTGCGTGAGCACTCGATGCAAAACCAGCTTGCCACGTATCAGGACCAATTGCAGCTGGCGCGCGTAGATCGCTTGGTACATGAATTTAATGCCTCGAATAAAGTGCAAGTACAACAGCAAGTGACTTGTGACCGCGATGAGACCATTTCACAATGTGAAAATCGTGCTGATATGTTAGCCAAGCAACGCGCGTCGCGTTCATTTTTGACCAATGCGTTAGAAAATTTAACTGAATACTCGGTGGCCTTAGAGAATCGTGAAGAGGTGTCGCCGGATGTGCGTGTGTTAGGCGCAACCCCGCTTGAAAGTGGTTTTACTGGTGGTCGGCAGTATAATTTAAGCCTTGAAGTAGAAGTGGAAGGCCGTATGCGTCGCATCGAAGCTTGCCAGCTACTGAAGATAGACCCTCGTTACTGTGCTGATAACATCCAGGCGGAAAACGAGGAGGCGAGCGACCGCGGAAAAAAGCCGTCTAGCGAGAACGCTTTACACCGTGTTCTCGTACGCTCCAATGTGCATAACGACAGCGTCATCATTAATGGTGAGCGTTATGGTTCGACCCCTGTCGAAGTGATGCTGCAACCTGGCGAATATGACATCGCGGTCAGCCGCCGTGGCTACACCACGTATTCGTCACGCATTGCGGTTAACGGTGCCCAAACCATGTGGGCCGAGTTGAGCCGCTTAGCCTATGACTTTGCGCCAGGTGAATTGATTCAAGATGCTTTAAGTGGTGAAGGTGATGGGCCCACTGTGGTGGTAGTACCTTCAGGTTCAGCGCGTGTGGGTAATTTACAGCGTGCCAGCGAAGATGCTAGCAGCGCACGCCAGTTTGAAATGGCGGTGCCAGTCGCATTCGGTGTCACACCGGTCACCGTTGGGCAATTCCGCCGTTTTGTGCAGGCAACCGGGCATGTTACCACAGCCGAACGTGGCGCAGGGTGTCGCTTCCTTAATTCAGGTTCGATTGAAACCGATGCCAGCATGAGCTGGGAATCACCTGGCTACACGCTACAAGATAATTTACCAGTCACTTGCGTTAGCTTAAATGATGCCAAGGCTTACACCAACTGGCTATCGCGAAGCACCGGTCAAAGCTATCGCTTACCTAGCCAAGATGAATGGGAATACGCAGCCCGTGGCGGCAGCACCAGCGCCTATTGGTGGGGCCAAAGCATTGGCACTGGGCGTGCAAATTGTGTGACCTGCGGCTCAGCCTTCAATGGCACGCCTTCACCGATTAATAGCTTCGCGAAAAACCCCTATGGTCTAGAAGACGTGGTGGGAAATGTCTGGGAATGGACAAATCCGAGCCAAGGAGAGGTAGCAACTGCACGTGGTGGCGCGTATAATTTTGCCCCTGCGTTAGCGCGGATGCACGTGCGTTTAGAGCTGTTTCCTGAGTTTAGCTCGAATTATTTAGGCTTCCGCGTGCTGCGCGATGAAACTAATAGCTAACACTGAAATCATATATATACTATCAACGCTTGTGGTGATAGTGAGCACTTGCTAAAGTTGCAGCATTTAAAATCTATAATTGTAGGATCAGCCTTCCATGTTTAAGAAGTTGCGCGGCGTGTTTTCCAACGATCTGTCCATTGACCTTGGCACAGCGAACACCCTTATTTACGTCAAAGATGAAGGTATCGTGTTGAACGAACCTTCTGTGGTCGCTATCCGTCAGGAACGTTCTGGCGGCCCCAAAAGTGTTGCCGCAGTAGGTACTGCAGCGAAGCAAATGCTTGGGCGTACTCCGGGTAATATCCGCGCAATTCGACCGATGAAAGACGGCGTGATCGCTGATTTCTTCGTCACCGAAAAGATGCTCCAGCATTTCATCAAAACCGTGCACGACAGTCGCTACTTTAAGCCAAGCCCACGCGTCCTTGTGTGCGTACCTTGTGGTTCGACCCAAGTCGAGCGTCGTGCGATTCGCGAATCAGCCTTAGGTGCTGGCGCGCGTGAAGTGTACTTAATTGACGAGCCGATGGCCGCAGCGATTGGTTCAGGTTTGCCTGTGTCTGAAGCGACTGGTTCGATGGTGGTTGATATCGGTGGTGGTACCACCGAAGTTGCGATTATCTCTTTGAACGGTGTCGTGTATTCATCGTCAGTTCGGATTGGCGGCGATAAATTTGATGAAGCGATTATTAATTACGTACGTCGTAACTTTGGCTCACTCATTGGTGAAGCCACTGCTGAGCGCATCAAGCACGAAATTGGCTCTGCATTCCCAAGTGACGAAGTAAGAGAAATTGAAGTGCGCGGACGTAACCTTGCTGAAGGTGTACCACGTTCATTCACCCTGACCAACGGCGAAATCTTAGAAGCGCTACAGGAACCTTTGTCGGGCATCGTGTCCGCAGTCATGGTCGCGTTAGAGCAGTCTCCACCAGAGCTTGCGTCAGATATTTCCGAGCGCGGTATGGTATTGACCGGCGGTGGCGCCTTATTGAAAGACTTAGATCGCCTGCTTATGGAAGAGACAGGTATTCCAGTGATTATTGCCGATGACCCTCTGACTTGTGTGGCGCGCGGTGGCGGCAAGGCATTGGAAATGATTGATATGCATGGCGGCGATTTATTTAGTTACGAGTAATCGTGAATCAGCTTTTTAATCAAGCCATATCCTTACGGGGACGATTAACGCTAGCCTTAGTGCTGGCGTTTTTGCTTTTGATTTTAGACCTCAGAATGGGCGCTATGCAGCAGGTGCGTATGGTGCTCAACTCGGTGGTGAGCCCCGTGCAATACCTCGCCGTCGTACCCGAACAGACCTTGCAACGGGTGTATAATTCACTGCGCACCAAACATAGCCTACTGACTGAAAACCAACAACTGACGAACCAGATGCTTGACCTTCAGGGGCGGGTGCAGCGCTTCGAGTTCCTTAGCCAAGAGAACCAGCGTCTACGCAGTTTGCTGGCAAGTGAATCGCAAGCTGAATCAACGCGTATGGTGGCCGAAGTCATTGCTGTGGATTCCGACCCTTTTAGCCAGCAAGTTGTGATTAACAAAGGCTTACTTCACGATGTGTTTTTAGGCCAGCCGGTAATTGATGACAGCGGTATCGTCGGCCAAGTTTCATCGGTGGGCGCGACGACCGCGCGCGTGATTCTAATTTCGGATGCCAGCCATGGTATTCCAACTCGCTCTGAGCGCAGTGGTATTCGTGTGATTGCACAAGGCGTAGGTGACACCCAACGCTTAGAGCTCATGCACGTACCACATTCGACGGAACTAGAAGTCGGTGAGCTGCTATTTTCTTCCGCATTGGGCGGTGTGTTCCCTGAAGGTTACCCCGTCGCACAAATCAGCCGCATTCGGCGTGACGAGTCGTTGCCATTTGCCCAAGTTGAAGCACGCCCGGTGGCGCAATTAGACCGCGTACGTATGGTGTTATTGCTGTGGCCTGGGGTCGGCGACGAATCAGACATGAATGGCGATATGATGCCGCAGGAGCCAGACCAATGAGATTTAGCTTCGGTCAACGTATGGTGGTGTACCTGACTTTACTCGCAGGCTTAATTTTGGCTGTGATGCCAATGTCGGCAGGTTTGCAAGCATGGCGTCCTGAATGGGCGCTGATGATCGTGATTTACTGGGTGATTGCATTGCCGCACCGAGTCAATATCGGCACCTGCTTTGTAATTGGTTTGGCCACCGACGTGCTACTAGGTTCGCACCTGGGTATTCATGCCGCGGCGTACTCTTTTATTGGCTTTATTTTTGCCAATCATTATAAGCGAGTGCGCAACTTCTCGCTGTCGCAACAGGGGCTATTTATTCTGGTGATGGTGATGGTGGAACGCTCTATCGTCTATCTGGTCGAATACTATGTCAACAATGCGCAGATGACGAGCAGCTACTTTTTCCCTGCACTCAGCTCTGCGGTGATATGGCCGTGGTTGTTCCTGCTGATGCGTAAAATTCGCCGCCGTTTTGGGGTTGTATGACATCACTGTATTTAGCTTCAGGGTCGCCGAGGCGTTACCAGTTACTGCAATTGCTTGAACGTCCATTTAGTGTGATTCGACCACAGGTTGAAGAAATCCGCCAGCCGCATGAGACCGCGCCTGACTATGTATCACGCTTAGCTGAAGACAAAGCGCGTGCAGGGCTTAAGTTACTCGAGCAACAGCAATCCGGGATACCGTTTGACGCTTGGGTTATTGGTTCGGACACCGTGGTGGTGGTGGACGGTGACGTATTAGAGAAGCCACGCGACCAAGCGCATCATGCGGCGATGATGGCCCGTTTGAGTGGGCGCAGCCATCAGGTCATGACCGCTGTTGCAGTGGTCAGTGTCAGCGATTGCCTGCACGACCGCGTGACCACTGAGGTTAAATTTTGCCAGATAAGCCCAGCCCAAGCGGCCAAGTATTGGGCAACTGGCGAACCCCAGGACAAAGCCGGCGGCTATGCGATTCAAGGCTATGCGGGCAAATTTGTTACTTATTTGAAGGGTAATTACTCGGCGGTCGTTGGCTTACCCTTATACGAAACTGAGCAGTTGTTGCAGCGTATGCAGCAGCCTAAAACCGAAGGCGAGCAACACGACGAGGCCAGTGAATGAGCGCTGAAATTCTAATTAACGTGACCCCAAGTGAGACCCGCGTGGCGTTGGTGGAAAACGGTATTTTGCAAGAAATTCATATCGAACGCGAAGCCCGTCGTGGCTTGGTTGGAAATGTGTATATGGGCAAAGTAGCGCGGGTGCTGCCTGGTATGCAGGCAGCCTTCGTCGACATCGGCCTGGATAAAGCCGCCTTCTTGCACGCCTCTGATATTATTACTCATATTGATCAGGTGGAAGAGCTTGATCGGGAACAGTTACCAGCGCGTGACATTTCCAGCTTAGTGCGCCAAGGCCAGTACATTATGGTGCAGGTGGTGAAAGACCCTCTCGGCACCAAAGGTGCTCGGCTGACGACTGATATCACCATACCTTCACGCTACTTGGTGTTAACGCCACGCTCCAACCATGTCGGCGTGTCACAACGAATCGACGATGAAAAAGAGCGTGAGCGCCTAAAAACCCAATTACGCGAAGTGGTTGACGATCAGTTGGGGTTCATTGTGCGTACGGCTGCCGAAGGCGTCGGTAACGATGAGTTGCAGCAAGATGCACGTTTTTTGCGTCGTCTTTGGGACAAAATCCGCGAGCGCAAAAAGCGTTATAGCAAAGGCGGGGTGCTGTACCAAGACTTAAACCTTGGCGCGCGCGTATTGCGTGACTTTGTCGGCGGCGAAATTGAGCGTATCCGAGTCGATTCGCGTTTAAGCTACGAGCAGTTGCAGGAGTTTCTACAGGAATTTATCCCTGAGCTTGAGCCAGCACTGGAATACTACGAGGGTGAGCGCCCGATATTTGATATTTTTGATATTGAAAATGAAATTCAGCGCGCGTTAGACCGTAAGGTGAATCTTAAGTCCGGTGGTAGTTTAATCATTGACCAGACTGAAGCGATGACCACTATTGATATTAATACTGGCGCCTTTGTGGGTCACCGGAATCTGGCTGAAACCATCTTTAACACCAATACTGAGGCGACTCAGGCCATTGCCAGACAGCTGCGTCTGCGTAATCTAGGCGGCATTATCATTATCGACTTCATTGATATGCAGAACGAGGACCATAAGCGCCGAGTGTTGCATAGCCTTGAGCAGGCGCTAAGTAAGGACCGTGCGAAAACCACCATCAACGGGTTTACCAGTTTGGGCTTGGTGGAAATGACGCGTAAGCGCACCCGTGAGAGTCTTGAGCACGTGTTATCGTCTGAATGCCCAGTTTGCCAAGGGCGCGGCTCAATGAAAACCGTAGACACTGTGTGCTACGAAATCATGCGCGAAATTGTGCGGGTTAACCGTGCCTATGACGCCGATCAGTTCGTCGTGTACGCGTCCGCGTCCGTGGCAGAAGGGTTGCTAAACGAAGAATCTCACGCGCTGGCTGAGCTGGAAGTTTTTGTTGGTAAGCAAGTTAAAGTCCAAGTAGAACCGCTATACCACCAAGAGCAATTTGACGTGGTGATGATGTAATCTATGGTTCGTCGCGCGCTTCACTTCACCCTTCGCAAACTCTGGCTGCTGCTGGCTATTTTATTAGTCCTGGCAGCGGTTGCGTTGAGCGTGGTGCGCTATAGCCTGCCTTATATTGATAACTACCGTGCCGATATTGAAGCCATGGTGGCGGAGCGCTTCGGCCAGCAAGTTCGCATGGGTGCGCTATCCGCGGACTGGTCAACCTTCGGGCCGTCGTTGGTGCTGCAAGATGTGGAGCTCACCGTTGGCGATCATTACCCGTTTGATATTCACGTCGAGCGCACGCATCTGGTGCTTAATCTGTGGCAAAGCCTTTGGCAGCGCGAGTGGATGCTGGAAGACTTCGTGCTTGAAGGCGTTCGCTTTGACTATGCGTTCGATGGTCAGATTGCGAATCAGCAAGACACTGGTGTGGTGCGCGCACTTGAGCAACTATTACTATTCCAGCTTGAGAGTTTCCAAGTTGTGAATTCAGAGATTTATGTCAGCGACCCTCAAGGCGTTGGGCGACGACTGTATATCGAACAACTCAGCTGGCGTAATCAAAGCCCGCAGCGTCAAGGTATTGGGCGTTTTCGGGTATCGGACATTGCCCAAAATAGCTTTAACTTCATTATTAACGCCAATGGCAATAGCTTTCTGAACTTGCATGGCGAGCTGTATGTTGAAGCGGAAGATCTCGACTTCTCACCTTGGTTTGAAGCTGCAATTGAAGGCGTCGACATCACGGAAGCGCGAGTGAACGTGAATGCCTGGTTTGACTTTGCAGACGCGAAAGTAGGCCAGGCCCAAGTGCACTTTGGTGAAAATAGCTTACGTTGGCAGCGCGATGGCAATACCCATGAGCTGGTGACCAGCCCAGTTACCTGGGGCTTCTGGCCACAAAGCGATGGTTTTTTAATGGCCAGTGAAGCACTCACTATTGCGGTGGACGATGCCGTCTGGCCAGTTGAAGCAGCGAGTTGGCGCTATCAAAACCAGCGCCATACGTGGAACTTAAGCAACTTAAGTTTTCGTGATACGGCCCCGTTGTGGAGCTTATTTGGCTCACCTGGCGCGCAAATTCGTGATTGGTTTAGCGGTATTCAACCTGCCGGAGTCATCAACCAAGTTCAGGTTCAGCTCGATGAAAACATGGACTGGTCATTTTATAGTCGAGCCGACACTTTAGACTGGCAAGCACACCGCGGCGTGCCGGGCTTAAGTGGCTTAAGCTTTGAGTTATGGAGTACCGAATACAGTGGTGCTTTTGCGTTGCGCGGTGAGCAGGTTGACCTTGTTTCGCCTGACACTTACGACCAGCCGCAGCAGCTATCTCAAATCGACTGGCAAGGTTATTGGCATCGCCTTGAAGACGGCTTTCGGGTGGCTTTGCCTTATGCACAAGTACACATTGGTGATGTGCTGTTGGAGCAGCAGTTTAGCCTCACGCGGGAGCATGACGACAGCCCAGTCGTGGAATGGTGGCTGCAAGGTGAGGGCGCCAATATGGCGGTTCACGATGCGATGGCCATGTTACCTTTACAGCTTGGCAGCCAGTTGACGCACTATTTGCAAGACGCGATCGTCGACGGTGAAGTGCGTAAAATGAACCTGCTGTGGCGAGGTAGCTTAGAGCAGTTTCCCTATTATCAACATGACGGTGTGTTCATGGCCAGCTTGAACGCTACGCCGCTGGCGTTCAAGTTTCAGCCCGATTGGCCAGCGATTGAAGACACCGAACTAGCGCTCGTCTATCGCGAGCATAGCTTATTGATTCATGCACGCGGCGGACGTTTATTAGACACCGAGCTGGTGCAAGTCGATGCCAGCATTCCTGACTTGGTATTTGGGCAGCCGTGGTTGCTGCTGGATGCCAAGGCGCGCGGTAGCGCGGCTGCAGCACGTGAAGTATTTAGCCAAAGCCCACTTGCCGACAGTGTGGGTGCAACCTTGATGCAACTAGATTCAGATGACACTTTCGACGGCGAATTTAGTTTGCGGGTACCGCTGTTTGCTGCGTCAGAGGATGGCTCAGACCCTGCAGAAATAGGGGTCGAGGGTAAGGTCATCTTTGCTGGCCAAGACTTAAACATTGTACCGATTGACTTAGAACTGAATAACTTAAGCGGAGAATTGCAGTTTAACGGGGCGCGTTTAGATGCCAGCGCAATTCGTGCGGATGTGTTTGAACTCCCGGTGCATGTGAGCTTGCAAGGGTATAGCAACGCACCCAATGCACGTATTCAAGCGCGTGACGCGAGTGTTGAAGAGGCTTACCAATTAGATATCCAAATGGACAGCC
Organism: Aliidiomarina maris; assembly: GCF_003987335.1. Classification (GTDB taxonomy): domain Bacteria; phylum Pseudomonadota; class Gammaproteobacteria; order Enterobacterales; family Alteromonadaceae; genus Aliidiomarina; species Aliidiomarina maris. Next base: position 87,363 of record NZ_PIPK01000002.1, on the reverse strand, counting down.
GCTGGCGGCAGTCCCAAATGCATACATCGCCAATCCTTGGGTGGCTGGCGCCATTTGTCGATGGCCATGTGGAAAGTGACACGACCTTAAGTTTGCAAATTGCCGGTAGTCGCCTGGACTATGAATGGCGTATGCGCAATCACTTATACGCCCTGGATATCCACTTACCCGCGCCGATGAATCAGCCTGCTCAGGACGACCGCTTTATTGATATTGTGGCGCGTGGTGATGAGCAAGATATTTTCATTCAAATGTTGTGGCCTGATCTCGGTCGCTTTGAAAGCCAATTAGAATTAGGGCAAAGCCAGTTTAGTCGTGCATTGATTGAACTTGGGCCAAATTTAAGTCGCGGACCGGGCATGCCAGTCGCAGGCATGGATATCTATGCTGACGTGGATGAACTCGGTTTAAGCCAATGGCTTGGCGCACTTAGCATGATCCAAAATGGGGACGGAAACGGTCTGCCGTGGACCTTGCCTGCGGTGGAGAACTTGCAGTTAACGATCGGGCAAACCCAAGTATTGAATCAGAATTTTGACCACGTTCGGGTGACTGGTCGTCAGCAACAAGGCGACTGGGATATCCAGGTCGACGCAAGTCAGGGACGAGGGCGCATCGCAGTGCCGCGGCAAGTGCTGCTAGGGGACGATGTAGGCGAACATCGAATCGACATTGAGATTGATTATCTGAACCTGCGTAGCGAGACCGGTCAGCACGATGACGCAGCAAACGATGACACCGACACAGAACAGCATCAAGCTTTAGCCAATCGCCCAAATGTTGCGTTCTTTGAGCGTTTACCACCGATGCATGTGGTGTGTGAACTGTGTCGTTATCAAGACACCGATTTAGGGCGTATCCAGCTACAGTTTGACCCGCGCGAGCCAGGCACTCAGATTGGTTTGATTAATGTGCGTCGCAGTGGCGCTGAGCTTAACTTGACGGGTGGCTGGTATGGTCAAGGCGAAGCGGTTGAAAGCTATATCAATGGCTGGGTAGCGGTTGCCGACGTGGGTAACTTAATTGCCGACTTTGGTAGCAGCTCCGTAGTGCGTGACTCGAGTGCGCAAGTGGAGCTAAGTTTACGCTGGCCAGGCTCACCTGCAGAATTTAGTCTGGCGGATCTCAATGGGCAAGTCGATTGGCGTTTGGGCGCAGGGTATTTGCGAGATGTCAGCGATGGTGGCGCACGTTTATTCTCTTTGTTTAGCTTAGAAAGCTTGATGCGCAAACTGACCCTCGATTTTCGTGATATTTTTGCACGTGGGATGTTTTATTCCAGTTTTCGCGGTACGCTGGATATTGAAGAGGGTGTGGTTTATACCCAGAATACGCGAATGAACGGATCAGCGGGTGACATGGAGGTAACAGGTAGCACTGATTTGGTCACTGAGGCCTTAGATTACGAACTGGTGTATATCCCTAAAGTGACCTCGAGCTTGCCTGTGTTAGTCGCCTGGATGGTGAATCCGCCGACGGGCATCGCGGCACTGCTGATTGACCGTGTATTACATGACGCTCAAGTGATCTCGCGTTTAGAATATTCGATTACTGGCACTATTTCAGAGCCAATTGTGAATGAAGAAGCTCGTGCGCAGCGTGAAGTGGAGCTGCCGGAAGTTGAGTTAGAGCAACTGCAACTGCTGGAGGAACAACATGGCACAGATTAGCGTGGTGCAATGGACTTCAGGTAATAAGCCTGAGCAAAACCTGGAACAATTACGTCGTTTATTACGTTTATTACCGCCCCAGCGTCCTCAGCTGGTGGTGCTGCCAGAAGCGTTCGCAAGTTTTGGTGCCGGTGAGTCGAGTCAGTTAGAGCGTGCCGAAGTCTACGGCGATGGCCCGATTCAGCAAGCGGTTGCCGAGTTGGCGCGCCAACATGACGTCTGGATTGTCGCGGGCACAATTCCCGTAAAAGCGGGCAAGCGCTATAGCGCAGCATCGATGCTGTTTAATAACCAAGGCGAAGCAGTGGCGCGTTACAACAAAATTCATTTGTTTGACGCCACCGTAGAAGACGGCACCGGTAGTTATCAAGAGTCAAAGTATACCCAGCCGGGTGACGAGTTAGTGCTGGTCGACACGCCGTTCGGACGCATTGGTATGGCGGTATGTTACGACTTACGCTTCCCTGAAATGTTCCGGGCGTTAAGAGCCAAAGGCGCTGAGGTGATTGTGTTGCCCTCTGCATTTACCAAAGTGACCGGCAAAGCCCATTGGCAACCACTATTGCAAGCGCGCGCCATCGAAAACCAGTGTTATATGGTGGCGCCGAACCAAGGTGGCGAGCACCCAGATGGGCGTGAAACTTGGGGGCACTCGATGGTGATTGACCCATGGGGAAAAATTTGCACCCAGATTAGCAGCGACATTGGGGTTGGCAGTGTGCCAATTGACCCGACTATTATTCAAGATGTGCGGCGGCGAATGCCTGTAGAAGCACATAATCAATTTAAGGTGAGTTTTAACCATGCATCCTGAAGTTAGCGAGCATTTGCTCAGTCGTGCTGACATGCGTCTCGAAGACCTTGAGGCCGGTTTGGCCCAGTTGTATCAAGGTAGTATCGACTACGCAGATATTTATCTCCAATCCAGCCATCACGAAAGCTGGGTGCTGGAAGACAGTATTGTTAAATCCGGCAGCTTTTCGATTGATCGTGGCTTAGGTGTGCGTGCGATTGAAGGCGAGAAGACTGGCTTTGCCTATGCAGACGATATTTCTATTCAAGCCTTGAACCAAACCTCGAAGGCGGCGCGTGGTATCGCAGCAGCAGGACAGAATAAACAAGTAGGGCAGTTGAATACGACATCCGCACGCCTGCTATACCTGCCAGACAACCCATTGAGTGCGTGGAAAGAAGCGCAGAAGATAGATATTTTGAATGCGATGGATCGTCACGCACGCAAACTGGATCCGCGTATTAGCGAAGTCACTGTGAGTTTGAGTGCGGTGTATGAACACATTTTAGTCGTCGCCACTGATGGTACGTTAGCGACGGATATTCGCCCTCTAGTGCGGTTAAACTGCAGTGTGTTAGCACAGCAAAACGGCCGTCGCGAACGCGGTAGCGCCGGTGGCGGTGGACGCTTTACTTATGACTACTTCACGCAAAAGAACGAGCGCGGCCAACCACGCCACTTTGCCTTCGCAGAAGAAGCAGTGCGCCAAGCATTAGTGAATTTAGAAGCCGACGAGGCACCTGCGGGCAAAATGCCAGTAGTACTCGGAGCGGGCTGGCCCGGCGTGTTGTTGCATGAGGCTGTTGGGCATGGTCTGGAAGGTGACTTTAATCGTAAAGGTTCATCCGCATATGCTGGCAAAATTGGTCAGCAGGTAGCAGCCAAAGGCTGCACCATTATTGATGACGGTACCCTGGATAATCGTCGTGGGTCGTTGACTGTCGATGACGAGGGCACAGCGTCTCAACATAATGTGCTGATAGAAGACGGCAAGCTGGTCGGCTATATGCAAGATAAGCTGAATGCGCGCTTGATGGGTATGGCGCCGACAGGCAACGGGCGCCGGGAGTCATTTGCTCACTTACCGATGCCACGCATGACCAATACCTATATGCTGGGTGGTGAGCATAGCAGCGAAGAAATTATCGCCTCAGTTAAGCATGGTATTTACGCGCCGCACTTTGCGGGCGGCCAGGTGGACATTACCTCGGGTAAGTTTGTATTCAGCGCATCTGAAGCCTACTTAATTGAAAACGGTAAGATTACCCGACCGATTAAAGGGGCCACTCTGATTGGAAATGGTCCTGCATCAATGCAGCAAGTCTCGATGATAGGGAATGACTTAGCCCTTGATGAGGGGGTTGGTGTGTGTGGCAAAGATGGTCAGAGCGTGCCTGTAGGCGTGGGACAACCAACGCTTAAAATCGATGCGATGACTGTCGGTGGAACTGGTTAGTTAGCTCGGCGCCAAGGGTTAAAACCCTTGGCTTGCCGTGATTAAAGGTGACACCAACACGTTATGCGTCAGCGGCTTCACGCAAATATTTAAACAATTCACGATAGCCTGCCGGCGGCTTATCTTCCGCCTGCTCTTTTTGCACCTTGCGCACCAATTGGCGCAGCTTCTGCCGATCCGCACTCGGGTACTGGTCAATGAATGCTTGAATAGCATCATCACCCCCACTGATAATGCGCTCGCGCCAGCGCTCAAGCGCATGGAATTTCGCGTTTTCAGCGTCACCACTGCGCTGCAACCCATCAAGCTCACGCTTAACCGCAGCGTGGTCGCCTTGACGCAGTAGCTTAGTTATTAACTGCAATTGGCGGCGATAGCCTTCGCGTGTATTGCGGATACGACGCGCCAGAATGACCGCTTGGATCAGTTGCTCATCAATCGGCATTTTACGCAATGAGCTGTCGGTTAACTGGATAAGCCGAGATGCCATGTCCTGAACGTCTGCAATTTCACGCTTAATTTGGGTCTTATTCGGACGCTGGGAACCAGGTTCCGGGGTCAAGTCTTCAGGATTACTCATGCCATACTCACTTATAAATGGACGCCATGTAAAGTTGCTACGCATTCAATAGGGCGCCGCACCATGACGTGCTAAATCAAATCAATTAACCACATCTATATAGTAACACATGTTATGCTTGAGCCATTCCCCTAGCGTGGTTGATTTTTCTTAAGGAGATAATCGTGAGCGGGCAACAAAGCGAGCAGCAGCAACTGCTAGAGCAAGATATGCACAAAGCGAAGCAAGCCGTCGAAGAGGCGATAGCCTTCGCCAAAAGCTTAGGTGCCAGTGCCGCTGAATGTGCACTATCCCAAAGTCGCGGCTTAAGTGTGGACAGTCGTTTAGGCGAAGTCGAAACCGTCGAATTTAATCAAGATGGTAGTCTTGGTATTACGGTCTATCGTGGTCAATCTAAAGGCGCGGCAGCCACCGCAGACCTTAACCCTGACGCAGTGCGCGCGGCGGTCACCAAAGCCAATGATATTGCGCGTTACACGTCGCAAGACCCAGCCGCAGGCTTAGCGGACGCGCAGCTGATGGCCTATGATTACCCAGACTTAGGGCTATATTTTGATGCCAATATGGACCCGCAACATGCGATAGATATCACCAAGGCCTGCGAGCAAGCTGCGTTAGATAAAGACCCTCGCATTATCAATTCAGACGGCGCCAACTACAGTGCGCATGCGGGTTTTCGTGTGTATGGCAATAGCCATGGCTTCACCGGTGCCTACATGAGCTCACGTCAAAGTCTTAGCTGCGTGTTAATCGGCAAGCAAGGTGATGTGATGGAGCGCGATTACGCTTACACCTTAGCGCGCGATCCAAGTCAACTAAAGCGTCCTGAAGAAGTCGCTGCTGAAGCCATTGAGGCAACGGTATCGCGACTGGGTGCGCGTAGCATTGATACCTGCAAAGTACCGGTGATATTTCACCGCGACGTGGCACATGGCTTATTTGGACATTTGGTCGCAGCGATTAGCGGCGGCAGTTTGTATCGCAAATCAAGTTTCTTACTCGACAGCTTACATACCCAAGTCTTACCTTCATGGCTTAATATCCATGAGGACCCGCATATTGTGGGTGGCTTGGCCAGTAGTCCGTTTGACCATGAAGGGGTGCGTACCCAGGCGCGAGATATTGTCACCGCGGGGGAGCTGAACACCTACCTGTTAACCAGTTATGCTGCGCGTAAACTTGATATGCAAACCACGGGACATGCGGGCGGTATCCATAATTGGCGAGTCAGTCATGGCGACGATGATTTAGCCGCTTTGTGCCGCCGCATGGGCACTGGCTTATTGCTCACTGAAGTCATGGGCCAAGGGGTGAATATTGTAACGGGCGACTACAGCCGTGGTGCAGCCGGTTTTTGGGTCGAGAACGGTGAGCTACAATATCCGGTTAGTGAAATCACTATCGCCGGGAATTTAACTCAGATGTTACGCAGCATTGTTGCCATCGGCAATGATATTGACCCACGCCATGGCATTCAAACTGGGTCCATTTTGTTAGAGCAGTTGTCAGTCGCTGGGAACTAGTCGCGGGGAATCTGTCGCTAATTCACTTATTCGTCTTCATCAAAGCGGTTTTGGATCAGGTTCTCGATAGCATCGAGAGCCTTTTCTGCGTCTTTCCCCACTGCATTGACGGTGATGGTTTTACCTTGTTGACTCGCCAGCAGCATTAAACACATCACGCTACTTGCGTTCACTTCCTGAGTGCCTTGTTTAACTGAAATAACGGCGTCAAACTGATTAGCCAAACGCACCAGTTTAGTGGCAGCACGCGCATGCAACCCAAGTTTATTACGGATGACCATTTCACGGCTTATTGGGGTCATGATTTTCTCTCAAGTTCTCGGTGCTTAACCTGCACTTGGTCGTGCACGGTGCGAAAATGGTTGGCTAGCTGCTCGGCGATATACACCGAACGATGCTGTCCGCCAGTGCAGCCGATGCCTATGGTTAAGTAACTGCGGTTACTACGTTGAAAGTACGGCAGCCAAGTGGAGATGAAGTTCTCAACTTGGTAGATAAACTTAGTCACGAGTGGCTGCTGACCCAAAAAGCGTTGTACTGGTTCATCGAGCCCAGTAAACGGCTTTAGCTCTGGCTCCCAATGTGGGTTGGGCAGAATGCGCGCATCAAACACGGTATCCAGGGTTGAGGGTAGGCCATGTTTGAAGCCAAATGAGGTAAAAACAAGAATTAACTTATTCATCTTACGGCCGAGCACGCGTTCTGTAACTTGCTCACTGAGTTCATGCACACTAAAGCTGGAGCTATCAATGCGCCACGTGGCGCGCAATGCCATTGGCTCGAGTAATTTATATTCTAAGGCAATAGCTTCAGACAGCGGCATGCTGCCTTGTGATAAGGGGTGTAAACGACGTGTTTCGCCGTAACGACGCATCAATACTTCGTCATTGGCGTCAATAAATAAGATATCGGCTTTAAGCTTAACCGGTAAGAAATCAAGGGCTTCCGCCAGTTCTTCTTCATCGGCAGGCAAGTTGCGCACATCGACACTGACCGCGATTGATTCAAATTTACCCATAATGGCGTGAATCAAGGTTGGCAGTAAGCTAATGGGAAGGTTATCTACGCAGTAGAAACCTAAGTCTTCGAGCACTCGCAACGCGATGGTTTTACCAGAGCCTGAGCGCCCGCTGACAATGATTAGCTGCACGGGGGCTCGTCCTGCAAAAAGATATCGTACAACTCTTGATTAGTAGAGGCTTTTCTCAAAGCGCGGCAGCATTCTTTGTTGTTGAGACGGCGGGCGACTTCTGACAACGTTTGTAAATGTTGCTCGGGTTGGTCTTCAGGTACGAGTAAGGCGAAAACGATATCCACAGGCTGATTGTCAATGGCATCGAAATCGACTGCTTGCGCCATCGTAATTAGCACCGCAACGGGTTGGTTGGCTTTGGCCAAACGCCCGTGGGGAATCGCAATGCCAAGGCCGATGCCGGTACTACCTAAGCGTTCACGCTGAAGTAGGCTGTCAAATACGTCGGCACGATGAATCCCAACAAGTTTGGGAGCGACCATACCGCTGATAGTTTCAAGTAGCTTCTTTTTACTTGAATGTTGGACTGCACAGTGTGTGCAGTCCAAGCTCAAAATGTCACTTAGTTGCATAGTTAATGGCGTTTCAGCTTCTCTTTATGCTTCACAACCTGGCGGTCTAACTTGTCAATCAAACCGTCAATTGCCGCATACATGTCTTCATGCTCGGAGGTGGCAAACACCTCGGCCCCACTTAAATGGACGGTAGCTTCCGCTTTTTGGCGCAACTTTTCAACGTTTAAAATTACATGCACGTTGGTAATATGGTCAAAGTGGCGTTCAAGCTTAGCGAATTTGGTGTCTACATACTCACGCAGAGCTTCAGTAATGTCGACATGATGACCAGTTAAATTAATTTGCATAGTACATCTTCCTTCTGTTGCCGTCGTTTAAAGTAGGCTTTTACGTTGATTGGAAGGCGGAATATTGAGTGACTCCCGATACTTCGCAATCGTCCGTCTAGCTACTTGGATTCCCTGATCCGCCATGAGTTCAGCAATTTTGCTATCACTTAATGGTTTACCGGGACTTTCTGCCGCAACCAACTTCCGAATTAAGGCTCGAATAGCGGTTGAGGAGCACTCGCCACCATTCTCGGTACTGACATGACTAGAAAAAAAGTACTTCAGCTCGAAAATGCCACGTGGGGTGTGCATAAACTTTTGCGTCGTCACCCGTGAAACTGTCGATTCATGCATATCAATCGCTTCCGCAATATCATTCAGCACCATCGGTTTCATCGCTTCTTCACCGTGTTCAAAGAACGCTTGCTGACGTTGTACGATAGCATGAGTTACTTTTAACAAGGTTTCATTACGACTTTCAATACTTTTAATAAACCAACGTGCGTCTTGCACATGCTGCTTAATATAATCTGAGTCTGATGCGCGTTTTGCCTGCTTGGACAATGCGGCGTATTCCTCATTGACTCGCAGCTTCGGCACTGAATCCGGATTCAATTCAACCACCCAACGCCCCTGATGCTTAAACACGGATACATCAGGTATGACATATTCAGATTCCCTTTGCACCACACTTTCACCGGGACGCGGATTCAGTTGGTGCAGCAGCCGCATCACCTCGCGTAATTGCTCTTCTCTAAGCTTAGACTTTCGCGCCAGAGTTCGATAGTCTCGTGCCGCTAATAAATCGAGGTGATCACGGATAACCGCCATGGTGTGATCACGCATTGGGGTGGTATCTGGCATATGCTGCAGTTGAATAAGTAGGCATTCACTCACGCTGCGAGCTGCGACTCCTATAGGGTCAAAACGTTGTACACGCTTTAGAACCATACAGACTTCGGCGTCAGTGACCTCGGGGAAATCTTTTTCAACCGCTAACTGAATATCTTCCAAGCTGACGGTTAAATAACCGGCTTCATCCACCGCATCAATAATCGCTTGAGCAATCGCCTCATCTTCAGCGCTAAAATGCGACAATTGCATTTGCCAAATCAGGTAGTCTTGTAAGCTTTGGCTGGTTTCGCCTTGGTAGACGAAATCGTCGTCAGCGCTAACGCTCCCTTTGGCAGAGCTGGTACTGGCTGAATAGACGTCGTCCCAGCTTGAGTCGGTGGGCAAATCTTGTGGAATATCTTGTTGTTGTAGCGCGTCGCTGGTTTCCATGCTGCTTGTGTCAGCAACAGTCGCATCATGCTCGTCGTTATGATCGTTATCTTGTGCGCCAGCGAAGTCATCGTCATGGTCAACTTCCAGCAACGGGTTACCATCCAATGCGTCCTGAATTTCTTGCTGTAAATCCAGTGACGAAAGCTGCAGCAGGCGAATGGCCTGCTGCAATTGCGGGGTCATGGTAAGTTGTTGGCCAAGTTTTAACTGCAGACTTTGCTTCATATTCTTTTTATTCGCTTATGTCTTCACAGGCTATCGCTGTATCTTACAATGTAAACTGGTCACCCAGATAGACATCTTTTACCTGTTGATTGGCCAGTATCTGCTGTGCGCTGCCGGATGCAATCAACTCTCCTTGACTGACAATATAGGCACGCTCACAAACTGACAAGGTCTCACGTACATTATGGTCGGTAATCAGCACGCCGATACCGCGATTACGCAACTGTTGAATGATTTTTTTGATATCGATCACTGAAATCGGGTCAACGCCCGCGAATGGTTCGTCGAGCAAAATAAATTTCGGCTCTGCGGCAAGGGCACGGGCAATTTCTACCCTGCGACGTTCACCACCAGACAAACTCATACCCAAACTGTTGACGATATGGCCGATGTTGAATTCCGCCACCAACGCGTCTAACGCCGCTTCACGACCTTCACTGTCGAGGTCTTTGCGAGTTTCTAAGATAGCCATAATGTTATCGCGCACAGATAACTTGCGAAACACCGATGATTCTTGCGGCAGATAACCGATACCGCGTCGCGCACGTGCATGCATCGGCAGTAACGTCAGGTCTTCATCGTCAAGGGTGATACGGCCTTTGTCGTTATTGACCAAGCCAACAATCATATAAAAGGTCGTGGTTTTGCCCGCACCATTCGGCCCCAGCAAGCCAATCACTTGCCCGGCATCGACCTGTAAGCTTACGTCTTTAACCACCTGGCGCTTTTTATAGCTTTTCGCTAAATGCTCAACTTTCAAGGTTGCCATGCTTAATTACCTTGGTTGGAGCCGCCATTTTGGCGCGGCTGGAAAATAGTACGGACTCGTTCTTCACTGTCTTGGTCGCGCTCAGCGGTCACCCGTTGCTCGTCTACATAATAGGTAATGCGGTTTGCGCTGACTTGGTTGCCGCTTTGTAGCATCTGCGCATTGCCTTGCAAAACCAAAATTCGTGTTGAGGCGTCATAGCGAATCTCGGATGCACTTGCTTCAACCAGCATGCCGTCTTCCACTTCCTGCTGGTAGGTGGCAGGCGAGCCCGTAGCGATGAATACTTCGCCTTCTCCTTGTGACACGTCACCGTCACTGACTACCTCAAGACGATCTGCGGTGATTAACAGGCTACCCTGACGAATAATGACATTGTTGCGCACGATCACGCGGTTGGCCTGAATATCTAGCTCTTGGTCATCGGCTTCGATTGAAATTGGCTGTTGGAAGTCGCGGCTTGCGTCTGCAAACACCGGGCTTATCAACAGACTACTGAGGATCGCGCTGAGGATAATAGGTGGTTTGAACATGGTTGATTAACTCCAGTTGTTGGGCTTCAAGGTTTGCCCTGAGGCCCTGTCCGCGTACTTCAAATTGAGGACCATGCGCAAGCACCGGGTGGTCCGTGGTAATATCTTGGGTGACTAGGTGAATCATCAAATAATCAGTTTCAATCGCATTGATAAATGCATTGCCCTGCACATTGGTGATTCGCACATTATCCAGCAGCTCTAAACGTTCATCGTTATGGTAGCGGCCTGAGTCAGCGACTAACTGCCATACCTGTACTTGGCCGTCGCTATCGATTAGCGTGGTAATGTACTTGGGTTCACTCAATTCAGTTAAGCCAATGACACTAAAGTGTGCCATACGACGAGACTCTATTCGATGCTGAAGCTCACCTGCAGGGTTAAACAGTTTAGTAAACAAACCTTCGGCTACGAAATCAGGCTGCAGTTCAGATGGGTCAAACAGGTCACTGGTTGGCGCTGGCCCCGAAAAAGGCCGCCAGAAAAGCAATACTAAGGCGACACCAATTGCCGCTAGAATCGTCCAGATGCGCCAGTTCACTCGCTGCTTCCTGTGTATTCGTTTAGCTTACCTTGGGCCATTAACAATAAGTCAGTGACTTCGCGCACAGCACCAAACCCACCAGGCAAGGCTGTGACGTAACTGGCAGCTTGCTGAACGCTGGGGTGGGCGTCACGCACTGCGATACCGAGCCCAACCTGCCGAATGAGACTCAAATCGGGTACATCATCACCTACGTAGGCAACGTCCGCATGGCTAAGTTCAAGTGTATTTAGTAGTTCAGCGTAGGCTTTGGTTTTGTCGTCCTGGCCTTGGTAAATATGTTTCACGCCCAAAGACTCCATACGTCGCTGCACAATATTTGAACGGCGACCGGTGATGACTGCCACTTCAACACCCGCGGTCATCAGTGCTTTCACACCAAACCCGTCGCGAGTATGAAAGGCTTTTAATTCTTCGCCGTCATTACCAAGGTAAATGCGACCGTCAGAAAATACCCCATCGATATCACAGATAAGGAGTTTGACGTGGCCAAAACGCGCGAATAAATCATGGTGAATATCGCCGTACCAAGTGGTTACAAACGGGGTGTCTTTTGGTGGAAGTGGGTGTTGCATTAGATTACTCCAGCACGTAATAGGTCATGCATGTTAAATGCGCCCACTGGGCACTGTTGTTTATTCACAACCACAAGCCCATTAATTTTTTTATCTTCCATCAGTTTCAATGCTTCGGCGGCCAGCATCTCAGGCTTAGCCGTAATACAACGCGCGGTCATGACGCTGGCGATAGAGGTCGTGTGGACATCAACCTGCTGGTCTAAAATACGGCGCAAATCGCCGTCGGTAAAAATCCCGAGTAACACGTCATTATCATCCACCACCGCGGTCATGCCGAGGCCTTTGCGCGAAATTTCTAACAGCGCATCCTTAATAATGGCATCGTGGCGTACTTTGGGCAGGCGCTCGCCTTCATGCATAATATCGCTCACGCGCAGTAATAAGCGCCGGCCTAAGCTGCCGCCCGGGTGGGAGAGTGCGAAGTCATCGGCAGTAAAGCCGCGTGCATGCAACAGCGCAACCGCAAGGGCGTCACCCATCACTAAGGCAGCGGTCGTGCTGGCTGTTGGCGCCAGCCCAAGGGGACAGGCCTCGGTTTGCACAGCGACATTAATATGCACATCAGCGGCGCGCGCCAATGTCGATTGTGGGTTACCCGTCATTGAAATTAAGGTGACCCCAAGGCGCTTAATCACAGGTACGATGCTAATCACTTCTGAGGTCTCGCCTGAATTCGACATGGCTAACACCACGTCGGTGGCGGTAATCATACCAAGGTCGCCGTGACTTGCTTCGCCCGGGTGCATGAAAAAAGCAGGGGTGCCAGTACTGGCGAGTGTCGCAGCAATTTTATTGCCAATATGACCTGATTTACCCATCCCGGTGACCACCACGCGGCCACGGCAGTTGAGCATCAGCTCGCAGGCTTGGGCAAAGTCTTGATTGATTGAAGGCGTGATATCGTCAATGCCAGCGCGTTCAATATCTAATACGCGCAGCCCTTGCTGGATAAATTCATTCACGTGTTGGGTCATGTAAATCCTGAAATTCTTTCACTTTGGCGACAGTATATCACTTGGTGTCGTCAAGTCAGCTATTGTGGCCTACATCTTGTTACGCTTTCTTTATGTACCGCTCGGACGGTCTCTGCTACTATGCTTGCATTATAGTTAGGAGACAGAGCATGAACGCAAAGCCTCGTGGTGGTCGTCCGAGTAAACGTAATTATATCTTAATGGCGGCCGAGCAATTGGTGAAAAGCCATGGTGCGGCTCAGTTAACTTTTGATAAGTTAAGTGAAGAAACTGGTATCAGTAAAGGTGGTTTGCTATACCACTTTGCGAGTAAAGACGAATTGGTCTTGGCGATGATGGAACGCCTCATCGATACGCGAGAGCAATTACGCGAAGACTTAACGCCGCAATTCGATGGGCCTGACGCTGAGCTCAAGGCGCTGATTATGTCTGAAGCGAATGTTCAGCGCGTGGCGAAAGACGGCAACGACGAGTTGGCATTGGACAGCGCAGTGTTATGCGCCGCGTCGCACAATCGCGACTTACTGAAGCCTTTGCAAGGTCGGTTTGAGGAACTATTCGCACGCTTTGATGCCAGTCAAATGGGCGGCGACAAGGCCCGCATTGCATTTTTTGCGGTACTGGGTGAACGTTTAATGCAGCAACTCGGTATGATGGATAGCGATCCGCAAGAACGCGATGTGTTCGTACAGGCGATTCGCAAATATATTGAAGAGTAACTGAGCAGCGCAGCCGTGAAGCAGCTGCACGTGTAAAAAGTAAAGGTTGATACGTGGATAATTTAGTTGAATTACAGGACGTGCACTTTTATCGCGGTAATACGCCGATATACCAAGGTGTGAATTTACGTGTTCCGCGTGGAAAAATTACTGCGATTATGGGCCCGAGTGGCTGCGGTAAGACGACGATGTTACGTCTTATCGGTGGTCAGCTGAAACCACGCTCAGGTAGTGTTCAATTTGCCGGCCAAGAAGTGCCAAGCTTATCGCGCAAAGAACTATTTGAGTTGCGTAAGCGCATGAGTATGTTGTTTCAAAGTGGGGCGCTGTTTACTGATATGACAGTCAACCAAAACGTGGCATTCCCTATCCACGAACATACGGAGCTGCCGCGTGAAATTGTCGACACCATTGTGAAGATGAAACTTCAGGCGGTCGGATTGCGTGGTGCTGGGCAGTTATTTCCGAGTGAATTGTCAGGTGGTATGGCACGTCGCGCCGCGTTAGCGCGGTCAATCGCCTTGGATCCCGAATTAATTATGTATGATGAGCCTTTTACCGGCCAAGACCCTATTTCTATGGGCATGATCGTCAAACTTATCCGCTCACTGAATGAAACCTTAGGGCTGACCAGTATTGTAGTATCTCATGATATTCATGAAACTATGGGTATTGCTGACCATGTCGCGATTATTGCGAATAAGCAGGTGGTTGCGCAGGGGTCACCGAGCGAGTTACTAAATCATGAGTCCGCCTTAGTGCGTCAATTCTTGAATGGTGAACCCGACGGGCCTGTACCGTTCCATTATCAGGCGAACGATTACCTCGAAGACTTAATGGTAAGGAAGGGCTAATGGATGTTTTAGCGAATTTAGGCCGCTCGAGCCTAAATATATTTCGCGGTATGGGCGCAGCCTTAATTATGTTGCTGCAAGCGATTATCGGGAAGCCTCAACCGCGTAAATCATTCCCACTGTTTGTTCGTCAAATGTACGTAGTGGGCGTGCAGTCATTGCTGATTATTCTAATTTCCGGCTTGTTTATCGGCATGGTGCTAGGCTTGCAAGGCTACACCATTCTGGTGGATTTCGGCGCTGAGCAGGCGCTGGGGCCAATGGTCGCATTGTCACTCTTGCGCGAGCTTGGGCCTGTGGTCACCGCATTGCTGTTTGCGGGTCGCGCAGGTTCGGCACTGACCGCAGAAATTGGCTTGATGCGTGCCACAGAGCAACTTTCAAGTCTTGAAATGATGGCAGTTGACCCGCTTCGCCGCGTGGTCGCACCGCGTTTCTGGGCAGGCTTTATCAGTATGCCGATGCTGGCGCTGATTTTCACTGCAGTCGGTATCCTGGGCGGCTACTTCGTCGGGGTGCAATGGCTGGGTGTCGATGATGGTGCCTTTTGGTCAGTCATGCAGTCGGCGGTTGATTGGCGTGACGATGTCATGAATGGGGTGATCAAAAGCTTGGTCTTTGCATTCGTGGTGACCTGGATTGCGCTCTATAAAGGATATACCGCTGAACCTACCTCTGCAGGTATCAGCAAAGCAACGACCTCGACAGTAGTCACTGGTTCGTTGGCCGTGTTGGGTTTGGACTTTGTCCTGACTGCAATCATGTTTAGCTAATTTTATATTTGATAGGTTTAGCCAATGGAAACGAGAAAAACAGAAATTTTGGTCGGTGTGTTTGTGGCCGTAACGATTGTTGCTTTAGTGTTTTTAGCCTTGCGGGTGGCCAGCAACACCGACATCACCCGCGGTAGCACGTACACTTTGAGTGCCAGCTTCGACAATATTGGCGGTTTGAAAGTGCGCTCGCCAGTCAAAATTGGTGGTGTGACCGTCGGCCGAGTGACCCGTATTTACCTGGAAGGTGAGTACTACGAGCCTGTGGTGGAAATGCAAATCAGCACCGCTTATGACCAATTACCGGAAACTTCAACGGTATCCGTGCTGACTTCAGGTTTATTGGGTGAACAGTACTTAGGCGTTGAGCCTGGCTTTATTGACGACGGCATTATGATGTTGCAAGACGGCGACCGCTTTATGAATTCTAATTCTGCGATGGTACTTGAAGAGCTGATTGGTCAGTTCTTGTTTAGCCAAGGTGATAATTAAAGGTAAAGATATGCCACAAGCGCTGCAATTTAACGCTCAAAATGGCGAGGTCGTCGTACACGGCGACCTTGACCGCAATACGGTTCCAAAGGCTTGGGCTGAGCGCCAACAGTGGTTGCCACAGCAAACTGACGTGGTGATCAACCTTGAAGCTGTGAGCCACGTGGACTCTGCAGGGTTAGCGATGCTTATTCGGCTGCGCTCCGAGCTGGTTGCCAACCAGCAAACCCTAACTTTACGCAACCTAAACAAACAACTGCAACAATTCGCCCAAGTCAGTGGCGTTGAAGGCCTTGTTTCGATAAGCTAGTCACATAAAAGTTTGAAATAAGGCTGGTCTGATGGACGCGCAACAAATTGAACAAACCCTTCGTGACGCCCTCGATCTTGAGGAAGTCCACGTAAAAACTGACGGCAGCCACGTACATGTGATTGCTGTCAGTCAATCTTTTACCGATGTATCTCGGGTTAAGCAACAGCAAATGGTCTATGCACCACTGAATGCCGCGATTGCGGACGGCAGCATTCATGCGCTTACCATTAAAGCCTACACCCCAGAACAATGGCGTCGGGACAAGCTGCTTCAGCCAGCTCCGTAAGTCGTCTGGCTATCTGTTAACTCTTTGCAGCGAAATAACTATGGAAAAATTAGTGATACAAGGTGGCACTCGCCTGTCTGGTGAAGTGTCCATTTCTGGCGCCAAAAACGCCGCGCTACCAATAATTCTCGGCGCTATTTTAGCCGAAGACGATGTGGTCATTCATAACGTCCCGCGCCTGCAAGACGTGGAAACATCGTTTGAATTGCTACGTCAGTTAGGTATTCCACATACGCGCGATGGCGAGCATAGCTATGTGGTGCGCGCGTGCAAGGAACATGACCATGTCGCGCCCTATGAATTAGTTAAAACCATGCGTGCTTCCGTGTTAGTGCTGGGCCCGTTATTAACTAAATGCGGACATGCAGAGGTTTCGCTACCGGGCGGCTGCGCAATTGGCGCACGGCCAGTTGATTTGCACATTGAAGGTTTGCGCCAAATGGGTGCAAACATTGTGGTGCAAAATGGCTATATCAAAGCCTCGGTAAAAGGTCGCTTACAAGGTGCCCATTTACTGATGGACACCGTCAGTGTGACCGGCACAGAAAACCTGATGATGGCGGCCACGTTGGCGCAGGGTGTGACGGTGATTGAAAACGCTGCACGCGAACCAGAAGTGATCGACTTAGCGAAGTTTCTGATTACCTTAGGTGCCGATATTCGTGGTGCGGGTACCGATACGATAGAAATCCATGGTGTTGAGCGTTTACACGGCGGCGAATATCGGGTTTTACCGGATCGCATTGAGACCGGCACGTTCTTAGTGGCAGCTTTAGCGAGCCAAGGACAAATACGCTGTAACAACACTGACCCAAAAATGCTGGATGCGGTACTTAAGAAGTTGACCGAGGCAGGTGCGCAGATTACCCGGGGCGACAACTGGATTGATTTAAAAAGCCAAGGGCGTGCACGTGCCGTAAATATCATTACTGCACCTCACCCAGCATTTCCGACGGACATGCAGGCGCAATTTACAGCGCTGAACAGCATTGCTGAAGGTACCGGGTTCATTCGCGAAACTATCTTTGAAAACCGCTTCATGCATGTGCCTGAATTACTCCGTATGGGCGCTAATATTGACTTAGAGGGCAATACAGCGATTTGCAAAGGGGTAGAGCGTTTAACAGGAGCACAAGTCATGTGTACTGATTTACGTGCCTCAGCGTCGTTAGTCATTGCGGGGATGGTGGCAGAGGGTGTGACTGAAGTAGAGCGCATTTACCACATTGACCGTGGCTACGAGCAAATCGAAGTCAAACTACAAGCGCTGGGCGCGCAAATTCAACGTGCGCCGATGAAAGCTAGCGTCGAGTAAAGTTTGCTCAGGTAAAGCTTAGGTGGCGTTACTGGTTGTCACCTAAGCGACTGATCCGCACGCGTGCTTGCATGGGCCGGACATCACGGTAAAACAACACATCTAATACTTCACCGGGGCGAGTTTCGGCAACGATATCAAGGCCTTGGTTGACTGACTGAATCGGTTCTCCGCCAATTTCATAAATAAAATCACCGACTTGAATGCCTGCGTTTGCCGCAGGTCCTTGTGGGTCGACGGCGCTGATCAACAAGCCGCGAATATCTTGGTTGGTGTTGTAATGCTGCTCCGCAGTGATGCCTATGTAGCCTCTTACCACCACACCGTCGCTAATGATTTGCTGCATAATTCGACGAGCTAAGCGATAGGGCACTGCGAAGTAAATCCCAGTGGTCGCGCGGTTGGCAATTTGCGATTGAAACGACACGTTGTTAATACCCACCAACTCGCCACGAGAATTCACCAATGCCCCGCCCGAGTTACCCTCGTTGATCGCCGCATCCATTTGTAGAAAGTCAGAATAGCCACTACTTAAGCCACCCGTGCGTTCGGCAAGACCAGCGCGGCCTGTTGCAGAAATAATACCTTGGGTCACGGTTTGGCCCAGGTTGTAAGGGTTACCGATGGCTAGCACCACGTCGCCAACGCGAGTCTGAATATCATTGTTTTGCGGAATCACCGGTAAGTTATCGGCATCAATGCGCAGTACCGCTAAGTCAGTTAAGCGGTCACTACCCACTAATTGGGCCCCCATCAGACGTCCGTCTTGCAGTGCGACACGTATCTCATCGACGCCGGAAACCACATGGTCTGCGGTGAGAATAAAACCACGGCTATCCATAATGACACCAGAACCCAAGCGTAGCGATGAGCGCGGTCTTGGGTCGAATGGACCTTGGCGGATAGACTCAGTGTAAATATTGACTACGGCAGGTGAAGCGCGGTTGACCGCCTGTGCATAGGAAGCCGGCTGTGGGTCCGCGACATGGGGCTGCGGCCCCAAGGAACTAACGAACGGCAACACCCCGATCACCGTAGCGGCGACTAGCAGCCCCATTAAGGCAGGTTTAATAATAAGCTGTATCAGAGGGTGGCTGGCCTTTTTCATGTATTGTTATACTCGATTGAGTCGGCAATTGTTCGCCAAGAAAACTAAATTTTTTGATATCTGATTGAGCATACTAGCATGAATGTTGAAAAGCGAACAGGCGACCACTAGGGTCGCCTGTTGAGGTCGAGAGGAATAGTTTAGTTCGGTAAGACTAAATACAGAGTCGATTGGCCGCGACGCACATGCATAGCGACTACGCCCTGGGTGTTGTCGAGTAAGCGACGCAGTTCGCTGACTGAACTCACGCGCTGACGATTAACACCGATGATAATATCGTCTGCACGCAGTCCAAGGCGATGTGCCGGACTACCTTCATCGACGCTGGTAATACGCACGCCTTGGTTGTTACCCTCTGCGCTGAGCTGGGCGCCTTGTAAGGCGGCGTGCATAGTTGCTGCCGCAGCTTCTGCTTCGCGCTCTAACAGTTCGACGTCGATATTCATCGCTTCACCGTCGCGAATAACACCAAGCGTCACCTTACGACCCGCGCCCATGGTGCCAACGGTTGCCGCGAGTTCGGTAAATGATTGAATGTCATTGCCATCCACGCTGACGATGACGTCACCCGCCTGGATACCCGCGCGCTCTGCTGCACCGTCAGCCAACACTTCGCTGACCCACGCACCACGGGTACGGGAAATATCAAGGGCGTCCGCCAGTTCTTGGGTTAAGTTGCCACCGCGCACGCCCAGCACACCACGACGCACTTCACCAAACTCAAGAATCTGATCGACTAAGTTCTTCATCATATTGGCAGGGATCGCAAAACCGATCCCGATATTGCCGCCACGACCCAGAATAGCGGTGTTAATCCCAATCAGGTTGCCGCGTAAATCGACTAAGGCACCACCTGAATTACCACTGTTGATGGCCGCGTCGGTTTGAATAAAGTTTTCTAACCGTTCAGGGCCAAAGCCTCCTCTACCCAATGCAGAGACGATGCCCGATGTGACGGTTTGGCCCAGACCAAAGGGGTTGCCAATTGCGACCACGAAGTCACCGACACGCATGGCATCGGAGTTACCAATTTGAATCGCAGTGAGGTCACGAGGGTTGTCAATTTTTAGTAGGGCAACATCGGTTTGTTCGTCACGACCAAGTACCCTTGCACTAAATTGACGGCCGTCCTTTAAGGTGACGGTAATATCAGTGGCATCATCAATAACGTGGTTATTGGTGACTACGTAGCCTGCTTCAGCATCGATAATCACGCCTGAGCCTAAACCGCGAAATGGTTGTTCACGAGTTTCTTCCTGAGGCGCATTCGGGCCGAAGAAAAAGCGAAAAGCTTCTGGCATGCGTTGGCGCGTCACGCGCTTACCTTCAACGGAGATATTCACTACCGCTGGGGTCACTTCTTCCAGCATAGGTGCCAAAGTTGGCACGCCGTCAGAATTAGTGGCTAAAGGGATTTGTGCTTGGGCAACGCTAACGCTGCTCAGTAAAATAAAACAGGGGATTAAAAACAACGACTTTAGTTTGCTCATTGTCAATCAGCTCCAAATACACACTCAAAGACAGGGTTAAAAGTCTTATAATGACCTCACCACACTTGAATAAGTTCGCAAAAATTAAAATTCAAGTGTGATGGGCAGGAACTGATTGTGGAGCAAGCGTTTAAGCTTTGTGGTCTTCTTTATGCTGCTTGTCTTGATTGGCATTTGCGTTTTCAAGGCTACTGAATAAGCCACTGCTACCTTTTTCACTGTAGTCACGCGGGGCGTCGGCGCTGCTTTCTAATTTGCGGTAGCGGCTGTCGCTATCCAGGGTGTTGGCAGCGCGCAATTGGCGAATGGTATCTTCAGCGAAGAATGGCAGCGGCTGTTGCCACTCTTTTTCTTGCTGCAGCAACTGCTGGCTGTCAGCTAAAAACGTGTTTAGCTTAGCTTGGGTGTCGCTCAACTGTTCGCCAAGCTGGCGTGCAGTTTCAAAATGTTCCACCACGTCTTTGCGATATGCAGCTAATTGCTCGCGGCTGGCTTCAACCTGGGCTTGTAACTGCGCCGAATCGCTGTGTTTAGTAAAGTAATAGCGCGCCGCGAAGAAACCAATCACGCCACCGACAATAACTAATAATAATCCTACAAGCCAATCCATCAGGTTGTCTCCAAAATGCTTATTTATATGAATTTATGATACCATGCTTTACCCAAGTCAACAGTGGGTTTTTCGTAAACCAGAAGTGGTACGCGCAGTCATGACACCCAAACAATTATATCAACGCGATCTGGAAAATTCAGGTTTCACCTATGACCCTGCTCAGGAAATGGCAGTGGGTCACTTGCAACGTTTGTACGATGACTTGGTCGCTTCTCAGCCACACACACGGGGTGGGGTGCTAGGTAAGCTGAAGAACGTATTTGCTAAACACCCGAAACAAACGGTCAAAGGTTTGTACTTCTGGGGTGGCGTCGGTCGTGGCAAGACTTACTTAGTCGACACGTTTTATAACGCGCTGCCGTTCGATCGCAAAATGCGTATTCATTTCCACCGCTTTATGCATCGGGTGCACGATGAGCTCAAATTATTGAAAGGGCAGTCTGATCCGCTGCCTAAAATTGCGGAAAAATTTGCCCGTGAAGCACGGGTGCTATGTTTTGATGAGTTCTTTGTGCAAGACATCACCGACGCTATGTTGCTTGGTACGTTAATGCAGGAACTGTTCAAGCGCGGTGTGGTGTTAGTGGCGACATCGAACATTGTGCCGGACGAGTTGTATCGAAACGGTTTACAGCGCGATCGTTTTGTCCCGGCGATTAACTTAATTAAGCAGCACTGCGAAGTGGTCAATGTGGACAGTGGTATCGACTACCGTATGCGCACTCTGACGCAAGCGGAAATTTTTCATTCCCCGTTGGACGAATGTGCTGATACCAACTTGGTGCAATATTTTAATCAATTGGCGCCGGATCATCAGGCGCACTCACAAGGCAAGCCAATTACCATCAACAACCGTCAAATTCCAACGCGTATGGAAGCCGATGACGTGGCGATGTTTGACTTCTACGCACTGTGCGGCGGCCCTCGTAGTCAAAATGACTATATGGAAATTTCGCGGTTATACCATGCAGTATTAGTCTCCAATGTGCGTCAAATGGATGAGAAAACCGATGACATCGCGCGTCGATTTATCGCCATGGTGGATGAATTCTACGAGCGTCACGTCAAACTAATCATGTCGAGCGAAGTACCATTAGAGCAGCTCTATGCTGGAGGCCGCTTAAGCTTTGAGTTTAAGCGCACTTTAAGTCGGCTACAGGAAATGCAATCTCACGAATACCTAGCCCGCGAGCATTTGGCATAACCCGCCAGCGCGCGCACCGGTGCGCGGCGGCTTACGTAGCTGCGGGAACACCTTGTTCGAGACGCCGTAGATACATCCCTGTAGGCTTGGCGCGCGCGTCGGTGCGCGGCGGCTTACGCAGCTGCGGGAACACCTTGTTCGGGACGCCGTAAATACGTCCCTGTAGGCTCGGCTCGCGCATCCATGCGCTCGACGCCCGATCAAGGTGTTATCCCGCAGCTTCTCCGCCACCGAATCGTTCAGCGTCTCGCGGACAAAGTCTGCCCTACGAAAACCTTGAATTATTGTTGAAAAAGCGAGCGCGGTACGTGTATAATCCGCGCCAGCCCACGTTACCGGTAGCCGCCAAACCCGAGAGGGGAGCTGCTAGCCGTTATATTTATTGGTGTTTCGCGGGGAAGCCCGGAAATGACCTCGGTTGTGGAACTTATTTAAACTGGGTAATTAAAAGTCATGAAAACTTTTGTAGCTAAGCCAGAAAGCGTAAAGCGCGACTGGTTCGTGGTTGACGCCACTGATAAAACTTTGGGTCGTCTGGCCACTGAAATCGCTCGTCGCCTGCGTGGCAAGCACAAGGCTGAATACACGCCACACGTTGACACTGGTGATTACATCATCGTTGTAAACGCTGAGAAAGTTGTTGTTACTGGTGCTAAAACCACTGACAAAATGTACTACTCACACACCGGTTTCCCGGGTGGTATTAAAGAAATCAGCTTCGACAAGTTGATTCAACGTAAACCAGAAATGGTTATCGAAAAAGCGGTTAAAGGCATGTTACCACGTGGTCCACTTGGTCGCGCCATGTTCCGTAAGCTGAAAGTGTATGCGGGTGCAGAGCACAGCCATGTTGCTCAACAGCCTCAAACCCTTGATATTTAATTACGGAGCAGATGACAATGGCAGATAATCAATACTACGGTACAGGTCGCCGCAAAAACTCAACTGCACGCGTATTCTTGCGTCCAGGTAGTGGCGAAATCAAAATCAACCAGCGCACTCTAGAAGAGTACTTTGGTCGTGAAACAGCTCGCATGGTTGTTCGTCAGCCTCTAGAGCTTGTTGAAATGACTGAGAAATTCGACTTGTATGTGACTGTTACTGGTGGTGGCACAACGGGTCAAGCCGGTGCAATCCGTCACGGTATCACTCGTGCGTTGATGCAATACGACGAATCTCTACGTAGCGACTTACGTAAAGCGGGTTATGTAACTCGTGACGCGCGTCAAGTTGAGCGTAAGAAAGTTGGTCTACACAAAGCGCGTAAGCGTCCACAGTTCTCAAAGCGTTAATTTACGCAGAACTGTTTGCAGCACTTGCTGCTCAAAACAAAAACCGCGCTTCCAGCGCGGTTTTTTTGTGGTGCGCCAGGCATGGCGCGTAGCGCCTTGACGGGCGCTGTTCCTGTGCAGGTGGTGCTGACAGGATGACTGGGAGGTGAAAGTCCTCTGTGAGCCCGGTAAGGGGAATCACTAGCTGAACCGCAAGGGTGTTCACCGCGAGGTGAAATCTGAAGGAAGCGGCAAGCAAACCACTGGCCTGACGAACAGAAATCGCATATGAGGCGGTCATAGTGGGTTAGGTAGCCATTACTGCTAAAGCCCGATACTTACACGGAAACTATGAACGTAGATGCGGCAGGTATAAGTGGGACGGTCACGCGCATTACCCTGGGAGGTCTGTTGCTTTGCTTAAAGCTACTGATGCTGTGAGGTATCAGGATGGAGCAGCAGAAGTCAGCCGAGGCCGTAGTAGGCTGGTTACCGCCAGCTGAAGGGCTGAACATAGGTTACGAATCGGAGCCTGTTGATTCGATGATGTTACATACCACAGCAAGAGGAAAACCTCACCCGACCCAAACCGCAAGGCCAGAAGCCTGCGCGGGATGCTTGGGTTGTGCAGTGCATCACGGCATCAACCAGAACAACTCCGAGCGGGGCTGACATGGATTTAATGTCAGCGATAACCGAACGGTCGAATATGCTGCAAGCCTACCAGCGAGTGTGCCGGAACAAAGGCGCTCCGGGGGTAGACGGTGTTACGACAGATGAACTGAAAGGCTATCTGCAACAACACTGGCAGCACATCAAACAACAACTGCTGGAGGGCAGCTATCAACCGCAACCGGTGCGCAAGGTAGAGATACCCAAGCCCGGTGGCGGCATGCGGATGCTGGGCATCCCATGTGTGATAGACCGACTTATTCAGCAGGCAATGCATCAGGTACTGAGCGAACAGTTTGAACCAAAGTTCTCACCGCACAGCTATGGCTTTAGACCGGGCAAAAGCGCCGCGCAAGCGGTGCATCAAGCCCGGAACTATATGGAATCCGGCAAGCGCTGGGTGGTCGACATTGATATGGCGAAGTTCTTTGACCGGGTGAACCACGACATTTTAATGTCCCGTATCGCCCGGGTTATCAAAGACAAAACCGTACTCAAACTGATACGCCGCTACTTACAGGCAGGCATCATGGAAAATGGCGTTACGACAGCACGAACGGAAGGCACGCCGCAAGGCGGACCGCTCTCGCCGCTGCTGTCAAACATCCTGCTGCATGAGCTGGACATGGAGCTGACGAAACGAGGCCATAGCTTCTGCCGCTACGCGGACGACTGCAATATCTATGTCAGCAGTGAGCGCGCCGCGCACAGAGTGCTCGCTTCAACAACGAAGTTCCTTGAACAGCGCCTGAAGCTTCAGGTCAATCGTGGAAAGAGTGCGGCCGACAGGCCTTGGAAGCGCAGCTTCCTTGGCTACACGGTGTGTAGCCGGAACTATAACATCCGGCTCAAAGTTGCCGACAAAAGCGTAAAGCGCTTTAAAAGCAATCTCAAAGCACTGCTTCGCATGGCCAAGGGCTGGAACATCCGCAAAACGGTGAACGAACTCGCGCCTAAACTGCGTGGCTGGATAAACTACTTCCATCACGCAGACGCCAAAGGCATCTTCAATGAACTGGATGGCTGGCTTCGTCGCCATTTAAGGAAGATACTCTGGCGACAATGGAAGCGAGGACGAACCCGAGCACGGATGTTGATGCGTCTGGGTATTGCCGAGAAACGTGCAGTACTAAGCACCACCAATGGGCGCGGCCCATGGTGGAACTCGGGTGCTTCGCACATGAATCAGGCAGTACCGAAGAAGTTGTTTGATAGACTGGGCTTGATATCGCTGATGGACAGTTATCATCAGCTCAAATGTAACGTATGAACCGCCGTGGTACGGAACCGTATGCCCGGTGGTGTGAGAGGACGGAGGCCGTGAGGCCTCCTCCTACTCGATCGCCGCAATCAAGTGCTCGAAAAAATAGTGGCGGCTTTTTAGTTGAATTAGTTTGTGTACGGTAAGCCCAAATTCTTCTCGCTCTAATTCCTTTAGATTAACTCCGGATTAAATAGCGTTAGCCTTGTAAAAGGTGGGGCTTTTCTTTATGATCGTGCTGATAAATTTGTCACAACTAAATAAGTTTTTCGCTGCGGATGCGTCCGCCGAGCGTTCAAAACTGGAGATAAATGGATGAGCAATGCGCCTGTAGATAAAGGCCGCCGTCGGTTTCTGACTGTTGCTACCTCTGTGGTAGGTGGTGCCGGAGCGGTCGCTGCTGCTGTGCCTTTCATTGCCTCGTGGAACCCTAGTGCGCGTGCGCGCATCGCGGGTGCCCCGGTGGAGATGAAAATCGACAAGATCGAGCCTGGTCAGTTAGTAAGAAGCGAATGGCGGGGAAGCCCTGTGTGGGTCATTCGTCGTACCCCAGCGATGGTTGAGCAACTTAACTTAACCGACGACCGTGTGCGGGACCCAAATTCAGACCAACCGCAACAGCCTGAGTATGCGAAGAACCAACACCGCTCAATCGACCCTGAGTGGTTTGTTGCCGTTGGTATCTGTACTCACCTCGGCTGCTCGCCGCAATTCTTGCCGCGTAACTTCACCAATATGGATGGCATCGAGTCGGGCTTCTTCTGTCCGTGTCATGGCTCGCGTTTTGATATCGCAGGGCGAGTATTCCAAGGCGTTCCAGCACCAACAAACTTGGTCGTTCCACCGCATTACTTTGTCGATGAGAGCACCATTTTGATCGGTGTCGATGAGGGGGCTGCATAATGTCACGCTTAATGAATTGGATCGATAAGCGGTTGCCAGTGAGCAACTCGCTGAAGCTGCATGTTACGCAGTATCCAGCACCGAAGAACTTTAACTTTTGGTATTTGATGGGTTCGTTAGCACTGGTTGTGTTAGTGAACCAAATCGTAACCGGTATTTGGTTAACGATGAACTACGACACCAGCGCAACGGGTGCGTTTGCGTCGATTGAATATATCATGCGTGACGTAGAATATGGCTGGTTGCTGCGTTATATGCACTCAACCGGTGCTTCATTCTTCTTCATTGTTGTCTACTTACACATGTTCCGCGGATTAATGTACGGCTCGTACCAAAAGCCGCGCGAATTGTTGTGGGTATTCGGCATGCTGATTTTCCTGGTGTTGATGGCTGAAGCCTTCATGGGTTACATGTTGCCATGGGGTCAAATGTCATTCTGGGGTGCGCAGGTTATCATCTCGTTGTTTGGCGCTATTCCGTATGTGGGTGACGCACTAACAACTTGGATCCGTGGTGACTACGTCATTTCAGGCGCAACACTCAACCGTTTCTTTGCGCTACACGTTATCGCTCTGCCGCTGGTGTTAGTCATTTTGGTGTTCTTGCACATTATTGCGCTGCACGAAGTGGGTTCAAACAACCCAGACGGTGTTGACACTAAGAAGCCGAAAGGCACAGTCCCAGATGAAGAGAAAGCGCCATTTGAGTTCCATGAGCGTTATACCAACAAGTATGACATTGTTGACTCAGTGCCGTTCCACCCGTACTACACGGTGAAAGATATCGTTGGTTTGGCTGGCTTCTTGATTCTGTTCGCGCTGGTTCTATTCTTCGAACCGACCATGGGCGGCCAGTTCCTGGAATCGCCGAACTTTGAAGCTGCTGACCCGATGCGCACGCCTGAGCACATCGCACCGGTCTGGTACTTCACACCATTCTACGCGATTTTAGCGGCCGTACCGAATGCGGTATTGGGTGTGGTGATGATGTTCCTTGCCATTGTCGTGTTGTTCTTAGTGCCGTGGTTAGACCGTTCTACCGTGCGTTCAGTGCGCTATCGTAGCGGTTTTCACAAAGCGAACTTAGCGTTGCTGGTAGTGAGTTTTGTTATCCTTGGCTTTGTAGGTGCGTTGCCACCGACCGAGTTCTGGACAGTAGTTGGCCGAATCTTCACATTTACCTATTTTGCGTTCTTCGTATTGCTGTTTATCTACAGTAAAAACGAGAAAACTAAGCCAGTGCCAGAGAGGGTAACGAAATGATTAAGCGTTTTATCCTAGCTTTAGCTCTGCTATTACCGTCGGTCGCCTTTGCGGCCGGCTACAGCGGGCCATTAGATCGCGCGAACTATGATTTGCGTGATAAAGAGTCGCTGCAGCGTGGCGCCCAAATCTACATGAACTATTGTTTAGCGTGCCACTCCATGCAGTATCAGCGTTACTCACGTACGTTCAATGATTTAGGCATCCCACAAGAACTGGGTGAAGAGCTGTTGCAGTTCACTAGCTCGCCTGGCATGCATAAAACATCAGCAATTGATGCTGACGCTGCAGCTGAATGGTTTGGCTTAACTCCGCCAGACCTGACCATGGTTGCGCGTGTACGCGGTGCAGATTGGATTTACACCTATTTGCGCTCGTTTTATGCAGATGACTCACGTCCATTCGGTGCGAATAATGCTATCTTTGACAACGTAGGTATGCCGCATGTGTTGGAAGAGTTGCAAGGTACGCCGCGTCGCGTCACTGAGCAACGCATGGTTGACGGTGAAATGACCGATGTGTACGTCGGTATTCGCTCTGATGGTAACGGCACTATGAGTCCTGAAGAGTTTGACCAAGCTATGTTAGACTTAACTAACTTCTTGGTGTACACCGGTGAGCCAATGATCCTTGAGCGTCAGCGCATGGGTTACTTTGTCATCGGGTTCTTAATCGTGTTCCTTATCTTAGCTATCTTGCTGAAGAAAGAGTACTGGCGCGATATTAAGTAATCGAGCTCGACAACACCATTTATCAATGGGGGCGTATCACGCCCCCTTTGCTGTTTGCATAAACTGGAGAAAATCATGGCTGTAGCTGCCAATAAACGTTCGGTAATGACCCTTTATTCTGGCAAAGACGATTTGTTCAGTCATCAGGCTCGCATTGTGCTGGCTGAAAAAGGGGTAGGTTTTGAAATCAGCTTTGTAGAAGACGATGACAAACCAGAAGATCTCATGCAGTTAAATCCTTATCCAGACGCAGTGCCAACTTTGGTTGATCGTGAGCTGGTGTTATATAGCTCCAAGATTATCATGGAGTATTTGGACGAGCGCTTTCCACATCCGCCATTAATGCCAGTGTATCCGGTGGCGCGCGGTAATAGCCGTTTGATGATGTATCGCATTGAGCGTGACTGGTACACACTGACCGACGTTATCTTGAATGGCTCGGATAAAGAAGCAGCACAAGCGCGTCAAGAATTGAGCGAAGGTTTATTGGCTTTAGCGCCTTTGTTTGCTGACAATGACTACTTCATGAGTGAAGAATTCAGCTTGGTTGACTGCTATTTAGCACCGTTGTTATGGCGCTTACCGCAGTACAAAATTGACTTAGAAGGCACTGGTTCAAAAGACATCAAGCGCTACATGGTGCGCTTGTTCGAACGCAATTCGTTCCAGAAGTCACTGACTGAAGCAGAGCGCGAACTAGCCCAAGGTTAAGCCGCTTGAAGAACGCGAGGCATGTGCTGATATCGGCCATGCCCACGCGTTTTTATCGCATGCATGACAATCAGAGCCCAACCTGCAGGAGCTATGATGGATTTACAGATGACCCCTCAACGCCCTTATTTATTACGTGCTCTATATGACTGGCTGTTAGACAACCAATGCACCCCGCATGTGGTGGTCGACACCGAGCAGGCGTTTGTTGAAGTACCCCAAGAGCATATTCAAGACGGCCAAATCGTACTTAATATTCATCCTGACGCGGTGACGCGTTTTAATATGGATCTTGAGCATATTAGTTTTGAGGCGCGGTTTAGTGGCTCAGCGCGACGGATTTGGTTGCCTATGGCCGCCATTATTGCGATATATGCGCGCGAAAACGGTGCTGGCACTATGTTTGAACCTGAGCCAGGATTGTTTCCACAGGAGAATCAGGCTGATTCCCAAGACGCTGAAAGCGAACCTCACGCGCAACCAGCGCCCTCTGCACCGAACAAGGGTAAGCCTTCATTGAAGGTGGTGAAATAAGCATCTTGGCAGTGGGCGGGTGAAGCTTGGCGACGCAGGCTAATCCCGCTCAATCACGTCTATCACGCGCTCGACACCGTTAATATGACGGGTGACTTCAATCGCATTCGCAGCCGCCTCGCGGCTTGTACGCCCAACCAAAAATACTTCGCTAGCTTCGGTAAATACGCGTATGTTGCTGTGGTCAAACTGACGCTGGGCTATTAACGTGGTTTTCACCCGCGAGGTTAACAGGGTATCGCGGCTACGTTGGGTGAAGGACACTGGCTCAGCGACACGCAATTGGTCATACACCCGGTTGACACCCTGGGTGTTGCGGATCAAGCGCACTGCCTGCTCGCGCATGCCATTACTACTAACCTGCCCGTAAGCCAACACGTTACTATTATACGTCACGATAAGCACGCGTTGCTCGGCCAACTCGCTTTGTTCCTGGAGCGCAGTCTGAATACGAAGGCGTAAGTTGTTGTCGTCAACTTGGGTGCCTACGTCACGTGCATCCATGGCGACCATAGTGGCGCCCGCTGCACCACCAGCAACCACTAATGCACAGCCCTGTATTGCCGGCATGGCAATGAGTAATAGGCCGAGTGCTGCAAACCGATTGAACATACTAGTGCGCGCCTCCCTGGAAAATTTGCTGCTCTATAAGACTACACAATAAATGGCTAATAAATAATTGCTGCTCGGTGATTCGTGCCGGATTTGCGGCAGGAATCTGAATTTCAATATCGGCAGGCCCCAAAAGACCAGTGGCGTCGCCCGACTCAGTGCCAGTTATCGCAATAATTGTCATTTCACGCGATAACGCGGCTTCCATGGCCTGATGGACGCGTTCTGACTGTCGCTCGCTGATAAACGCGACCAGAATGTCACCTTGACTGCCGATAGCTTGAACTTGGCGTGCAATGGATTCAAGCTCTGAAATTTGACTCGGGCTACCCCCTAATGCGACCGCAGGAAACGGTGGACGTTCCAATTCAGCCCCTTGCAACAGCAAATCGGCGAAATGGTTGGCGACAAACAGGCTTTGTCCATCGCCACAGCTAAATACGCGTTGTCCTGCCAGCAAGCTCGACACCAACAAATCGGCGGCGTCGGTAAGCACATCCGCGAGGGTTTCAGACGCTGCGACTTGAATTTGAATGCTTTCGTTATAATAGTTTTTTAAAAACTCGCGCATGCAGTTTCCTTGTGATTGGTCGTCAATTGTTCGCTGAATCGCTAGAATGCGTCTTGAATCCAGACAATGTCATGAGGTTTTGCCGTGATAGCCACCACGTCAAAGCGACAGGGGGTACTATATTCACAAAGCCCGTGTTGTAAAAGGTAAACTTGAGCACTACGCCGGATTCGCTGCAATTGACCGGGGCGGATTTGGTTCAGAGGGTGTTCAAATGCGGTGTCAAAGCGGAACTTCACTTCGATAAATACCCAAAATTCTGAGTCACGCATGATTAAATCGATTTCACCGGTCTTCAAACGTACATTGCGGGCTACTAAACGTAGCCCGTGCTGATTTAAATAATCCGCGGCGATGTTTTCAAAGTGTGTTCCGGTCGACCGTGTTGACATGGTTAGGCTGTCGTCTGAGGGTGTTACTTTCAAACATAGCCCAACTTAACTGGCGTTGAACGGCGTTGTCGAAAATCTGCAATTGCCCAGTCAGGCCAGCATG
This sequence comes from Aliidiomarina maris, assembly GCF_003987335.1. Taxonomy (GTDB): domain Bacteria; phylum Pseudomonadota; class Gammaproteobacteria; order Enterobacterales; family Alteromonadaceae; genus Aliidiomarina; species Aliidiomarina maris. The sequence goes on along the minus strand of NZ_PIPK01000002.1, from coordinate 56,364 downwards.
GTCGTAACCAGGATACCAGTTCATCGCACTAATACGTGGCAGTAACTCCATGGCGTCATAACCCATGGCCACTAAGCGCTGTGACGATGGCGATAAATTAGGACGTAAGCGAGAAAAGCGCTGCAATAAATCGGCTTGCGGGTGTTCGGGTAATAACCAAGGCGCGTCAGAGAAGGTAATGCCGTCAAGATCACCGCGGCCACGGTTACCGGCGGCCTCGTGCATGGCCGATGAGGCAAACACTGGCATACGGCTCGCAAACGGACTGATGTTGGTTTCAATAAATGGTTTTAGTAAGCGCGCCTGGGCGGCGTCACCAAGCAAGTACACTGCAGTGACGTCCTGGCGACTGCGTGGCTCAGATTCGATGCTGATAGCGCCAGCGGCTGCCTCCACTTGGGCAATCCGTGCAGCAGAGTCGCGCACATGTAAGCTTTGGGCGACGACATCCGGCATGTCGTTACTCGAACGATAGCTGCCAGTGCGCGCTGAAGCAGGTCCGTGACGGCGCTGCCAAGTGGACTCAAATTGGTTGGCTAATTGACGGCCACGTTGGGTGTCAGTGCCAAATACCAATACTTGCTCATGCCCAAGCTGTGACAGATACGCCACTGCTGATTCAACTTCGGTATCAATATCAAGGGCGAAGAAATTATCCAGCGAGGCCGGGTAATCGTCAGGCGCTCGATTTAACCACAAATGCACCCAAGGCGCAGGCTCGTCCATATTCACTAACGTGCGCGCGAAGCGATCAACATATTCACGTGCCAACGGGCCTATGACTGCTTCAATGTTTTCATCATGCAGGCGGCGCAAGGCTTGTTCGGAATCAGTCAGTGAGGTGTCAATAAAGATAACATCTTCATTGCGCTCATTGCTAAGTGCAGCCAGCACACCATCACGGATAGCCTGACCTTGCTGGGCAAACTGGCCGGTTAAGGGTAACAGCACGGCGATGCGTCTAGGTTGCTCACTTATCCATGGCGCATCATTTAGTAACCGCTCGACTCTTGGTGTCGCAGGGTGGGCTGGGAATTGCTGCAACCATAGTTCAAGGCTACCAGCAATTGGCTCGCGCATATCCAGAGCTTGGGTGACGCGGGTAAACAGCGTGGTCCAGCCGCGCATAACGTCATTGTTTTCACGGACAGCTTGGCGCCAGTATGCGGCGGGTACCTGGGCAAAATGCTGCCAAGTGATGTCACTATAATCCTGTTCTGGGTCGTAGGTCGCGAGTTCCACAAGTTGACGCGCAGCACTCAAGTGCCGATTTTGTCCCGCGTATACTTGATAATAAAGCTGGGTGAGCTCTACCCGTTGTTGGCGGTCACGAGTCGACTCAATACTTTCTAACGTGGTTAAAGCACTGCGCCATTGTTCGAAGTGAATCAGTAAACGTGCGCGTTGCATCGCATAATCTGCGCGCAAACTGGTCGGTAACTGAATATCTTCAAGCTGGCTCAACACGGCAGCGCCGCGTTGCCAATCTGCGGCATCGAAAAAGGCATCAGTGGCGCGCAGCAGGTATTGGTAAGTTTGGGCACGGTTTTCGGCATTGCGCGCTAAACGCAAGTAGTCAGCGCCACTGGTGCGAATATCTGGAATTGATTCAACCAAAGGCTCGCGGTCAATGTCGCGCTCTGGCAACTGTTGTTCAGTTGGCTGAGAGGCACAACCAACGAGGGCTAAAATAGCCATGCAGGTGAGTAACTTCTTTGGCACAATACACGCTCTTTATAAATGATGTGTGCATACTATAAACGCCACAACGCAATGACACAATGTAAGGGCTTGGATATGCAGTCAACTGGCACGCTTTATATCGTCGCAACTCCTATTGGTAACCTGCAGGATATCACCTTGCGTGCCCTGGATGTGTTGCAAAGCTGCGATATGATTATGGCGGAAGACACCCGTCACAGCCGTGTATTGCTTGAGCAGCACGGCATTAGCAATAAAGTGGTGGCACTGCACGAGCACAACGAGCGGGCAAAAGCGGACGGCTTAGTGGCGCAGCTTAGCCAAGGTGCAAAAATTGCGTTAATTAGCGACGCTGGCACGCCGCTGATTAGTGACCCCGGTTATCCATTGGTGCGGGCATGCCGTCAAGCGGGTGTGGCTGTCGTTCCTGTGCCTGGCGCGAGTGCGGTGATTACGGCGTTATCCGCAGCTGGCTTACCCACCGACCGCTTCATGTTCATTGGTTTTCTTGCCGCCAAAGCAGGCGCCCGTCAATCCCAACTTAGTGCACTGATGGATGAAGCCGCGACCACGGTGTTCTATGAATCACCGCGGCGATTACTCGACACTTTGAACGCCATGCAAGACACTATGGGGCCCGAACGTGAGGTCGTGGTCGCGCGCGAACTGACTAAACAGTTCGAGACCTTTTTAAGTGGTACTTTGGCCAGCGTGATTGAACAGGTGAGCACGGACAGCAACCAACAGCGCGGTGAAATAGTGATTATGCTACACGGTGCCCGGCGTGACCCAGACGCGGTGCCAGCCGCTGCAGAGCAGCTACTGCGCTTGTTGAGCGCGCAATTGCCGTTGAAAAAAGCAGCTGCGGTTGTGGCAGAACATTATGGCTTGCGCAAAAACCAGTTATACCAATTGGGCTTGAGCTGGCAAAGTGCCGATTAGAATCGCGCCTAAGGCCAAAAAGACGGCGCTGATTATCTGATTGACTGCATGTTAGATGCGGGTACAATGGCCGCCGGAGTCAGCCAAGGCAATCGCCGCTTGCATCAGCAAGGGGAGGAAAGTCCGGGCTCCATAGGGCAGAGTGCCAGGTAACGCCTGGGCGGCGTGAGCCGACGACTAGTGCAACAGAGAGCATACCGCCGATGGCCCGCTTGCGGGATCAGGTAAGGGTGAAAGGGTGCGGTAAGAGCGCACCGCGTGGCTGGTAACAGTTCATGGCACGGTAAACTCCACTCGGAGCAAGACCAAATAGGGATCCTTGGGGTGGCCCGCCTCGGATCCGGGTAGGTTGCTTGAGGCTACAGGCGACTGTAGTCCTAGACGAATGATTGTCCACGACAGAACCCGGCTTATTGGCTGACTCCCATTCTTTTAATCGTCGGTTTGTTCAAACCGGCGCATCCAATCCATCAGCTTTTCAAGCGCTAGCGGCTTCGCATAGTAGTAACCTTGCTGATAATCGACTCCAAGTGTGTCTAAACAGGCCGCTTGGGCTTTGGTTTCTACGCCCTCTGCCACGGTACGAATGCGCAGTGCTTTGGCCATTTGCACCAATACGGCTGCCATGGCTAAACCATCTGCGTCGTGGGGTAATGGGTCAACGAAGCTTTTATCCAGTTTGATTAGCTCAGCTGGAAACCGACGCAAGTAACTGACTGACGAATACCCAGTACCAAAGTCGTCAATCGCAAAAGCGATACCTTGCTGCTGCAAATGCTGGATCATGGTTTGCTGACGCGCTTGTTGCGGCATTAATAAGCTTTCGGTAATTTCAAAAATAACATCGCTCGGCTTCACGTGAGCAAGTTGGATAATGTTTAACCATCGCGCTGGGTTAGCGGCATCGTTGAATTCGAGCGGTGAGCGGTTGACGGCGAGTTTCAAATGCGGCCAGTGTTGCTTTAGCAGCGCAAGGTCTTGGCAGGCTTGGGCTAAAACAAAATCGCCGAGCGCATGAATCGCCCCAGACTTTTCTGCGACTTCAATAAAGGCGCCCGGTGCAATGAGGCCTCGGGTGGGGTGCAACCAACGCACCAACGCCTCGACGTGAGACACCTTGCCTGACTTCGCTACAATCGGCTGATAAAACACCTTAAATTGCCCATTCTTGAGGCCTTCGCGTAGAGCATTGCTCAGGCTCAAGTGGTTCTGCGCTTCTTGTTGCATACTGACATCAAAGAATGCACTGGTATTGCGGCCCGCGCTCTTGGCACTATACATCGCTAAATCCGCGTTTTTGAGTAGCGTACTGACGTCTTTGCCATCGCTTGGATACAGCGCGATGCCAATGCTGCTGTACATATGTAGGGTGTGACCGGCGACTTCAAAGGGGTCCGCTAAAGTTTGCTGAATCTGGTGTGCTAAATTCAGGCTGGTGTCGAGGTCACCTACCTGCTTGAGCACCACCACAAATTCATCGCCACCCAAGCGTGCGATCAAGTCACGTTCGCGCAAACGCATCCACAAGCGTTGCGCCACTTCAACCAATAAAGCATCGCCGACATCGTGGCCTAAGCTGTCATTGACCTGTTTGAAGTGATCAAGGTCAATAAACAGCACACAAAACTGTTCATTGTTGAGTGCGCAGTAGTGGATATAGCGCTCGATTAACTGGCGAATATAACTGCGGCTGATTAAACCGGTTAAGGGGTCGGTTTGTGCCCGACGCTCTATTAAGTCATGGGTTGCCTGCAAACGGCGGTGACTTGAGAAAGCAAGCATCAGCAGTGCTAAGATGGCTAAAATGATGACATTACCGACAATAAAGCCGCGGTAAAAGTGCGCTAACGGCCAACGCCAGTCGCCATCTGCTGGGTACGCCCCCAATTGCCAATGCATTTGGTCTAGGCTGACATCCAACAGTACGGGTTCCTGCGCCCACACGTTGGTATCCCCGAATTGGTGTACGCCATCGACTTGTAGCGCGGTAGTAAAAGGTTGGTTGGCATGGCTGCCAATGCCAGCGTCGGTAAATAATCGTTGGTAGTCGATAACCTGAGAAATCACACCCCAAAGTTCGCCGTTCTCCAGCCGTACCGGAATTCTTGCGATCATCGCGCGGCCGCCTTGAACTAAGTTCGTCGGCGGCTGAATGGTAATATCTTCGGTGGCAATGGCTTGATTGACGCTTTCCAGCTGCGCAGGCAGGTCACGGTAGTCGACCCCTATCGCATTGTAGTTTTCAATGACTGGGTAAATATAAGTGATGACTAAATCCGGCGCAGCGGCGATATGGCGAGTATGCAGGCTATGGTCGAGTAACTGAGCCGCTATCCGCTCAAAGCGTTCCTCACTTAAATTTGGGTCGAGCACAAACTCAGCCTGCAACCCCCGCATACTGACCAAATTAATATTCATTAATCCTTCAAGTGTTGCGCGCTGGGTGGCTAAATGCTGCATTGCGCTTAGGCGTAGGCTGTCAGCGCGCTGATACTGATAGGAGATAATTAAGGCAAATAAAATCGATTGCAGGGCAATGAACGCTGCTAGCAGAAAAAGTATAAACCAATGCTGTTTCCGTTGATTAATCATACGCACATGTTAATGGCGTGTTAGCCATGTATAGTCGAGCATGTTGATATTTAAATCAATATAAACTTATTCCCCAGGCTTAAATTCTTTCCCTCCACAATTTACCACCGATATTCAAAAACTTGCTTCGGACCAGTAAAAATAAGGTAAAGCAGGGTATTAGCAGGTACTTGTTTTTGCTTGACAGCTTCCTAACTGGAGGCCTAGACTGTATTATTGTGGGGAATAGTGGAGAAAAGTGGATCGTAATGCGATCCCGGAGACGATCATGTTTCGAGGTGCGACTGCGCTTAGCATTGATGACAAAGGCCGCTTAGCGATACCAAGTAAGTATCGTAGCCAGCTATTGTCTCAAGCCGAGGGCAAAATGGTCTGCACGATCGACACCCTGCAACCTTGTTTGCTGTTGTATGCGGTGCCCGAATGGAAGGTAGTAGAAAAGCGTCTCGCCGGGTTATCCAGCTTTAACCCTGCAGAGCGTCGTTTGCAGCGCATGTTGCTAGGCCATGCAAACGACTGCGAGATGGATAAGAACGGGCGCTTACTGATTGCGCCAACATTACGTTGCCATGCCGGACTAGATAAAAAAGTGATGCTTGTCGGGCAGTTGAACAAGTTTGAAATATGGTCTGAAGATGCGTGGAATGCGCAAATTCAGCAAGATATTCAGCTTGAACAACAAGGTGGCTTTGAATTGACTGAACGACTTAAAGACTTCTCATTATAATGACAACGACCCCTGAACATGTGCCGGTATTGTTAAACGAGTCAGTGGACGCGCTCAATATCCGTGCCGATGGAACCTATATCGACATGACCTTTGGTCGTGGCGGTCACAGCCGTGCAATTTTAGCGCGTTTAGGTGAGCAAGGGCGTTTGTATGCATTTGACCGTGACCCACGTGCGGCACAAGCTGCTAAAGCATTAGCAGACTCTCCTCAGTTTCACTTCATTCACGCCCCTTTCTCCACTTTGGCTGCTGCCGCGCAACGCGAGCATATCAGCGGTCAGGTTGACGGTATTCTGTTTGATCTTGGCGTTTCGTCCCCACAACTTGACGACGCTGAGCGTGGCTTTAGCTTTATGCGCGACGGCCCCTTAGATATGCGAATGAACCCTGAAGTCGGGCCATCTGCGGCAGACTGGGTAAATAGCGCATCGATTGACGACATGGTCTACGTATTTAAACACTACGGCGAAGAACGTTACGCTCGTCGTATTGCGCGTGCCATTGAGCACGACCGTAAGCAGACTCCTTTTGTGAGCACTGCGCAGCTCGCGGGGTTGATAGCTCGGGTGAGTCCGGTGAAAGAAAAGCATAAACATCCGGCAACCCGAGTTTTTCAGGCTATCCGCATCCACGTCAACCAGGAATTAGAAGAAGCAGAAACCGCATTGCATGCGGCTATCAGCGTATTAGCGCCAGGTGGCCGTTTAGCGGTGATCAGCTTCCACAGCCTGGAAGACCGTTTAGTCAAGCGCTTCATAAAACAACAAAGCGAAGGCGCGCAGCTTCCAGCTGGTTTACCGGTGATGGAATCTGAACGACTAAAAGACTGTACCTTGAAACCACTGAGCCGTGCGATAAAACCTAGTGCGGACGAGGTACAAGCCAACCCGCGAGCGCGCAGCTCCGTTCTTCGTATTGCGGAGCGCTTAACATGAGCCGATTACAGCACATCAGCTTACTCAAAGTCATTGGCGACGACATCATGCGTCTCAAAGGCTTAATGCTGCTGTCTGTATTGTTATTGATCACGGCAATGAGTGTGGTGTACTTGAGCCACCTTAACCGTGAGTTAATGGCTGAACGTGAAGTGTTGTTGCAACAACGCGACGCCTTAGACGTGGAATGGCGGCACTTAGTCATTGAGCAAACTGCGCTAGCTGAACATAATCGCATTGAACAACTTGCCCAACGTAACTTGAGCATGCAGCGTCCTGATGACAAGCAGGAGGTACTGGTGCCATGGCGATAAAACGACCTCGCGGCCGCAATCAGCGGATACTTCGACCAGAACCCATTCAATGGCGTTTTTACACCATGCTGGGTGTGATTGGCTTGGTATTTTGCGCACTGATTGGTCGTGCTGCCTGGATTCAAGTTTTGGAGCCTGACCGCTTGCGTCACGAAGGCGATTTGCGCTCTGTGCGTGTGGCCCATGACGAAGTTCAGCGCGGTAATATTACCGACCGCAACGGTCATGAATTGGCGATTAGCGTACCAGTGCAAACGGTATGGGCGGATCCGCTGCGCCTGCATGAAGGCAATGGTTTAGCTGACATGCGCCGCTGGCAAGCCCTTGCAGAAGTATTTCAAACTCCAGTAGATACTTTAGTCGGTCGGGTCGAAAATCCGAGCCGGCGTTTTGTCTATTTGAAGCGCATGGTAACCCCTGCGGTGGCGGACTATGTGCGCCAACTGAATATTCCCGGGGTGTATTTAAAAAATGAATCACGCCGTTTTTACCCAACGGGTGAAATCAACGCCCACTTAATCGGTGTTACCAATATTGACGGCCAGGGCATCGACGGTATTGAGGCAGTCTACGACGGTCTTTTAACCGGCACACCGGGTCAGCGTCGCTATCGCAAAGACGGTCAAGGTCGTATCATTGAGGAATTAGAAGTGCGCCATGCGGAATTACCGCAAAATGTGCGCTTGAGCATTGACCAGCGCATTCAAGCATTAGCGTATCGTGAGTTGAAGAAAGTGGTCAGCTTCCATGGTGCTACCTCTGGCTCACTGGTGGTGCTTGACGTGCATACCGGTGAAGTCTTAGCGATGGCGAATAGCCCGTCTTATAACCCGAACAACCGCCAAGCCATGCAGCCGCATCAAATGCGTAACCGAGCAATTACCGATACCTTCGAACCGGGTTCAACGGTCAAGCCATTGGTATTCCTGGAAGCTTTGAATCAAGGCTTGATTGAGCCTGACAGCATGATGAACACCAGCCCTGGTTGGATGCGAATTGGCGGCCGTCGTGTGTCTGATTTACGCAATTTAGGCGAAATTAGTGCGCGCGAAGCGCTAGCACAGTCAAGTAACGTCGCGGTGACACGCTTAGCCTTGCAGTTAGACCTTGAAGATTTGCTGGGTGTGTATGGTGGCGCTGGGTTTGGCAACGACACTGGGATTAACCTCATTGGCGAGAGTATGGGCCAAATGAGTCACCGTAACCGTTGGTCTGACTTTGAAATCGCAGCCTTTTCTTATGGCTACGGCTTGGGTGTGACCACCCTGCAGCTGGCGCAGATGTATGCGATTTTGGGTAATGGCGGCGTACAGCGTCCGCTGAGTGTGCTGGCTATGGATACCCCCCATGAAGGTCGCCGCGTGTTTCCTGAAGACGTGACCCGTGAAGTGCTGGGTATGATGGAATCCGTGGTGAGCACAGATGGAACCGGACGTCAGGCTCGTGTGCGCGGCTATCGGGTTGCAGGTAAAACCGGCACCACGCGTAAAGCGGTGCCAGGCGGTTATGGTGATGAGTATGTCGGTCTGTTTGCGGGCGTGTTGCCCGCGTCTGACCCACGCATCGCGATCGCAGTGATGATCAACGAACCTGAAGGTGATGCTTACCACGGTGGTAGCGTCGCTGCGCCATTGTTCTCGACCGTTGCTGAAGGCAGTATGCGAATTCTTAATATTGCCCCAGATGATATTTCGCCCAACAACATTCGCGCCGCAGGTTTTGGGGGGCCACGCAATGACTAGTTTAATTGAGTTATTACCCGACGCACCTGAGGCATTGCCTGAGGTCATCATCAGCGGTCTTAAACTCGACAGTCGCCAGGTTACTCACGGCGACTGTTTTGTAGCTGTGCCTGGGCATCAGGTCGACGGCCGCAATTTTATTCAGGCGGCGATTAAAGCTGGTGCCAGCGTAGTTTTACAACAAGCTAACAGTTTTTCCATCGACCAAAGTGGGTCGGTTCCTATACTCTGTGTGCCGCATTTAGCCGAGCAATTATCGCTGATAGCGGGGCGGTTTTACGGGCACCCAAGCCGACACATGAAAGTGGTCGGGGTGACTGGTACCAATGGTAAAACAACCGTTACTCATTTAGTGGCGCAGCTGTTCCACCGACTTGGGCAGCCAGCCGCTGTAGTTGGAACTTTAGGAAGTGGGTTTACGGACGCCTTGTTAGCTGAAAAGAACACAACCCCAGACCCGATTACCGTGCAGGCGCGTTTAGCTGGTTTGCGCAGTGAAGGCGCGCAAGTGGTGGCAATGGAAGTATCGTCCCATGCACTCGTACAAGGGCGTGTGCAAGCCCTTGAGTTTAGTGCAGTGGCCGCGACCAATGTCAGTCGTGATCATCTGGATTACCATGGTTCGATGGAATCTTACGCTGCGGCCAAAGAAGATTTATTCAGTCATTACCCGACCAAAGCACGGGTGTATAACGAAGACGACGCTTATATTCGTGCCTGGCAACAACGCCATCCTGAGGCCGCGTTCGGCTTCAGTATCCGTGCGACTGCAGCCGATGCCCACAGCGAAGGTGCAAAGCGACTGGTCGCGACGGATCTAGCTTTTCACCCGCAAGGGGCTAGCTTCACCTTGCATTGGCAAGGTCAGCAGCTCAAAGCGCAAACCCCGTTAATTGGCGAGTTTAACGTCAGTAATGTATTGGCAGCCGTGACGGTGCTACTTGCTGACGGTGTCGCGCTCAACCAGATTATTCCACAACTGGCAAGTTTACAGCCGGTTGCAGGTCGAATGGACGCCTTTAGTGCTGACGGTCAACCGTTAGCGATTGTTGATTACGCCCACACCCCAGATGCGCTGGAGCAAGTGCTAAAAGCTGCGCGGCGGCATTGCCGTGGCCAACTCTGGTGTGTGTTTGGTTGCGGTGGGGACCGCGACCGCGGTAAGCGCCCACAAATGGGGGCTATTGCCAGTCAATTTGCCGATGTAGCAGTCGTCACAGACGACAACCCACGCACGGAAGAGCCACTGACAATTATCGCAGATATCGTTAGCGGTATGCAGGGCGGAGCGCGAGTGATTCAACACCCAGGGCGGCGTGACGCGGTGTTGTCGAGCCTCGCCCAAGCTGGGCCAGACGATGTGGTGGTAATGGCCGGTAAAGGCCATGAAGACTATCAAATTATTGGTACTACCAGCCATGCCTATAACGAGCGGCAAGTGGTCGCAGACTATATGGCAACGGCGCAAGGGAATACACCCGAGGGGGCTAGCGCATGATAGCCGTCGACTTAGCCTGGGTCGCAGAAGCGGTCACAGGGGAATTACAACTAAACGGATCGGAAACTACAAGCGATGCGGTGATTAACCGAGTCACTATCGACTCGCGTGACGTGCAAGCTGGCGATTTGTTTATAGCGATTCAAGGCCCGCGCTTTGACGGCCATGATTACGCCGCACAAGCCATTCAAGATGGCGCCGTTGCGGTGATAAGCATGCATGCACTTAAACTCGATGCGCCAGTGATTGTGGTCAAAGACACCCGTTACGCGTTAGGTCAGCTAGCAGCAGCCGTGAAGCAGCGTTGCGAAGTCAAAACCATTGCAATGACCGGCAGTAGCGGTAAAACCACCGTCAAAGAAATGTGCGCGGCTATTTTACGCCAGCACGGAAAAGTACTCGCCACCCAAGGTAACTTTAACAACGATATTGGCGTACCGCTGACCTTGCTCAACCTCACCCCTGAACATGATTACGCGGTGATAGAATTGGGCGCTAACCATCGCGGCGAAATTGCTTATACCACAGGGCTGACCAAGCCTGACGTAGCGTTAATCAACAATGTGTCGCCTGCCCATGTTGAAGGTTTTGGCGATATCTGGGGCGTTGCCCATGCCAAATCAGAAATTGCCAAAGGCTTACCTGCCAATGGCGTAATTTGGACCAATGGCAATTCGCGCTTTCATTCATTTTGGCTACAAGAATATGCCCAACGCCAACATAAAGTGTTTGCGGTCGCCAACCCTGAGTTGCCGAAACAAGTACAAGCGGATATTTGGGCGCAGGATATTCAACTCGACGCCCAGGGCTGTGCAGCCTTTACCTTATGTTTAGGCGATAAGCGTCAACCGGTTAAAGTGCCAATCCCTGGTGAGCACAATGTCGCAAATGCCGTTGCGGCGGCGGCACTTTGTAGCGAGCTTGGGGTCAACATAGAGTCGATTGCCAGCGGTATTGCCAGTATTCAGCCAGTGCCGGGGCGCATGAATGTACACACAGTGCGACCCAACCTGAGAATTATTGACGACACCTACAATGCCAATGTCGCGTCAGCCAAAGCGGCGATTGATGCGTTGGCGAGCTTCAACGGCTACCGAGTAATGGTACTGGGTGATATGGGTGAACTGGGCGCGCATGCGCGGGAATATCATGAAGAAGTCGGCGCCCACGGTATTCAGGCTGGTATCGATAATTTATTTACCCTTGGCGTGCTCAGCCAAAGTGCGAGCGAAACCTTTAATGGCCATGGCGGTCAACATTTTGACCATCAAGACGCGCTGGTTGCAGCGCTAGTAGAGACAATGACACAACAACAAGAACTCACCATTTTAGTTAAGGGCTCGCGTAGCGCCCGTATGGAACGAGTCGTAGAAGCACTGATTACGCGGGCTTCACAGACCAATCAGGGGAGCACCGCATGTTAGTTTGGCTAGCTGATTACCTACAACTCTATTACACCGGCTTCAATGTGGTGCAATACCTGACTATGCGCGTCATTTTAGGTATTTTAACTGCATTAATGCTGTCGCTGTGGCTCGGCCCGAAAGTTATCGTTGGCCTGCAACGTTTACAGGTCGGGCAAACCGTACGTGACGACGGGCCCCAAAGTCATTTAAGTAAATCAGGCACGCCAACAATGGGTGGCTTACTGATTTTAATGGCGATCTTCATATCGGTATTGCTGTGGGCAGATTTAAGTAACCGCTATGTCTGGGTAACGTTAGTGGTGATTGGCGGCTTCGGTATTGTTGGCTTCATTGACGATTATCGCAAAGTCGTGCGCAAAGACCCTGCTGGCTTAATCGCGCGCTGGAAATACTTCTGGCAGTCGGTCATCGCGGGTACGGTCGCTGTGTATTTGTTCTACACCGCAGGCCAGGACGCTGAAACTGCGTTACTGATTCCTTTTGTCAAAGACGTGATGCCGCAACTCGGCGCGCTCTACATTCTGCTGGCGTACTTTGTAATTGTGGGCACCAGTAACGCGGTTAATTTAACCGACGGCCTGGATGGGTTAGCGATTATGCCAACGGTGATGGTGGCTGGCGCATTAGGTGTATTTGCCTACGTCACGGGTAACGTCAATTTCTCTGCATATCTTCAAATTCCTTATATTCCTCAGGCTGCGGAGCTCACCGTCGTGTGCGCGGCTATCTGTGGTGCCGGGCTTGGGTTTCTTTGGTTTAACACCTACCCAGCCCAAGTATTTATGGGCGATGTCGGGTCGTTGGCGCTTGGCGCAGCGTTAGGCATTATCGCGATTTTAGTGCGCCAAGAATTAGTGTTACTGATTATGGGCGGCGTATTCGTGATGGAAACCTTATCCGTCATGCTGCAGGTGGGTTCTTACAAAATGCGCGGTAAGCGTGTGTTTAGAATGGCGCCGATTCATCACCATTATGAGCTGAAAGGTTGGCCGGAACCCCGCGTGATCGTGCGTTTCTGGATTTTGTCTTTGGTGCTGGTGCTGATTGGCCTAGCCACATTGAAATTAAGGTAAATGATGCAGGTTACAACCACATTGCAAGCATATGAGCGTATTGGCGTGCTGGGTCTAGGTTTGACCGGGCTATCGGCTGCGCGCTTTTTGCTGGGTCATGGGTTGTCGCCAGTGCTGATGGACACACGCGCTGAGAGTGTACAAAAACTGCAAGCCGAACCAGCACTGGCTGCGTGCGAGCAATACCTCGGCGCGCTAGATCTTGAAGCTTTGTTAAGCCTTGATTTAGTCATTATGAGCCCAGGCTTAGCATTTAAAGACCCCGCGCTGCTAATGGCGCGTGACGCTGGGGTTGAGTTCATTTCTGATATCGAATTATTTGCACGCTTAGTGCGGGTGCCAGTGATTGGTGTCACCGGGTCAAACGGGAAGTCGACGGTGGTGTCGTTAGTCACTCATATGCTACGCGAATGTGGTCGTGACGTTGGGTTGGGCGGCAATATAGGCACCCCAGCACTGGACTTATTTAGCGCCGAGCATGATTGCATGGTGCTCGAGCTTTCCAGCTTCCAACTAGAGCAAACCCATAGCTTGAACTTAGCTGCGGCCACGGTGCTGAATATCAGTGCTGACCATATGGACCGCTACCCGAGTTTAGATGCGTATGCACTGACCAAAAACCGAATTTATCGTCGCGCTGAAGTATTAGTGTTTAACCGCGATGACAAGCGTACGCTGCCAAGCCGTGTGCGGGCATTGCAACATACGGTTAGTTTCGGGTTGCAGGACGATGATCAAAATTTCGCATTAGAACTACAAGGCGGCGACGAATTTATTTGCTTCAACGGTCAGCCTTTGGTGGCGACCCAACGCTTAAGCTTGCCCGGTGAGTACAATAAAGCCAACGTGATGGCGAGTTTAGCCTTAGTGGCTGCCTTGGGCGTTGATCTTGAACGTGCAGCCCAAGCCGCCACAAGCTTCCAAGCGCTGAAACACCGTTGCCAGCTAGTTAAAGACGCTAAGCATGTGCGTTGGATTAACGATTCTAAAGCCACCAATATTGGCGCAGCAGCGGCGGCTGTCGAAGGGTTGCGAGCTGATGTGACAGGTAAGTTGATTTTGATTGCGGGCGGCGACGCCAAAGGTGCGGATTTAAACGAACTCAAGCCGGTATTAGCGCAGGTAGATGAGCTGATTACGTTAGGTAAAGACGGCCCTGCGATTGCGGCGTTAAAAGCTGGCAGTCACCAAGTGAGCAGCATGTCTCAAGCCGTGAAAAAAGCGGCCAGCCTGGCCAGCAAAGGTAGTTTGGTGCTGTTGTCACCAGCCTGCGCTAGCCTCGATATGTTCAATGATTACCAACAGCGCGGTGACGTATTTATTGCCGCTGTGGAGGCTGTCCATGGCGTCACGTGAACAGCAACTTGAACTCCAAATGCCGGTCGCAGCGGGTACCTGGCAACGCATAAAAGGCTGGTATGCGAGTCAACAAAGCAACCTGTTATATGACCGTCAGCTGTTATTAATTATGCTGGCGTTGGCGGCGTTAGGCTTGGTTATGGTGACGTCAGCATCGATGCCGGTTGGTGAGCGGTTAACCGGGAATCCATTCTACTTTATGCTGCGCCACGGCATGTATATGGCGTTTAGCCTGGTGGTGGCTGGCGTGGTTCTGACCCAGCCGATGTCGCGCTGGGAGCAAATGAACGGTTGGTTGTGCTTAGCCGCTATCGTGATGTTAATTGCGGTGTTATTTGTCGGCCACACCGTGAACGCGGCGACACGATGGATTCGGATTGGCCCGATGACGTTGCAGGTCGCAGAATTTGCGAAACTATTCTTTTTCGTGTTCCTTGCCAGTTATTTGCACCGGCGTCATGACGAAGTGCGAAAGAACTTAAAGGGCTTCTTTAAGGCTCTTATTCTGCTCGGCTTTATCAGTATGCTGCTGCTCCTGCAGCCGGACCTCGGTACTGTGGTGGTAGTTGCGATGACTAGCATGGGTATGTTGTTCTTAGCGGGCGCGCGAATTATGCAGTTCTTCGCGGTGGCGCTGACGCTGCTTATCGCATTATTGCTGCTGATTATTATTGAGCCTTACCGGATGCGCCGGGTGACCTCATTCTGGAGCCCCTGGGATGACCCCTTTGGCAGTGGTTATCAGCTGACCCAATCGCTGATGGCATTTGGCCGCGGCGACTGGTTCGGACAAGGGCTGGGCAACAGTGTGCAAAAGCTACAGTATCTGCCTGAAGCACATACCGACTTTATTATTTCGATTATGGCCGAGGAACTTGGTTTTATCGGCGTCGTGGTTACGGTATTATTATTGTTCGCTTTAGTGGTAAAGGCGCTATTTTTGGGTCAGCGTGCATTGCGTCAAAAGCGGCCATTCTCTGGTTACTTAGCCCACGGCATTGGTATTTGGTTTGGCTTTCAGACCATGGTCAACGTCGGTGCAGCCGCAGGGCTTATTCCTACCAAAGGCTTAACCATTCCTTTTATTAGTTACGGCGGTAGTAGCTTGTTAGCCATGACCATTGCACTCGCTATTTTGCTGCGCATCGATTACGAGTTGCGGGTGAATTATCGTGACCCCGGGCAGAAGCCGGTCAGCCGGGTCCGTGGAGGTGCGCAATGAGCGACGTCAATGGATTAAGCACTAAGCGCATCGTGATTTTTGCGGGCGGCACCGGTGGGCACGTATTTCCAGCCCTCGCGGTGGCAGAAACGCTGCGTGCAGCCGGGCACCACGTGAGCTGGGTTGGCACGGCTGAGCGGATTGAAGCGCGTTTGGTGCCGGCAGCAGGATTCGAGTTTCATTGCATGGCGCAGCAAGGTTTGCGTGGTAACGGGCTGCTTGGGTATGTGAAAGCGCCGTTTAGTTTACTGGCTGCTGTGTTCAAAGCTCGACGCTTAATTCGCCAGCAACAGGCCGACTTAGTATTGGGGTTCGGCGGTTATACCGCGGGCCCAGGTGGGGTCGCCGCACGCTTAAGTGGGGTGCCGTTACTTATTCATGAACAGAATGCGGCGCCAGGCTTGACCAATAAGTTATTGGCAAAAATCGCACAACGCACTTTATTGGGCTTTGCTGCGGCCAAAGACGTCCTAAGCGGGGCGCAGTGGGTGGGTAACCCAGTGCGTGAACAAGTGTTTAGTGCCAACCAAGACGCCAAGCGTGGCGAGCAACCGATGCGTGTGTTGGTGGTAGGTGGCAGCTTGGGCGCGCAAGTATTGAACGAGCAAGTGCCAGCTGCGCTGGCGAAATGGCCCCACAGCGACATCAAGGTCACCCATCAAGTGGGTAAAGGCCGTGCCCAAGAGACTCTGGCACGTTACGCACAGTGCCCAAGTTCGGTGCGTGTCAGCGTGCATGAGTTTATTGATGATATGGCCAAAGCCTATGCACATCATGACTTAATCATCTGTCGCGCGGGGGCTCTGACAGTCGCTGAAGTTGCGGCTGCGGGGATTGCCAGCATCTTGGTGCCCTATCCGCACGCGGTTGACGACCACCAGACCCGCAACGCAGAGGTGCTGGTGATGGCCCATGCTGGGGTGTTGATCCCACAGCCGAAGTTAACGGCTGAACATTTGCTGACCACGCTGGAAGAGCTGTATGCGGTGCCAGATAAAATTCGCGACATGGGCGCTAAGGCGCGCAGTGTGTCGCAACCCGAGGCAACGGCAAAGATTGTTGCCCATTGTTATCAATTAATGAATAAGAAGGCCGCTGTATGAGCCTAGTTACAACCAAAACGAACGCAAATAGCCGAGTGCCTGGTATGCGCCGAGTCAAGCGCATCCACTTTGTTGGTATTGGGGGCGCGGGCATGGCAGGTATTGCCGAAGTATTGCTCAACCAAGGCTATGATATTTCAGGCTCAGATATTGCTGACAATGCCAATACCTCACGTTTGCGTAGCCTCGGCGCTTGCATCAAGATTGGCCACGCTGCTGAGCACGTGCATGCCGCTAATGTGGTGGTAGTCTCATCGGCGATTAAAGCCTCTAACCCTGAATTAGCAGAAGCGAAATCGCAGTTAATTCCAGTGGTGCGCCGAGCTGAAATGTTGGCAGAGTTGATGCGTTTTCGTCATGGCATCGCGGTGGCGGGCACCCATGGTAAAACTACCACCACCAGCCTGATCGCGAGTATTTTCGCAGCCGCTGAGCGTGACCCGACGTTTGTGATCGGTGGTTTGTTAAATAGTGCAGGCAGTAATGCGCGCCTTGGCAGTAGCAAGTATTTAGTTGCCGAAGCGGACGAAAGTGATGCGTCATTTTTGCATTTACAGCCAATGGTATCGGTAGTGACGAATATTGAAGCCGACCATATGGACACCTACGGCGGTGACTTTAGCCGGGTGCAGGAGACCTTTGTCGACTTTTTGCATAATTTACCGTTTTACGGTGTCGCAGTGATGTGCACCGACGACCCAGTCATTTGCGATTTATTACCGCGCGTTGGGCGTCAGATTATTTCTTATGGGTTTAATCAGCAAGCGGACGTACGTGCCACGCAGTACGCGCAGCAAGGCAATCAGAGCCAATTTGTGGTTGAGCGTAAAGGTCACCAGCCGTTGGCATTGGCCCTGAATTTACCCGGTCGCCACAATGTACTTAATGCCCTTGCTGCCATAGCGGTAGCCACTGATGAAGGTATTGATGATGCGGCCATTAAACAAGCGCTACTGAGCTTTGAAGGCATCGGGCGACGCTTCCAGCATTATGGCACCTACCCACTGGGTGGCGGCGATGTGATGTTGGTGGATGATTACGGTCACCACCCCAGCGAAGTGGCTGCGACCATTGCCGCAGTGCGTTCAGGCTGGCCAGAGCGTCGTTTAGTGATGTGTTTTCAACCACACCGCTACAGCCGCACACGCGACTTATATGAAGACTTTGTTGAAGTGCTCAGTGACACCGACGCCTTGCTGTTGCTTGAAGTATATGGCGCCGGTGAAGAGCCGATTGCTGGTGCGGACAGCCGTTCATTATGTCGCTCGTTACGTCAACAGGCGGGTTTAGAGCCGGTCTATGTCAAGCGCGTGGAAGAACTGGCTTCGCGTTTAGCCGACGTGGTGCAACCGGGCGATATCGTGTTGACTCAAGGTGCGGGCAATGTTGGCGCGCTAGCACGTGAATTACATGCTACCCAGTTGCAGCCTCAAGCTTTACAGGGGCAAGGGGGCGAGCATGACGCATAAGTTTGGCAAAGTTGCGGTATTAGCCGGCGGCACGTCGGCAGAACGTGAAGTGTCATTGCGTTCAGGTGCGGCAGTGACAGAAGGGTTACAAGCTGCGGGTGTTGATGCCCATTGGGTCGACCCTGCCAGCACGGATGTGTTGCAGTTACGAGCGCTGGGTTATGAACGTGTATTTATAGCTTTGCATGGCCGTGGTGGTGAAGATGGGCACATGCAGGCTTTGCTTGAAGCCCTCGGTTTGCCCTATACCGGCAGCGGTGTGATGGCCTGCGCGTTGGCCATGGACAAAGCACGCACTAAGTACTTATGGCGTGGCATGGGGTTACCAACAGCCGCAAGTGCGGTGTTACACGCAGCAACCTGGCAACAGGTCGACCTAACCCAATTGCTGGCGCAATTAGGTGGCAAAGTCATGGTGAAGCCAAGCCAGGAAGGGTCAAGTGTGGGTATGGCCCAAGCCAATAATGCAGAAGAATTGCAGCATGCGTTGACCGAGGCGCTGCATTACGACAGTGAAATTTTGGTCGAGCAGTGGTTGCATGGCGCTGAATATACGGTCGCGGTGGTTGATGGCGAAGCCTTGCCTGCGATTGAAGTGCGCACGCCACATGCATTTTACGATTACGCAGCGAAGTACCAAGACAATACCACGGAATATATTTGCCCTGCGCCGGTAAGTGCTGAACTTGAACAACAGCTTCGCACCTTGGCGTTAGAAGCCTTTGCCGCAGTTGGCGGGCGTGGCTGGGGCCGCGTTGATATCAAGCAAGATCAACATGGCGAACTGCAGTTGTTAGAAGTGAATATGGCGCCGGGAATGACCACAAAAAGCTTAGTGCCGATGGCGGCCAAGCAGCAGGGCATGAGTTTTAGCCAATTAGTGGTGCGTATCCTGGACGGCGCGCAAGTAGCTGACAAGGCACCTGGCGTTCTGGGGTGATGCGTATGGCGGTAGATTGGCGCGCCATTCGCTGGGACTTTTGGCTCGGGCTCTTGTCGCTGGTGCTGTTGATTACCGCACTTGTGATAGCCGGGCGCTGGGTCCATGCAACCTTAATGGACGAACAGCAAGTGCCATTAGACGCCATCGTATTGCAAGGCGACTTGCATTACACCTCGGTGGATGAAGTGCGAGAGGCGCTAATTGCCGAGGAGGTTGGCAGCTTTTTTGCCGCCGATGTGGCGACCTTGAAAGCTCGGGTTGAGGCCTTGCCATGGATATACAGCGCGGCGGTGCGAAAGGAATGGCCAGGACGCTTGCGCATTTATGTGGTTGAGCAAACGCCGATGGCCATCTGGAATGATAGCGCCTTGCTCAATACGCAAGGCCAGGTGTTTGACGGACGGGTAGAGCAAGTTGAAGGACAATTGCCGCATTTACGCGGCCCGGTGAATGATGTCGATGAAGTGATTCACCAGTACGAACGAGTGAAAGAGTTATTGACCCTGAATGGTTACGGGGTGGCTGAGCTAAGCATGACGGAGCGGTTTTCAGTTGATGTGCAGCTAGACAACGGAATTACCTTGCGCTTGGGGCGTGAGGCGCGCTTACAGCGCATCCAGAGGTTTATTGATTTACATAGTAGGTTACGTAATGCCGACGAGCGCGAAATTGAGTATGTCGACTTACGTTATGACACAGGCGTCGCGGTAGGGTGGCGAGACAAACAAGCAGGTGAATAGACAGTGATTGTAAAGACAGACGAAGACAAGATGATTGTCAGCCTCGATGTCGGCACCAGCAAAGTGGTGGCGCTCATCGGCGAAATGCTTCCTGACGGCGAACTCAGTGTTGTGGGCGTCGGTGTGACTGCGTCACGAGGCATGGACAAAGGCGGGGTGAATGACCTCAATTTAGTCGTGCAATCGATTCAGCGGGCAATCGATGAAGCCGAATTGATGGCGGACTGCCGCGTGTCTTCGGTCTACCTCAATATTTCAGGTCGTCATATTGGCTGCCAGAATGAAAATGGCATGGTGCCGATTAACGAAACTGAAGTGACTCAAGACGACGTTGAAAGCGTGATTCACGCAGCGAAGTCCGTACCCATTGCTCAAGAACGTCGCATTCTGCACGTGTTGCCGCAAGAATACGTGATTGACTCACAAGAGAGCATTAAAAGCCCAATCGGCATGTCGGGTGTGCGTATGGAAGCACGGGTGCATATCATCACTTGTGCGAACGACATGGCAAAAAATATCCAAAAAGCCGTCGAACGCTGCGAATTAAAGGTCGAATCCTTGATTTTCTCGGCTTTGGCGTCTAGTTATGCGGTACTGACTGAAGATGAGAAAGAATTGGGTTGTGCTTTGGTCGACATGGGTGGCGGTACTATCGATATCAGTTTGTTCTCTGGCGGCGTGCTACGTCACACCGCAGTGATCCCCGTGGCAGGTAATCAAGTCACGAACGATATCGCTAAGATCTTCCGTACGCCACTAAGCCACGCAGAAGATATTAAAGTGCAGTACGCTTGCGCGCTGCGCCAATTGGTCAGCCAAGAAGATAATATCGAAGTCCCTTCCGTTGGAGGGCGTCCTTCGCGTACTATGTCGCGCCACATTTTGGCCGAAGTGGTGGAGCCGCGCTATCAAGAGCTATTTGAGCTGGTGCGCGATGAAATCGAAAAGAGCGGCCTGGACGAGCAAATCGCGGCGGGTGTGGTACTCACGGGCGGCACTTCCAAGATGGAAGGTGCGCTTGAGTTTGCCGAAGAAATTTTTCAGATGCCGGTGCGCTTAGGCGAGCCGTTGAACGTCAAAGGGTTAACCGACTATGTCAGTGACCCTTGCTACGCCACCAGCGTTGGTTTGCTGCGGTTTGGGCAATTAAAGCTGAACGAGCAATTGAAGGAACGTGAGCGTAGCGAAACCACGCGTTGGTGGAAGCGCGTGCAAAGCTGGTTTAAAGGCGAGTTTTAATCTGTCAGGCTAAGGGCGTGGCAGCATAAGAAAAGAGTTTTTTGGGGTAACAAAAAAGCAAGCAGGAAATTGGAGAACAGCGATGAGTAGCATGTTTGAACTAATGGACAATTATGAGTCCGATGCAGTAATTAAGGTCATCGGTGTTGGTGGCGGTGGTGGTAATGCCGTTCAACACATGGTGAGTGAATCCATTGAAGGTGTGCAATTTATTGCCGCCAATACAGACGCACAGGCGTTACGCCGCCATGAAGCCGATGTCACCATTCAACTGGGTGTTGATGTGACCAAAGGTTTAGGTGCAGGCGCGAACCCTGAAATTGGGCGTTTAGCTGCGGAAGAAAACCGCGAAGAGCTCGCACGTCAGCTGCAAGGTGCCGATATGGTATTTATTGCGGCGGGTATGGGCGGCGGTACAGGCACAGGTGCAGCGCCAGTAGTTGCAGAAGTGGCCAAAGAATTGGGCATTTTGACCGTGGCAGTGGTGACCAAGCCGTTTCCGTTTGAAGGTAAAAAGCGTATGGCGTCAGCCGATGCAGGTATTGCTGCATTAGCGGAACACGTTGACTCGCTGATTACGATTCCAAACGAGAAGTTGCTTAAAGTACTTGGCCGTGGCACGAGTTTGTTGGACGCATTTAGCGCCGCTAACAACGTGTTACTTGGCGCAGTGCAAGGTATCGCTGAGCTGATTACACGCCCTGGCTTGATCAACGTCGACTTTGCTGACGTCCAAGCGGTTATGCGTGAAATGGGTACCGCGATGATGGGGACTGGCGTGGCGCGTGGTGAAGACCGTGCTCAGGAAGCCGCTGAAATGGCCATCAACAGCCCATTGCTGGAAGATATCGACTTGTCTGGCGCACGCGGTGTACTGGTCAATGTGACTGCCGGTATGGACATGAGCATTGAAGAATTTGAAACCGTGGGTAACATCGTCAAAGCATTTGCATCAGATAACGCGACCGTGATTGTGGGAACTGTTATCGACCTTGAGATGTCGGACGAGTTACGAGTGACTGTGGTCGCCACCGGTATCGGCGCTGAGCGTAAACCAGACATTTCTTTGGTCAATACGCAGAAGAGCGAAGGTACAGGGGCACGCACCTCGAACCATAGCAGCCACACCAGTGGTGGCAGCTACGCGATGAGCAAAGAAGCAACGGCACGTGCGTATAAGCAAGAGCAAGCGGAACATCAGGAAGTAGCGGAAAAACCTGCGGCGAAAAGTAAGCCGTCAGCGGACACCGATTTCCTCGATATCCCAGCGTTTTTGCGGCGTCAAGCGGACTAATTACGAACGGTTATGGTTTGACCGATGCTTTAATGTTTGTTATATTGGCCGACCGCTCAGGACAGGGCGGACCAGTGCCGCATTGACTCGTGCGCTCAAGACTTGAAAGTCTTGCACGCAGAGGTCATGCAACAAGAAAAGTGTGAGGTTCCTATGATTAGACAACGGACTATCCAGCAAGCTATCCGCACCACGGGTGTCGGCTTGCACAAAGGCAATAAGGTCAATTTGGCGTTGCTTCCAGCAGCGGCGAATACCGGTATTGTGTTTCGTCGTGTCGATTTGAACCCAGCCGTAGAAATCAAGGCTGAACCTGAACTTGTGCGTGACACGCGGATGTGTACCTGCTTGATCAACGACGAGAACGTGCGCGTTTCTACCGTTGAGCACTTACTGGCAGCCATCGCAGGCATGGGCATTGATAACCTGATCGTCGAAGTAGACAGCCATGAGATTCCAATCATGGACGGTAGCTCGCACCCATTTATCTACCTGCTGCAGTCAGCAGGCGTGCAAGAGCAAATGCTGCCGAAGAAGTTTGTCCGCGTGAAGCAGAAAATTCGCGTTGAAGACGGTGACAAGTGGGCGGAACTGTTACCCCATAATGGGTTCCGCATCGACTTTGCTATCGACTTTGACCACCCTGCGATTGCTGACACCAACCAAGTGGTATCGATGGACTTTAGTAGTCAAAACTTTATTAAAGACATCAGCCGTGCACGTACCTTCGGTTTCATGAAAGACATCGAAATGTTACGTCAGCACAACTTAGCTCTGGGTGGTAGCTTCGACAATGCAGTCGTACTGGACGAGTTCCGCGTGTTAAACAGCGACGGTCTGCGTTATGACGACGAGTTCGTAAAGCATAAAATTCTGGACGCCGTGGGCGACTTATACATGGGCGGGCACAGCATTTTAGGCCACTTACGTGCATATAAGTCAGGCCACGCATTGAACAACCAACTATTGGTCGCGCTGATGCAGAACCAAGAAGCTTGGGAATTCACCACATTTGAAGAAGAGCGGGTTGAGTCTCCAATCAGCTACTTATCGCCCGTTCTTGCATAATGTGTTGAATTAGCTAAAAAATTAAAGCGGTGCCCCACAAGGCGCCGCTTTTGTATTTTAAGTGATTAGGAAATTGCCAGACAGACTGGCCGCCATGGAGGGTTAGCGACGTCGAGCGCTTTGACTTAACTCGGGGTCGACTTTGATTTCACATGCATGCACAGGTTGTTCTAGAAATTGATTGAAATAATCAATAAGATGGGGCTCAAGCATGCGAAGACGCGGAATCCAGGCGGCACTGGCGACAGCCACTTTAATGACCCCCTGTGACACCGCGGTACAACGACAAAACGGCGCTAAATCCGCAGGAACCGATGCTTGCCATAACCGTTGCCACAACTGAAACTGCTCACTACGTTGCTGTATCGAGCCGAGTTTACTTTGTTGCAATAACTGGCGAATGTCCTTGGTACGTCGGCGGATCATAGATTCTCAGCAAGTGAAGAGTAGTAGCATGAGTTTATCAATTATTTATCGTGGCAGAAAAGTTAAATTCGGATTTCAGTTCACCCGTCGGCGTTTATTGTCGCTGGTTGGCCTGAGTGCGTTTTTAGCGGTTAGCTATCATCAGCCTTGGTCATACAACGGTGTCGACCAGCAGCTGGCGCAACAGCGGATTACCGAGCAACAGCTGGAATTGGCGATGCAGAGCGAAGCCGTGATGCAAGTACGTCGTCATGCCGAGCAAGAATTATCGGCAATGACGATGAAAGTGGGCGAGCTGCAAGGGCAAATATTGCGCCTTGAAGCACTTGGTCAGCGTTTGACCGAAGTCGCGCAACTTGAACCAGGCGAGTTCGATTTTTCCCAGCCGTTACCCGTAGGCGGCCCTGAAATCACCACCAACGAATGGCCGACTGTGAGTGACCATTCGTTGTTGCAAGATTTAGACGCCATGCTTGGGCAGCTTAATGAGAAACAAAAACAGCTGCGCCTACTTGAGTCTGTGATGGTTAGCCACCATATGAATGATGAACGTCAGATTTCCGGGCGCCCAATTGAATCAGGTTGGCAGTCGTCGGCGTTTGGTGTACGCAAAGACCCGTTCAACGGTACACCCCGTATGCACCGCGGCA
This sequence comes from Aliidiomarina maris, assembly GCF_003987335.1. GTDB lineage: Bacteria > Pseudomonadota > Gammaproteobacteria > Enterobacterales > Alteromonadaceae > Aliidiomarina > Aliidiomarina maris. The sequence continues at coordinate 31,897 of NZ_PIPK01000002.1, read as the reverse complement.
TGGACTTTGCCAGTGCGGAAGGTAACCCGATTATCGCAACCGGTGCTGGTATTGTAACGTTTGCAGGTCGCCGCGCAGGTTACGGTAAGTTGGTTGAAATTGACCACGGTGGCGGGCTGCGCACGCGTTATGCGCACATGAAGCGGATTGACGTTGCCGTCGGTGATGTAGTGACCCGGGGTCAGCATATCGCCGCAGTCGGTACAACCGGGCGCTCGACCGGCCCACACGTGCATTACGAAGTTTTAGAGAATGGGCGCCATGTGAACCCCAGCCCATTTATTCAGCGCCGCACGGCTGAAGCACGTTAGCAAATACCTGCTAACCTAAGATGCGACTGCAGGCTCGCAGTCAGACAACACTTTTGATGGATTAGGACAGAATACAACTCATGATCAGCAGTCTTTTTAAGCGCCTTTTTGGCAGCCGCAACGACCGTATTATTCGCCAGCTGCGTAAAGTGGCCAACCAAGTCAACGCCCTGGAAAGTGAGTACGAGCAATTAAGTGACGATGCGCTGCGTGCCAAAACCTTAGAGTTCAAGCAGCGCTTAGAGCAAGGCGCTAAGTTAAACGACCTAATTCCTGAAGCATTTGCGACGGTGCGCGAAGCCAGTAAGCGCGTATTCGAAATGCGTCACTTTGACGTGCAGCTTATCGGCGGCATGATCTTAAACGACCATAAAATTGCGGAAATGCGTACCGGTGAAGGTAAAACCTTAACCGCGACCTTGCCAGCTTACCTGAACGCACTGACTGACCGTGGCGTCCACATCATTACCGTGAACGACTACCTTGCGCGCCGTGACGCGGAATGGAGCCGTCCATTATTTGAATTCCTGGGAATGACAGTGGCGTGTAATGTCGCTGGCATGCCGCCCCAGGAAAAGCGCAGCGCCTATCAAGCCGATATTTTATATGGCACCAACAATGAGTTTGGTTTTGACTACCTGCGCGACAACATGGCGTTTAGCCCGCAAGATCGCGTGCAGCGCCCATTACATTACGCCATTGTCGATGAGGTTGACTCAATCTTAATCGACGAAGCACGTACGCCGTTGATTATCTCGGGTGCCGCGGAAGACAGCTCAGAGCTGTATATGCGCATGAACACCATAGTGCCAAACCTCAAGCGTCAGCTTATGGAAAATGGCGAAGAAGTGGGTGAAACCGGCGACTTCACCATTGACGAAAAAGCGCGTCAGTTGCACCTGACGGAATACGGCCAAGAGCATATTGAAGAAATTATGCAGCAAGAAGGCCTGTTAGAAGAAGGTCAGTCGTTGTACTCAGCTTCAAACATCAGCTTGTTGCACCATATCAATGCCGCCTTACGCGCGCATCACTTGTTCCAAAAAGACGTCGATTACATCGTTAAAGACGGTCAAATCGTGATTGTCGATGAACATACCGGTCGTACCATGGAAGGCCGTCGCTGGTCTGAAGGTTTACACCAAGCGGTGGAAGCCAAAGAAGGCGTGAAGATTCAAAACGAAAACCAGACATTGGCATCGATTACCTTCCAGAACTTCTTCCGCTTGTATGACAAGTTAGCGGGTATGACAGGTACGGCTGACACCGAAGCGTTCGAGTTCCAGTCTATTTATGGCTTGGAAACTGTGGTGGTGCCAACCAACAAAGATATGGTGCGTGACGACCGCGCAGATTTGATTTTCTTAAACGCAGAAGACAAATACAAAGCGATTATTGATGACATCAAGCTGTGCATCAAAGAAAAGCGCCCGGTATTGGTGGGTACCAGCTCGATTGAGAGCTCAGAGCTGGTGTCGCGGTTACTGAAGAAAGCCAAAATTAAGCATGCGGTATTGAATGCTAAGTTCCACGCTCAGGAAGCGGAAATTATTGCCCAAGCCGGTAAAGCGGGCGCGGTCACCATTGCGACCAACATGGCCGGTCGTGGTACGGACATCGTGCTAGGTGGTAACTGGCAGGCTGAACTTGATGCGATGGACAAAGAAGTCACCGAAGAGCAGGTCAAGAAAGCACGTGAAGCATGGCAAAAGCGCCATGACGAAGTCAAAGCAGCCGGTGGCTTACACATTATCGGTACTGAGCGTCACGAATCGCGTCGTATCGATAACCAGCTACGTGGTCGTGCCGGTCGTCAAGGTGACCCAGGTTCATCACGTTTCTACTTATCATTAGAAGACGGTTTAATGCGTATTTTTGCCACTGACCGCATGGGCGCTATGATGAAGCGTTTAGGCATGAAGGAAGGCGAAGCGATTGAGCACCCGTGGGTGACCAAAGCGATTGAGAATGCGCAGCGTAAAGTCGAAGCACGCAACTTTGATATCCGTAAGCAGTTGCTTGAGTTTGACGATGTGGCCAACGACCAACGTAAGGTGGTGTACGAGCAGCGCAACGAACTACTGGACGAAGGTGATATTGAAGAAACCATCAGCCGCATTCGTGACGACGTTTTCGAAGATGTGATCAGCGAATACATTGCACCAGGTTCTTTAGACGAGCTGTGGAATATCAGCGGCCTTGAAGACCGCTTACGTGCTGACTTTGATCTAGAACTGCCAATCCAAAAATGGCTGGATGAAGACGACAAGCTGTTCGAAGAAACCTTGCGTGAACGCATCATTGAAGAAGCCGCAAACGCGTATAAGGCCAAAGAAGCCCGGGTTGGCGAGAAAGTACTGCGTCAGTTTGAAAAAGCGGTGATGCTGCAAAGCCTTGACCAGCATTGGAAAGAGCACTTGGCGGCAATGGATCAGTTGCGTCAGGGTATCCACTTACGTGGTTATGCGCAGAAGAACCCGAAACAAGAATATAAGCGTGAATCTTACGACTTGTTTATGCAAATGCTGGAGACTTTGAAAGTCGATGTAATCAGCATTTTAAGTAAAGTTCAGGTGCGCGCTGAAGAAGATGTTGAAGCGGTAGAAGCTCAGCGTCGCAAGTCAGAAAGTGGCCCACGTTCGTATCAGCACGAAAGCGCAGCCACCAGCGGCACCGATAACCAACGCCCATTGCCTGTTGGTGCCCCTACGGGTACACCAGCGCGCGCAGGCGATAAGGTAGGTCGTAATGACCCATGTCCTTGTGGTTCAGGCAAGAAGTATAAGCAATGCTGCGGTAAGTTGACCTAAGGCATTGCTATGAGTACCAAAGTGGTTCATGTCGCGGTGGGCGTGGTAGAAAACCCTGCAGGGGAAATTCTTATCAGCCGCCGTGCCGCGCACCAACACCAAGGCAACTTGTGGGAGTTTCCGGGTGGTAAAGTAGAAGCGGGTGAAAGCGTGCAACACGCACTCGCCCGTGAACTACTCGAAGAAATGAATATTGAAGTGACCGAGTGTGCGCCCTTAACGGTCATTGAGCATGCCTACCCAGACAAGCGGGTGCGTTTAGACGTTTGGCAGGTGACTGCCTTTAATGGTCAGGCGAAGGGGCTCGAAGGCCAAGAGTGGCTTTGGGTGGCGCGCCGTGAACTCGACGCTTACCCGTTCCCTGCCGGCAACGTACCGATATTAGAGCGCTTACTGGCGCAGCAGCCGTAAGCGCTTAAAGCTTATAGTTAATACTCGTCGTGACCTTGGTCAGTCATCGGCGGTAGTTCCTCACCCGGAATAACCTTTTCCTCGTTTGCCCATTCACCTAAATCGATTAACCGACAGCGGTCGCTGCAAAACGGGCGAGATGCTGACTCTGGACCCCATGGCACAGGCTTTTCACAGGTCGGACAGCGGACAACTATATTCATAAAGACAACCTTTGGGTGTTTGCGTGGTGAATGTCACTCGTCTTGCGCCAACTGTAGGTACTGCGAATGCAAGCGAGCCACTTGATCATACACATCTTGCAGTGAACCGTCATTATTGAGTACGTCATCGGCTTGAGCCACGCGCTCGCTGCGCGGCATTTGTGCCTGCATAATTGCGCGCACCTGGGCTTCGTCGTTACTATCGCGTGCCATCGTGCGGGCAAGTTGAGTGTCTTCACTGACATCAATCACCAGTACTCGCTGGGTTAAATACGTCAGTTTATTTTCCAGCAATAAGGGCGCGGACAGTATCGCATAGGGTGATTGTGCGGCGCCTAACTGGGTGACGATGCTATCGCGAATACGTGGGTGAAGTAATTGGTTGAGCCATTGTTTGTGGCCATCATTCGCAAACACTTGCTGGCGCAGCCATGCGCGGTTGAGCTCGCCCGCAGCAGTGAGCGCTTGCTCACCAAAATGTGCAGCGATGGCATCCAAGGCTTCGGAGCCAGGCGCCACCACTTCACGGGCAATCACATCAGCATCGATGACTTCAATACCTAAGCGCGCAAAGGCATCGGTGACCGTGGTTTTACCGCTACCGATACCGCCGGTTACGCCGACAACAAAGTTGCTCATACTAAGCCCGCCCATTGCCAGTACCAATGGTACAAGTTATCGCCGACCAATAAAGCGGCGACGCCACCCATGGCTAAGAATGGCCCAAATGGCAGCGGTGTGCCTTGGGCTTTGCGCTTCGTCACAATTAAGCCAATGCCGACTAACGCCCCAGCTAAAGACGCGAGTAGCACGACCATCGGCAACAGCTGCCAGCCCAGCCAGGCACCTAGGGCCGCAAGCAATTTAAAATCGCCATAGCCCAACCCTTCTTTGCCGGTGAGCAGTTTAAACAACCAAAACAGCGACCATAGGAAAGCGTAACCCACAACCGCACCGATAATCGCGTCGGTTGGGCTGACTGGAAGCACGCTGATTGACCCTAGTAGCCCCAGCCACATGAGTGGCAACGTCAGTTGATCAGGCAGCAGCATGTGGTCCAGGTCAATCATGCTGAGCACGAGTAAAAACCAGAGCAAGACGGTATAAGCCAATGCTTCGGCGCTAAAACCAAACACAGTTAAGCTGAGCACAATTAAGCCTGCGCTTAACAGCTCAACCGCCGGGTAACGCACGCTAATCCGGGTGCTGCAATGGCGACAGCGACCGCGCAGTAAGATATAGCTAAGTACCGGAATATTGTCGCGCGCGGCCACTGGCTGTTTGCACTGTGGGCATTGCGACCGCGGGGTGGCTAGATTAAATGGCGCTGTATCGGCGTGAGAAGCTTTTGTTTTAGTAGCCGGGGCTTGGCTTGCAGCTGCAACCTCGCGTTGCCATGCGCGCTGCATCATCACCGGCAGGCGCGCAATGACCACATTGAAAAAGCTACCGAATACTAAACCGAATAAAGCGGCAAATATATAAAGCCAACTTGCGGGTAGTTGGGTGACATCCATTAGAGCGCTCCTTAAAGTTACCCCAGTTTACCCCACCAACTGGCCAAGCTGAAAGAGCGGAATATACAGCGCCATCAGAATGCCCGCCGTGAGCCCGCCAGTAAGTAATAAAAACGCTGGCTCAAGGGCCTTTAGATATCGCCCTTGGGCATCGTCGGCGCGCTGCTGCCACGTGGCAATAAGCTGCTCAAGTTGTTCAAGTAAGCGCCCACTTTGCTCACCAATGCGCACATGGCGAATGGCGTCTTCGGGCATTAACGGGTGCTGCTGTAAGATTTCATCCAAGCTTGAGCCGCTGGCAAGTAAGCGCCCACATTGTTGCCAATGTTGGCGCATCAGCGCACTCGGGGCACTGCGGGCGGTGAGTTGGCAAGCATCCGTGAGCGGCATCGCACTGGCGTAGGCCAATTGTAATGTCGCCATATCGTGTAACACATGGCTGCGGGCTAAATACGCACCCAAATACGGTAAGCGATACACCCAGCGACTTAATTGAGCGGAATTTAAAGCGCTACGTAATAGCCAGGGGATGAGCAGCAAGACTGCGATGGGCAGGCTCAGCAGCGCCCAAGTGCTGCCTTGTTGCAGTTGTTCTGCGGTGCGAATAAGCAGTGCCGTGGCGGCTGGAATCTCCGCATTCATTTGCTGATACATAGCCACAAACTGCGGCACGACAAAGTAAAGCATGGCGACCACTACCAACGCCGCCACCCCAAGCACCACCATCGGGTAGGTGAGTGCCTTCTTCAGCGCTCGACGTTGGGCAATACGCAATTCACTTTGGCTGACAATGCGTTGCAGAATTTGGCTTAAGCTGCCGCTATTCTCGCCCACTTCTACCAAGCGACAATATTGGTGACTAAAGCCAGCACCTGATTGTGCCAAGCTTTGGTGTAATGGCACCCCCGCGTGCAGGCGCTGCGAGATACGCGTGAGCCAGCGCGCGACTTGGGCATGCTGCGCTTGCTGTTGCAGCAAGCTCAGTGCCTCTAACTGCGGAATACCGGCCTTTAACAGGCTTAACCATGCTTTGGTGAAGTCTAATTGCCATTGTTGCAGACGCTGACCATATAGCGCGCGTTGACGCACATGCCGCGTGCGCTTGAGCACAATGCCTTGTTGCCAAAGGTTCAGGCGCAAAATCGCAGGCGGGCTAAAAGCGACCCCACGCAACTTCAAGCCCTGGCGGCTTTGACCCCGCCAGTGCCAAGCGTGAAAACTTTGCCAGTATTGTTGCAGATTAAATTTAGCTGGCATCAGCGGGCACCTCGCAGCTTTCAAGGGCGCGGCGATGCCACGCTTCTGCTTCTGCCAATGTGGTTTGGCCACAACAGGCCGCATCGATGTCCTGCCAGTAAGTTGCGCAATGTTGGTTCGCTAATAGCGCCGCACGCAGTGGCGGATGCATTGCCACCGCCTCGTACACGCCGATGCGCTGGGTGTGACCGTGGTGGGTTACTTTCACCAAGCGCTGATTCAGCAACACCAGCAAGCTGGCGGCGAGCTGATACCCATCGACGCCCAGTTGCTGCAAGCGGATTAATGCGCTAAGTGGGCTCGACGCATGTAAGGTAGCCAGCACTAAGTGACCAGTTTGCGCGGCTTGGCAGGCCATCATCGCCGTTTCTGCGTCACGGATTTCGCCGACCATAATCACATCGGGATCTTGGCGCATCAGTGCGCGTAAGGCTTGGGCAAAACTAAACCCAACGGCTGGGTTGACGTTAATTTGATTCACCCCTGCCAAATCAACTTCCACAGGGTCTTCCACCGTACTGATGTTACGACTGTCATCGTGCAGTGCATGCAATAGCGTATACAGCGTTTGAGTTTTGCCGCTCCCCGTTGGCCCCGTAGTAAGAATCAAGCCTTCACGTTGAGCAAGGGCCGTGGTCAGCAACTGTTGCTGTTCACTTAGTAAACCCGCCTGTTGCATACGTTGCTGGGCGGTCAGTTCGATACCTGCGCTATGCTCGGTGTACGGCTCGCTCGGTTCGTTCACCGTGTGGCCGGCACCCAGCATACGCATGACCAGCTTTTCCCCGTTCAAGGTTGGGGTGGTATTGACGCGGCAATCCAGCGTGCGCCCAGCAACCGAGAAACGACAACGACCATCCTGGGGCAGCCGACGCTCGGTGATGTCGAGCTGGGCCAAGACCTTAATATGTGCCAGCACCCGGGGCGCCAATTGCGCACTGATATGCGCAATTGGCTGCAAACTTCCAAGTAACCGCAAGCGCACACGATACCCGTGCTGAGCAGGCTCTATATGCAGATCGGACGCTTGCTGCACGGCGCATTGCTCCAACAACTGTTGCACTAAGCGTTCGACCGCAGAATCGGCGGTGAGCTGCGAGCTCATGGTTGAACTTGCTATGCCACTGACCATGTTAGCTCGCCTGTTCGCATTGGCTGACATAAGACGCCTTAGCTTGCTCGGCATCGGTACAACTAAGTGCCCATTTAAGACTGCCATTGGCGGTCACTTGTGGGCTGTAGGTAACACTGAGTGGTTGCCCGTCGCTGCCGGACATATCCAGGTTAACAGTCAGATCATTGCCGTTGGCTGTCATGCTAAGCACACCATCGGGCAAGGTATCGTCGGCGGGCAATTGTGGCACATACGCGCTGGTGTAGTCGCAGGTGTCCAAGCTACCCAAGGTTTGGTAGCAAATACTGACCGCGGTTAACCAGGGGGTGACCCCAACTAAAAAGCTCGACACCCGAGCGCGCTGGGTATAGTCAGTATACGCAGGGACTGCCACCGAACTGAGTATGCCAATGATGGCGATCACCACCATGAGTTCAATGAGGTTAAAACCTTGGGCTCGGCCGCGGGCAGTGGCCGATGCATTGTGGGGTTGTTGATATGTGTTCATACGCCATCCTTAGCTATGTTAGCTATCAAAAGCGGCACCCGATGTGCCGCCTTTGAGTATGACGCGCGAGGTAAAAGTTGCGTGTCAGCGATGACGTATTGTCTAGGGGGTTATAAGTTCAGCACGCGCGCTGTTTAGTCAGCACGCGCAATCGGCTCCACGGTATAACCTTCTGCACGAAGCAGTTCCAACATGCCAAGCTCACCAGCGATATGGCCAGAGCCTACCGCAATAAAGGTTGGCTGCTGGTGAATTTGAGCGCGAATGGGCTCAACCCAGGCTAAGTTACGGTCATCCAGGATAAGCCCTTGGTATTCCTGAAACTCTGGCTCAGACACAATCACCTCAAATAGCGCATCCATGTCTTCGCTTAAATACACCGAGGTCAGCTCTTGGAATAATGCCTGGCCCGCCTCAACGTCATCAACGATTTCCCACAACCAATTCACTTGCTGCTGCATAGGAATATCATCAAATAAAGTGGCTTGGAATTCAGCGCTTTCTACCGCAGTGACGGTGTAATCACCGGTCATTGCTTGCTCTAAGAAATACCCCTCGTAAGACACCACCTCGTCACAAGATGCAGTGACCGCCATCGCGGTTGCCTGCAGTGCAAATGGCTTTAATGCGCCTAAAAATTGTAAGCCTGCCCCCACATGTTGTTGAAAGAATGCATCCACTTGGGCGTATTGATCGTCGTCCAAATACTCATCTAAGTATGGCCCTGACGGGTTCACCATCAGTTGCTGCAGGCGCATCATTTCAGATTCAGAACTCATGTCGAGCTCTAGCATCAAGCTTTGCGTATTGGCAAAAGCCTGCTCAATGCGCTCGTCCATATAAAAGTCGCTCTGACAAATCATATGTACGGTGCCAAATAGGTAGGAAGGCTGCTCCAGATCATTACCGCTGACTTTCCAAAGTAGCGATGCCTGAGCCGAGCCAGCAACAAGAAGCGCAGCAGTCGCGCAGGTGTTCACAAACGTTTTAAGGGTTTTTCCAGTCATCTTCATCTCCTTTTGAAGCGGCAAACGTTAACAATTTGGTTACATGATTTCAAGCGCTTGGGTGGCTGTTGGATTGAGTTTCATTATTACATTCTGGGTGAGCACTATGATGAGCCAAAGAGTTTTCTATTAACTACTTGGAAGCCATTCAGCGTAGCAACTTTAACCGGGCTATAGTTGTTTGCGCTGTCTCTAATTTCTTTTAAAGATTTATTAAATAGGTAATACCGGCCGGAGAACTCTTCGCTTTTGTCAGCTTTAACCGTAATTAAGCGATATGACTTGGTTGAGTCTCCATTGCCGACAAAATATATTTTACTAAAACTGGAAGGCTCTTGTTTGCTACTGTACTTGATGAGCCCCTCGTTGAGGTCGACTAAAACCGTCGTGCCAGCTTTGTTGTACTCGACAATGTCGGTGATGACCACAAGTGCTATGGAAAAAAATCCAAAAAGCATTGAGACCCATAATATTGGGGTCAAGTTATCAGTCGAAATTGCCCAAATCGCGGCGAGGAAAAATGGTGAGAATACCAATAAAGTAATAGTGACATTCTCAACTACTAAGCCAGGTTTTTTATAGCCTTCAATGCGCATCGTATTCATCCTTTATTGAAGGAAGCCAACAGCTCCTTTACCAGTCCATGGAGGTTCTCGTACCTCCTAGCATGTCCGCACGCGGCCGCTAACTCAGCGCAAAAGAGTCTACATTAACCCTCAGCGGCGAGGCCGCTGAGGCGCATCGACAGGTCAATCGCTTGCACGTGTTTGGTCAGTGCGCCCGATGAAATAAAGTCGACGCCTGTGGCGGCGTAGTCTTTAAGCTGGTCGGCGGTGACGTTACCCGATACTTCTAATTTGGCGCGGCCTTTGGCGCGCGCCACCGCCGTGCGAATGTCGTCCATGCTAAAGTTATCCAGCATAATCACATCGGCACCTGCGTTTAAAGCTTGCTCTAATTCGTCGAGGTTTTCAACTTCGACTTCCACCCAGCGCTCTGGGTGGCGCTGACGTGCTGTGCTGACCGCGGCTTCAACACCACCGCAGGCGCTAATGTGGTTTTCTTTAATTAAATACGCGTCGAACAAGCCAATTCGATGGTTTTGTCCGCCGCCACAGGTCACCGCATACTTTTGCGCAAAGCGTAAGCCGGGCAAGGTTTTACGGGTGTCGAGTAAGCGTGTGGCAGAACCTTCTAAAAACGCCACTGCGCGGGCAGTGTGGGTGGCCGTTGCCGATAAGGTTTGCACAAAGTTCAGTGCACTGCGCTCGCCGGTCAACAAATGCCGTGCCGGGCCTGCCAATTCGAATAATACGCTGTTCGCGCTAACGTGGTCGCCATCGGCCACATGCCAGGTCACAGTGACCGCATCCCCTAATTGCCGAAATACTTCATTGACCCATGCCTGGCCGCAAAATACGCAATCTTCACGGGTAATGACACGGGCAGTGGCTTGGGTGTGAGGGGCGATAAGCTGCGCAGTGATGTCGTGGTGAATATCGATGTCGCCGCCTAAATCTTCTCGCAGGGCAAACGCAACTTGAGCTTGAACGTGCTGTTGTAACACGTCAGGCGAAATAGTATTCATGCAAAAACCTTGTAACAATTAAGTGCTGTAATAAGGGCAAAGCGAGCTAGCCGCTATTGGTAAATGGTCAACACGCGATTCTGTTGGTTAAATTCTAACGTACTCAAGGCGCTCATACCCAATAAAATTTGCTCGGATTGGTAACCAGGCACTATGGTGCCCGCGACATTTTGTAAGTGAATGTCGCCTAAGCGTAATTCGTCAATGCGGGTCGCGTAAGCACGCGCGGTGCCATTGGCGGTGCGCACCATCATTGGGGTACCGCGGTTTAACCCTAAGTTATCCGCAATAGCGGACGGAATCGCGACCTGAGTGGCTCCAGTGTCGAGCATAAAGGTGACTTGCTGACCATTAATTTGGCCGTTGGCCACATACATGCCAGCACGATTTTGCTGCAACTCGACCACTGCGCGACCGCCGTCGCGGTAGCTATGTACGTTCATATTCGGGTTTTGCTGGCGCTCGAGCAGGTCGCCAAACCATAGGTACAAAATAGCGAGCAAGGCTATCCATGCGAACCAAGCGAACCACTTACCCACTTTCGCCGAGGAATCCGGCGTTGAATGCTGGCTTGTCATACCACAGTTACCTTTGCTTTACCTTTGACCTATTACCTTAGATACTAAATGTTGAATCTCTAACCGATGGAAATTATGTCTTCAAGCTTTAGCCTAACACAGCATTTGCTCGATCAGGCACGCTTTATTGCCTCGCCTCACTGCGACGAGCGCCCAGCCGATAGCGCCATTGAGCTGATTGTCATTCATGGCATTAGCTTGCCAGCAGGGCAGTTTGGTTTGCATTACATCACCGATTTATTTCTCGGCCAGTTAAATATAGACGCCGATGAGAGTTTCAAGCCGTTAGCCAATTTACGCGTCTCGGCGCATCTTTTGATCAGACGCACTGGTGAAATTATTCAGTATGTGCCGTTTGACCGCCGTGCATGGCATGCTGGGGTGTCGAATTGGCAAGGGCGCAGTGCGTGTAATGATTTCTCGATTGGTATAGAGCTTGAAGGCACCGATGATTTGCCTTACACCGATGCGCAATATGCACAGTTGGCGCAGGTGGTGGATGCGCTGCGCGACGCGTATCCAAGTATTTCGCCGCAGGCAGTCACCGGGCATGAACATATTGCACCGGGGCGTAAAACCGACCCAGGCCCGCATTTTGATTGGGACCGCTTGAGTCGTGCCTGCAGTGCGCAGCCGACCACAGTGGCGCAATCGCAGCTTGATGACAGCGCACACGTTGGCACCACGGAGGCATAAGCAATGGTCATTTTTTCGTTATTAATTGCGATTCTGATTGACCGGGCGATGCGAAATCGCGGTCATTGGCAGTTAAAACCAATTGCAGATACCTGGCATCAGCATTTTGCCAAGCTGCGCACACGCAAAGCAGTGGCCGAACACGCACCGCTACAAGTCTTGATTTGGATAGTCCCGGCCTTGCTATTTGCGTTGTTGGTGTACTTACAAGGTAGCCTGCTACTAACGTTTATTATCAACGTGCTGGTGCTGCTTATTTGTTTGGGGTGCGGGCCGCAGCGAGAGTTGGTGCGCAGCTATTTAGCCAAAGCGCAGCATCACCAGCCTGAGCATTGTATGCAGTTACAACAGCGTTTTGCCGCGTTGCAGCCGGAATTAGCCGGTCAAAGCGTCGGCGCGCACATTATTTGGCTGAATTTTCGCTACTACTTTGCAGTTGCTGCGTGGTTTATCGTGTTTGGTGCCGCAGGGGCGCTGGTGTATGCGCTGATGCGGGAGTATGTGGTTGGTGGCTATGACAACGAACGGCTGGCACCAGAGGCGGATGAAGCGCCAGAACCAAAACCTGAACAAAACTCGCTGTTTGCGCGTATTTTGTACTGGATGGAATGGCCCGCAGCACGTATCGCCGGGTTTGGGTATTTGCTGGTGGGGCACTTTAGCCGTGCGTTGCCGGTGTGGCTCAAAGGCGTCGCCGCAATTCAGCCAAGTCACAGCGATTACTTAATTGGTGTCGCTCGTAAAGCCGAAGATGGGTGCGAGCCAAACCCTGAGAACGCGGCGCATGAACTAACCGACGAGCCTTGCGCCATGCTGACTTTAGCCAAGCGCAGTATGATTTTGCTGCTCGCGGCCACCGCGCTTGCGACCTTATTTGGATGGCTCGGCTAGGCTGGTCATACCAATTAAATGCGCATAGTACTTGGGTTTTGCTTGCCATGGCTTTAAAATAGGTCATTTGGTAAGACCAATTGGCAGAGGACGCAGCATGGCAGGCTTGTCACGCGTGCAGGTAACCAAGTTATCTGACGTGATTATGCAACAACTGGAAGCGCGTATTATCGACGGCACCTATGCGGCCGGCGAACGCTTGCCTGCAGAACGTGAATTGGCGAAGCAGTTGGACGTGTCACGACCTTCATTGCGCGAAGCCATTCAAAAATTGGAAGCCAAAGGGTTAGTGACTCGACGTCAAGGTGGCGGCACGTACGTGTCAGGTGCATTGCACCAAAAAGTCACCGACCCGTTGTTTGCGTTACTCGCGCATAACAGTGAGGCGCATTATGACTTGCTGGAATTTCGCCACGCCTTGGAGGGTGTGTCGTCGTTTTATGCAGCAATGCGTGGGTCAGACGCCGACCGCGAACATATTCAGCGTACATTTAAAGCGGCGACTGACGCTGCTGATATGAGCGCCAAGGAACAAGCGCAGGCATTAATGCGTTTTTACATCGCAATCGTTGAAGCGTCACACAACGTGGTGTTGCTTCACTTAATTCGCGGTATGCAGGACATTTTGATGGAAAATATGCGACAGAATTTGGCTGTGCTGAATCGTCGTAGTGAAATTCGGGCTCAATTACACGAGCACCGCAGTTCAATCGTAGCCGCGATTATGGCAGGGCAACCTGAACAGGCGCGTGATGCATGTCATCAGCATCTGACCTATATTGAGGCTACATTGTTGCAATTAAATCGTGATCACCAGCGCATTGAACGTTCAGTTCGGCGCAGTGAGCAGTAACTCCCTGACTGTAGCCAGTTAAAGTGACTTGTCACTAGTTTACACACAACTTAAGTGCGTTATGTAAGGAATGATTATGGCGGAACATGAGAAGAACGACATCGATCAACAGGAAACGCTGGAGTGGCTTGAAGCCCTCGAAGGCGTGCTCGAGGCTGAAGGCCCGAAGCGTGCCCACTTCCTGTTAGAAGAGCTGATCGATAAAGCACGTCGCAGCGGCGCGTATTTGCCGTATAAGCCTACCACGGCTTACCTAAACACCATTCCTGTGAGCCAGGAGCCGGTGATGCCAGGCGACCACAGCATGGAATCGCGCATTCGCGCAGCAATTCGCTGGAACGCATTGGCGATGGTGCTGCGTGCGTCGAAAAAAGAACTTGAGCTGGGTGGCCATATTTCCAGCTTTGCGTCTTCAGCGATGTTATACGATGTCGGCTTCAACCACTTTTTCCGTGCTCCAACTGAAGAAGACGGCGGCGATTTCCTATTCATTCAAGGTCACGTGTCGCCAGGTATCTACGCACGTGCGTTCTTAGAAGGCCGCTTAACCGAAGCGCAGCTAGACAAATTCCGCCAGGAAGTGGACGGCGATGGCTTATCAAGCTACCCACACCCGAAATTAATGCCTGACTTCTGGCAGTTCCCAACGGTATCTATGGGCTTGGGTCCGATTCAAGCTATTTACCTTGCGCGTTTCTTAAAGTACCTCACTGACCGTGGCATTAAAGATTGCTCGAAGCAGCGCGTGTATTGCTTCTTGGGCGACGGTGAAGTCGATGAGCCAGAAAGCTTAGGTGCGATTGGCTTGGCGACCCGTGAAGGGCTCGACAACCTGACCTTTATCGTGAACTGTAACTTGCAGCGCTTAGACGGCCCTGTACGTGGTAACGGTAAAATTATCCAGGAGCTTGAAGGCACGTTCCGTGGCGCTGGCTGGGAAGTAATTAAAGTGATTTGGGGTCGTTATTGGGATCCACTGTTGTATCGCGACACTGAGGGCAAACTAGCTCAGGTGATGGAAGAAAGCGTAGACGGTGAATACCAAAACTATAAAGCCAAAGGTGGCGCGTACACGCGTGAGCACTTCTTTGGTAAGTACCCAGAAACCAAAGAAATGGTTGCTAACTTGTCAGACGAAGACATCTGGCGCTTAAACCGTGGTGGTCATGACCCAGTGAAGGTCTACGCGGCTTACCACAAAGCAGCCAACACCAAAGGCCGCCCACAAGTTATCTTAGCCAAAACCGTGAAAGGGTATGGCATGGGTCAGGCTGGTGAAGGTAAGAACGTTGCCCACCAGGTGAAGAAAATGGACATGGACGCTATCAAGCATTTCCGTGACCGCTTTAACATTCCAATCAAAGACGAAGATTTGGAAAGCATGCCGTACTACAGCTTCCCTGAGGACAGCGAAGAGTATAAGTACATGAAAGCCCGCCGCGAGAAGCTTGGTGGTTTCATGCCGGTGCGCCGCAAAGATTCTGACAAAGAAATGGAAATTCCAAGCTTGAAAGCCTTTGAAGCCGTCACCAAAGGTTCAGGCGAGCGTGAAATTTCAACCACGATGGCATTTGTGCGCGTGTTAACCGCGATGCTCAAAGACAAGAAAATTGGTCAGCGCGTGGTGCCAATTATTCCAGACGAAGCCCGTACGTTCGGGATGGAAGGCTTGTTCCGTCAGGTCGGTATTTATGCCCACCAAGGCCAGAAATATACCCCACAAGACGCCGACCAAGTTGCCTATTATCGTGAAGATAAGAAAGGCCAGGTGTTACAAGAGGGTATTAACGAGCTTGGCGCATTAGCCTCATGGGTTGCCGCAGGTACTAGCTACTCGTTGAACAACGAGCCGATGATCCCTGTGTATATCTACTACTCTATGTTCGGACCACAGCGCGTTGGCGACTTGGTTTGGGCAGCGGGCGATAGCCAGACTCGTGGTTTCCTGATTGGTGGTACAGCGGGCCGTACAACATTGAACGGCGAAGGCTTACAGCACCAAGACGGCCACAGCTTAATTTTATTCAACACCGTGCCAAACTGCATTAGCTATGACCCAACCTATGGTTATGAAGTGGCAGTGATTGTACAAGACGGCTTGCGCCGCATGTACGAGCAAAACGAGAACGTGTTCTACTACATCACGGTGATGAACGAGAACTACCAGCAGCCAGAAATGCCAGAAGGTGCCGAAGAAGGTATCTTGCGCGGTATTTACAAGCTGGACGAGAAGAAAGCCAAGAAAGCAGAAGGCCATGTACGCCTGTTAGGTTCAGGTACTATCTTGCAGCAAGTACGTGAAGCCGCCGCTATTTTGGAGCAAGACTACAACGTCAGCAGCACCGTATTTAGCGCAACCTCGTTTAACGAGCTGGCGCGTGACGGTCAGGACGTGTCGCGCTTCAACATGCTGAACCCAACTAAGAAAGCGAAGAAAGCTTACTTAACCGAGGTGTTGGAAACGACCGGTCAAGGCCCAGTAATTGCCGCCACCGATTATATGAAGTTGTACGCTGACCAAGTGCGTGCGTGGGTGCCAGCACCTTATCGCGTATTGGGCACAGACGGTTTCGGCCGCTCTGACAGCCGTGCGAACTTGCGTCGCCACTTCGAAGTCAACGCCCATTACATTGTGGTGGCAGCGCTGGCTGAATTGGCTGAAGCGGGCGATATCGACAAGAAAGTGGTTGCCCAGGCAATCAAAGACTTCGATATCGACGCTGATAAGTTGAACCCACTGTACGCGTAACGGAGGCTGATATGGCAGATGCAAAAGAAGTAAAAGTCCCCGACGTCGGTGGCGATGAAGTTGAAGTCATTGAGGTTCTGGTCAGCAAAGGCGATAGCGTCGACGCTGAAGAATCTCTGATCACCGTAGAAAGCGATAAGGCGTCGATGGACATTCCAGCGCCTTTCGCCGGCACCATCGAAGACATTAAAGTCAAAGAAGGTGACAAAATTAAAGAAGGCGACTTGCTGGCGCTTATCGCAGAAGCGAGCGGCTCTAGCGACGATGGCGACGACAGCGACGACAGCTCGGACGACAGTTCAGATGACGCCGAAGAGCCGGAAGCGGATTCGGACGAGTCTGACGACGAGCAGGCGCAAGCAGCGGATGACAGCGCAGACGAAGACGATGATTCAGGCGAAGCCAAAGTCATCGACGTTGAAGTGCCTGACATCGGTGAAGACGGCGAAGTTGAAGTCATTGAAGTCTTGGTGAAAGAAGGCGACAGCGTCAATGCAGAAGACGGCCTGATTACCCTTGAAACCGATAAAGCAACCATGGACGTGCCATGCCCTGAAGCGGGCACGGTGAAAGAAGTGGTAGTGAAAGAAGGTGACAAGGTTAAGCAAGGTTCGTTGGTGATCAAGCTTGAAGTTAAAGGCTCTGGCGGCGCGAAAAAAGCTAAGAGCAAAGACTCTGGCAGCTCCGATGCGAAGAGCAAGGACAAGCAAGCCAGCAGCTCAGCCAGCACCAGCAGCGACAGCAAAGAAGACAGCAGCCAGGAAAGCAGCAGCCAAGAAACCAGTAGCTCGCGTTCGCGTAAGCCACCGGTGCCAGATCACCCGTTAGCGCGCAAAGGCCAAAGCGAAGGTATCGTGCATGCGTCACCGTCGGTGCGTCGTGTTGCCCGCGAATTTGGCGTCGACTTGAGCCAAGTGAAAGGCAGCGGCCCGAAAGACCGTATTTTGAAAGAAGACGTGCAGCAGTTCGTGAAATACGAGTTGTCGCGCCCGAAAGCGTCTTCAGCGCCAAGCACTGGCGGTGAAGGTGGCCTGCAGGTTATCGCGCAGCCTAAAGTCGACTTTGAGAAGTTCGGTGAAGTAGAAAAAGTTCAGATGTCACGCATTCAGCGTATTTCTGGGCCAAACCTGCACCGCAACTGGGTCACCATTCCACACGTGACACAATTCGACGAAGCAGACATTACTGAGCTGGAAAGCTTCCGTAAGTCAGAAAACGAGATGCAGGCAAAAATGAAGACTGGCATGAAGTTCACCCCGTTGGTGTTCATCATGAAAGCCTGTGCCCAGGCACTGCGCGAATATCCAGTGTTCAACTCGTCGCTACACGAAGACGGCGAGCACCTGATCATGAAGAAATACGTGCATATCGGTATCGCAGTCGACACCCCGAATGGCCTTGTAGTGCCAGTGGTGCGTGACGTCGATAAGAAAGGTATCAAGCAGTTGACCGAAGAGCTCAACGAAATCAGCGCCAAAGCGCGTGACGGTAAGTTAAAAGCTACCGACATGCAGGGCGGTTGCTTCTCGATTTCAAGCTTGGGCGGCATTGGTGGTACAGCATTTACCCCAATCGTCAATGCACCAGACGTGGCTATCTTAGGCGTGTCGAAAAGTGAAATGAAGCCAGTGTGGAACGGTAAAGAGTTCGTACCGCGCTTGAAACTGCCATTGAGCTTGTCATACGACCATCGTGTCATTGACGGCGCGGTTGCAGCACGCTTCACTACGTACTTGAACCACGCATTGTCAGACATCCGCAAGTTATTGCTGTAGTCATGACCAGCCGGCCAACTAAGTTGGGCGGCTTTTTCGCGCTTGCTGGCAACAGCGTAATTTGAGCGCAATTTGGCAAGACGCTGAACGAAATAATCGGTACAATAATTGCCATTTCGCGCATTTTGTACCTAATTTGTACAAATTTTGGACTAACACGTTTCGTCGGATGAAAGCGACTTAGTCGTTAAAACGTAAAATTAGAAACGGGTAACTATAGGGGTCATCATGAGTAACGAGATCAAAACTCAGGTTGTAGTGCTAGGCGCAGGACCTGGCGGGTATTCAGCAGCATTCCGCGCGGCCGACTTAGGCCTTGAGGTGGTATTAGTTGAGCGTTACAGCACCCTAGGTGGTGTATGTTTGAACGTTGGCTGTATTCCTTCAAAAGCATTATTGCACTTAGCCAAGCACATTGAAGATTCAAAGCACATGGCCGACCACGGCGTGAGCTTCGGCGAAGCTAAAATCGACCTAGACAAGATCCGCGCACACAAAGAAAAAGTTGTTGGTCAATTGACTGGCGGCTTAGACCAAATGTCGAAAATGCGTAAAGTGAAAGTGGTTACCGGTAAAGGTGAATTTACTGGCGCGAACGAACTGAAAGTCGTTGGCGATGAAGAAACCACCATTAAGTTCGACAACGCGATTATCGCAGCAGGCTCACAGCCAGTTGAATTGCCGTTTATTCCACATGACGACAAGCGCATTTGGGATTCAACCGACGCGCTGGAACTGCCTTTCGTTCCAGAAAAAATGTTGATTTTGGGCGGCGGTATTATCGGTCTTGAAATGGGCTGTGTGTACAGCGCATTAGGCTCAAAACTAGACGTAGTTGAGTTCATGGACCAGTTGATCCCTGCAGCGGATAAAGACTTAATCAAAGTCTTCACCAAAGAAATGCAGAAAAAGTATGAGAACATCATGCTTGAAACCAAAGTCACTAAAGTTGAAGCCAAGAAAGATGGCATTCACGTGACATTTGAAGGCAAAAACGCGCCAGAAAAACCAGTTAAATACGACGCGGTATTAGTCGCGGTTGGCCGTACGCCAAATGGTAAGAAAATTGGTGCTGACAAAGCCGGCGTTGACGTCGACGACCGTGGCTTTATCAAAACTGACAACCAATTACGCACCAGCGCTGACAATATCTTCGCGATTGGTGACATCATCGGTCAGCCGATGTTAGCGCATAAAGCGGTACATGAAGGCCACGTGGCTGCCGAAAACATCGCTGGTAAGAAGCACTTCTTCGAACCGAAGGTCATTCCTTCAATTGCTTACACTGACCCAGAAGTTGCATGGGCAGGTGTGACCGAGAAAGAAGCGAAAGAGCAAGGCATTAAGTACGAAGCGGTAACTTTCCCTTGGTCAGCGTCAGGCCGTGCCATTGCGTCAAACGCAACCAACGGTTTCACCAAGCTAATTTTCGATAAAGAAAATGACCGCTTGATCGGTGGTGCTATGGTCGGTTCACACGCCGGTGAATTGTTAGGCGAAGTCTGCTTAGCAATCGAAATGGGCAGCGACGCAGAAGACATCGCGTTAACTGTACACGCGCACCCAACCTTACATGAATCAGTAGGCCTGGCCGCTGAAATCTACGAAGGTTCAATCACCGATTTGCCAAACAAAAAGGCAAAGAAGAAATAAGGTAGGGCAGGCCACGCCTGCCGTTATACCCAACTAAAAGCGCTGCTCGGCAGCGCTTTTTTTGTGGTGCGCCAGGCATGGCTCTGCGCACGTCACGTTGCGCCTGGCGCCCCTCCAACCCCGCCCCTTGCACGAACCGAAATTTATCCCCTTGCCAGCTACGTAACATTTAGATAGCATGTAAATAAGTTGTAAACGCCAGCGGGATTTTTGGCAAATAAGTCTGACGCAGATCAGATATCAACATGGAACCTTTACGCTCGAACTCCATGCCCTCGACCTGCATCCGCACCTGTTTGTGATACCCCGCGTTTACCTTATCTATTGGGGGCGCTAACTGCTGCATCTAGGGGCGGTAGCGTGCCTTCAAGCTGTTTTCAGAGTGGTAACTATGTTCTGGTTTTATGTTGTAACGTTCACCTGCACAGCAGTCGTGCTCCTACTATCACTCGCATTGAGGCGCTCCAAGCGTCTTAACGCCCCGAGCGCGTATCTCGTGCCGACGCCTAGCGGAGTTCACGTTCGTCAATATCCGATAGAACGCATACTTAGCAGCAAAGGAAAGCTAGTCGAGGTAAACAGCGTCAGTAAAGTGCAGCTCAGTAACGGCTTAATCAGCGTCTTTAAACATAACGGTGCCGCTTACGACATGTGGGTGCCACATAGGTTTGAACGTGACCTACTTGCACATGCCAAGCAGCTGTTTCCACATGCAGAGTTTACAAAGGTTTGAAAGTCGGTAGCACGCACGTCCACTTGATGAATGCTACGCACGCGTTTGATAGGCTAGCCGATGATGTTATCGAACAATGTAACGCTGTATTGCAGCGGATACAGCAGGTTCTACCGTTACCCGCTGTGGACATTACGATAAGTTCGGACACCAGCGACCCAAATATGCTGAGTGGGATTGTCGGTACAGTGTTTACGCACTCACGCATAGAAATTTTTCTAAATACCGAGCACCAGAATATTGCGGCGCTTATTCGTGAGGAGTTACCCCGAACTATCGCTCACGAAATACACCATGTTGTGCGAGCCCAGTCCGGGTGCAGTGACGAAACACTCTTTGACACGTTAGTTACCGAGGGGCTAGCGTGCGCATTTGAAGCGCTAGTTATGAGCGACGATAACGCTGAGTTTTTTGACGCATTCCGTAGCGACTCTAACCCCCAAAGCTGGCGTTTATTGCTTCAGAAATTTAATCCTGACTTAGACAGTACCGTCTTTGATTACCCGCTTTACTTCGGTGGAAAAGATGAGGGGCACTACCCAAACCGCGCAGGCTACTGGGTAGGTTATAACTTGGTGCAATCACATTTCAGCGCGAACGGTGGCAATGCCGCCACGCACGTTGCCATCAAAGCCTCAGATCTAAGAGCAACTATTTAATGAGCCACCAACTAGTGCTACCCAGCGCGACATACGAAGTCAGTTATCGCAATTATATTCATGAGCTCGGTGGAGAAGAGCGTTATCCGTTCCCGCTTGATTTCGATCACAGTGACTTCGCAGCGATGCTGCAAAAGCTTAAAGATTTTCAGCGAGGTGTGAATTTGCCTGAAGGGTTCGTACCCTCGAGCACCTATTGGCTAGTGCGCGGTGAAGAACTTATCGGCGTCACGAATATACGCCACTATTTGAATGACCGTATTCGCCATGCGGGCGGTCACATTGGCCTTGGCATCCGTCCCAGTGCTCGAGGGCAGGGGCTGGGTAATTTGCTCATGCAGCTTTCGATTGAAAAGGCTCTAGCGTTGGGTGCGAACCCAGTTCATATCCACTGCTATAAAGACAACCCGGCGTCGGCGCACGCTATCATGCGCAACGGCGGCGAGCTTGAATCAGAGATAACCGATGGCGATAAAGTTGTGCAGCGGTATTTGGTGAAGTGAATAAACCTTAAGCGTTATTAAAATAACTTAATACAAACTTTCAAAGGGATTTATATGTTTAAAATTTTAGCCAACAAGCTGCTACTTACCGCTGCTTTTGTAATATTTTTTTCAGGTTGCGCAGTCACGGTAACGGAACAAATGATTGTGTCCCCTTCGACAGACATAGACCAAGCAAATTTAAGTCAATTGGTAGACGGGAGTGGTTATCAAGAGCGTTTCATTCAGTACCCAGATGGCACTAACTTACATACTCTTCAATTAGATAAACCAGATGCGCCGATGACAATTGTCGTTTTTCATGGCAATGCCTTGAATATGACGTTGCAGCCTTGGTTTGGTTTACTGGGCTCCTTGTCTCAGTTCGACGTGAACGTGATAGCGTTAGATTATCAAGGTTTTGGCAAAAGCGATGGAGTGGCGAGCTTCAGCAATATGAGTCGGGATGCCGAGCTTTTGATGAGTACAATTGCACAGGATTCCCAGATCATTGTTTACGGGTTATCTCTAGGCTCAGTCATGGCTATGTCGGTGAGTGAGGACCCTCGCGTAAAGGGGGTTATTTTAGAGGGCGCGGTTTCTACTGATAAAGAGATGATTGAATTCTTTAGAGATAGAAATCGACTTGGAAGATTCGCGTCCTTAGATGTTGATCCGAATATTAATTTTGACAATAACGCCGTCGCTGAAAACTTAACATCGCCCATGCTGGTTATTCACGGAAAAGACGACGAAAACATTCCGTATCGAATGGGGCAGTCAATTTATAACAGCTACCAAGGGGACAATGCTGAGTTTCTATTGGTCGAGAACGGTGGGCATTGTGATACGTTTCACGTCGCACCAAGCTTATTTGACGATGCAATTTCTGGATTCATAAGCGAAGTAGCCGAATCTGGCAGGTTGTGATGTGGTCAGGAAGGTGCAGAAACTGGATGAGCGAGTTTTAAGAGGCAGTAAAAGTGGTTTTATTTGGACTGTTCATGACGCTTATGTTTGGAGTTTTACCTTGTCTTGGCTTTGGTTACCTCATTGCTTACAAACAAGCGCGTACCCTTATAACGCGCTGGGACGACGATAAATTTCATGATCCGGTTGCTGCTGCAACTATAGTTGGCAAAAGCATCATGGCGATGGGCGTCTTGATATTTGTATTCGTTCTAGTCCTGATAACTGGCATATTGCCAGAGTGGTTTGCTGTTGGTTTGCTTATACTTTTATCGTGTCTGCCGCTGATAGCGTTATGGCATGTGCGAAAGGTATACGGGGTGTAATTCTTACCGCCTGTAATCCAATCCGTATTTGTATACTTCGTGATTGGCTTTCCAATCGTGGTCATTCTGTTGTTTTTAGTAGTTCTGTATTTCCCGAACGGTGTATTTCGATCTGGGGCAGGGGACTGATTCACCCGTGAGAACATATTGACGTGCGAGCCGTAAAAAAGACCGTCTTAATTGTATGGATTGCAGGCATGGTGGCTGGAGGCGCGACCCATGTATTCGACAATGTGTATTTCGGATTTCTTCCTTACCGATTCGCACCCGATTGGTTGAATATTTATTGGTCGGCCTTGGGCTTGCTCGACTTTTTAGCCGCGCTACTACTGTGGAAAGTACGCAAGCTAGGAATTTTACTAACCATTGCCATTATGCTCAGCAACGTAATCATTAACTCGATAGCTGTGCATGCTTTGGGTGTCATTTCAGAGACCATACCATTGCAGCTACAAACGCTGTTTCTAGGGTTCTGCTTGGGTTCCGCGTATTTGCTTTGGCCGCGTGGTAGATCAGATGATATGGCAAGAGTGAATCGCTAGAAGAACATGATGTAATCGCAAGCCTATGGCGTAACAGAGCGCTATTTAATGACAAATCTACATTTAATTAGGATCGATAAAATGAAAGAGTAATGATTTTACTTGTCGCCAGTGCTTTTGTGGGTGGCGTTCATGCCGCAACCGAGCAAACCATAGATCCAACCGAAGATATGAAACTTTGTTATTACGCGGATAGTGAATATTCGCTCGGCTCACGTCTCAAACAAGCTGGCGTCAATATGGAGTGCGTGGTTAGCGAAGAACACATAGAACCAGTGTGGCGAGCGCGTCAACAAGAAGAATCGGCGTAAGCTAGCTAGGCATTAGTGTCAGTCACTGAATGGTTCGTAACGCGAAGGCTGCTCAAACTTTGCTGGTTGACGTAAGTTTTTTGAAGGAGCTCAACGGTGGAGTCTAAATATGTTAATTACTTCGACGAAATTAAACACAAAAGTGAGCGCGAGCAGTTACATATTTTATCAGAAGCGAGGTATGAGGCTTTCGTGATTCAACGGCTCGGCGTCAAAGCAGCAGTGTATCTGACTCTCTTAGTCGCGTCCTTGGCCGCGTTCATGTTCGTAGTGCAGGCATACTTAAGCCCAAGCTTTATGTTTTTTGGGTTCGTTCAAGCCCTAGTTATCGTAGATAGCCTAGCCGCCTATAAATACCTGAGCGGAAAGCTGCTTTATAAAGGGTTAAAGCGTGTTCTCGCTGAAGGTAATGCCAATAATTGAACAGTTTATGGGTGGGCAAGTCGCCGCACATTGCACCGAAGAAAAACACAGCAAGAAACTAAGTAACACAACGGCGCAAGCATGCGCCATAACAATACTAACAAAGGGTAAATAGATGGAATTTCTAAACAGCATATTCGTGAGCGAAAATTACGCCATGATAGCCATCGTCGGTGTTATCGCTATCGCGCTATGGTTCTTACCGGCAATCCTCGCTTTATTCTTCAACCGCAAGCACTTCAAATTAATCTTACTTGCGTGCATTCCGGCAGGTTTGTCATTTATCGCGTGGAGCGGCGTGATGATTTGGGCTACGACTGGCAAGGTAGTCGATAAGTACTCTAAAAAGACTGAGTCTGAGCCGCAGGCGTAGTGCTTCCAGTTCTATAGCTGATACATGCCAACGTGAGGCGCTTATGCAAAAAATAAGAACACTTGAGGAACAGCGAGAAGAATTCGCTCAACGACGCTTAATAGCATTGCCAATTGCCGGGCTGATCGCTTGGGCCGTTATAGGAATCGGCTCGCTCTTTTTAAGCCCTTTTGCAATATCTATGCTCCTTTTCGCTGCGACAGGGTCAATTGTGTATCTTGGCATGTTTATTTCAAAGTTCACCGGTGAAAACTTTCTAGAAAAAGGAAAGCCAAAAAACACGTTTGATACACTGTTCTTCTATTCCTTTGGCATGTCTTTGCTTGTCTTCGGCATTGCGATTCCGTTCTTTCAAGCTGATTACACGTCGCTGCCGCTTACAGTGGGTATTTTGACGGGTTTAATGTGGCTGCCAATTACATGGATTATCCAGCATTGGATCGGCGTGATTCATGGGGTCGCCAGAACCATCACAGTGGTGATGGTTTGGTATATCTTCCCTGACCATAGATTTCTAGCCGTGTCTATCGTCATCGTTCTTCTGTATGTATTTGCCATAGCAGTGCTTGAACTTCGGTGGCGCGGTTTGCGGCGGCAGGCTTAAGGCTAATAGTTCTCGCTTGAAAATTATCGAGCTCAGCAAACGCGGTTATGGTTACCTACGCAGTATATTCATGCATGGTGCTAAAGCAGTCATTCGACACTCGAACTAGAACCGTTTGGGCTCTGCTAAGTAGAGGAACAAAATACCAGGAGGCTTACTCCTGATAACTGGCTCGCAACCGTGTTGCGCAGGTAAGAAGTAGAAGGCAAAGAGATGACATCGTCGCTGGGCAAACCTGAACCTAACATAGCTCTCTAAGAGCGTTCAAATGATTAGGACCCAGTTAGCGAATACCGTCAGTGGTCGCAGAAAATCAGGTAATGAAAGCCCGGATAGATGGCTGCAACACATTCTTATGGCTTTGATATTTTACTTGCACAAATGGGAGCGTCCATAGATGTTATGCGAATGAGGTGGAGCATGGTTGACAGAATTCAAGTACGTGAAGAATGGCTGGCTAAAGCTGAGCGAGCGGATGTTATCGTGTTTGATTTGGACGGAACCTTGGTGGATTCCGATTACGCCAATTACTTAGCGTATAAAGATGCTGTGATGAGCGTTTTATCAACACAAATAGAAATAGATTTCACTCTGGGCACCAGAATAACGCGAGATTTGCTTGAAGAGCTCATTCCGGCCATCACTCACAAACAACTCGACGAGATCGCCTTACTTAAAGAACGCTTATATCATAAATTTCTTTCAGAAACAGAGACTAGCCCGCGACTCATTGAAATGGTTGCACGCGTTCAAGACAAAGAAGTTGTATTGGCTACAAATAGCCGCAGATGTCGAGCGGAAATGTTACTCAACCATCACGGACTTATCGAAAAGTTCACGCGGAAGATCTATAGAGACGCTGAATCTCAAAGAGACAAGTACGTGCAGTTGATGGCCGAACTTCCGAAAGGTAGCATGTCCATACTGGTGTTTGAGAATGATAAAAAGGCCATTGAGTCAGCTGTTGCTTGCGGTATTGGAATTGACCAGATAATAGATGTAAGCAGGATTCCAAGATGAATAAATTCTTAATGGAAGCAAACCAGTTCTTGAGCCGAAATGTGCCAGGGTATTTTCATACCGACTTTCCTGGAGCGGGTCAACCAGGTAATCCTGATTTCCTGTATAAAATCAAGAATGATCCCCATCACAAATGGAGTCAACAGCATATTAGAAACGCCCTAAATGGTTTGAATGCGGTTCTCAGTACAGATTTCCCGGAAATTCTCAGGCAGGTCGAGGCAAGTGTCTTGACGGTTTGCGTCGTCCCAAGAGCCAAGGCAGAATCCTCTTATCGTCTAGACCAGTTATTGTTTAAGAAAACGGTAGGAGAATATGCTCATTCAACATCAGGATTTATAGATGGGTCGAATTTTATTATCCGGCACACGAACACCAGAACTACCCACCTGCGAAACCCTGTCGAGGGATTCGAAAACGATGGTCGAATGCCCTATCGAGGCATCGCTTCAGATACCTGCAACTTTTCAGAGCATATCCGAGGGCGCGATATCCTACTTGTCGATGATATATATACAAAAACGGTGAACATTGATGAAGATATGGTGCAAGCTTTGTTTGATAACAGGGCTAGGTCTGTGGTGTTCTACGCTATTGGAAACACGCCGAAGAGATTTTGAGGAATGGGAAGCTGATATGAAATATAGCGAAAATGCCATCAATGTCATGGCTGCCAGAATTTACAAAGGTATTGGGCGGGCTTGGATTGTTAAAAATCTTTCAACCCCAAAGCCCGAAGAAGCCATCGTTAAGCTATTGAACGAATCCGCTAAGTCAGAGAGCGCAATCACCATTGAGGACTTTAATAAGAAAAAATCGACGTTGCAAAGAATACTTTCCGAGTCAGCGGGTGCAGTTGATGGCGTTGTCGCTATTGGAGATGATGATTTTCCCGCGCATCGCGGCTCCGTGAAAAATAGTGAACGCCCGGTTTTTCTATTTTATAAAGGGGATCTTTCGCTGCTATCCACTGAAAGCAATAATATTGCTGTAATAGGACTACTGAATCCGACCCAAGAGATAGAAGCGATAGAACGGAAACTTGTTGCTAACTTGGTATCCAATGGCGCTGTAATAGTTAGTGGTCTAGCGTTGGGATGTGACTCCATTGCTCATTTGCAAGCCTTAGATTCCAAGGGAAAGACAGTTGCAATCCTCCCAAGCCCGCTAAACGATATTATGCCAGCCAAGAACAAAGATTTGGCTAAGGAGATTGTGGCAAGTGGTGGATTATTAATTTCTGAATATCTTACCGCGCCCAAATCCAAAGTGAAGCTAAGTAGCAGGTATCAAGAGCGAGATAGATTACAGGCCCTCTTTAGCAATTCAATTGTATTGTCTGCTAGCTACGCCAAGAACGATATAGGAAATGATAGCGGTTCTAGATTAGCAATGGGTTACGCCAAAGATTATTCAATACCTAGGGCAGTTATCTACGATGAAAAGAAGCACTTAAACAACCCAATGTTTGATTTAAATAGGCAACTTATTTCAGAAGAGCCTAGCATTGTGATTTTTAGTGAAGAAAGCAGTGCAACAGCACTTCCAAAAATTCTTTGTTCAAGTGATGCCGTCATGGCGCCAACTCCGGTCCAACAAAGCATGATTTAGCACGGCGTTACATCAATATGAGATTCGAGAACTTGGAGGTTGAATGAAATTAGGATTTTTTTTCGGAGCAGGGGCGGAGATAGGTTATGGGCTTCCAAGTGGAGGGAAGTTTGCTATCGATCTCTTTCGACAGGACGTGAGTGAGCACAAGAAAAAGTTGAGAGAGCAGCTTAGTCAGATTGATCCTCGGACAAATTACGCAACTACCTGGCTTCCGGAGAACTACGCCACACAACGGATTCATGCATTTGGGAAAAATGAATTCACGGCGTTGATCGAGTCGTCAATTGAATATAGAAAAAATGAAATTATTCGAAGGCTTAACACCTTCGATGAAGAGGTCGAATACGCTCTTGCTCAATTAGGTATAGGGAAAAATAACCTTATAGAGAAGTTCAATGAACAGATGGATACCGATTTCGGCGAACATCTGTATTCAACCGCAATCAGAATGAATCCAATTCTTGCCAATGAAGTTAGGCTTTTTGGAAGCGAATCATATTCTGCAATTTTAAGTGTTATTAGTAGCGGGCAAAACTCTGCCGACCTCCAGCGATACGCAGGAGCTTTTCTTCAGTTACTTGTAGGGGCTCATGGTCAACACTTAGTTCAACGACTAAACCAGGAGCTTTTTGAAGCAGCTCCGGACGACATTCCAATTTTCGATGATGTTACAGGTATGTTTAGGATTGAGTTCAGTCGTGCTGGTCTAACCGCGTTGGAGTTGCTTCTCGAAAAGCGTCGCGATTACGATCTGGAAAACGGGAATGTTTCCGAAGTCTTATGTGCCGTTTCTCAGCAGGTATTAGAGAATATATTTACCACCGTCCTTGATTATCAATCGTTAATAGATAGCCATTTTAGATACCTTTTTTCGCCCAGAACAGAATGGGCAAAGTTTTCTAAAATGGTAATTTTTTTGAGAGCAACTCGAGATTATATAGTTAAGCAATTGGAGGAGATTGGTGATCTCCCCGAAAGTGGTTACTATCACGACCTTGAAAACTGTGAACAACTCGGGCTTGAAATATCGGCAATTGGAACTTCTAACTATAATAATTTGGTTGAAAAAATATCGCAGGACCTTAATTTTGAAATACCCCCTGTCCAGCATTTAAACGGTGGTGTGACTGATTACTATAATCCATACAAAAATTCGGTAATCTCAGAGTGTAAGCCTGAGCAGGTAGCGGAGAATCAGATACATGTTCCTTTCGTTCTTACTCAAAGCGGGTTGAAGCCTTTAACATCTGTAGATATGTCTCGTAGGTATGTAGGTCTCTACGATGAGTACATTATGTGTGATCGTCTAGTCGTTGTGGGTTATGGATTTAACATTGATGACAGTCACATAAACGGTCTTTTTAGGAAGCTTATCGAGGAAGCAGAAAAGCCAATGGCATGGGTTTGTTTGGATAAAGATGGTTCAGCTGAATCTCAGAAAAGAGCCTTGGTTAAGCGTTTGCGCATTGCGCCAGAGCACCGCGATTTAATTAAGGTAATTCCTGTAAATCCAGTGACCAGGTCAATCGGTGATGAAGGATGGCTGGAGCTTGTAACAAAGGACAATGATGAGATGTAATAAAACATTGCAGCGGAGAAGCCGCTAAATGCGGCGTTATGATCATTTAAGAAGAAGTTGTAGTTAATCAACAGTTTTATAATTTTGAAAGATCTGATTTTATCTGATGGATTGTTGAGTATTTCTTGCCGTGCACTAACTGCCGCAACTCGCTTTGATGCCTCTACTAAAGCATTGGCAAGATTGTCGTTATTCAAATTTTCTATCGTAAGCAGATGTGTTTTAAATAACGGTGAATATAATTATCTGAACCAAGGCTTTACAAAAATAGCAAATTCAAATGTAGCCACTGAGTCGCTGAAATTTAAATATAGGATTGGTTGTTTATTGAATTGCGCTAGGGAGTCAAGAAACGAGATAACTCATGAAGCCACTCTTGGGTCTATTGATGGGTTTGATAAGTAAAATCAAAAGGAACTATATCAGCTTCTTGAGCGCGTAACGGGTTTAGTACTTGAATTGATGAAATGAGAGATGGTAAATTTGCGATAATATCATTTTTAGAATGATGAACCTGTATCTCATCATCAATTTTTACGTGAGCATGAGAGTCAATATGTAAACTGGTAATGGAGCGATATGAAAGTTAATGGAAAGCATATATAAAGTCACTTCAGCGAGTGTGGGGAAAACAAATAGAGGCTATAAGTTCTTTGAGATTCAGTTAAATAGTTATATGCTGGCAACAAAGCTTTTCCCTTTGCGTAAGTATGACCTTAGAAATGATAAGCTTTATCATTTATATGAAAAAAATAATGGATTAGATTTTTTAATTGGGAAATACATTTCGCTTACAATAAGTCAATCTCAATACGGTCATCAATTTAATTACATTAATTCATTTGATGTTTTTGAGGATTTTAAAAAGGAGATAGATCATTCAAAAGGAATTGCATTTTCAACGAGGCTGCCTATTTATGATTTCTTGAAAAGTATCAATCGACACATAGAAGACGATGGCTCTATAAAAATAAAGTCCGAATATGGTGATATGAGAGCATTTAAAGTTGACGGGGTAAGTATTTGTTATCAGTACGATTCTGGTAATGAAAAATTAAACATTAATAATATTTCAAAAATTTTCAAGCAGTTTTATGAGGGCGTTGACCTGCCTGTGTACGCATTAACTGCTGATGGTCAAAAGTCATATTACAAAATTAGCTGGAAAGATGTTGCCATTGTAAGGATGGATAATCACGTTAAAATTAGCTATAAAATGACTACTAGCGGTGATTATAACAAGTGGGTCGCTACAAAGGTACTGACAATTGGGGATGGTCTTCCTGATGAATATGTTGATTTTCTCAATGAGCAATCCTGACCGTGCGCTCCAACAAAAATATAACAGGCCAATCAACTTAGCGCTTGCGGCGCCGGACGCAGCAAAGCTGTGTCGGTTATTGAGGTGTTAGTGTTCCTCATCAATCTGAGAGAGTAAGCTTGAATATTGAGCCTGGATTACAATTTTTTGGAAGTCTAGTTGATCTTGATTGTCACATTCAGGATTTAAAGCTTGTACTGAAAAAGACTGAAGAAATCAGCTTTTCTGAGCATCGCGAAAGTGAATCGTTGATTTCAGATATTTATCCAGATACTACTCGTAAGACCTTTATCGTCAGTTTGCTAATTTCTCTAAATGCACAAATGTCGGGATACTGTACACACCTCAAGAAGTATGATGGTCAAAAGATAAAATGGAACGACTTGAAAGGCTCTGCGTTAGAGCGCTTCATAAAGTACTCGGAAAAAGTATGCGGGTTAAGCCCCGTTGCTGATGAAGCGACGAAGCAAAAAATGAGGGGGCTAATCGAACTGAGAAACTGTATCGTGCATAGCGACTCAGAAATTGAAGGGTTTGGTAAGGCTGCAGCACTTAGATCTTTTACAAGTCATATCAAGGGTATTTCTCTTGCGAGTGGTCGAATCGAGCTTACCTTAGAGGCATGTATGGAATGCGCGGACTTAATCCATAGCTTTATGGAAAGTGATCTGTACCAGTACTTTTGGACACCGAGCTAAGTGAGTAAAATCACTTAACGAGGTGAATCATGAAAGCAAATAAAATACGCAAAGTCCACACACAAGAATTTAAAGCAGAAGCCCTGAAATTAGCTGAAAGAATAGGCGTTGCAGCGGCGGCTAGAGAACTGAAAGTCTACGAATCCCAGCTGTACAGTTGGCGGACTGCGGCGCAAAAAAAATCTAGCACGAGCGCCAGAGAAGCAGAGCAAGCCGCTGAAATTGCTCGATTAAAACGTCAATTAGCTGAACAGGCAGAGGACCTGGCCATATTAAAAAAGGCGGCTACCTACTTCGCGAAGAACCAAAAATAGCCAGATTT
>NZ_PIPK01000019.1 GCF_003987335.1 Aliidiomarina maris | reverse complement strand
CGATTCCACAATAATGCTGATGGGTGCTATTGTAAAAATTCATTGGGTCTTCTCCTTTTTGGTTTGGTCGCCTTCCAGTTTAGCCAAGCTGGCTAGACTGGGGAGAAGGCTCAATGAGTATCAAAGCGCAGCACTCGCGGCCTGTGGCCGCTGGGACGCCAACCCGCCGCGCGGCTTGTCGCCCGTATGCTTGGCGTTATGTGCTTATCTGAGCCTTCTGCCAGGTAGGGAACTCTAGAGGAAGGAGAGCCACGATGCTTATATCGGAACAAATAGCCAGCCATATTGCCATTTTCAAGAGTGCTGTTAGTGATTCACTCTCCTCGAGCTACAAGCGAACTTGGAACCGCTGTCTGCGGAACGGAGGCCCTCCACAAGAACCAGACTATGTTGCTGATCTATCGCTAGATTGGGTGTCGGATTTCGCCAAATTACTACAGATTATTCTGCATACGAAATTTTCGATCGGAATCACCGGGGTCTTTTGCCATCAGAAGCCGCTAGCAGATTATGGCAGCTCGCCAAGCCCAGAGATTGGTGATTTGCTAATTGTCTTGGAGTACCGGGAGCAAGGACTGAAGCCGCTTTTCAATTCGCTCTTGCTGCAGGCAAAGTCTTCTACAAGCTCTAGTTTTACGATTGGCTCTGGTGATTTACATCAACTTAAGCTGTACGAGGAATGGCCGAAATTCAGATACAAACGAGCTGCGATGATGAACGGACAAACGAGAGACATTCACCCAAAATGTCCAAACTCCGGCGGGAAATTTCTATTGGTAGATCCAAGCTATATTCACTGGGCTGACCTGCCAGGGCACTTTCCATATGGCTGTGCCGTTCCTAATAGATCCATTGTTCTTAGTAGAGAGTTTGCTGACGAGTTGATCCAGTTCTTGACGTTCAATTCAGGTAAGGCCATAAGCGACAGGAATTCAATTACGGAAGACTGGTCCAGGATGATTTGGGATTTGCTAGACATTACAAAAGGCAAGGTTGCAAAGCGGAGTCGATCGGGCCTAGCGAAAGGATTTGATCGGCAGACGGCTGCGGCTACGGATGGGTTCTATCGCTTCGAAGGAGAAAGTGGGAATGGTTATTTTGGTAGTCTGCAGGGAGGGCGCTCTAACGACGGTAATGACTATTCAAGCGATGATGGTGGGGGCGTTTCAACTATATACGTCGAGATTTCGGAACGTGAAATTGAGTAACGCACATAACAAACAGTTCCTGAGCGACAAAAATATGTCGCATGCCTTTTGCAGAAGACGCAAAAGCCACGCCAACATATTTTCGCGCCAGAACATGGGCGTTAGCTCAAAAAACTAAGGATTCTCATCTTGAAAATTAAATACCTCTTACTTACCTTGGTGGCTTTATTTGCTAATCCGCTACAAGCAGGCTCATTTGGTCCGTGTGATCTCGAACTCAATGTTGCAGGGTTTTCCTCATCAACCTGTGCAAAAAGCAAGCTTCCACTTGACTACGCGGGTAATGTTGAAGGTAGTGTCGAGCTGGCAATCCGAAAGTTTACTGTTGAAGAGTCGGTTCAGCGGCGTGGTCAGATATGGCTGATACATGGTGGGCCTGGCGAACCTGGAGCGGGATTTTATCCTTTTATCGAAGTGTTTCGTGCGGCTTTTGAAGGTTTCGATCTTATTGTGCCAGACCATCGTGGAACGGGTGAGTCGACTCGACTTTGTCCGGCTGAAGAATCTTTAGAGAGTGAGGCCGGCTATGCTATGGCAAACTCAGAGTGGGGGGCTTGCATCGGCTCCATGTTTGCAAATCCAGAACGAACAAAGGCATTTTCCATCACTAATGCTGCTAACGATTTAGCGGCGCTTATCGAACAATATCGTGAGCCAGGCGAGGTTTATGTATACGCGGTATCTTATGGTACTCAATTGACCTTGCGAATGATGCAAGTTTCGGAATCAAAGTTAGATGGTATTATTCTTGATGGGCTTATTCCGCCAGAGTCGATGCCGGAATGGGATCTAAGTTACCGAACCGCGCTTGTTGATGATGTTGGCCGATCGCTATTAAGTGAAAAAAGTATCGGGCAGTATCAACAGCTTTTAGCTTCTGAGACCAATGTTTGGCATGATGTGATTGGTTCGGGTGATATACGGCAGTTTATGGGAACGTTATTAAGTTTTCCTGAGTTACGTGAACGCATTCCTGATCTTATCGACGAACTGGTAGCAGGGCACACGGATTTACTGACCGATACCATGATAGAGCTTCGTGAAGCTCATCACCGTTTAGCGCCATACCCACAGTCCGAACCATCGATACCCTTGGTGATGCTCATCAGCGGCTCGGAGAATAATAGTCGGCGAAACCTGAGTGCTGAAACCGTAGCTGCCGAGGCCAAAGATGCTTTGTTTATCCATCCGTTACCTGGTTTGTTGGCGAGTGCTTCAGCGCCGTTTTACGACAGAGACAACTATTTTGGGCAGGTACCAGAACGTCTACCGCGGACTTTGATTATTCATGGAACCTTAGATCCGAGCACACCTTATAAAGGTGCCAAATTACATGCTGAGCTATTGGATAAGGCAGGGGATGTGCGGTTTTCAACCGTGATTGGTGGTGCACATTTTTTGCCTGTGGTCGCACCTGAGTGTTTCATTAAGGCAGCTTCAGCATTTGTTAGCACTGATGAGGTGCCGGAGCACTGCGATTCGTTATGAACACTTGATTGCTAACAAGTTACTGCACCGGAAAAATTACTCGCTGGCGCTCCCAATTTTCCGGTGAGTAAAGCGTTAACCCTTCTTCTCACTGCCTTGCATAACTCCGTCAATGACGTATAATTGTCGCCATGTATACAATCATCGAAACCCCTACATTCGAAGCGGATGCCAGAAATATTTGGACCGAGGAGGAGCGCAATGCGTTCTTCGGGTGGTTGGCCGCTAATCCGGAGATTGGTGATCTTATACCTGGCAGTGGAGGATGTAGAAAGGTTCGTTGGTCGATAGCGGGTTCAGGTAAGCGTGGTGGGGTGCGAGTTATCTACTTCACCAAGTTAGCAAATGGTGAGATCTGGTTGTTGGTGATCTACAAAAAAGCTGTTAGGGAAAACATACCCGCGCATATTTTGAAGTCGATTCGTGAGGTACTGGAAAATGAGTAACGAAACTTTGAGAGCAGAGGAGCTTGGTAACAAGTTGCTTCAGTCAGTCAAAGAAATGAAAGCGGGCAAAGTGGCCCGAGTGAGTCACGTGGAGCCTAATGAGGTTGCTGAAGCGCGGAGCAAAACTGGCCTGACGCAGGTTGAGTTTGCTGAGGTTTTGCATATTTCGCCTCGCACTTTGCAGGAATGGGAGCAAGGTCGACGCAAACCTTCGGGCCCTGCAAAAGCACTTATCGAGATTGCTTTCCGTCACCCCGAGGTAATTCGGGAAGATTTAGCGCTGAGGGGTTAACAAACAACTGCAGCGGATCTGTTTTGCTGCGCAGAAACGCCCGCTGAGTTGGGCGTTACGTTTGATAAGGAGTTAAGGTGCGGCGAATAGACCCAGAAGCTGTCAGGGAGCATTTTGAAAACTTATCAGATGAGCAGTTGCGCGCCCAAAATGAAGCTGATATTTCCCGCGCTGATGCAGAATACGAAGAATTCGTTGCTGCCTACCAGATAGGCGAGTGTTATTTATGCGGAAAGTCCTTTAAGACGATAAGTAAGTCATCTCCTTGTGTGCACTGGCTACTTCGTCAATGTAAGTTCAAGAAAAAAGATTTTCCCCTTGTATACGAGAAATTTGGCTACGTTCAAATTGCAGCTTTTGTAAGGTGGGTTGCAAATCAAGAACGTTTCTTAAGCTCCATTAATGACTTGGCTGACGAGAAAGGCGATAGAAAGATACTGGAGTACACAGTCAAGTGGAAAAATATCGAGTGGACCTTTGACTGCTCAAAAAATGATTATGAAGGTCATGGAGGAACGCATTCGAATTTTCCACATTTTCATTTTCAAATGAGAATTGATTCCAAGCCCTTCATTAACTTCGGAGACTTTCATATTCCCTTCTCAGAAGAAGATCTTTTTCATCTTGACCTTGCTCAAGCGCTACCTGATAGTTTCCACCATTGGTTTGGAAAAGGGGGCGTAGGAATGCAGGATGCAGCGGAAGTGTCGCCGGAGGATATAATCGAGTACACCGAGCACACTGACAATCATGACGAGGCAACTTATAGACTACAAACCATGATTATGGCGGGTGAAACTCCTTTTTCCGGCGAACAACTTCAGGCTATGTTTGAAGAGAGCAAGCGCACCGGAGCAACGCTTGCAAGCTTGGCTAGAAAGTACCTGCCAGACGCGGAATCTATAAATACGGTTGTGTCTCCGGCAGATTCCGTACCAACTATCGCTCGACGTAGCGAGAGGAAGCGACGGTAAACGTAACAAACCAAGGCAGTGGGACATATTTTGCTTCGCTGCGCTCAAAACGCAAAACATGCCCCTGCTTGGGGGCGTTAGCAGCCACTCCTTTCTAGCTATCTTGCCAAATGAGTAAAAAAGGAATAATTTATACTCATGAACATTTTCGAGTTTGATGACGAAAAAAGCCAGGCGAATCGCCATAAGCACGGCATTGACTTCCATGACGCTCAAGCGCTATGGGAAGACCAAGACTTACTTGAAGTTCGGGCAAAATCATCTGATGAACCTCGTTATCTGGTTATTGGTCTTATAGGAATGAAGCATTGGTCTGCTGTTATCACTTATCGAGGTGAGAAGATTCGTCTTATTTCGGTACGACGCTCGCGAAAGAGAGAGGTAGAGTTGTATGAAAGCTAAAGATTTTGACGCCAAGTTTGATGAAGGTGTAGATGACATTATTGATGATCTGGACGTCACGAGCGCACGGCGAGTAAACCAGGAAGCGAAGCGCATTAACGTAGATTTTCCCGCTTGGGTAGTTGAGTCGCTTGACCGCGAAGCTGCTCGAGTTGGAGTTACTCGACAATCAATTATTAAAGTTTGGCTGGTGGAGCGTTTGCGAGCTGAAGCTGCTAACAAGCCGCTCAAAAGTGACACCGCGAGCGGCGCACGTTAGCGCGGCGTTATGAATAGAGGAGTGTTCATGAGTAACTCAAAGCAAAAATCTTGGTTTAGAGTGGCAATCACCGAAATCTTGATTTACTGCCTTCCATTAGTTGCCCTTACATTTATAAACGTAGAAAAACGTGATTTTGCCTTAATGATCTCAAGCTTTGTTCTACTTACAGTGTTGTTTGTCGGTTATATTTTGCTCAAGAATTATCAGTGCAAGGAAAAATAATGATTTTAGATTGGCAACAAAAACTCATAACAAGGCGCATCAGTCGCGGCCTGCGGCCGCTGGGACGCAAAACCGCTGACGCGTTTTTCCGCCCCTGTGCTTTGCGTTATGTTTCCGGCAGCGCCGAGATCAAACCTAGGTGATCAACGAACGGAATGAAGTCTCGATCAATAAATAGCAGTGGCATTCGTCGTTCGATGCAGAAAGTCGCAATAATGACGTCAGTGGTTTTGCGGATGGTGATTCCTTTTTTACGGAGCGCACGATAATTTTCAGCACATTTTTCAGGCATACCTTCGCCAAACAATTCAAGCCTGCCCAAGGTCATCAGTGTCTGCTTGGTCAGGCGATATTCGCTGTCATTCCGGATGCCTTGAAGAATTTCCAGGAAAATCAAATCACCCATGGCGACGGTACCCGCGACAATTCCCGCATCCAGGGCATCCGTATGCGGGCTCTGGACGCCGTTAAGGTAGTCGATCCAGACACTGGTATCGACCAGAATCACTTACCGCCTCGCATCTCTTCCAGGTCACCTTCCCATTTCACTCGGCCGCGCAGTTTGCGAATTTCCTGTTGCTGGCTTCGTAAGACAAGCAGTTTAAGTCCTTGTTCTACAGCTTCTTTTTTAGTGCTGTACCCAGATGCTTTGAGGGCCGCCTCCATCAGGTTGTCGTCTATTACTATGTTGGTTCTCATAAATCACCTAGCTGTGTGTATGAATGGAGTATATGTACACACTCTAGCATGGGTTAAAAAACATAACAATCCGCAGCAATCGCTCCCTTTGGTCGCTGGGACAGCCAAAACGCTGCGCTTATTTGGCGGCACGTGTGCTTTGCGTTACAACATCATTTCTTCCGCTTTAGGTCGCGGTAGAAGTTTTCGTGTGACCCCAGGGCAATCAGTTCAAGGACAAGAGCACCATCATCAAAACTGTAACCCAGCAGCGTCAACTGCTTATTCATTTTGAACTTATGGACTCGCAGAAAGGCCAAATCCCCCTTCTTCTGCTCACCAATGTTGGGATTGGCCATTAAGTCCTTAACGGCCAAATCAAGGTCTTTTTTCTGGTTGGACTTGAGCTTCTTCACCGCTTTCTTGAATGTAGGGGTTTGTAATACACTGCTAGCCTTAACCAAAGTCGTAGGCCTCCAGCTTTCCGGCGTCTCGCTCGGCCTGCGCGATGATGGCTTGCCTTACAAACTCGTAGGGTAAGTCTGGGTTGTCTTCCATCATCTCGCCGATTTTTGCCCAATGCTCTATTTGTTTGGGCGGAGTTCGATTAAGCGCTTTGGCTATAATAGTAGCCTTCTCAATAAGTTTTTGATCTAAGCGAATGCTGTTCGTAGCCATTTGAACCTCCTAAGTTGAGTTTTCTAAATTGTAGCAATGTGCCACAATTGAAGCAAGTTGTAACAAGGCGCTGTTGTCGGACTGCTTTTCCGCTGACGCTACAAAGCAGCCGCAAAGCACGGCGTTAGAAGGTTCAGTTATGCACTATTCGCCTGTTAACCACAGTTGACAGGGTAATGTTCGTTAACTATAGTTCACACATGATTGAAATCCGAACAACAACAGCGTTCTCGAGATGGTTTAAGTCTCTCAAGGATCGCAGAGCGAAAGCGAGGATTCAGGCGCGTATCGATCGCGTTGAGATGGGGCATTTTGGGGACGTAGCACCAGTAGGTGATAGTATAAGCGAGCTTCGTATCTTCTACGGGCCAGGATACCGGGTCTACTTTGTTCAGAAGGGGCCTGTTGTTGTGATTTTACTTTCAGGTGGTGATAAAAGCTCTCAACAAGCAGATATCGCTAAAGCCAAAGAAATTGCGAAGCAATTAGAGGTATAGGCTATGAACGTTAAAACTAAACGTTGGGACTCAGCAGAACATCTTAAAACCCAAGAAGATGTCCAGCTTTATCTTGAGGCATGCATTGAAGAGGCCGGAGACGACCCGGCATTTATTGTTCATGCTTTAAGTGTTGTCGCTCGCGCGCAAAATATGAGTCAGCTTGCGAGGGATGCAGGACTGACACGGGAAGGGCTGTATAAGGCATTATCACCAGAAGGTAACCCTACCTTTGCTACTGTAGCTAAAGT
The DNA here is from genome assembly GCF_003987335.1 of Aliidiomarina maris. Classification (GTDB taxonomy): domain Bacteria; phylum Pseudomonadota; class Gammaproteobacteria; order Enterobacterales; family Alteromonadaceae; genus Aliidiomarina; species Aliidiomarina maris. Next base: position 34,582 of record NZ_PIPK01000019.1, on the reverse strand, counting down.
TGCTAAAGCGCTTGGTCTGCAGTTAACCATTCAGGCGCCTGCTAATTCACCTTCTAACAATCAATTGCATGCGTCCGGTATAACCGGCGCATGAATTGGGCGTTATGTAACAGGATGAATTATGGAACTTTGTAAGTATTGTAAAGAAAAAGAAGCAATAAAAAACTCACACATAATACCTTCGTTTGTCTATGAGTGGATTAAAGTAACATCACCAACAGGCTATATGAGGACAACTGATGAACCAAATATTAGAAAGCAAGATGGTTTAAAGTCGGCTTTATTGTGCTTAGATTGCGAGCGGATTTTTTCAAAATTGGAAGACGTATTTAAAAAGGAGTATTTTTCAAAGGTAGCCAATTATCGAAAGTCATGTCCGGATGTATTGGATATATCCGTTGATACGATAAAATGCATTTATATCATGGCATGGAGAGCGTTGGCTTATGCTCTATATTTTCCAAAAGAAAATGAATATACAGACGTGGAGATATCGAGATTTCCTGTATTGTTGGACGAAATTAAAAACGCTATCGAAACAGGTGGTTTCACTAATTTTCGGACGCATGCGATACCATGCACTAAAGAAGTATTAACAACACTAAATCTGCCTAAAGTGCCATGGCATATGTATGAGAGATCTGTTACCGCAGAACCTAGAGTTTGGGATAACTGGGAGCGATTTGTATTATATATCCAAATACCTTTTAGTATCATTGTTTTTGAGATTGTACCTAATACGGATGACCCTTGGGTTGGAACTCAGCTAGAGAATGTAGACAAAATTGTATTGAATGATATTGAATCGGTACCTGACTACGTTGGTGCTCTTGTTAACCACTTCTATAAAGCTTTCGTTGATAGTAATGATGAAATCTCGGATGTTCAGCGGAAAAAGATGACAGAAGACATAGAAAAAGCAGATCCAAATTGTGGCTCGTTCAAGACAATGAAAAAAAGCTGGTAATGTTACATAACAAGCTGTTTAAGAGTGATTCGCAACGCGTGGCATTTTTACTATGCGTTGCGTTTAGTGTTTAAGGTGGTTTGCGGCGGCTTTGGTATTGCGTTGCTCACACCTTAACAGGGCGTTATCTGATCAATACAGTAAAGGAGTACTACTTTGCGGAAGGAACTTAGAGAGAAAATTGTTGAAGCATGCGACCACAAAATAGGTCAGAAAGGTGAGGGAGTCGGACTCTCCTTTTATGCGTTCTTCAAAAATAAAAATGACCAGCCAGAAGTTCTTATGGAGGCGGCTCGATGGTGGATTGAAACCCACAGACTAGATCACTTCGAAAAAGCATTAAAAATCAGGGGTATGGTAGTATCTGGTGTTTAATCGGACCTGCAAATCACATAGCAACCAGCTGTTGTCGCCCCTTAAGGGGCTGTGGTGGCGGCGTAGCGGCCACGCACCAAAGCTCAAATAGATAAGCTTATTACCCGCCAACTGCTGGCTATTCATCAGCCCTTGAATTAATTGGTTTTTAATTTACAGCAACTAAGTGAGAGTTTTGAAAAAATATCGCGTAGGGTTCCAGCGTCAAATGACGCTAATGGTTGTCATGACATTGAGTATGACTTTTTCAGTCACATTCGCACAGACAACAGATAATAGAATAGCTGAAGAACTGCAGGCTATCGTGTCGGAAGAACATGCAGACAGCGGCTTAGTCTCTCTGGGGGCGGCAATTTCCCAAAATCGTGTGCATCTGGCGACGGCGGTATCTGGTGAAAGAGAAACCGGAAGCGGTGTACCTGTCTCAGTCGATGACAAATGGCATATTGGCTCCGTCACTAAATCAATGACCGCCACCATGATAGCCCGCCTGGTGGAAAGAGGCGTGTTGCAATGGGATACCACAGTTGGTGATATCCTCACTGACAGCAGGGTACGACCTGAATGGCGGGACGCCACTTTGTCGCAGCTGCTCAATCACATTGGTGGCGCTAAAACTGATTTTCCCTGGCGGATTCAGTCGCTGCACCCAGAAGAAGGGGCAGAGCGCGATGCGCTACGCAAAGAAGAAGTCCTGAAAATACTAGAGAAAAGCCCCAGTTATCAGCCGGGCACTGATTTCGAGTATTCCAATGTTGGTTATACAATTGCTGCTGTATTGGCCACCACCCAAACTGGGAAAAGCTGGGAAGATCTCATGCGTGAAGAGGTGTTTCAGCCGCTGAGGTTGTCGAGCGGTGGCTTAGGTCCACCTGTCGATGAAAACGAAACGATGGAGCAACCACGAGGTCACAAAACCACTTGGTTTAGGGGCCCGAGAGCGGTAACCACCGACACGGATAACTCTCCTATCATGGGGCCCGCTGGCATGATTCACATGTCGCTCGAAGACTTATCTGCCTATGCGAATGAACATCTTTTGGGCAGTCAGGGTGAAAGCGAGCTTTTGAGTGCCCAAACCTTTGAACGACTTCACGAGCCCGGTATGGAAGACTATACCTATGGTTGGATTTTGGCGTTGAATAATTCATGGGCGAATGAGCACCAAGTGTTATATCACAACGGCTCTAACGGCTTTTGGTTTGCGCTGTTAGTGATTATTCCAGAGTTGCAAATCTCTATAGCCGTCACAACCAATGATGGTGATTTAAGGCCCGCCAGAAAAAGTGCTTGGAATATCGTCAGGCATATGACCGCTTTTTTAATCGAAAACCCCGATATCTGATCATCGGTCTGACGGTCCCCCAATAAAAAGATCCACAAGGACGATGAATTTGGGCATGATGAAGACCGTACGAGGACCATGCCATGAAATCAAAACGTTTTTCAGTCGAGCAGATTGTCTCTGCCATTAAACAGCACGAAGCCGGACTTTCAATCGCGGAAGTGTCCCGCAAAATGGGTATTGCGGAAGGTACCTTTTATGCGTGGAAGAAGAAGTACTCCGGTCTAGAATCTGATCAGGTGCGCGAGCTCAAGCAGCTACGTGAAGAGAATGAGAAACTTAAACGGATTGTTGCAGACTTAACACTCGACAAAGTGATGCTTCAGGATTTGAACACACGAAAGTGGTAAGCGTACCGCAGCGCCGTAAGGCGGTACGCCATTTGATGAGTCTGTATCGAGTCAGTGAGCGGCGCGCTTGTTCACTCACAAGGTTGAGTCGCACCGCTTGTCGATACAAACCTCGCTCAGAGCCTCAGGAGGCATTACGCCAGCGCATCGTGGAAATTGCTCGCACCCGAATCCGCTATGGCTATAAACGTATTCATGTGATGTTACAGCGAGAGGGTATTCACGTTAATAAGAAACGCGTACATCGCTTGTACTGCTTGGAGGGGCTGCAATTGCGCCCTAAGCGACCACGTCGCAACGTCAGTGGTGCGCATCGAAAACGTGATTATATCCCAAGCACAAGGCGAAATGAGGCATGGGCGATGGATTTTGTTGCCGATCAACTGGCTACGGGCAGTAAGTTTCGTATTTTAACCATCGTCGATACATTTACACGAGAATGCTTGGCTGCTGATATTGGAGTCCGTTTACGCTCAGAAAATGTGGTGGCAACGCTTACTCGGCTGTGTCGAGAAAGAGGGTCGCCAAAGCGTATTCATTGCGATAACGGCAGTGAATTTTCGGGGCAAATAACCGATCTTTGGGCGTACACCAATCAGGTAACATTGGCGTTTTCGAGGCCTGGGAAACCGACCGATAACGCCTATATAGAATCATTAAATGGAAGTTTTCGTGATGAATGCCTTAACTGTCACTGGTTCGAATCGCTAGCCGATGCTAGATTGAAAATTGAAGCGTGGCGAGATGACTATAACAAGAGTCGACCTCATCGGGCTTTAAATAACCTGCCACCCTTGCAGTTTGTGGCATCCATTAAAAATTGAACAGCTCAATTCATTCCGCGAGTGGTTCTAATAATGGGGGCCTGTCAGGTCTCCTCTTTTCATGACGGTTTTATGGTTCTATTCTTGGGGGAATGCCAGCGTACACCGGTATTTCGGGCGTTAAGTGCTTAATGCATGCATACAGCTTCATTTCAGCAATGTCGTGTAGTAAAGTGTTGGTGGTTAAATATTGAACGAGGTGGTTTATGACCTTATCAGCAGAAGCCCTCGAATCCGAGGCGCTTGCTCTTCCAAAAGAAGATAGAACTCGGTTGATCGTGCACCTTCTAGAGAGTATCGACGAGCGCCCTAGCCCAGATCCCCTGCGGGTGCAGCAAGCTTGGCTAAACGAAGCAAATCGCAGGTATCAGCTGTATCTTGATGGTGGCGAACAAACAGTCTCTTCTGAAGACGTATTTTCTGACCTACGGGCTGATGATCGTTGAAACCGGTACGTTTTCTTGGGTCTGCCCGTGAGGATATTCGGCGGGAAAAAAGCTATTACCGGAAAATCAATCCTGATTTAGCGATACAGTTTCAGAATGCTTTAGAAATCGCCGTTAACGCGGTCTCTATGCAACCATTTGCGATGCAAATTCTTGAAAATGAAATACGACGCTGGCCTCTAGAAACATTTCCTCATGGAGTGCTCTATCGAAATGAAGAGAGATTCGTCCTCATACTTGCAGTGTTTCATCCTAAACAAGCGCCGGAGCGATGGTTGAACCTGCCACGCACATAACAACACGGACCTGCGCTGCTGGAGTCAAATAGAGCGGCATTGGGTCTTTATGAATCGTTAGGGTTTTCTGTAACAAGAGAGGACTTAGGTCTTGTTGCAATGGTTAAGCCGCTAACAAGTTTAGGCAAGGGACGCGACTGACGTCGCGCCCATTCTGCAGGCTTTAAGCTTCAACATGAACATCCTGATACTAACCTACGGAACGCGCGGTGATGTGCAGCCATATATCGCATTGGGGCAAGGCTTAAAGCGGGCTGGTCACTGTATTACGTTAGCGACTAGCTCACGATTTAAAGAGGTTATCGAGCAAGCTGGGTTGCATTATGCTTTTATGAACGACGGCATGCTGGCTTTATTGGATGCCCCTGGAAACCAAGGCGTATTGGAAGACACAAACAACCTATTCCAAGTAGTGAAGCGCACCCTTGGTTTACTCAAGAAAATAGGCCCAATACAGCGCGCCCTCGTTGATGAGAGTTGGGAAGCAGCACTGCAGTCCAAGCCAGATATAATTGTGTTTCACCCCAAGGCCTTTACTGCCCCCGATATTTCTGAAAAACTCGGTGTTCCAGTTGTGCTGGCGCTTGTCGTGCCAGGGTTAGTACCTACTGCTGAATATCCGAATATGATGTTGCCGCGCCTGAGGTTGGGTGGATGGTATAACAAACTTTCCTACAGCGTTGTGAATCGATTGATTGGGTTGTCAGTGGCTAAGCACGTCCGAGCTTGGCGCAAGGCTCATCATCTACCGAAAGCCAAGCGCTTTAGCCTATTACATACCGCCGATGGCGCACCCATTCCTGTTATTCATGGCTTCAGTAGTTTGGTCGTACCAAGACCTGATGATTGGCCTCAAACTGCTAGTATCTGTGGTTACTGGCATACTGAAGATGACGGCCACTATCAACCCTCACCAGAGCTTTCAGCTTTCCTGAACGCCGGTCCACCGCCAGTGTATGTTGGTTTCGGCTCAATGACAGGTCGTGACCCTGAACGCCTAGCTGATATCGTCATTGAAGCACTTCAACGAGCCGGTGTGCGGGGTATTCTCGCAACGGGCTGGGGCGGTTTGAAAGTTAAGGCGTTGCCTAAGAATATTATTGCTGTTGACCAAGTGCCTCATTCGTGGCTGTTTTCTCGTGTGAGTGGGGTGGTGCACCACGGAGGCGCGGGGACTACGGCTGCTGCCTTACAGGCCGGTAAAGCGTCGGTTGTTATTCCGTTCTTTGGTGACCAGCCCTTTTGGGGGCATCGCGTACATACGTTGAAGGCCGGTGCCGCACCTATCCCATTGAAAAAGCTGACGGTGGAAAGACTTGCGGCAGGCATTAAAGAGATAACCACAAATCAAAAGATAATCGACCATGCTGCAGCGATCGGAGCGAAACTTCGCGAAGAGCGTGGCGTAGAGAATGCTGTTGCAGTGATTGAAAAACTTGCAGACAAGCATAACCAAGCATCGCAGCGGGCAAGCCGTTGAGTGAAGCGTTATTTGCGAGGAATTTTTTTGTGAAATTTATAATTTTGATATTACTTTTAGTTAGCAATGTGGCAGTAGCAAAGTCACCTCTGCAAGATTCATTTACTATTAGCTCTATGAACTTTGAAGAGCCTTGGGAACACTACAAGGCTGCAATATTTGCTGATGGCACCACTGTATTGATACTGCAAAATGAAGATGCTGCGGTAAAGTCATTTCAAATACACAACTCACCTAGTACATTTCAAGATCTAATCAGCACCTTAGATGAGTTTCAATTTACTAGATTTGAAGATGACTATGGCTGGATGAATGATGAAGAGAAAGATCCTAAATGCACTGAACTTCTAAGTGGTCATGTATACACACATGCTTCTCTTCAGTATGCAGGGCAAGAGAAAATTGTTTCTTATTATCATGGCTGCCAGGGCTTTTTTCGCGAGACAGAGTTAAAGTCACTATTGCGACATGTAAAAGACATTATGGGGCTCAGTGAGTTTGTTGGCACATAACAAATAGCGGTTGTCTTTCGCTGGCGCTCACTGGAACTCAGCATGCAGGCGAAGTCGCTCCACTCCAGCCTTTTGTTATGCTGCTTATCACTCCTGCACATGGGCCGTACATTCGCTAGAGCGGTCTCACTTTCATTTAAGGAGATTAATAATGCAAATATATAGAATGGCGGCAGTTCTTATCGTTCTGATGATTACTGGTTGCGCTTCGCCTCCAGAGGTAAAACAACTTTCGGTAAAGCAAATGGAATTGTTTGATACTGCCATATCAGCAGTATCAATACAGTCGGAAGCTTTGATGATGACAGCCGAAAGGTTAGTGACTGAAGCGAAGCAAAGAATTGATGCCGAAGAGCAAGACACTAGGTCTAGAATGACGGCGTTAGTTCAGCAAGGTGGGCTTGATAGTGAGCAGGCGTCAGAATTGACTAGAAGGATTTCTGAGCGATCCGCTCAGGCCATATTAGCGAAGCAACAATTAGACCGCGATTTGGCTTTGATTCGAACCAAGACAGTTGAATTAAACGGGTTTATAGCAAAAATGAAGGAAGTTCATGTTGCTTTAGACGCTTACATTCAATCAGAAAAGGCTGGCGAAATGGTGGTTAATGACGTTCTTAATCAACCATCAGTAAGAGCGTTGTTGAGCGGTGTCAATGAGCTAATGACAAGAATAGAAAGGAGTCAATCTGATCTAACAACATTATTGGGCGCGCTTTAAAGGAGGTGCATCATGGACAAGCAAGACCTTTTGAATAAAGTCTCAATGCTTAAGCAGGCCGCTGAGGACATGGATGAACCTGATAAAACTTTCAAGTTAGATGATGTGAGTCAAATGAAGATTGCTATTGAAAGCATGTCGATTTCAGATATTGCTCAAAAGATGCAACAGATTGATACCCCAAAAATACAAGAGATAGATGACAGCATTCAGTTAGCTTTGCAAGCTACAGCATCTCATTCACAGCGCGTTCATGCTTTTAATAAGGCTTACGGCGTTATTAAAGGGGCGATCAAGCTGGCAATTTAATTGCGTATAACAAAGCGCCGCGCCGCGTGGCAATCTGCTAACTAGGAACCAAATATGACCTTAAACTTGAAAGAAGTTGATGGTGTTCCAATCAAGTCTAAGCACCAAGCTAGCTGTCACTGTGGTTCTGTTGTGTTTGAACTTGATTTACCAGATGGCTTGGTTGAATTAAGACGCTGTGATTGTTCGCTGTGCCGGAGGCGCGGAGCGATAGCTGCCTCAATTCCTCTGTCTGGTATAAAAATTATAAAAGGTGAGAGCTCATTAAAGCTTTATCAGTTTAATACAAAAACTGCCAAGCATTATTTTTGTAGCAACTGCGGTATTTATACCCACCATCAGCGCAGATCTGACCCTAATCAGTATGGCTTTAATGTCGCTTGTCTTGAGGGGGTTAACCCTTTGAAGATACCCAGTGTACCAACCAATGATGGCGTGAATCATCCGGCAGATCTCCGATAATTGCGCGTAACAAGTCTCATAAGTACGCTCCTGCGGAGCTCGGAGAGTATTTAAACACTTAGCGTTTGCAGCCTTAATGAATCGCAGTTTGACCGTGTTTGTTTTTCTAACTATGGCGTTGCCAGCCCATAAGCGGGCAATACCTGCCTAGGAGGGGTAGTGGAAGATATCGAAAAAATCCTCAACTTCGTTGTCGAGATTGAAAAGCTGAAAGACATTTATCGAAAGACGAAGCCAGTGGGTCTTGAGCGATTCGAGAATTCGGCAGAACACAGTTGGCATGTATGCCTTACAGCATTGATGCTGAAGGACTATGCGAATGACGAGGTCGATATTAATCGTGTCGTTAAGATGCTTCTTATTCATGATCTTGGTGAATTTGATGCTGGTGACACTATTGTTTACGCAGGGCAGACAGACGAAGATAAAGCCAAGGAAGCGGCAGGTACTAGTCGGCTCTTAAACATGCTACCTGATGGCATGGCCGACGAGTTCTTAGAGTTATGGCATGAATTTGAAGCCGGGGAAACTGCGGATTCTCGCTTTGCGAAAGCTATAGATAGGGTGCCGCCTTTACTTCATAACATTCATGGTGACGGTCACAGCTGGAAAACACATGGTGTCACAAAGGAAAAGGTGTTTTCAGTGAACCAACGAATCTCCTTAGGCAGTAAAGAGCTGTGGTCGGTTCTGCGAAATAAGTTAGAGGATGCGGTGAACGCTGGCATTCTTAAGTAAGGCATTTAACTAGGCGTATTGCAGCAGACAACCGCGGAATGTGACACTGAGGCTCAAAAATGTTTTCAACCAAAATTCGCTATACCTACGCTGAATACAAGTCGATAGTAGACGCCGTGATGCTACAAGAGTTGGGCCATCCTGCGAGTGCAAAGTGGCACGTTCAGCTTTTTTCGCATCCGATTTGCTTTTGTATTTTCATGTATAAATCAATTACAGAGGGTACTTGTGAATTCGTTTTTACCGCAGATGGGTTTGAGCGTGTATCAAACTCAGGAAGTACCCAGATGCAATGGTCAAATATTGGCAGGGTTGTTGATATTAAAGATGCATTTCTGCTTATTGGAGCAACTGACGGTATAGCGCCATTGCCGAAGCGATGCTTTTCGCAAGAGCAAATTAGTCTTATAAAAAGCTGGGCGGGGGGTAAGTTAGCAAGTGAACTCTAATCAATTGCTTGTTTTCGTTAGGCGTGAAAAGCGAGGTAGGAACGGAGAAAACCTGCTTCTAACGCAAACAATCACAATAGAACAATGCACCAAGAACACGCGCGTAAGCTTGCTACCGGAATTTACCTTTGAGTTGCCGCTATCCTCCAGCTTTAATCCAAAAGAGAATGCGCTATGAATGACGTTACAGCTAGACTAATGGAACTTAATAAAAAACAAAGGCAGCGAGTTTTAGCAGCGGCTAAGAAAGACGCCTGTAATAATGAAGGGAAACTGCGGTTCTATACCAAATGGTACGCGGTGCAGGTGGTATTTCTCATAGTCGTTAGTTTTTCTGGAGGTTACGGAATCGGAGTCGCCTCAAGGTCTCTTGGTTCTGAGGGGCCGACCACAAGTGGCATAGCCGTAATGGTAGCGGTTACCATGATTCTCATCGTCCCAATAATGCATGACCGATTGTTAGCGTGGTTTATTCACCCATACTTAGCCAAACACCTTTAGTCATTCCCTACTTTGCGAATTTCTCATGACGATGCGTGCAAGCTGTAGTGTGTCGAATATTCAAGAGCGAGCATTTGAGACCTTGCCCTCGGTCAGCTGTGCTTGCAACAAGTTTTGCCGCTTAGGCAGCAATTAGACACATAGAGATGGATTAGGTGGAACCTTAGATAACTGCGGGAAGCCATACGTGCCGGGTGTAAGACCTTTCCCGAAAAACCCCAAAGTAGTAAAAAGTCTGACTTTTAGAAGGCCTGGGAAACAAGTATGTCGAAAGCCGTTCAGCAACAAATTGGTAATATTGCACTTGTAGTTGAAAACTATGATGATGCCATTGATTTTTACACAAAAAAGCTTCAGTTCGTCTTGATTGAAGATACCGACTTAGGCGCTGGCAAACGCTGGGTTCAAGTGTCACCGCCAAACTCAAATGGAACAAACCTGCTTCTTGCTCAAGCGAGCACAACAGAACAAGCTCAATGTGTAGGTAATCAGACTGGGGGGCGTGTTTTCTTGTTTCTCCAAACTAACGATTTCTGGCGAGATTACCAGTTGATGAAAGCAAATGGTGTTGTATTCAACGAAGAACCGCGAGTCGAAGCATATGGGACCGTTGTGGTGTTCCAAGATCTGTATGGAAATAAATGGGATTTACTGCAGCTCAACAATGCACCGAAAACACGCGCGTAACAAAGACAAAAGCCCATTAGTCGGGCGCCAACCCTCACGGAGAAGCTGTGCGTAAGCTGGTTATCGGAATTCTGATTATTATTTCAGCTCTGGTGCTTTCTGGCGCAGCTTTTCAACGGCATGCTTTGGCCTGTGAGCTGCTTCCTATATTGAATTATCAGCAAGTTACTCCCCAAGTGTTTGTAAGTGCAGATATGTCAGCACAACAGACTGAAACCATTATAGGCACCATAGATTCAGCAATAGAGCGGATTGCCGCAGGGGAGTCGTTTGAAAGTGTGTTTAATCGCTAATAAGGCGCTAATAAGTGACGTGGTTAGTGGCTTGACACTGTTGCGTAACGCGCTACACTATGTTCCATGATTAGAACTTTCAAGCACAAGGGACTGAGGCTTTACTTCGAAACAGGAAGTACCCGTGGTATTCAGGTGAAACACGCGACTAGATTGCGTTTGCAATTAACGGCGCTGAATACTGCGATGGAAGTTTCAGATCTCGACATTCCTGGATACAAACTCCATCCGTTAAAAGGTGATCGAAAGGGCATTTGCTCGATCACTGTCAGTGGTAACTGGCGATTGACCTTTGAGTTTCGTGATGGCCATGTGTATCTGCTTGATTATGAGGACTATCACTGATGTCTGTGATGTTTAATCCAGCCCATCCGGGCGAATTTATTACGGCTACTTATATGGAGCCTTTCGGCTTGAGTTGCCGCTATTTGGCGAAGAAATTAGATGTTTCACCGTCTACTCTGAACCGTGTTTTGAAGTGTCAAAGTGGCATTAGCCCCGAAATGGCGCTTCGTTTATCGAAAGCGTTAGGCAGAAGCCCAGAGAGTTGGTTGGCAATGCAGGATGCATACGATTTGTGGCATGCTGGAAAGAATTTGAGTTTAGATAAGGTGCAGAAGGTTGAGCTCACAGCTGCATAGCAAGTCGCATCAGCACGTCACTTTGATGCTAAATAACAGCTGCGCTGCTGCAGCTAAGAGTAGTACGTATAAACACCGACATCATTAAAAGGAATTTAAAATGCCGATTAAGTTATTCACCCTCCTAATGCTTGGCGCTTTGCTAAGCGCCCCCATATCGGTGAGTGCCGAGGATAACCCTGAGCTACAACGGCTCTTTGATGCCGACCAAAATGCACGACGCGACCCTAATATGAGCTGGGATGAAATTGATACCTTAGACGAGGCGAATCGCGCTGAAGTGCTGGCAATGCTTGCCAGAGGTGAGATAAAAACAGGCCTTGATTACTTTCAGGCGGCGGTGATTATGCAACATGGTGAGAGTGCCGAAGATATCCGTCTTGCCCACTCCTTTGCCACCCTATCAAGTCAACTGGGTTATGACCGTGCAACCTGGATGCAGGCGGCTTCCTGGGACCGTCTACTCATGTATTTCGAGCAGCCGCAATGGTATGGCACGCAATTTACCATCGACGATGATGGTCAATGGCATTTGTATGAGGTTCAAGAAGGCGCAGTCAGCGACGAGCAGCGTGCTGAGTGGCGAGTTCCTTCGTTGTCTGAATCGAAAGAGCGCGCTCGCCAACGCAATGAGGGGTAGAGTTACTTATTGTTTAGCGGTGCACATTGCCTTGGTTGCGTAGTGATACTATAGTATCACTTGAAGTGTAAAAATGGTGACGCTATGAAAGTCGAACTCGTTACGAATCTAAAACGCCAAGCTACAAAAATTCTAGCAGATCTGCACGTGTCGAAAGAGCCTGTACTGATTACTGAGCATGGACAGCCGTCGGCATACCTTGTTGATGTGCAGGATTATGAGTTTATGCAGCGCAGGCTTGAGTTACTTGAAGGGCTTTCTCGCGGAGAGCGCGCGGTGCTTGATGGAAGAACGAGCAGTCAAGCTGAAGCCAAAGAGCAAATGAGTAGATGGCTGAAGTAATTTGGACGCAGCCTGCCCTCAACGAGTTGGATGCCATAGCTGAGTACATTGCTTTGGATAACCCTGTCGCAGCAAGTCATTTCGTTAAAGAAGTATTTAACAAGACCGAGCGTTTAGAAGGTTTTCCAAAGTCTGGGAAAATACCCGCGGAGCTTGCAGAATCAATATATCGAGAATTAGTGGTTCCTCCATGCCGCACTTTTTATCGTGAAGATGATAATCGGGCTTTTATCCTCTACGTCATGCGCGAGGAGCGTCAGCTGCGTACTTTTATGCTGGAGAAGAGCTAATAAAAGTGTCCTGTTGATGTATTGCAATGAGACCTCTAGCCGCAAACCATAACCGAGAATACATCCATGAACACACAACAGAACAACCCGCTGCACGGCCTGACGTTAGAAAAAATACTGACCCAGTTGGTCGAGCATTACGGTTGGCAAGGCTTGCACCAACGAGTCAAAGTCAATTGCTTTGCCAACGACCCGTCTATTAAATCGTCCCTAAAGTTCTTACGCAAAACCCCTTGGGCTCGCGAGAAAGTTGAGGCTTTGTATATCAGTACATTCACCCACGTGTAGTGAGGCCTCGATAGGCAAGGAGCCCATCAATGAATAGCCTTATTTTTGCTGCTAAAAATTTTTATATGGTAAGGCCTTAAAAAATAAGGAGTTTTGTGCAATGGTAGTAAAAGGTGAGTGCCTCTGCGCTGAGGTGAAGTTTGAAGTTGACGGAGAGTTGCCGGACCTCTACCAGTGCCATTGCTCTTTATGTCGCAAGGCGACTGGTTCGACGGCAAATGCCGCTACTTTTGTGAACTCAGCTGAGTTTCGTTGGATTTCCGGTCAGTCAGCCATCCGCTCGTTTCAAAAGCCCACTGGGTATCGCAGCGACTTTTGCGGTACCTGTGGCAGCCCAGTTCCAAATCAGCTAAGAGGGTCAGCCATCATGTGGGTCCCCGCGGGCTTACTCCACGGCGCGCTTACATCAAAGGTTGCTGTTCATCTTCACTTAGGTTCCTCGGCCTCTTGGGAAGTTGAGTCGGATAATTGCCTTCGGTTACAGGCTGGGCCCGATAGTTTAGAGGCTCTGAACCAAGCGTTGCAGCGCAGGGTTTCCTAAAAGCTAAGTTAACTGCTATCTCGACATGTTCCTTATGTTGTACAGGTTATGAAGTGATGTTCTATGAATTTTTTTGAAAGCCCATTTAAAGGCAAAGGGCTCAGCGAACAGATTACAAACCCTAATATCGTCGTGGGGCGCTATAGTTATTACTCTGGATATTATCATGGGCACTCATTTGATGATTATGCGCGCTACCTCCTTCCTGACAGGGATGATGTTGATAAGCTGATTATTGGCAGTTTCTGTTCTATCGGATCAGGCGCCGCTTTTATCATGGCTGGCAATCAAGGTCACCGCTATGATTGGGTGTCATCCTTCCCGTTTTTCTATATGGATGGAGAACCGGCTTTTGCAAAGTCAGTCGATGCTTTTGAGAAAGCTGGCGACACCGTGATTGGGAGTGATGTTTGGATTGGCCGCTGGAGCAAATAAAAGCAGCCATGCCACATTTATGCTCGTCCAATATTACTGCACTTCAAAAATTTTGGCAGCGCGAAAACTTTAAGCCTTGAGCCAGCCGCTCAGGCACATGGTTTCGACAAAGCGACACGCACTAAAGCTGCTTAAACTGTTCTTTTAACTGATACGACTTATCGGTGACGATAGTTTCTAGTGTACTGACGCGCTCTTTCAGGGTGGCGATTTCATTTCTGAGTGCCTCAACATCACCTTTCGCGGCTTTGCTCTTGGTTTTCATGTGCGTTTCGTACGCTGAATACGCTAAGCCGCCAATGATAGCAATTGCAGCAATTTCAAATGGTCCCATGGCATCTTCCTCGGTGTCACTTAGTTTGGTTTTATAGTTCACAACAGCAACAGTCTAATATTAAAGTTAGCTGTGTGCAGCGGATTTTTGTAAGCCTTTATGTCATTTTTTTCGTCTCGAATAGACCCTCCACCCTTAGGGCTATGGGCTACTTGCACCAGTTATGCGATCTGTATATGATTCATATATAAATCATAAGCGATTAGGTTACTCATGGGCATTGTAAAAATTGACGACGAACTTCACGAAGAAATTCGTAAGGCGAGCTCTGTAATGGTGCGATCAATTAACGCACAGGCTGAATATTGGATAAAAATTGGCATGTTGGCAGAGGCGAACCCAGACATGCCTTTCGCCGAGATTATTCGTGACCAGATGCAGCAGGCCGCGGTGGATATAAGAAAAGTGGCGGGTGGCTAACTTGGAACAAGACAATAACAACGTACTGATCAAAACCCCACAAGAGGTGGCGCTGATGCGCCAAGCAGGGCAGTTGCTGGCGCAAGTATTTGATTACCTCGATGGGGTTGTCAAAGTGGGTATATCAACCATGGAAATCAATGATTTGGTGGATACGTATATCACGCAAACCCTGCAAGCCCGACCTGCTAGCAAAGGCCAGTATGGCTATCAGTATGTGTTGAACAGCTCGGTGAATCATGTCGTGTGCCACGGGGTGCCCTCGCCAAGCCAAAAGCTAAGATCGGGCGACATTATTAACCTCGACATTACGCTGGAGAAAAACGGCTTTATCGCAGATTCGAGCAAAATGTATATGTTGGGTGATGTGTCACCCCTTGCCAAACGTTTGGTGGAAACTACCTACGCAGCCATGTGGCAAGGCATTCAATGCGTTAAACCAGGCGCGACTCTGGGTGATATTGGGCATCGCATTCAAACCTATGCACAAGCCCATGGCTATTCGGTGGTGCGTGAATTTTGCGGGCATGGGATTGGCCGCGAGATGCACGAAGCGCCCGAGGTGCTGCATTACGGCGCTGCCGGTAAGGGGCTAGTGTTGGAAGCGGGCATGGTGTTTACCATTGAGCCTATGATCAACCAAGGCAAAGCCAAGATTAAGCAGAAAAAGGATGGCTGGACCATAGTCACCAGTGACAAAAAGCTTTCTGCGCAATGGGAGCACACGGTGGCAGTGACGGAGGATGGCTTTGAGGTGTTGACCTTGCGTGCCGATGAGCAAGTTCCGGCGACGGCGCTCGCGGAAGGTAGTCTATGAGCTACGCGGCATGGGTATTTGTCTGGCTTGGCCTAGGGTCATCGTCCGCCATGGAGATGCAAACTCAACCTGATTGGGCCGAGGTGTTTAGCCGATTCGACGCTCAGGGCACTATGGTGGTGCTCGATGCGCGAAACCAAGCAGATACCACTTTGGTGCATAACCCGCAGCGGGCGCAGCAACGATTGACGCCAGCGTCGACATTTAAGATTCCACATACCTTGTTTGCGTTAGATGCCGGTTTGGTGGACGACGAGTTTCAGGTATTTGTATGGGACGGCACTGAACATAGTTTCGCGGGGCATAATGCTGACCAAGATTTGCGCTCGGCGATGCGGGTGTCTGCGGTTTGGGTGTACGAGGGCTTTGCGAACGCACTCGGGCTGGCACGCTCGCAGCAGTATTTGCGGCAACTTGATTACGGGAATGCCGATGCAAGTAGCAACGCAGACACTGAGCTCGGCGCGTATTGGGTAGACGGAAATCTGGCAATATCCGCCCATGAGCAAGTGGCCTTTTTGCAGCGCCTATACCGCAATGCTTTGCCGTATGCGGTTGAGCATCAGCGTTTGGTGAAAGACGTTATGGTGGTTGAGGCTGATCGTGAATGGATTTTACGCGCTAAAACGGGCTGGGGCGGCAGTATTGGCTGGTGGGTTGGTTGGGTCGAATGGCCAACGGGGCCAGTATTCTTTGCCCTCAACATCGACACCCCCAACCGGATGGACGATTTAGCCAAACGAGAGCAAATCGCGCGGGCTATTTTAGCGTCCCTCGATGCGTTGCCTGCCCGCTAACCATAAGAGGTTTATACATATGCCGCGAAGTAAAGCCATCAAAGTAGCGGCGATTGCGCTTGTTATCAGCATTGCGGTGCTGGCAAGCTTATGGATGCTGATTCTGCGGCCGCCCAGTGCGTTGCAGCAGCAGGCGTTTAAACCAAATGCGGTGCTATTTGACAATGTGCGGGTGCTGTCGATGGCGCATGATTCGCAAGCGCTGCCAGCGCCCGCAACCCCTTCTGAACTGCAAGCGGTACTAGTGATTGGCAATCAAATTGCCGAAATAGGTGTCGCGGGTTCGGTGCCAGCGCCCAGAGGCACGCTGCTGGTGGATGGCCGCGGCCAGACCTTAATGCCTGGGTTGATCGATGCGCATGTTCACCTCAATGACGAAACAGAGCTCGCTGCGTACCTTGCCCATGGCGTCACGGGGTTGCGCAATATGTCGGGCTACCCGTTTCATTTACGTCTCATTGAACGTATCGCACAGCAGCAACTAATAGCACCTGACTTAATCACCACTGGCCCAATTATCAATAGTTCAGGGCCCAATGAGCTGGTGCTGCAAACCACAGTCACGACAGCTGACGAAGCGCGCGCTGTGGTGCGCAAGCAGCACCGTGCTGGCTATCGCGCCAACTTGATTCTAGTGCCGAGTGACCCACTCAACGATATCAGCGTGTTGGAATTCCCGGCGGGTGTGATGATCAACGGGGTGTGGTTAGACCAGCATGCATTGGACGAGTTAAAAGCTTCAGCGCGGGGCTCTAACACGATAACGTTCCTGCGCTCGTTGATTCGCGTCATTGAAATGAAGCTTTTCACTTAGCGTTTAGCTGCTGGGTGCTTTGCGATTAGACAGCTAAGCCCCTGAAATTGACAGTGGGCTGCGCGTTCGCTGGTTAAAAAGTTTTGCAGTGCAGTGAAAGAGGCTGCCGGGCGGTTGGCTTCTGGCCTCGCGTCATGCATCAGTACAATGTCGCCGGGTTTTGTCGCGGTCAGTCGACGCTGGATGGCCTCAACGGTGCCCCATCGCCCCCAATCAATGACACTTCGGTTCCATAGTACGGTATGCATCCCTAAGGCTTTGGCTTGTGCTAATGCAGCAGGCCGAATGCGACCATAGGCGGGGCGAAATAACTGGGTCGCGTTACCTGTGGTGTCGGCTAGGGTGTGATAGCAGCGTCGAATTTCTTCTCGCACGTCTGCTTGAGATAAGCGCCAAGGATGCGCATGGGAATAGCTATGAATACCAATATCGTGACCCGCGTCGGCGATACGTCGAACTAACGCGGGGTGTGCAACACAGGCTTCTCCCAACACGAAAAAGCTCGCCTGGATGTGGTGCTTGGCTAATAGGTCTAACACAGCCGGTGTGAACTCAGGGTCGGGGCCATCGTCGAAGGTCAAGTAGGCGTATGGCTCTGAGCGCTGCCCACGGCTGATAATGTTAAGTAAACCGTTTGGCCACATGCGAGCGTTCTCCTTTAACTGTCTCGCTTAACTGACTCGGCGTCAGCCAGAATTGGTGCGGCATGAGCTCAGAATTGCGATGCGCCTTGAGCTGTGGGAATAAAGCCAATAGCAAAAGCCTGAATTGCCAATGTAACAGGTCACGCCGCCAACCCGCTGGCAAGGGTTCACTTTCAAAACCGACAATATCACCATGAGTTTTGAACCAGGTCACGCCGGTAATCGCTTTAATATTGTCCGTAGCATACTTGGTGGCTAAATCTTCATGTAGCTGTTGCATGGCGGCTATCAGAGCCTTCCCAAATGACCAAACCACGCGCCTGGACGAGGCGTTTTCATGGTTCTGATACAACGTGGCCATATATTCATTATTAAAGTGCAAGGCTAACACGGTATCACCTGACTGGAGCTCAGTGCCATCGCGAAATACTTGTGGCGCGCCATGGTAGCGCTGCTTTTTCACCAACAAGAATTCGTCTACCGCCTCTAATTTATGCCAGCGTCGATAAGCGCGGTCATACTGCAGGTAACTGCTGTTTAAAAGTCGCCATGCGGGTGTTTTTAGCATGCTCTTATCCATCCATTAATGGGCGATTTTGGGTTCTACGATGGGGCTAAAATGCGCCGGTAAATGCGACATGACTTGACGCGCGATCTGCTCTGCTGCTCTGCGGTGCCCGGCTTGATAGGCGCGTTGTTGCAGCGCAGCGAGTTCCTCAGGCGTAGCAAACAAGTGCTTTAAATAGGCAGTTAGCTGTGCTGGGGGGAATTTTGCGCCGATGTGCTCATTTTGCAGAAACTGAACATTGTGCTCTTCCTGGCCGCCCAAGGAGCACGTGGCGAAGAAGGGGCGCCCACACGCCAAAGCCTCGCTGACGGATAAACCGCCTGGTTTGCCGACCACAACGTCAGATGCAGCAATCAGTTGGGCCATATCGTCGACCCAGTTAAACAGGATAATTTGGTCGGGGTACGCGTGTTGTAATGCCTGCAAGCTGGCGTGGTCTTGTTCGGCATTGCCTGCGGTGACTAGTATTTGTAAGTCTTTTCCCACTTTGCATACGTGTTCAACGGTGGGGACTAAACCGATACCATATTGGCCGCCGGTGACTAGCACCGTCGGTTTGTGTGCATTAATGTTGAGTGCCGCTCTTGCTTGCTGCTGGGTTGGTGGGTTATCGAATTGACGATCGAGTGGAATGCCGGTCTCATAAATATGATTTGCCGGAACACCCCAGGCTAACAGCTGGTCGGCGACTGCTTTGGACGACACGCAGTAGCCGTCGGTGGTCGGCCTTACCCACACCTTTTGCAGACCATAATCGGTCAGAATGCCTAAAGTAGGAATGTTATCAAAGGGTGGCTTTAGCTTCAGTTGTGAAAACAGTGCCGCTGGGTACATTTGGGTTGCAACGATAACGTCGGGCGCCGCCGCTTCAATTTGTTCTTTCATGCGCCGCAACATCACTGTACGCATCAGTAGCAGCAAGCTGCGCAATACAATCGGGTGATTACTTTTCTTATCTTTGTTCACTAAAAGGCGCACATAACTGTTCGCTAAAGCAGTGTCGAGATTATGCTGACCAATAGGCAGCCAGCCAGCTTGGCGCGGAAACCAATGCGCTTGTTGCTCTGCGAGGAATGCTTTGATGCCATCGTCCAACGGCGCGTCGCCGCTGAGTTGTTGCCAAAACTCTTTATCCAGGTCATATAGCTTTTGGTAGTAATCAGGATAGTCTTGGGTCATTCGCAGGTAACCGCCTTTGACTGCAGCGGCCACGCGTTCATCCATAAGTGACCATAAGTCCAGGTACTCACAATCTACCGCCGGGAATTTATCTTGTAATGCTTGCTCTATCGCATTGGCTGCGCGCACATGACCAAAACCTAGCTGAGACGTGAGAAATAATACTTTCATGACTATTCCTTATTGGCTAAATGGGGCGATGATTTGGCGTATTGGGTCAGTGCTAGCAGAGCCACTGAAAGCACTACGCCGATGCCAAGCATGGTGTAATGCCAACCGTCGATGGATGCACCGGCGCTGTATATAGCGCGCCCGGTGACACCGAAATACACGAGAAGCAGAGTAAAAGGGGCGCTGCCTATCAACGTGCCCCACAGATAAGGTCGCAATTTGGTTCGTGCTGCGCCATATAGGTAATTGTGGAAACTAAATGGCACGATCGGGTTTAAGCGCAATAAGCTAATGATTTTGATGTCGTTACTGGTCAGCAGGCGCATTGATTTGGACGAGAAGGACTGCTTGAAGTAGTCGCTGTGAAGATAACGCCGGCTAATGGCGAAGCTAAGTAAAGCCCCTAAATTGATGGCAACGAGGGAAATCAGAGTGCCTAACCAGAAGCCCAGAAAAAGGCCTGCGGTAAGCGCAAAAGGAGAGAGCGGCAACATGAATATGACTGCTACGATGTACAGCCCAAACAGGAGCAAGCTGGTTTTCCAGCCTTGATTATCGAGCAAATTTTGCAGCAAGGACTGCCATTGCTCAGCCGGCACAGCGAATGTCAGCGCGACCGCAATGCCACATATCATCAATACGGCGGCCAATTGCCAGCGCACTAAGCTGGAAGGCAATGTTCGGGACTTACGTGACGATGTCTTTTGCATATGATCTTTCGCATATGATGTATGTATCAGCGTTGTAGCGCAAACGAGTATGCCGTTAAGCATAGACAGTGATTTGCATCAGCACCAAACTCAGTGTTCACTCATTTGTTAATCAGCCACCGAAAGTCCCTTAGCGCTTGAATCTGCGTGCTTAGTTCGATTAGGCTGGTCGTGACTGTTTGCCCTTAATCACTGGGATGTGTAGATGGATATTTTTGAACAACTGCGAAGCGGCTTTATTCTTTTTGTCACGCTGTCTCAAGCACTACTAATTGTTGTCGTGCCCCTACTGGTGGTACGAATCTATTACAGGATACGTGATATAGATAAGAAGTTAGATCGAGTTATCGAAGCTCAAAAGAAATACGATAAATTTAAATCAAAGTTATAAGGGTCGTTAGCCATGGAAGCGAAAGCAAAGTTTGAGTGTTTTAAGTGTAAAAGTAATCAGTTTGAAGCTGGGCAGCTTAGAGGCAAGGGCGGTTTAGTATCTGCGATATTTAACCTCAACAATAAGAGATTCCGTTATGTCAGTTGCAAACGCTGTGGTTACACAGAGTTCTATAGCAGCGTGCTTGGTGGTGGCCAAAAAGCCGTCGATTTCTTCACTGGTTAATGGGTTAGCCAAACCTAGTAGAGTGTGTTGACGCTATGGACAGACAAACGCAACTTACCACGTTATACAACATCAAGGTTGGCGCGCTACCAGCGCGCATTGACGCGGATTGTAAACCGCTTTTCCAGCAGGTTAATGTGCTTCGCAACAAGGGGTTGGTGGCCGCTACGCGGCAGACTGCTGATGATTCGATTTACTTAAATGTCTTACTGACCCCAAGCGGCGAGCAAAAGTTAGCGGAGTTGCGCAACGCGCATCCCGACTTTTTCAGAGCATTATTCTTTAGGCGCTATTTGAAGCCTGTGCTTAAAATCGTTGTGACGCTTGGTAGCGGCAGCCTGTTGGCACTCGCGATGAAATTTTTCTTCGCTTAACCGAGTTCTGCTACAAATGTCTTCAAACGTGTGAAGTGTCATATTGTTGCTAAACTTGCTAGCAAGATGAGAGCCAGCAAATAAAGGAAGGCACATGCCGACAGGTGACACTTCACCACAAAGCCCAAATGCTTCTAGCAATGACCGTTACGGTCGTCAAGCCACTAACCCTTGGCAAATTACCTGGCGCGGCTGGTACCAAATAGGTCAGCGTGTCGCCAACAATGTACAAAAGCATAATATCTCGCTGGTTGCGGCGGGGGTTGCGCTGTTTGTCATGCTGTCGATATTTCCTGCGTTGAACGCAGCGGTGGTGCTGTATGCACTGGTCTCGTCGCCAGAAGCCATCATTGCGCAGCTTGAACCATTACGCCAAATTTTACCCCAGCAAGCCTACGATTTACTGACTGAGCAATTGAGTAGCTTGGCAGACGAGGCTGGCGTATCTTTGAGTTGGACATTAGTACTCTCCATTGCGGTATGGTTTTGGGTGTCGCGACGAGGGGCGAAAGCGCTGATTACCGCCTGCAATATTATTTATGAAGAGCATGAAAAGCGGCCTTTCTGGGGGCTGCTATTGGTGTCGATGCTATTTACGGTGATTGGTATTCTTGGTTTCGTGGCGTTGGCAGCGCTTGCGATTGTGCTGCCTATCGCGCTCAATATGGTGCCGATGGGGGAATCTGTTGAAACCTTACTGAGCACTTTACGCTGGCCACTGTTAGCACTGATATTTATTTTAGTGTTGCAGAGCATTTATCGGTTTGCGCCGAATCGCAAGAATGCGAAGTGGCGCTGGGTCAGCGTGGGTGCCGTCATCGCGACATTATGCTGGCTGGGTGCGTCGTACGGCTTCACGGTATACGTGCAAAACTTTACCAATTACAACGAAACCTATGGTGCAATTGGCAGTGTCATTGTGCTCATTTTGTGGTTTTATATTAGCGCGTTTGTGGTGCTGTTAGGCGCCGAAATCAACGCCGAAATGGAGCACCAAACCGAAGTTGACTCAACCGTTGGCAAAGACAAACCCATGGGTGAGCGCGGCGCGTATATGGCCGATACGGTTGGTTCTGAACCGGAGCCCGAAGATCAAGAGCGCCAATAGACCAGTAATGTAATCGATACCCATGGAATACCTCGCAGAGCTTGGCTATGTTGGCTTGTTTGTTGCCGCGTTTTTAGCGGCGACTATTTTACCGTTCAGTTCAGAAATTGTATTAACCGCGTTGCTACTGACCCAGCTGTCGCCCGTTACTTTGGTGGCCGTGGCTACGGTTGGCAATGTATTGGGTTCGCTAACCAACTATGCCCTTGGGTATTGGGCACGCTTAAGTGTGGTGAAAAAATGGCTGCGGATGTCAGAGCAAGATTTTATTCGCGCTGAACAGCGATTTTCCAAATATGGCTTACTGGCATTATGCTTCTCTTGGGTACCCGTGATTGGTGACCCCCTGACCGTGATGGCAGGCATGCTGCGCGTGCCGCTGAAGTGGTTCTTTATTTTGGTGACTGCGGGTAAGTTACTGCGCTACGTTGTAGTGGCCTACCTAGTACTTCAAGTTAGTTGACACTCACTTAGCTGTTATATGAATGGAGTCAGATGTGGCGAGTTTAAAACTGTCGTGGGCATGGTTAATTTTACTTTGTATGGTGCCGCCAGCTGCTGCTGAGGTGGCGGATAAAATGAGCTCACAACCAAGCTTGTATGTATCTGGGGCTCTGGTGGGGGCAATACTTTTAGTGCTAGTGCGTTGGTCGAAATGGGCGAATGTGGTGGCTTTACCGGTTGCTCTGTTTAGTATAATTGGCGCCTATGACACCTTAAGTGATCAAGCCTTGATGCAAGCAATCAGCGCAGAGCAGGGGGCTGGATATATTTGGGCGTTATGGGCTTCAGCCGCGTTGATAGTGGCAGGTGTGGTGATTGGCAATGTCTGGCGCTGGCGTGCACGGCATACAGCATCTCGCAGCCACGTCGAAGTATAAGGAGTTTGAGTCTATGGGCCTGAAATTAAAGCGCATTCACCATGTCGCCATTATTTGCTCGGACTATCAGCGATCGAAAGCGTTTTATACGAACATACTGGGGTTACCTGTGGTAAACGAGGTGTACCGCGAGGCACGCCAGTCATATAAACTTGATCTTGCGTTGCCAGATGGCGGTCAAATTGAGTTATTTTCATTTCCAAACCCTCCGTCACGGGTGACTGACCCCGAAGCGCGGGGGCTTCGGCATCTAGCTTTTGCGGTGGACGACATTGATGCGGCGGTCGCTTGGTTAGACGCCCAGCAGGTGAGCGCTGAACCGATTCGGATTGATGCCCATACCGGGCGCCGCTTTACCTTTTTTCAAGATCCTGACGGTTTGCCGCTAGAGTTGTACAGCGAAAGCGAGCTACAATGGCAAGATCCTAATTAAAACAATGAGGTAAGGTAAGCATGTTCTCACAACTCACAAATTTTGGTTACGAGCGCACGGGTAAGCAAGCGCTTGGTTTTTACCTCGCATACTTGTTGCTGGTTCTGTTGGTTGGCGGCATAGCGGGTGGTATTGCCGGGGTCATCACTGGCGGCGAAGACCATGAATTTCTGATGCGCGTCGGTGGTGGCATTGCGATTCTGGTATGTTTACTACTTGCGGTATTAGTTGTCAGCGCAAAAGGTTTGTGGAGCTCGTTTCTGGCTATTTTGCTGGTGCTTGCTGCGGGCGGTTTAGCGGCAGTCTTGGGCGCGTTACTGGGTTTAATTCCAGTTGCTTACCTAAGCACGGTGAAGTCGAAAAACGCTGAAGCCAATATTCAAACGTTATAGTTCGATATAAACCGCGCTGGCAGGTTTACTCAGCGCGGTTTTCTATGGTCCCGTCGGGTTGCACCCAGAAGTGCTGGCTGGCGGGGCTTTTTTGTAGCTGGAATAAAATATCGAGTAACTGCGCGATTTGCTGCGCCAACTGATAGTTTGCATGCTGTGCGGACACTAGTTGTACCGCCTTGTGTAAGGCTTGGTACTCAGCGAGGCGCGTATTGCTGATATGGTTAAGCCCTAAGCTGCTGGCATTGCGTACACGATAAAAGTCCTCAGCGAGAGTGAGCATCGACCACTGCCATTGCTCGCTGATGGTTTCGGGTAGCGATAATTGCTGTGCTAGTTCTTCGGCACTCAGTTCTAATGCTGCTTGCTTAAGTGGTTGCGGCCATTCCCGCGGAATAAAGCGCTGGCGCACAAGTTCGCGTAAATGCCAATCCACCATCTCTCCGTAACTTGTACTATTAAGTAGCTCTGGGCTCCACGGTGCGCCTTGTGCATGCTCCTGAGTATAAGCAGCAAAGAATGTGTCGAAGCCATCAATGTCTTCAACCAACAGGGTTTCTACTTTTATGCTTTGGTCACTATGTACCGTTAGTAATTTATACGCAGGGCGATAGCCAGCAATAGACGGGGCCTGAATGTTCACTAATGTATTGCCGCTGGAATCTGCCACACTGCTCGTGTGATTGAAGTGCATGTGCCCACCGACATGTAGCCTTAAACCAGTTGCAGCAAGGCGTTCTGCGGTATGAGCAGTGGGTAAGCGTCGTAATTGGGCGCTATCAGGGCCAAATAGTTCGGCCATGCCAGTACCCGTGCCGTGATAGAAGTCGACCATGGGGTAATGGCTAAATGTGATAAGCGTTTTACCCTGTGCATCTGCTCGGGCTGCAACGTTGCTAATCCATTCGACCAAGAAAGGTTTTTGTTCAACGAGCGCATTATAGCCAGCGTTGCTTGGTGAAGCGTAGGCAAGATTCGCATCACTCGCATGGTCGTCTAAAAGCTCATACACATTGGCGTCCAGTGCTAAGAGCCAAAGGCCATCAATGGGTTCAATTAAATAGCTGGTGTCGCTAATTGTTTGGCAGTCACCATCAGCACACGGTTCATATTGACGTGCAGCCAATTCAGCTGCAGCAAGCCCTTGCTGTGAGGAATAATCGCCTTGAGGTCGCCAAAAGGGGGTTTCGAAATAGATATCGGAACGCCTGGGGGTAAACCCGAAGTCACTGAGATGAGCAAATATGCCTGCATAGCCTAACTGCTCTAACTCGTCGCTGCATATATCCGCACGCTGCTGCCGACACTCAGTATGTTGGTGACTGTAGATACTTAGAGCTTGGCCGTCTTCCCCTAGAAAGTCAGGCTTACCACCCGGCACCGTAAATGGACGCACGGGGTCGTGATTGCCTGGGGTTAGCAAGAAACGCATGCCGTGTTCCTGCTCGTAACGTCTCAGAATATTGGCCAAACCCCGAAGGTGCAGAGATTGTCCGTCGTCACTGAAATCGCCTGGTAAAGCAACCAGTGATATCCCGCGTTGCGCGATATCGTCAAGCGCTGCGATAAAGGCAAAGTAGTTTTCGTTAAATAGCCGCGTGGATCTTAGCTGCGCCTGCATACTTCGCAACACTGCCTTTTCGCCGCTGTCGAGCGTAATACCAGTGAAAGTGTCATCCTCAAAACTTGCATAGACGTCATGAAAATGCACATCCGGCAGAAATGCAATTTGGGCCACAGGGGTCGGTTCCGCCGCTACCGGAGCAAGCCCTGATAGCGACAGTAAGGCAGTAAAGCATAGTATGTGTTGCATTAAAATACCGCCCGCACACCGAGGCTAACACGACGGCCAGAAAACTCGTTGGTGGTTGGGAAGCGAGGGTCGATGGTGTAACCGCGGGTCGCTTCGTCGGTCAGATTAATGGCTTTAAGCGTGACGCGCACGAAGTCATTAATTTGATAGCCCATGGACATGTCGATTTGCCCGTAGCTTTCCCGATAGACCGGGAACATATTACGCTCAATGCGTTCTACATAGTCGTCTTTGTAGTTGTAAGAGACACGTACATCAAAGCGTTCATTCTCATAATACAGCGTGGCATTGTAAGCGGTCTCAGCCAGCCCCTCTGGTGGGGTAGGAATATCGAGAGTCGATGCACCGGTTAACGAGTTATTAAGCAAAGTAAGGTTACTATTCAAACCAAAGCCTTCAAGTGCAGGCCATAAGCCACCAAAGGGTACATGGGCGATAAGCTCAATACCCGAGATACGATAGGAACCGTCGGCATTGACTGGCTGGTACACATCAAAGTCGTAAAAGCCGTCTAAGGTGCCGTTTGCATTAAGTTTTTCTACGTTTGGAACAACTCCGGTTAAGGCTTGACGAACCACCCCTTCAATTTCTTTTTCAAAGTAGGTTGCGGCAAGCAAACCACCTGAATCTAAATACCACTCTAAACCCAGATCCCATTGGGTTGCATAGGTGGGCTCAAGGTTAGGGTTGCCGTCACTGAAGCGATACTCGTTCCAGCTTACGCTGCGCCGATAGGCAATATCGACCAGATCTGGGCGCATTAGTGTTCTTGATGCGGCAGCGCGTAGTAATAGCTGGTCGGTTAAGCCTGCGGTTAAGTTCATGCTGGGTAGCCAATCCCGATAGCTGCCCTGGCTAGATACTGGCTCGCTGGTATACCCGCTGGAACCATCTGGGTTTTGAATTTGGTGGTAGCCGAAAGAATCGACCGAGGTGTCGACACCGCGTACACCGGTGTTAATCGTGACTGGAATTTGGCCTACATCAAACCCCCAATTTGCCATCAGATACGCGGCAAAGACTTGCTCGTCAACTTGGTAAAACTCTGCTGGATCGAAATCGACAGCGAAACCTGGGTAGCGAAAGGTGTCTCTGGCATAGGCGTTGGACGGTTGCATCCAATCGATGTCATTCGACCGGTAAGCGCCACCTGGAGCAATGTCGCTAATATAGCCAAGCTCACTATCGCTCAAAAGACGCGTGTTTGCCCACGAAGTGTCCCCCTCGCTTGGGCCTTGAATCAGGGCGTCGCCAAAGTCACGTTGTTTAGACTTATCGGTGTAACGCATGCCAAATTGAATATCAGTTAGCACGGGCAACCATGCTAGGTTAAGGGCATGCTTGAAGTTAAGCTCAGCGGCGTATTTGTCATCACTAATATTTTCGAGGTTAACTTCATAAGATTCAAATAAGTACTGATCAAGTGCCGTATACATATCGAAGCCAGCTGCACTCTCGCTAGCGATAGTTTCACCACCGCGTTCGGTGTAGCGAGTGCGTGAAGGACCAAAGGCGACGTGCTTCAAGTTCGCATAGTCCAGCTCTTTGCGCGCGCCGGAATAGCCTATTAGTCCACTCACTAGCCAATTGCCCGGTTGCCAGTCAAAGTTAAGGCTAAACTGTTGAAAGTCAGTGTTTGACACACGCTCTTTACTCAAAAATTCGTGTTGGGTTGCGGTGTAAGACGCATCAGTCAGCACGAGAATGCCATAATCAGCTAGTGTGGTATCGTCGTAGGCGTGAATGCGTTCTAAGGTACTAATGCTTGATGCTGAATAAGCTGCCGCATCGTATTCGTCTTCGATGGCGTCGTAACCGCCCAACATAGCCTCAAGGGTCATGCTGAATGCGTTCGTAGGGCGATATTGCAACGCAGCAGTCGCACCCCAGCGCGTCTGGTCGTTGACATACACGCGATCCCCTGACTTATCTAAAAACACCACGCGCGAGGTTTCGTCGTTGTCGAATCTATCTTGAATGACGCGGCCGGTATCACGAGCCACTACGTCTACTGCCTGTTGACCTTGCGCATCACGAGCTGCATCGCCCGTGCGCGCAGCGAAGCGTTCAAGCGGGCGAAAATTTATCCCTGAATTAGAGTCAGTACGGTTAGTACGTTGCGCGTGCGAGAACGACGCTAATGCGCCCCAGTTGCCCCACGTATTACTTGCAAGCACTGAAAAACGCGGGTCGATCTCCTCTGAAATCGAATTATGAGCGCCTTCAGCAGAGACAATAAAGCGGCTTCCTGGGTAATCAAATGGCCGCGCTGTAGAAATCATCACCGAGCCTGCGATACCACCTTCTTCGTCGGCGGCCGTGGGAGACTTTTGCACGGTAACTTGTTGAATCAGTTCTGAGGCAAAAATGTCGAATTCAACATCGCGTCCGCCGCTACCCGATGCGGTGGCAAGGCCATTAATAGACACATGGGTAAATTCGGTGGGTAAACCACGAATATTGACGCGTGTACCAAGCCCTTTTTCGCGCTCGATGGTAACCCCTGGCACTCGTTGTAAAGCCTCTGCGAGGTTCTGTTCTGGAAAGTCGGCGATGTCGGTGGCAACAATAGAGTCAGAAAATCC
This sequence comes from Aliidiomarina maris, assembly GCF_003987335.1. Taxonomy (GTDB): domain Bacteria; phylum Pseudomonadota; class Gammaproteobacteria; order Enterobacterales; family Alteromonadaceae; genus Aliidiomarina; species Aliidiomarina maris. Next base: position 5,994 of record NZ_PIPK01000019.1, on the reverse strand, counting down.
AATATTGTCACGCTTCAAATCGTTGGCTTGTTCTAGGCTACGGCTATAACTTGCAGAAACAGTGATGATTTCAACGCGTTCAGTGGTGTCTGACGGCTGTTCGGATTGTTGTTCGGATTGTTGTTCGGATTGTTGCGCCATAGCGGCTGAACTCAGTAGTACGCCGCCAAGTGCCACGCCTGCAAGTGCGCTATGACGACTGTGCAAAGCGTGAAGCACTGCACGATGAATAAACGACTTATTGAATAGAGATTTGAATTGCAACGACATGGGACACCCTCGCGAATAATTATTGTAATCTGTGAAAGACAGATTTAACGCGGGAGGAGAGGTTAGCTAGCGTATGTGACAGTTCGGGTTCAATTGAGTGACTGGAACGTGACGATTGTGTGAATAAGTGTAAAGAACAGTCGGTTAAGTTTGGCTAATATTTTAAGTGGTAAATTATTAATTTGTAATATCATTCAGTTTTATTAATTACACGAATGCTATCCAACGCCCTGCAAACACGGCACTTAGCCACAATATGAGAGATAGCGCTGCACCTAGCTTCAGCAGCCCGTGTGCATGTGTGGCTGGAGCGTTGCTGCGTAGTGCCCGCCAGTGCGTATTGGCGTGAACCAGAAGGGCATTTAGTAGTGCAAGCGCGATACAGGCCAGCTTGAATAGGAATGCGTCGTTGCTGAGGTAATGGTTCGGTTGCACGCTAAATAGCACCACCCCAGTTAGCAGCGCGAAGACTAAAGCAACGGCGGCAACTTGGCTCATCAATGGCACTAAAGGGACTAGCTCAATGCGGCGGATAACCCCAAGGACGCGCAAGTCCATCACGATTACCGTGCCGATTAGGGTGCCTAGAGCGATAATATGGCTGGCGCTTAATGCGGGGTAAGCCCAATCGGAGCTGCGTAGAAAGCTGGCTAGCGCGGATTGCGCTAGCCATTGCCAAAGAGGCTCAAGCATGGCCGCTTAGTCTTCTTGCAATAAATTGGGGTAGAAGGTGTACTGGGTGTCATTAATGGTCGCGCGAACCGCCTTGATAATGCGCTCATCACTATTATTTGACCGATGACCACGAATCAACACTTGGTCGCCCACTTCCGCTTCGCCTTCAACAAAGCCTGCATCACGCGTTTGTCGCGGGTTACCCAGATCAACCTGCCAAGGGCCGTCGGGTGTGTCTATCATCAACCGTGGGTGGGGCGGGCCGATGTAGATCTCGGTAATAGTACCTGTCATTTCAGTTTGTTCGTCTTCCGTCCAGTCCCAGCCGTGGTGGGCAATCGCGGACGCCATAGTGACCAGTGCGGCGGCGAATACAGCGCTGGCAAATCCAAATAATTTACGCATCTGTTACCTCGTACATGATGTTCGAATGATTTACATAATCTAAGCATGATTCACTGACTACATCATCAGTATATAAAATAAGCGGATGAATACCAGTGGTGATAATCACTACGCAGTTGAGCTACTTTTGGCTTTATTGTGGTAATATCAAGTCGCACGCTTATTGAATAAGTGCGCCACGCGGGGACGACCTCGCGTTGCCTTTCATCGTAGGGACGGCCCTAGCAATTCAAGGAGCCGTTATGTTCTGGTTAATCTTAATTCTTGCAGGTTTGTTGGAAGTTGTATGGGCGGTGGGGCTTAAGTTCACCCGCGGTTTTACGCTACTGACACCGTCAATCGTGACTATCATTGCTATGTTGGCCAGTTTTTACCTGCTCAGCCAAGCATTGCGCGTGTTGCCGCTTGGGACTGCGTATTCGGTGTGGGTGGGTATCGGTATTATTGGTGCTGCAATTGCAGGCGTTGTGCTATTCAATGAGACCGTCTCATTACTCAAGCTAGTCAGTATTGGCCTGATTATTTGCGGCATCATTGGTTTAAAACTCGCAAGCACCTAGTCGCGCTTCTCAACGTTAAACTTAGGTAAAATCAAAGCGCTTGATCAAGGATGCGTTTCATTCTCAAGCGCTATGTTGCTATGCTATACGCGTTTAAAACAAAAGGAATTGAAAGCGAATGGCACCCCCAAAGCAGACCGATCTACCTCTAGTATCACCCTCACACACGCATTCGGAGGCACGATGAAACTAACTTGTATTGGTATCTTGGTTGCATCCACCAGCCTGGCATTCGCCAGCGGCACTGCCTTTGCGCATCCATCGGGAGACGATATGACGCAATCTTCAAATCAAGAAAACCCAGAGTATGTCTGGCAGCAAGCCGACGTGATGCAGATAGAAAACCGACGTGTGCGGAATTGGCTGTGGCGCTTGCAAGGCAATCTGAACCGCGAACATGAGCGGCGTCAAGAGTGGATTGATGGGCCAGCGCAAGACCCTGACTTTGTTGTACATAGCCAAGATAGTCACGAGATACTAACCGACTACGTAAGCCCAGAAGCCATGGCCGACGCGTTTTTAAATAGCTTGCAGGTCCTTAGCAGTGCGCAAGATCATTCCAGCTGGATGATATATTGGGGCTTCGATCTGCCATTCGACTATGAGCTGCAATTACCATATGCACAGTTACGCAATGACCAGCGCATCGCCATGCCAATGGTGCCGGGGCTTACGGATGGGCCTGACCAGACTGTCGATATTCAACGCTTTAGCCCGCTATTTCAGTTGCGCTCGCGACCGCAGCAACGTGAGCGTGAAGTTGCGAGCTTGGGCGGACAGTTTCAGGCTGACTTGCCCCTCGGTGTGTATAACGTCGATTTTACAGAACAAGACCTAAATAAAACCCAGCGGGTTGGCGGGTACTTGATGACGCTAACAGACCTTGAGCCCTCGCGTTTCAGTGTCCATATTCAGCGCGACCCGGATTACGCAGGTGAACCACTTGCGCCGTTACGTGATGGCGATTTGCGTGGCCTTGGCAAGACCGCAGACGGCCGTTTAGTTGAGCAAATCGCAAGCACGCGGTTTAATGCAGCGTATTTGGCGACTTTAAATGACTGGATCAACGCCCGCATTGCTGACGCTATTGCTGCCGACGCCGAACAGCCCATCGATCTGGATGTTTGGGAGCAGCAATTACAAGCGCTGGAAAGTTCACTCAATTACGCCAGCGAGGACGTGCTGCAGGAAGGAGTGACGGTCACTTACGCGACCTTTGGCTACATGCAGGCGGGGCGAATTACCTTGCTGCAATATCCAGAAACGCCGCAGCGTGTGCAGCGCGAACTTAGTATTCCAGTACAATTTTGGTCGAGCCGCTGGCCGCATCCGCTCAAAGCCTTTGACGAGCTACCAATCACTGCGCCCGCGGGGCCGGTGTATGACGGGCATTGGGAGTTAGAAGAATTGCCCGAGGAGGCAATGGCTGAAGCATTGCTGTCGAACTTCACTACCCATTTAGATGATTTCAGCAAAGCAGAAACGGAACAGCTTGAAGAGATAGCATTTAAGTACCCAAGCGTGATGACAGACTTGCTGACCAGCGCGCAGCGTATTGGCGCCCCGCAGCTTGAAAGCGTCCAATTCTTCGATCAAGACGGCGAGCCGCTGGCGGCTCCAGATAGCGATGATGCAGTAAGTGTGGATACAGGAAAACTGCTCTATCGGCCGTATGAATTTGAGCGTTGGCCGTATCGGGTGACGTTAACCTTGCCGGTGACGCGGGTGGATGGCTTCCAGCGTGAACGCTTTCAGTTAGATGCGCTGCCAACTGGCGTATATGTGCAAGGTAACCGGTTAGTGATGGCTGATAGCGCTGTGCCCGACGGCAGTGCATTAGTAGTCGGCGATGACCATGGCGTCCTAAAGCTGATGGCACGCAGCACTGTAAGCCTTGAAAGCGACCCGCAACAAGCCTATGAGGCGGCACTATATTACGGTGAACCGCGTTGGGTAGAGGTGTGGTCAAAGCAAGATGTGAGCGAACATATTGTTGAAATAACAGTCGACTTACAAGGCCCAATGCAGCTTTAATAGGGAAAAGTGAACCCGAGCTTAATTGCTATGGCTCACACACAAATAAGTGCACCACAAGGATTGAGCATGCAACAACATACATCAAACCAGCCAGAGATTGACGGTTCCACTGCAAAACCTGCGCCTCGCAACTATACGGAAGCGGACTTGCAGTCTTGCGTGGAGGCCGAGATTCTTACGCCTGAACAGTTAACGCAAGTACGTGACCACGTATACCACCGCAATACCGCTAAAAAGAGCATTGAAAGTGAGTATTTTCGCTTAATTTCAGGCTTTAACGATATTTTCGTGGTGGTTGCCTGTGCCTTGGTACTAGCTGCCATCGGTAGTTTCGTCAGTGCACTAACGGATTTAAATGCTAGCTTAGGGGTTGCGCTGGGTGCTTGGGCACTCGCCGAGTACTTTGTGCGGGTGCGTAAAATGGCGCTACCGGGTGTGGCGCTGGCGTTAAGTTTCGGTATCGCGAGCATTATTTTCGCGATGCAAAACTTTGGCTTTGAAGGCTTTAGGCTGGTGTTGGTTTGCCTGGCAGCGGCAGCGCTACAACTGCTGTTCTGGTGGCGTTTCCGGGTACCTATTACTATTGCGACAGCAGTGGGCGCACTGGTGCTGGCGGTACAAATCATGGTCGCAGGTACCACCCATGGTGTGATTGCTACCATACCACTGCTGAACCTACTGCTCGGTCTTGCGGTATTTGCGTTTGCCATGTGGTGGGATATTAGCGACTTAAAACGCACTAATTACCGCGCCGATGTCGCGTTTTGGCTGCATATATTAGCCGCTTGGCTACTCGCAGCTGGTATTTTCCCGTTCATTATAGGCGGTCCTCAGCTTGCTGAGGAAGCCCCGCAGGTGGGTATCTTTGGTGCCCTGATTGTGACCCTGATCTACGCACTGATGGCCTTGGTATCGCTTTGGGTGGACCGTCGCGCACTGATGCTGGCAGCGATTGGTGCACTGGTGTACGTGTATAGCCAAGTATTGACCGAATATGGTGTGGTCAGCTTGAATTTTGCCATTAGCACTATGGGTATCGGCCTTGGTTTGCTGGCATTGTCAGTATATTGGCAGCGCTGCCGACGGGTAACGCTCAAAGTATTGCCAACGCGCTTGCGAGCTTGGGTTCCGCCGCTTGACCATGAGCTAGATGGTCAAGCACACAGCGAGAAGGCTAATTGATAATATTACCGAATAGCGCTGGGCTGCCTAGCGGTTTGGTCGGTTAGGCAGCGCCACCACAGGTACGGTGAATTGCAAAGGCGCGCCACTGCTGCGCGCTATCTCAACTTGCAACGGTTCGCGAATGCGGTATTTATCGCCGCTGATAGTGATTTCCAGCATGTGGTCTTCAGGGCTAACCTGAAAGCTCTCACTGATGCGCTCACCGGCGCTATTGCGCACCGTCAAACCGCGTAATGGTTCAAGTCGGTTGAGGCCATCGACGTAAAATACCAGAATATAGGTGTAGGTTTCCCGCCAGTTGCGATCGTGGTTAGGTAGGTGTGCGACAAACTGACGTACGCTGGCTTCAAAGTTCGGCGCTAAACCTTCGCGTGCACGAATGGTGCTTAATTGCTCATTGAAGTTAGCTTGGCTCGCCCGGCGCTGGTTGATGAGCTGGCGCTCGTCAATTAACACCATATTGATGTGGCGGTCGGCAGCCGTTAAGTTGCTGTATTGCTGGGTCGCCTGTGGCTGTGGGGCATTGAACGGCGCACTGAAACTCGCGCAGCCAGTAAGTACCCAAAGAGCGAGGAAGCTGCTAATCCATAATTGTGACGTGCGCATATGACCCCTTATATTCGTTCGGCCTTCCCAAACGCTTGTTGTAATTAAGCTGCAAAGTGTAATCCATAAATTCGCATTTGCAGAGCAAATCAACTATTTATATCACTGTGTGCAACACAGTTACAAACCTTAGCAAAATCCGCGTAAACCCTCGCCCAATCGGGCGGGGATATAAGCGGGAGCCGCGCAGCGGTTCTAGTCAGGTATGGCCTGACTTTGTACATATTCTTTCAGTGTTTCGATAGTTGCTCCACCT
>NZ_PIPK01000018.1 GCF_003987335.1 Aliidiomarina maris | reverse complement strand
GCCGCAAACTGATGCGCGCCACGTTAACCTGCAGTTGAAAAGTACTAAGTTTATAACGCCGATGTTGCGCGAATTGTGCTTTGAAGTGCTGGACCGCAAGCTTGATTACGCAGCCGGCCAGTATATGCTGTTTACCATTCCGGCTGGAGCAGGTCGCAGTCGCCCTGAAGACATTCCTGAGCACTTCCTTTCGCAGTGGCAGCATATTGAAAACACAGAATATATGCATAGCGCTGTGCAAAGAAGCTACTCCATGGCGACAGCTGCAGGTGGCAAAGAGCTGGTGTTCACCGTGCGTTATCAACCGCAAGCAACAGACGCGCCATCGCCAGGTATTGGCTCTTCATTTTTATGTAATCTAAAACCTGGTGAAATCATTGCTGCAGAAGGCCCTTTTGGCGACTTTCAAAGGCAACCAGGCGCTCAACGCAAACTTTGCTTTATCGGTGGCGGCGCGGGAATGGCGCCGCTACGAGCGCTCATGCAAGAAGAGCTGAATGATACAGCATCGCGACCGATAATCTTCTTCTACGGTGCGCGAAATCGCCATGAGTTACTCTATTACGATGAGTTTATGCAGCACCAACAGCGAGGTGAGCTGACATTTATCCCAGTGTTGTCTAAGCCTGAAAAAGCGTGCTTATGGCAACAGGATGTCGGTTTTGTGCATGAGATTGCGGGGAAATGGTTGCAATCTCAAAGCGTCGACGCGTACGATTTTTACCTCTGTGGCCCACCTTCTATGCTCAGCGCGACGCTGACTATGTTAAAAGAGCACGGCGTGGATGAAACACGCATCCGCTATGATGATTTCGGTAGTTAGGCAAGTAACTGCTTGTTATCACGAGCCATAAGAAAAGCCCTGAAACTCGAATGCTTGAGTTGTCAGGGCTACTTTGTAGTTGCCCGTTGGTATGCGACGCCGCTCAATAATTGGTTTCGACACAGGTTACTACACCAAGAACCTAGAGCTCCGGCGTAGTTTCTGCTCTGTGATATTGCATACAGTGGCTTAATTTTTGCACCTTACTTTTGCAAAGTTATAGTGCTAATTAAAAGAGAAGGAACGTCAATGGAAATTAATACAACGTCACCGAATGCAAACGTTATGGTCAAGAGCTTAACGGAGCAGAGATCTCAGCAACCAGAAACTCATGTTAAGCACGCATCCGAAAGTGTTCGTCAGGAGAGTAACGTCGACTTCAGAAACATGAGTCGAGACGATTTAAAAGAGTGGATTAACGAGCAACTTCAAGCAGGAAATATGACACTTGAAGAGAGCATGCCATTTATGCTCATGACACTTAACTTGGATGCGCAAGCGCTAGAGCCAACAAACGGTTCCGAGCCGGTAAATTTCATGGAAATGGCGAAGAACGTAGCTGAGTTTCATCGTTCAATTGGTAATAACGACTCCGCTGATGCACTTGATCGCGCTCTGGATATCATGCGCAACGAGCAGCGCGGGCCGCTTAGTATTACCGTGTAAGAAACTAGGTCAATTACCGCAAAATTGATTGCACTTTCGATTGCCGATTACCTAACACATCCACACTTTAGTGACACTCACCGAAAACCCGTGTAGCTTAGTGATGGCAACAATTTGCCAATAATCGGCAAATCACAAGGAATGACTTAATAGGCCTGTCCAATGGCATTCACGGTAGCAAAAACTTGTCGCTATCAAGATACCCTGCTTGAGGTGCGTTATAACGTTCTGACGTCGCGTGTGGTTGTGCAAGCTGGCGAGTTTCAGGTATTGAAGTCGCACTTATGGTGGCCGTATCAGCGCCGTCATTTTAATGTCGATGGTATGCCTTTCTTACTGACCGCGCGGCTTTACCCCGTGTGCCAATTTTCGCTATTCGCTGACGGCCAACCAGTTAACACCAACTTATTTCCGAAGTTGCGGAGCCGTTCGCTGCTGTTTTTTATTACCGGACCAATCCGCCACACGGTCATGTGGCTGTCTATAGCGCTGTCGTGATTCAAAGTTTAAGTCCACAGGCGAATACGCTTACCTTGGGTTAAGGCTTGTTGCAGGCGCTCGCGTGTGCGCGCCTGGTGCTTGGTTGAGTCCTTCAGCCAGTGCAGAAAAATAGTCGCAAACAAACTACTCAGTGCAATTTCCTGCCCGATTCTGGCCATATGCGTGGCTTTCAAATCGGCGGCCTCGCGAAACCATTGTACGGTGCGGCTAATACGCAGCACCCCTGCTGCCTGCAAATGAATATGCCCAGGCTCAAGTTTATATAACAGCATATCGGCGGTCAGTTTATGGTGGCGCGCTAAGAAGTCGAGCCATGATTGCATCGCCAAATTTAAGCGTTGGGTGCGGTTCAGGCTTACGCCCTGTTGTGGGAAGCGCGACAGCATGTGGGCATCAGCGCGGTCAAACCAAGCGTCGACGAGATCATCTTTTTGTTTTACATGCTGATGAATATCGGCGAGAGATACTTTTAAATAGCGGGCAATTTGAGTCAGCGTGAGGCGCTCCCAGCCGTTGATGTCGCCCAGCGTTAATGCGGCATTCAGAATGGTATCGGCGCTGATACTGTCTGTTTCGATAAGGCTTGGAACCAGTGCGCTCTGTTGAGGGGTTGCTTGTGACATAACATATACTCAAGGCTCAGCAATGAACCTTGAGTATAGGCATAAAGTGACGTTTTCCCCAAAAGCCACCGGAAACCTGTGCTAAGCGCTACCCAGTACGGTGACCGCAATATAGAAGTACAGCAACACACCAACAAAGTCTGCAATTGACGTGATCAGCGGTGCGCTCGCCGTTGCAGGGTCAAGCTTTAAGCGTGAGAGTAAAAACGGTAGGCTCATGCCAATCATGCTCCCCGCTAGTACTACCGCCACCATAGATATCGATACCACTAGGGCAATATCGGCGCCACCACGGTAATGACCTAAGCCGTATACCGTTGCCGCCATCGCTAAGCCAAGCAGTAGAGCGACCCAGAATTCGCGACCTAGCGTTTTAAGCCAGTCTTTCATTTCCAAGTCACCGGTCGCGAGTGCCCGCACCATTAATGTCGACGCTTGAGCACCGGCGTTACCGCCGCTATCGACCAACAGCGGCAAAAAGAACACCAGCGCGACGTAGGTCAAAATGGTGTCTTCATAGCTTTCAATCACCCCGCCTGAAAACATATTGGCAAACACCAATACAATTAGCCAAGGTGCGCGTTTAGCAAACATGGTCCACGTGCTAACTTGGCGCAAAGACACGTCTTTGAGTGCCAGCGTACCACCGCCTTTATGGAAATCTTCGGTGTTTTCTTGCACGTCGACGTCCATCGCGTCGTCCACCGTGACGATACCAATTAAGGTCTTGCCGCCGTTGATAACCGGTAACGATAATAAGTCATAACGACGAATTAGATTGGCTGCATCTTGCTGTGGCTGCTCGGCATGCACTGATATCACGTCAGTGCGCATCACGTCGCCCACAACCGCGTTATCTTGCTCAGTCATAAGTTCGCGTAGCGACATTGTGCCAATTAGGCGTTGATCCTTATCTACCACGTACACTTGGTAAATGGTTTCCATATTTGCCGCATTGTGGCGCACGAAGCGAAGTGCATCGATGACCGTCATATTGTCGGCTATCGCGACGTAGGCTGATGTTGCAAGTGCGCCAACGGTACCTGCTTCATAGGCAGCAAGTTTCAAAATATCGTGCTGCTCTTGCTTGGCTAGCTTTGGTAAAATCTGCTGCTGATCCTGAGCCGGTAAACGCTGATATACATCGACGCGCTCGTCCCGCGCCATCGCTTTGAACAAGCGCAATTGTTCAGTTTGCTCGATGACCTGTAGCAGTGCGTCTTGATACAACGGGCTAAAGTAACCGAACAAGCTAGCGAACTGCGGACTTGGTAATTTAACGAGTAGTGACGCGGTTTGCTCAATCGCAAGCTCCTCAAGCACTTCGACAATGTCGGCGTCCTGATACGTATTAACCAATAAGAACCAGTCATTTGCGTCGTGTTGTTCTAACTGGCGTTCAATCAATGCTTTTAATTCTGTGTGCTGCATTGTGCTACTCCTTACAACGCAATGTTCAAGCCAACAGCAACGAGGTTGCTACGTACTTCAAAGTCACGGCCAAAGCTGGCGTCTAGTTCGACGCGTGATGACAAAACGCTGCGTAAACCAAGGGCGGCTGCGGGACTATCACGGCCTACCCCTGCAGTTTCCGCAATCAAATCAAAGCGTGAGGTCAGGCCGACGGTGGCTGCCGCGCCCCAAGTGGCCCGCCACTGCGACTCAATACTGTCGTATTGACTACCCAAATTGATATGTAGCATCGCGCTTTCATTCAGTTCACGGCTATAGGGCAAGTTAATGAAGGCCCCCTCAAAGCTGTCCAGTTGTTGATCGCGCACGGCGCCAATGGACAATGCCAAAGCACCGCCATATAAATCGCCGCTCAACATGGTTTTAAGCTCCAAGCCATAGCTGGCAAGTTCGCTCTCACTAGTGTTGTACTCCAGTGGAATGCCGATTTCCCAGCCATTGCGGGTGGTGCATAGTGGTTGTGCCACCACACTATGGGTCGCATTGGGCTGGTCGACACGGTCTTGGGCTGATGCTGAAGCGCGCTGTGCCCACACTTCCAAAGCACATTCGCCTGGTGGCGTAATGTCGGCATCGTCCACTAAAAAGTGGCCGCCATTGGCATGGGCAGTTAAATGCACGGCGGTAGACAGCACACCGATAGTGAATAAAGGTAAGGTATTGCGCATCATATTTCCTTTTTGAACTTAGGAAAAACAGTGCAGTGCTGGTGGAAGTACAGTACTCAAAGACATCGATTTCCAGGCGCGATCAGCTTACAGCTGCATGTCGCAGAAACACGATGTTTTTAAGTGCTAGAAGAACATTCTTAATTGAATAAGCAGATTCTTACAGCCTTCAGCTCACGTCGTCAGTGTGCTGAGAGCTGCAAGACTAAACGATTAGGCAGGCAGAACTTGGCGCACGGCGGCGAACGTGTTGCACATAAGTTTTTCACTTATGACATAACTAATTTTAGCGAAGCGACAACTCGGAGGTTCCGCGTGGCTACTATTTGCGTTCATAGTTCTCTCGTTTGGTTACTTGCACATACAAGCGGCGCAAATAATACACAGATCAAAAAAATGCGCAAACTTTTTGACCTGTGTTTATAGCCTCTGTGCTCGGCTTTCATTCGCCGCCTTTAGCTCGCTGACCCTAATTCGCCGGCATCAAATAGATTTCGCGTACGCAATTACGCGGGTTCGCTTCGATAGCGTGAAGTACAGCGTCTGCGACGTCTTCAGGCATTAACTTGTCTGGTTTAGGCTCGTCAAAAAATGGCGTATTTACCATACCTGGCGCTATGGTGGTGCAGCGGCCTTGCCATTCCTTCATTTCTTCGGCTAAGTTGCTGGCGAAGCCATGCACAAACCATTTTGTCGCGCCATACACTGAACCTGGAATGGTTCTGCGACCTGCTGCTGAGCCGGTCATAATGAAGTGACCGGTGGTCTTTCTTAGGTGACTAAGCGTCAGCTGAGCCGTGTATAACAGCGCATTGATATTTAGCCGTACCATCGCGTCCCACTGCTGCGGGTCGCCTTGCTCAACGCCTGGGCTTTTGACACCCGCGCCAGCGTTCGCAAATACTACATCTAAACGCCCAAAGTGCTTCACCCCGCGTTCAACCACTTTTTTAAGGGCGTCGTAGTCGGTGACGTCAGCGCTTAGTGCAAAGGCTTGTTCATGACCAAGCTCATCGACTAATTGGTCTAATTTGTCCGCGCTTCGGGCAGTCAAAATAACTTTAAGTCCGCGCTCGACGGCTAAACGCGCGGTGGCCTCACCAATACCACTGCTGGCACCAGTGATGAGTAAAACTTTGGCATCTTTGTGCTCTGAACTCATATCGACTCCTATCTAGCAAATGCTTGATTCACATAAAGAATGTTGCAGTAGTGAAGTAACTATAGCAGCTCAATCAGGTTTTGCTTGTCGAGTTCGTAAGCCGCGAAATAAAAAAGCGGCCTCTTTTAAAGAGGCCGCTTGTAGTATGGGTGTGCAATTCCGTTTGCACAAAATAACGTGTGAATTGATAGCGCTAAGGCTTAACCACGCACGCGCAGGTTGTCACGCACGTCACGAACACCGTTGGTGTTGCGTGCCATTTCAACGGCTAAATCACGTTCTGCACTGCTGTCAACATGGCCATTCAAAGTGACGACAGCTTCATCGACTTCGACTTCAATGTCGCGACCACTGACATCACCAGACATCAGTAAGCGTGATTTCAATACCGTGAAGATACGGCCATCGTTTAAGGTAGCGCGAATGCCGCCGTTGTCGTCATCGTCGCTGTCTTCAGTGCGTACTTGAAGCTCGTTGTTGACGCGGCTTACACCATCAATACCTTCGACTAACTCTTCAGCCAAAGCTTTATCGGTGCTGGTTTCAACTTCGCCTTCCAAGGTGACGACGCCGTCTTCGACAGACGAGCTAATGCGAAACGCATTCAGGTTGGTGTTAAGCATTAATGAGGTTTGAGCTGAACCATGAATCCACGCATCACGTGCTTCATCTTGCCAGTCGTTGTTCGCTTGCGCTGAAATGCTTGCTGAGCCAAGCGCTACGGTAATAAGTGCTGCAGTTAAAGTACGTTTCATAACAGTTTCTCCTGATTAGAAGTTCAGAAGAACCGTTGCTAGCTTCATGCCATGTTTACAAGCTTATGTTTTAACTGTGTTTTTACTGGGTAAGCACAAATAATAACGCTACGTTCATGTAAAATGTACACACTCACTCAGTAAAAATTTCACGGCGCTGGCTGCGAAAATGCTTGCTGGCTGCGGTATTGAACTTTGAGCGCGCCGAGTGCGTCTTGATTCACCTGCAGTGATGCTGCGAATTGCGATAACTGGGTGCTCATAAGTTCATTGTCGGTCTGCTTAACGCTGACTTTCAGGGCGTCTAAAGCGATCTTTTCATGGTTATCTAAGAAGTCCAAAAAAATAAGGTTTTCATAGTTTTGGATATTTTGTTCAGCGGCCTCGAACCAGCCAATGGTGTGGTTCAAGCTGGTGTCTTCAGCATCATTATCATGCGTTTCAAATGACGCGGTTAAATTGAGAAGCTGCTGATAAATGTCGAACCGCTGCTGAAAAATACGACGAATATTGTAATCATCAACTTGATGCATAGCAGAGCGATAAAAGCGGCAGCTGGCTTGGCTTAAGGCGCGAATTTGGTGTAACTGCATAGGGCCTCCGGGAACGTACAAGTTCTATCAAAATAGGTCACGATGTTCTGCGTATGTCATCAAGGTATTCAATTGCCGTACCAAATTTAAATCTTTGTAAAGGTACAAGCGTTTAAATGGTTCTTTTCTATACTTTCGAAATGTTTTCGGTAGAGCATATTCGTGAGTGGTCCCATTATGCCGCAACCCCGTTTGTTTTTGCACGTAGAAGACCCGCTATTGGAAAGTCATCTAATGCGTTTGCCTGCTTTACGCCAATTTATGTTGGTCAAAAGTGCAGCGCATACTTGTTGGGTTGAGCAGTTGGCGCGTTCCGAGTGTGCCAGCGCGCTAATTTGTTTACAGCACTTTGATGCACAACAGCTGCAGCGTGTGCAAGACACGCAAGCGCTCAAGGGCGTTGATTTCATGGTACTCAGTTCAGGCAAGCCTAACCCAAATATTGACAACTTACTACTGCGTAAAGCGGGCTATCACTATCGTCAGCCGTTTAACTTCGACCACATTGAAGTGACATTGACTGATTTTTACACCCGCGGTACACATGCTAAAGCGAAAGCCCATCAGGTGCTAAATAGCGAGCTTGAGCAGTTCGGGTTTTTGCTTGGGTCCGACGCCTGTATGCGCGATTTATATCAGATGATCGCTAAAGTCGCCGATTACGAAGCGCATGTATTGGTGATTGGCGAAAGTGGTGCAGGTAAGGAGCTGGTCGCTAATACGCTGCACTGCGCGAGTCAACGTGTTGATAAGCCTTTCGTTGCGATTAATTGCGGTGCCTTGTCAGCGGAGCTCATTGATAGTGAACTATTTGGCCATGTGAAAGGTGCGTTTACCGGTGCTATTCGCGATCACAAAGGTGTATTCGAGCAGGCCGAAGGCGGCACCTTGTTCCTTGATGAAGTGACTGAAATGCCGATTGAGCAGCAAGTGAAGTTGCTGCGGGTGCTTGAAAGTGGCGAGTATCGCAAAGTCGGCGGTAGTGAACTAAAGCAAACCAATGTGCGCGTAGTGGCCGCAACCAACCGCGATCCGCAGGTTGCAATTCGTGACGGTATGTTGCGCGAAGATTTATATTTCAGGCTGGCGCAGTTCCCCATTCAAGTGCCGCCTCTGCGTGCTCGTGGCGACGACATTGAAGGCTTGGCGAAACACTTTCTGGCCTATCGGAATAGCCAGGAAGGCATGGCTAAGTGTATTAGCGTTGAGGCCATGCAGTTAGTGCGCAGCTACCATTGGCCGGGTAATGTGCGTGAGCTCAAGCATGCCCTTGAGCGCGCATTTATTTTGGCCAACGACAGTATTGAAACCCAGCATTTAATCTTGCAAGAGCAACCGATTAGCGAGGGGCAAAAAATCCGCCTGCCGCTTGGGGTGCCGTTAAAAGAGTTAGAGGCTGCGGCGATATCACAAACTTTAGCCGCACACCAAGGCAACAAAACGTCAGCGGCAGAACAGCTAGGTATCAGCGTTAAAACGCTGTATAACAAGCTTGAGAAGTACCAGTAACGCTGAGTTAGAACTCAGCGTTATGATAAACCTTCTGTACATCGTCGACGTCTTCAAGCATGTCGAGTAGCTTTTCTAACATAGGTACATCGTCGCCAGTCACTGCGGTCATGTTTTGTGGTACCCACTGAATGTCGTCAGTTTGAAAGTCGACGTCCGGCATTGCCGCAAGCAATGCTTGGCGAGTTTTCGCATATTCTGTATGTGGTGCAAATACGGTGACTACGCCGTCTTCTTGTTCGACATCGGTGACATCCACATCCGCTTCCATTAATAGCTCGAGCACTGCATCTTCGTCATCGCCGGCAAAGGCAAAAATGGCGCAATGGTCAAACATATGCGAGACACTGCCCTGCGCACCAATATTTGATTTGGTTTTGGTGAAGCAATTGCGCACATCGGTATAAGTACGGTTGTTGTTGTCAGTTAAACATTCAACGATCACCATGCAATTACCTGGGCCGAAACCTTCGTAACGGGCCGCTGAGTAATCTTCCCCGCCACCACCTTGGGCTTTATCTAAGGCTTTTGAAATAACGTGAGCAGGCACTTGGTCTTTCTTGGCGCGATCCATCAGTGAACGCAGTGCAAGGTTGGCATCGGGGTCTGCACCACCTTGCTTCGCCACGACATAAATTTCGCGGCCATACTTACTATACACGCGGCTTTTTTGTGTTGCGGTCTTGGCAATTGAATCTTTGCGGTTTTGAAAGGCACGACCCATAACTTACATCCTGAAAACTGGTTAATAACAAATAATAGGTCGAATATTACACCTTGGCGGCGGATTAATCTATGCGCCTCTACTGGCCATCCAGCGCATAAACCGCGCTAAATCCAAGGCAAAAAATAAGGCACCTGATCAAACAGGTGCCCTAGAGCTAAATCACAGCGTATCTAAATCGCCCAAATCAGAGACTTAGAATTGTACCGTGACTGATGTACAACCAGCGCGCGAACCTTGTTGAGGACACACGTTGTATTCAACACTACTTGCAGAGGTCGTGAAGCGGTCACGAACACGGCCGTTGTTGAAGTTACCGATAAACGTACCATCGCGGTACACATCAGCACCTGACTCGTCAGCACCTGAAATGTTCATTTGTACCGTCGCAGAGCCTGAACGCAGTTTCACTGCACTTAGCACGTCTACATCAATAGTTGCGATGTTCAACACTAAAGTTTCAGTGACTGAAGCCTGTTGTCCTTCACTGTCAGTCACTGTCAACGATACTGAATAAGTACCTTGCTCAGCATAGGTGTGAACTGGACTTTCTTGGCTTGACGTAGCGCCGTCACCGAAATCCCATGCGTAGCTGACAATGTCATAATCCGCAGAGCTACTATTGCTAAAGCTTGCAGTTAAGCCATCTAAAGTCCAGCTAAAGCCAGGGCGTGGTTCACCTGGGACTGGGTCACTATCACTTGCAACGCTTAAGGTCAGCCCCCAGCTATTTAAGCGGCCTACGTCAGCTGCAGCATTATCTGACACAAACAGCGTCCAATCACCCGTGATACTTTCGCCATTGAATGCGCTTAGGCTCCAAGTGTCGATAAGGTCATCGGCACTACCGCCAGAGCGATCGTGCAACGTGTGAACAGTGCCTTCTGGCGACGTTAAGCGCACAATCAAATCACCACGCCACGTGTGAGTGATATTAACCGACACGTCGGTGCCAAAAGTAACACCTGAATCAGCCACCGAGATAACGCTTGTTACGCCGTTCGGGTTGTTGTCAGGAATCGAAACTTGGGTGCTGTTGCTGTAGGTTAGGTCGACCAAACTAGCTGGCAATACCATCAACTCAGCACTTGCACTACCGGTAAACTCACCGCTTTCGGTGTCGCTTGCACTCAGCTCGATGCCATAGCTGCCCCATTGCGTATCACTGTCGGTGTATACCGTTAGCGTAACGGTTTCGCCGGCAGCAACTTCAGAAGATGACAAGTCGTAGCTTAACTCTGGTGAAATAGAGATACTAAGCGCAACGTCACCATTCCAGTCGGCAATACTTGCAACGGTTAAATCGAATTGAGCATAGTCACCTGCACTCACCTCTTGGCTGCTCGGTGAGAATGACACTGAGAAACCAGGATCAGGGTCAGCGGCTAATAACGCTTGGTACGCGTTAAGACGCTTGCCTGACGCGGTGCGGCCAGCTAGAGCAGGAATTGAATCGCCTGAGCTCATCAAAATATCTTTGACTTCAGTGATACTTAGATCAGGTTTAATCGCCCACAATAATGCAGCCGCGCCAGCTACATGAGGTGCAGCCATTGAGGTGCCTGACATATATACATAGCCACCGTCTAAGTAGGTAGAACCAATGCTTGAGCCTGGTGCGCCTAAGTCAACTGACACGGCACCATACGTTGATGTGCCAGCGAGCCGATCGTTACGGTCAGTGTTAGCTACGTTGATAATCCCTGGTAGGTCGTAGGCACCCGGGTAAGAAGGCGATACGTCTGAGTTCAGACCATTGTTACCTGCGGCAGCAACAAATAAGATACCTGCGTCGTTATGGGTTTGAATGGCTGAACGTAACGCTTGTGAGAATCCGCCGCCGCCCCACGAGTTGTTGGTGGCAACGATATTCACGCCATGATTGACTCGTAGGTTGGTGAAATAGTCGATACACGCGATAGCGTCAGAAGTGAAGCCGCCGTCTGGACCTAAGAAGCGACAACCCGCTAACTGTACATCCCATGCAACCCCAGCAACACCGATACCGTTATTTGCAGCAGCGCCGATAGTGCCCGCTACGTGCGTACCATGGCCACCGAAGTCCATTGGGTCACCAGAACCTGTGATTGCATCAAAGCCGTGACAGTCGTCAATCACGCCTGTGCCAGTATCATCGATACCGTTATCGCAAATTTCGCCTGGGTTGTGCCAAATATTGGCGACTAAATCTGGGTGGTTGTAATCGATACCTTCGTCAATAACCCCGATAACGATATTGCGATCACCTTGAGTAATTGACCAAGCGTCTAGCGCACTGATATCGGCGCCAGGTGTACCACCGTCTTGCCCAGTGTTGTGCAAGCCCCACAATAAACCGAAGAACTCATCGTTCGGTGCGTTCATCGGTTGAATGTCAGTAACCTGAGTGGTTAAGCGGTAGTTTGGCTCTGCCACTTCAATGAGTGGATGCTGCGATAAACGTTTCAATACGCGGTCGCGCTGAGCGGCATTCGCCACTCGAATGGTGTTAATCCGGCCTTCGGCTACGTGGCGCATGCGCAGGTCACGACCCGCTTCGTCGGTGGCGTGAAGTAAACCGCCAACACTACGCACCAGTGCTTCACGCTCTTGCTTGGATACAGCAGGCTTAAAGACGACCAATAGACTTTCGTCATCGGCGCTGGGCGAGTTCGCTGCTATCGCCGAGCCCGCGAACAAGGCTAACGATATACCCGCGACTAAAGTTTTCAGCTTAGTCATTAGAATTCTTCCTCAGATGTTTGGTTTGTTTTTATGTTGCGAAAAATCGCATCTGAAGAATTAGCACACTTTGATTTGTAAAAAACTTAACAAATAAAAAATGCCGATAAATTGACCTAAAGCTCTTAGTCCCTGTTGCTATGTTGTGTTTTTGTTTATTTACTTATGCATCTGTTTTTACTGTGTTTTTATTGTTGAGGGTACTAAAACGGAACTAGAAAAAAATGACCCAATAATACGATTGTTGTCATGCGAGCAGCCTATAACCTTACTGCCGTGTTTCCACTTAAATGGTCTGGGCAAAACATGGCTAGATTAAACGCAACTGGGGTAATAACGGCGCTGTTAACGCTATGGCTAGCACTTCCTGTGCAGGCTAATCAGCAATTATCAGCACCGTTGAAAAGCCTCATCGAACGTGAAGCCATGGGTTCAATACATGCGCAGGCGTTTGACCAAAAAGCGCAGTCATCAGTGCTTGAGCAAGTAGGCTATGGAAACCACATGTATCTATTACAACAGGGCACTGGCAACCGAATTGTCGCGTTACAACATGGCGTTGATCTAACTGCAAACATCATCCAAGTGGGCACTGATAACCATGTCCAGCTGGCGCAATATGGTGACGGCAGACAGATTACTGTAGAGCAATTTGGGCACCGAGCCGCTGTACTCATTGAGCAGTACTAAAACAACAACAAGGGGACAATCATGTCTATCTTTTCTGGTAAAAAAAGTATTCTAGCGATTGCAGTCAGCTTGGCAGTGTCTGGCGCAGCAGCCGCAAGCAGCAACCAAACTCAGTTAACTCAAACAGGTGAAGACAACTTGGCGATTATCGACCAAGCGGGTTCTTTACATATTGCGGTTGCACAGCAACAAGGCGACTTAAATGAATTAAGCGTGATTCAGGACGACAACTTCCAAATCGCGCAGTCAGCTCAAACAGGTGATGACAACTTTACCTCTATTGAGCAATACGACACCTGGCACGAAGCTTATTCATTTGTGATGGGTGACAGCAACGACGTCACTATTTATCAAGATGATTTCTACAACGTTGCTGACGTCTTTGTCATGGGCGATGCCAACAGCGTTGATGTGCTGCAAGACGGTGCGCTGAATGAAGGTAACGTTGGTTTATCAGGTGATGAGAACTCCGTTGAGTTAGTGCAAATTGGTGACCAAAACTGGAGTACGCTTGAATTCACTGGCGACCGTAACACTGCTTCAAGCATCACTTACGGCTCTGGTAACGAAACTGCGGTGTTATTTGGCTTCGGTAGCGATAACTTAGTCGACATTTATCAGGACGGTGATGCCAACGTATCAGGCCTGGTTGGGTTGTCTGGTGACGACAACGTATTCTTCTCATACCAAGAAGGTACTGGCAACGTATTCATCGGTTATGACATCGCGGGCGACCAGAACGTTATTGATGTGTTCCAAGTAGGTAACAGCAACTTATTCTTACTTGACCCATTAAATGGTGACGATAACGTTGTATTCGCAGACCAACGTGGTGACTTCAACGTCATTGAAGGTCCTTCAGGCGTGGTTGGTGACTTGAATGAAATCGACGTGTATCAAGCGGGTTCAGATAACTTAGCCTTGTTTGAAACCCAAGGCGATATGCACAACGTTACCTTGGTGCAAGAAGGTGACTTTAATCAAGCGATCGGCTTGTCTTACGGCGATAGCAACATGGTTGCGGCCAGCTCAACCGGCGACTTTAACTTCAATGGCGTCGCTGCGGACGGTGAAGGCAACAATATCAGTTCTGATCAAGCGGGTGATTTCAACTTCGCCATCGTTGAATTCCAAGGTGACAACAACGTTGCATCGCTGACTCAAACTGGCGACTTCAACGAAGCTGACATTTTTGGTGCTGGCGCGTCGAACACTGCACTGACTGCAACCCAACAAGGTGACTTGAACTTAGTCAACATGCTTGTTACCGGTTCAATGAACAGCATCGCGTTGTTACAAAGCGGTGATATGAACTCAATCGTCGGTTTAGGCGGTATGAGCTCAGCATTCCAAGTTGGTGGTAACGGTGGCTCAGTGTCAATTTCACAAGTGGGTTCATTTAACACTGTGATGGGTCAGCAAATGAGCGACTCGAGCGCTATGAGCATTCAGCAAGTAGGTAACGGCAACACGGCTATCGTTAGCCAAACCAACTAAGTTGAGTTTGTTGAAAAAAACCACCGATTTATGCGGTGGTTTTTTTTGCTTTTTCTTTCTGCTTGCCCATGGGTAAGTACGATAAAGGTACTACAAGTATCGGCTTAGATAACGCCGTCAAAAATACTTTAAATTATTGTTTTTATAGGGCTTAAGGTACTTATGAGGTCGTTCTCTGGGTGCTAAAAATAGCCCGATAATACGATTGTTACCCAGCGCCAAACAGCTAATGTAGTACCACTAGCACGGATATTCCAAAGGAATCCATTATGGCTGTCAAAAAATATACATGGTTAGCAAGCTTGCTCAGTCTCGGTACTGCAGCCTATTTGTTGACCCCCAGCGTGGCGGCTCAAGAGTTACCAGTTGGTCTTGCAGGCCTTGTTGAATACTCACAAATGTCGTCATTACAGTCAATGTCGGCACCTTCTGGACAGGGGCATACGTTGCGCCTTGAGCAAAATGGCTATGCGCAAAATGCTGTGTTAACACAGTCTGGCTATGCCAACCACATGCACATATCGCAAGTGGGTGTCGGCAACCAGATTGAAGCCACTCAAATTGGCAGTTTTAATCAAATTATGGGTAGCCAAGTTGGTAACGACAATAGTGCCTTTATTCACCAAGAAGGGCATTACAACACCGTGCATATTCATCAAGTTGGTCAAAGCTCGATGGCGTCTATCGCACAGTACGGCTCGCACATGACGATGTCCGTGACACAATATTAGGCCAAGCGATGTGTAGCCGCACTTTACCGCAATTAACCGCGCACGCTATGGCTATATGCCTGGTGTGCAGTGTGCTGATGTGTTGCGCTGGTCAGGCGCATGCGTCTACCAGTCAGGAATCGGCGCACGAGTCAACGGTGTCAGGCTTAACCTTACCAGATATTCCGGTACGGCGAGGTGCCGCCAATGATCAACAAATCGAGTTAAGTGGTTTAGTGCTGGATCGCACAATTACACGCTTCGGCAAAGATTTCTTCTTTTACTACACCGGGTACTGGCGTGACATTCCAGACACCGAAGGCCTTACCGTTGTCATTCACGAGCAGGTGTTTCCTCAGGCAGGAACTCGTCTATGGGTAGAGCTAGACCAGCAAACTATCTTTCAAACCTATTTTGGGCGTCGGCATTCAGATGTTAAGAAAGTTGCAGAGCAAGCCATTCTTATCAGTTTAGATAGAGTGATAGACATCAAAGCGCGCAGTGCTGCCGACTCAATTTTAGAAAAATTACAATAAGGTGAGCATATGAAAACCCTATTCAAAGCATCTGCCATAACCGTGGTCATCGCTGCAGCATGCATGTCGAAGCCTGTGATGGCAACACAGTTAGTGTATGAACCTATCAACCCCAGTTTTGGCGGTAACCCGTTGAATGGCTCGTTTTTATTGCAAAAGGCACAAAGCCAGAATGCACACCGTGCTGATACCAGCCAGCGTTCATTTGTACAGCGCTTCCAAGAGCAATTGGAACGCAACATCATCAACTCGTTAACTCGCCGCATTGCCGATGGTGAGCTTGTTGAAGGTATTTATGACACAGGTGAGTACACGGTCGAAGTCATTGGTCAGCCAGATGGCAGTGTGCTGGTGTATATCACCAATAACGCAAGTGGTGAATTGACGGTCATCACGATGCCAGGATGGGGAGGCTAACATGCGTAAAATCCTAGTCGTAGCGCTGACCAGCCTAGTCATTTCTGGTTGCTCCATGGTGCCCAAGCCGACCCACATGAATATTGAACCGGCGTCGATAGATCAGCGTAGTTCAACGATGGAATACCTGCGTGAGCAACCACGTCCAAGCTCACCGATCCCAGTGACTGTATATGCTTTTCGTGACCAAACAGGTCAGTATAAGCCGCAAGCCAATGTGTCGAGTTTCTCTACCGCAGTCACTCAAGGTGGTACCTCGATGATGATGCAGCTGCTGCTTGATTCTGGCTGGTTTTCGCCGTTAGAGCGCGAAAACTTGCAGAACTTGCTGACTGAGCGTCAAATTCATAATTCAGCTCGTAATGGTCAGGAATTACCGCCACTGCGCGAAGCTCGGTTATTACTTGAAGGTGGCATCATCGCTTATGACACCAATGTGACTACGGGCGGTATCGGGATGGAATATTTCGGTATTGGCGCGTCAGAATTGTACCGAGAAGACCAGGTCAGCGTGTATTTGCGTGCGGTGGATGTGCATACGGGGCAAGTACTGATTTCAGTGTCAGCCACTAAGAAGGTGTTTTCAATGGAGCTACGCGCTGGTTTATTCCGTTATGTTTCTTTGAATCGTTTACTTGAGGCAGAAGGTGGCTTTTCGATGAACGAACCGGTTCAGCACTCGGTGCAGCGTGCTATGGAAGCAGCATTAGTTGAATTAATTGAAAAAGGACAAGAGCGCGGTTTCTGGCGCGCATAAGATTTCCAACCACGATTGAAAAGCTGCTTTGTTGCAGCTTTTTTTATAAAAAAGATCACCGAAATATCACCGTTTTGACCTAGTTCATTGGCATCTTAAATCTATCGATTTTGTTTTATCTTGTTGATTTAAATGATTTTTATGTATATTCACTGTTGGCGTATTAACCCTTAAATACGATTGTTACCGCTGAATTTGTCGCCCACACTAAGCGGTGTGATAAACGCAGTATTGGGTAACTATACGCTGCTAGCACCGGGGGTTTGGGGTTGCAGCACTATTTATTAGGAAGCTTACAATGAAAACAACAAAATCAATTTTAGCTTTATCTGTAGCGCTTGCGCTTTCAGGTACTGCAATGGCCTCAAACAATGACGCTCAGCTGACTCAATCAGGTGTCCAGAACAGTGCGACAGTCACTCAAAGTGGTAGTAACTTGTCTGCTTGGGGTGACCAGCAAGGCACCGCTAACTTATTACTGATTGACCAAAGTGGTGGCATGAATTTCTTCATGTTGAGCATGGGTAATGATGCCTGGGCACAGCAAATTGGTGATGAGAACGAAACCTCGATTCAGCAAGGCGCGATGTTAAACCGTGCGGATTCTTCACAGTTTGGTTCATTCAACTTTACCTCAATTGAGCAGCTATTAAGTGCAGGTAACGATGCATTAGCTGAACTAACGGGTGACAGTAACACCGCGATTATCGCTCAGTTAGCGGGCGGCGCCAACGACGCCACTATTTTGGTAACCGGAGACGGTAACTTTGCGTCTATTGAGCAATGGGCGGCTGCAAACGGTGCAGTGATTGTTGCGACTGGTGACCCGAACTTTGCTGACGTGGTGCAAGCGGGCATGATGAATGACGCCTATATTGCTCAGTCTGGTGACGTTAACACCGCCGCTGTTGCTCAGTTAGGTATGGGTGAGTTTGCTGACGTATCTCAGTTAGGTAGTGGGAACCAAGCATCAGTAAGCCAAATGGGTGTAGGCTCAGAAGCTCTAGTGAGTGCGGTTGGCGACAATAACGATCAGAGCGTTGAGCAATCAGGTTCGGGTCAATTCGCGAGTAGCTCGGCAACGGGTGACGGCAACCAAAGTACACAAACCCAAGGCGGTATGTCGGCGTCAGGCAGCAGCTCAGTTGTGAGTATGTCAGGTGACGCAAATAGTGTAGTTAGCGCGCAAGACGGCAGCTCACACAGCGCTTCAGTTGCTTTAGTTGGTGACCTCAACGATGTTAGCGTAAGCCAAACTGGTACCGCACATAGTGCCGCCTTCAGTGCGTCGGGTGACTCGAATGTTGCTACGGTTGAACAAATTGGCAATGACAACGCGGCAGATATCGCAGTCGATGGCTCAATGAATAGCTTTGATGTGTTTCAGCGCCAGTACGGCAACGACTTAGCGGCCCAAGTTGCCGGCGACAGTAACGATGTATTAGTGTGGCAAGGTGGCTATAACAATGATATCGCTATCTCGATTGATGGCGATAGCAACGTGGTCAGCGTGCGCGAAACCTTAAGTGACCGCCGCAACAGCGACACCACCGTATTAATCAATGGTGATGACAACCAAGTGTACGCCGTGGCTCGTTCTGGTGGTGGTCAATTTATGAATTTTGATATCACCGGTGACGCCAACTACTTCGACGCTTACCAGATTCACAATGGTGTAAGTTTAGACATTACCACTGACGGTACACACGTGACTGACAACACGGTGAACACGCATCAAGGTGGCGCGTTCAGCTCTATCTCGTTGCTGTTGACTGGCTCAATGAACGATGTGTCGATGATTCAAGGTGGCCCTTCTAGTAATGCCAGCAACCGCGTAGAAGGCCTCGGCGGTGTGGGTGGTTTCCATGTCGGTGGTGACTTTGGACAAGTTGATTTAATTCAACAGGGTGCACGCAACGTGATTCAAGGTGCTCAGCTAAGTCACGCGAGTATGATTAACGTGTCACAGGCTGGTAGTTTCAATAGCGCGGTTGTTAGTCAAAACTAATCAATAAGGCTTAAACCTTAATCGCAAAAAGCGCCGATAGTATCGGCGCTTTTTTTATAATTGTTACCCGGTGAGCAGTATCTGGCGACATCATCTACTGGCCTGAGTACTTAGCCCTTCACCGTGAAGTCAGGATGGTAATTAACAATATTTGATTGTTGTGACCAGCGCAGTAATTCAACGCGGTTTCTTGCCTGAGTTTTACGGAAAATTGAAGACAGGTGGGTTTTCACCGTATGCGCGCTAATGTTGAGCTGATACGCGACTTCCTTATTACGCGCACCTTGCGCTACAAGCTTAACAATATTCAATTCTTGCTTGGTGAGGGCGGTGTGAGGGAATGCGCTATCACTGCTATTGGTTTGTTCGATACGTCGCGTCAACATTTCGTTGACCAATTCAGACAACAACCAGCGCGGGTAATACAGCTGGCCTTCGCTCAGCACTTTAAATGCGGTCAGAAGTTTATCTAATTGCTCATCGCAATAAATAATACCGCGCACACCGAGGTCTAACGCTTGTTGCGGGTCACAACTACCTCGGGCCGCATCAAAAATAAAAATTGGAAAGCGCTGTGCAATCAGGTGCACTTCATTGGCCACATGGTTGTGCGATAACTGTTTACCTGCCATGGAATATGCAACCATTGCAGTATCGTCGACGTCCATGTGAAACAACTCGGCTCGATTTTTAGTGTCCGTACTGATATCGATAGAATTAGCGAGTAATGCCACGTTAGATGGTTTCGCGCTATTAGATACTATCAGGAATTTATTATATTTAGACATAACATCCCTCATAACCCATTTAATGGAGCGTAGCCCATTTGTTAAGATTTCATCATTAAGACTATCATAAAGAATCAAATATGCACTAAAAAAGGCCCTTAAAAGAGCCTTTAAAATCAATTATGTCCTAGGACGGCGCGAACTAATTAATCGACTTTGCCACCCATTCGAGCTTCCATTCGTGACATTCGAAGTTCAAGCTCGTTGGCGCGCAAGCGAGCTTCTTCGGTTTGAGCTTGCGCACGGGCTAAGCGTTCATCGGCTTCAGACTGACGAACTTGGCAAGCCTCCAGAGCGCGCTCAGTGCTGCGTAAGCGCGACTCTAAATCGTCAATAGTGCTGTCGTGACTAGCGCAGCCTGTAAGCATCAAGCCGAGCAATGAGATAGGTATCAATTGAGCTAATTGTTTATATGGCATAAAGAGTTCCTGAGCAAATGGCTATAGATCATCTATAGCGTGACTTGGGTACTGATGCCAAGCCGTTGATGGTATATTTTTTCGACACTCGTTAAATCAAGCTGACGTTCAGCGTTGCCTAGCGCCTCGAATGCTTGTAACACTTGCGCGTGTATTTGCGCAGCGCTGGGGTAGTCGACTTGGCCGCCGAGTGGACGCTGGGCTTTGAGATACAGCTGTTGTTCTAGTACCCCAATTTGCACGGGTTGATCGATAATTCGTACCGCTACCCCAATTTGGGTATTGCCAACTAATGCTTCGATATCCCAGTTATTCATGCGGATACACCCTGCACTTGCTTGCGCGCCAATACCAAACCTTTGGTTGGTGCCATGAATTAAGTAACCTTGGGCGCTCAAGTTAATCGCAAACGGACCTAACGGGTTATCGGGGCCTGCAGGTATTTGCCGACGCACCTCGCGGCCTTGTGACTGCCACCTTGCAATCACGGACGCTGGTGGATACCAGGTTGGGTTAGGAATACGTGCAGTAATATGCATATCGCCTTGGGGAGTTGGCGAATTGCTTTGTCCGATGCCAATCGGATAACTATGAATTTGCTGGCGCTCGGGTAAAAAGTGATACAACCGATATTCGGCCAGGTTAACCACAATGCCTTGCCATGGCACTGCGGGCAAAATGTATTGTGTCGGTAGTACCACTTCAGCACCAACCTCTGGGATCCAAGGGTCTAAATTTGGATTAGCATCGCGTATATCGGCAAATCCCAACGCGTAGCGCTCGGCAATGTCGAGTAAGGTTTCACCCGCCGCAACCCGCGTGTACTGGATGTCCCCAATGACCTGCTGACCTGGTTGTGGCCATGGGAATACGGTTGCCGGATGGTTGTTTGCCAAGGCACAGTTAGCCCACAGCAGCATCACCACGGTTAAGAGTAACTTTAGTTTCATTTACAAGTGCTTAAGATTTAACAGATGGCCACTATAGCAGCATTCCAAGCTGCAATTAATGGCTCACCAAACAAACATCAGTAAATTGTCATGATTGCTTCACTGCGATGTAACAAGACTGTCATTAAAGGCGCTTATTTTGCTCACAATTCGACCAGCCAGGATACGCAGATGAAATGGTTACAGCACATTCAACGGTATGACGAACTGTCCTATATTTGGCTAAGTAGCGCGCTGCGTCGCTCGACCAAGGCAATGCTTGCGCGCACTATTTCATTAAGTGGTGATGGCTGGATGTACGCGGTGATATGCGCTGCATTATATCTGCATGAGCATCCAAACGCCGCGTTGCTGTTTACCACCTTACTACTCGCTTATGCCCTCGAAGTGCCCATTTATCTGGTACTTAAAAATACACTCAAGCGCCAGCGCCCGCATCAGCGTTTAAAAATATGTGCGGTGATAAAAGCCAGCGATAAATTTAGTTTCCCATCAGGCCACACCGCCGCTGCCTTTGTATTTGCGACGGTAACCAGTGTGATTATGCCCGACGCCGCATGGCTGGTGTTTGCGTGGGCGTCGGCGATAGGCTTGTCTCGCGTGGCTTTGGGCGTGCATTACCCCACCGATATTGTCGCAGGCGCTGTATTGGGCGGTAGTTTAGGTGTTTTAGGTTTATTTTTGGCTGGAGTTGCATAATGCGTATTCTTTATGGCGTTCAAGGTACTGGCAACGGCCACCTGACTCGGGCTCGCGCAATGGCAACCGCATTGGTAGAACACCCGCATACGGACGTGCAGTTTCTCATTTCCGGCCGCGAGCAGACACGTTTATTCGGCATTCAACCGCTTGGCGATTACTGGTGGCGCGACGGGCTAAGTTTCGCGACCCGCAATGGCCGCGTGTCAGTGGTTGATACCATCAGCCATAATCCATGGTGGAAGTTCTGGCATGATGTTCACCATCTGGATTTATCGAGCTTTGATTTAGTGGTGACTGACTTTGAACCCGTGACGGCGTGGGCAGCAAAGCGTCAAGGCGTGCCTTGTATCGGTCTTGGTCGCCAGTATGCATTTACCCAAGCGCATTCGAGTTTACCGTCAACCGCTTTGCAGCGAGCGATGATTAAGCAGTTTGCTCCCTGCCAAATTGCCCTTGGCACGCACTGGCGCCCCCTGAATGACTACACGTTGCCACCTATTATCGAGCCAGCAGACAACTGCGATCTGGCCGCGCACGCTAACCGTTACTTAGTCTATTTGCCGTTTGAGCCGCTAGCTGAGATAGCAGATCTTTTAGTGCAGTTACACACTCTGGTGCCGCATTACACGTTTGATGTGTTCCACCCAGAAGCGACGGCGGCAACGACGCCCAACGCAGTATTTCACGCGCCCTCGCGAAGTGGCTTTCAGCAGGCTTTTGCACCCGCGCAGGGGGTCATCTCAAATGCTGGGTTTGGTACTAGTAGTGAAGCCCTTGCTGCAGGTAAGAAATTGCTGATTAAGCCATTGAAAGGCCAGTTTGAGCAATATGCCAATGCACACTATCTGGATGCGCAAAAACTCGCCACTGTGTGTTTAAGTTTGGATGCGCAAGCGTTGCTGGCTTGGTTAAAAGAGCCTGACGCGGCGCAGTTGAGTTGGCCGCAAGTGGCGCCACAATTAGCGCAATGGCTGATGGATCCCCGCCGTGGTGATGTGCGTCAGTTAGCGCAGCGCCTGTGGTCCCAAACCTTGGACACCCGGCGCCGCGCTTAATCAGTTATGGCTGACGTTGTTGCGCTGATTCTAAGCGTAATGCTTCGAACTCATTACCTTGTGCCCAGCGCGGCCAGTCGCGACTATTGGCGAGCTGCTGTCCGACACGAAAGTATATCCACATGTCTTGATGGGCACCGCGTAAGTCCCACTCTGGGTCATACTCGTCGCCAGGTTTGTGGTAGGCCTCGGCGTTATAAATAGCGCGCTGCTCTTCACCCCAAGCTTGCCCTTGCTCAAAGTGGTCGTTGCCACCTTTTGCGTATAATACTGGCACGCCTTGCTTGGCTAGACTGAAGTGATCGGAGCGGTAGAAAATACCCGCTTCAGGGTTGGTTTCAGGGGCTAAATAACGGTTCTGCATTTCCACAAATGGTGCGGCATAGTCCTGCATATCCGAGTTTTCCCAACCGACAACGACGAAGTCGCGCATCGGACCATACACATTCAGCACGTCCATATTGATGCCAGCAACCGCTTGTTCTAACGGTAGTAACGGGTTGTCAGCATACCAAGCAGAGCCAAGTAGGCCACGCTCTTCTGCACCGACGAGTAAAAACACGACTGAACGCTCGGGTTGTTCGCCATTGGCAAATTCTTCTGCGATAGACAGCACGCCAGCTGTACCACTGGCATTATCTTGGGCGCCGTTGTAAATGTCGCCACTAATCGGCTCGACACCTAAGTGATCCCAATGCGCCATATAAATAATATGCTCGTCAGGGTAACTGCTGCCGGGAATGTAGCCCGCGATGTTGTGGGTATCGATATACTCAAATTCATTTTCGACGGTCATCGACATTTGGGTATTGAGCGCAACCGGGCTAAAGTCTTGCGACAATGCTTTCGCATGAGCTTCTTCCAAGCTCATACCGACATTTGCAAACAATGCTTCGGCACTTTCTGCGGTAATCCAGCCTTCAATTTCACTACGATGCATATTGCGGTTTTCGCGGGCTAAATCAAAGCGCACCGGCGAACCGCCCGCAATCACGCCCCAGCCATACCCTGCAGGTCCCGTTTCATGAATAATGATCGCGCCAGTTGCACCTTGGCGCGCAGCTTCTTCAAACTTGTAGGTCCAGCGCCCGTAGTAGGTCATCGCGTTGCCTGTAAATAAGGCATCGTCTTGGGTCGCATAGCCTGGGTCATTGACGAACATGACCACGGTTTTACCTTCGACATCGAGGCCTTCGTAGTCATTCCAGTCAAACTCTGGGGCGACAATACCATAGCCCACAAACACCATCTCGCTTGCTTCAACGCTGACTTCGTCCACGACGCGTGGTGTCCAAGCCATCATTTGCTCGCGGTAACGAAACTCGCTGGAAGCGCCGTCATGCTGCAGGCTTAGGTTAGTGACTCGTGTCGGGGCAATACGCACTAATGGCACAGGCTGTAAGTAGCTGTCACCATTTAACGGCTGCACACCAAGGCGCTCAAATTCAGCGGTGGTGTATTCAATGGTGAGTTCTTCACCACGGGTGCCCGGCGCACGGCCTTCAAACTCGTCAGACGACAAAACACGCAAATGTTCACGGTATTGGTCGTTAAAGTGGTAATCGACATAGCCGTCGGCATCAACCTGCGGCTCATAATGGTGGGTATCGGTTTGGCTGCTGTCACTCGGCGTTTGTGCCGGTGAACACGCAGTTGCCAGCACGCTCATCGCGGCTAGCAAAGTTAATTGTCGCATAGCATCCTCGTTATTATAGGGTGGTGGTTACACAGGCTTTAGCACGCTGTAACTTAGCACAAATACTATACCACAATAAAAAACGCGACCCGTAGGTCGCGTTTTACATCGTTTAACTCGCGTTCTTATTAAGAACGTAGTTCTTCAATGCGGCTTTGAATTTCAGGGTCGTTCTGCATGCGATATGCAATCGCGTTATACTCTTCAACGCTTAGACCGCTGTCTTCTACCGCTTCAACCATTTCGCTTTGTGCAGCGATTTGAAGCTCTTGCGCTTCTTCCTGGCTTTCAGCTTGCTCAAGCTGAGCTACGAATTCATCGTTGATGCGCTCGATTTCGTTCAACGCGTCAGCGAATTGCTCTAATTGCTCATCTGAAATTGGCTGGTTAGCCATTTCTTCCATTTGCTGTTGAGCGTAAGCCTGCTGGTCTTGCTCTTGTGCCAATGCTGGCATTGAGAACATAGCGGCTGCGATAGCTGAAAGTGCAAAAGTACGTTTAAACATAATTTTTACTCCTCGTTGAAATTTAACACTAGTAACTAAGCGAATGCTGTGCCAACTCTTAAAAAACTTAAAAATAAAATACAAGATAATGATTTAATTGGTTTTTAATGGGTTTCCGCACGCTTTCAAACGGATCTAGTTACGCGAGGCATGGAACTTATGTGTATACTTTTGTCACATGTGACAGATTTGTCAGTGACATAAGTGACACAGCGATGAAAAAATCAGCAAAACGTTTTTGGCGTCTCTCTGGCATGCAACGCGCTTTGCTCTTGTATGTCGTGCTACCGCTATTAGTAGTGGCAGGTGGAGGAATTAGTTTTGGTCTCGACCGCTTAGCCACCCTAGAATCAGATCGGCTCAAAGACGATGTTGAACTGATTGGGCGTGCGATTCGACTTCCTGTTGGCGAGGCGCTGGCAAGCGGCGATGACGAAGCCGTGCGACGAACCCTGCAGTCGGTGTTTGATATTGGCCGTATTTATGGTGCCTCGGTGTTCGACGTCAATGGTAACCAAGTTGCGGCGGCGGGTATTACCGAGCGAGATTTAACCACCAGCCAGGTTGCGCAGCAGGTGGTGACAACAGGCGAGCAGCAAGAACGCTACCGCCAAGTGTCGGGCATGTTTTTATTTTCTCATTTCATTCCGGTATTTGATGATTTAGGCCGTACCAATGGGTTTATTCAAATAAACCGCCGCGCCAGTGACTTTGACGCGTCGTTGGCACAGCTTTCACGCACCGCTTGGACCACTTGGTGGGTATTGTGTTTTGCGACTTTAGCGATTGTTATTTTCGGCCACTATAGTGGCGTTGGGCGTCATATCAATGCCTTGACCTTGGCGATGCAGCGGGTTGAGCGCGGTGAGCGTAGCTACCGTGCAGAGCAAACTGGGCCGAGCGAATTAGCGCGGCTGGCGGGCCAACTGAACCGTATGCTTGATAGTATTGATGCCAAAGACCAAGAGCTTGCCGCCCATCAAGCGCAGGAAGAAGCACTCGCCAAGCGTTTGCAGCACCAAAAGAAAATGGCCGCTATTGGCCGTGTGGCTAGCGGGGTCGCACATGAATTAGGCGCGCCGTTGACCGTTATTGATGGGCGCGCGCGCCGCTTGGCTCAAACCTATGGCGACGACCCCCAAGCGAACCGGCAGCTCACAGCGATTCGCGGCCAAGTGGCACGGTTAACCCGTATTGTTCGTCAATTACTTAATTATGCACGCCAGCAGGATGAAGGCGTCGATGTGATTCATATTCGCCAGCTTATTGAAGAGTGTATGACCAACGTCAGTCATGAAGTGACGCGTGATGACCTTACGATTGAAATTAGTGCATGTCCTGACTTACAACTCCAGGCAGATGAATCTCGAATCGAATTAGCGCTGGTGAATGTGATGCGTAATGCCGCTCAAGCCGCTAGTCATCACGTTTGGGTGCTAGCTCAGCAAGACAGTTATCAGGGCGTGGACGGTATTCGTATCGCGATTCGTGATGATGGCGCGGGCCTACCCAGTAACGTCACCGTGGAGCGATTGCTCGAACCATTTTTCTCTACCAAGTCACATGGAGAAGGCACTGGGTTAGGGCTTGCCATTGTGCACAATGTGATGGCGGAGCACGCGGGCTATTTACACCTGAGTAATCATCCGAGCGGTGGGTGTGAAGTTGTTTTGTGGTTACCAATTGCGGCACAAGCGCCGGCGCTGGAAGTAAGCAAGGAGTCTTAGAATGAGCGATGTAATTCGTATTGTAGTGGTGGAGGATGACCCAGGCTTACGCGAGCTACTCACTGAAGAGCTTGAAAGCGAAGGCTATCAAGTGCAGGCGGCGGAGAGCGTTGAGAACGCCCTGCCACTGATTCAACAGGTTCAGCCTGACTTGGTGGTGAGTGATCTGCGTTTACCCGGCGCGAATGGTATGACGATGGTGCCACAGTTGCTGCAACTGCCAAATGCGCCGTCCATTTTACTGATCACCGCATTTGGCACGGTGGCCCAAGCGGTTGAGGCCCTTAAACAAGGTGCCGATGACTTCTTAACCAAACCGTTGGACATGGAGCATTTTCTGCTAACTGTCACACGACTACTCGAAAACCGCCGCTTGCGGACCACGGTGGAGGCGTTGCGGGCGGGACAGGTGCAAACCAGTTTTCACGGCATGTTAGGTCAAAGTCGTGCGATGCGTGATCTGTACCACCAAGTTAGCCAAGTCGCGAAAGCCGAATCTGCGGTGCTGGTGTTAGGCGAAAGTGGAACGGGTAAAGAGTTAGTTGCTCGTGCTATTCACCAGGAAAGTCCGCGCCAGGACGGTCCTTTCTTGGCGGTGAACTGTGCGGGTATTCCTAAAGAGCTGATGGAAAGTGAGTTCTTTGGCCATGCAGCGGGTGCGTTTACGGGAGCGCAAAAAGCGCGCTCAGGCTTGTTGAAAGAAGCCCATCAGGGCACGCTACTGTTAGATGAAATTGGTGAAATGCCGCTTGAACTGCAGGCCAAGCTGTTACGTGTGCTGCAAGAGGGCCGCATTCGCCCTGTTGGGAGTGATCAAGAGTTTGCGGTGGATGTTCGCATCATCGCTGCGACCCATCGTGACCTTGAAGCCTTGGTCGGCGAAAGCCGCTTTCGCCAAGACTTATTCTATCGCTTAGAAACGTTTTCACTAAAAGTGCCTCCCTTGCGTGAACGCGGTGAAGACTGCGAGTTATTGGCCCAACACTTTATTGCACACTTAAGCCAAGCCAAGGGCAGCACGCCGGTATTGTCACGCGAGGCGTTGAACCTTTTATATAGCTACCCTTTCCCTGGCAATGTGCGCGAACTGCAAAATGCGATGGAACGGGCAGTCACTTTCTGCCAAGGCAAAGAGATTAAACCAGAACACCTACCAGAGCGCATCCAACAAGCAAGCCAGCTCGAGCAAGCTCAGTCTGGGGGCGCAGATAGCGGCCGGCCAAGTCAGGAAATGTCAGCTTTACGCACCTTAAGCGATGTACAAAGAGATTATGTGCGCTATGTTTTAAGAGAGGCGGGCGGCAATAAACGCAAAGCCGCTGAGATACTTGGGGTAACCCGACGTACGCTGTATCGCTGGTTGGAAGATTAATTCACGCTCGCAAGGGTGACAAGGAATGAGGTTTAAATGAAAATATTGATGGTATTGACCTCTCACGATTCGTTGGGAGACACTGGGCGTAAGACTGGTTTTTGGGTGGAAGAATTCGCGGCGCCCTATTATGTGTTTGATGAAGCGGGTGCTGAGATCACGCTGGCATCCCCTCAAGGTGGCCAGCCGCCGATTGACCCAAATAGTGAAAGTGACGATGCGCAAACCGCAGCGACGCGTCGCTTCTACAAAGATGATGAGTTAAAGGAGAAGCTGGCAAAAACCCTAAAGCTCGCCGATTTAAATGCTGATGATTATGACGCCGTGTTCTATCCCGGTGGGCATGGCCCGTTGTGGGATTTAACCAACGACGAAAATTCCATTCGTCTACTCGAAGATTTCTGGCAACAAGGCAAAGCCGTTGCGGCGGTGTGCCATGCACCCGCGGTGCTGCTCAACGCCAACTTAGCGGGCAAACCTATGATCGCCGGTCGTGCGGTAACTGGTTTTAGCAATAGCGAGGAAGAAGCGGTTGAGTTAACTGACATCGTGCCGTTTTT
Source organism: Aliidiomarina maris (assembly GCF_003987335.1). Lineage (GTDB taxonomy): Bacteria > Pseudomonadota > Gammaproteobacteria > Enterobacterales > Alteromonadaceae > Aliidiomarina > Aliidiomarina maris. The sequence continues at coordinate 22,739 of NZ_PIPK01000018.1, read as the reverse complement.
ACTCGAAGATGCGCTGCAAGAAAAAGGCGCCAAGTACGAGAAAACCGATGATTGGCAGCCGTATGTGATTCAAGACGGCTTACTCGTCACCGGCCAGAACCCTGCGTCGTCAGAGCCGACGGCTAAAGCACTGGTACATATTTTGAATAATCAGCCTTAAATTTTGTAGCGATACATGCATAGGTAAAAAAACGCCAGCATTTCGCTGGCGTTTTTTTGCTGGCGCAGGTGGCTAATCCGCTGCACTTAAAAGCGACGCGTGACTCGCAGCCCCGCACTGAGCTGGCGGCCGGGCGCTGGCTCGAATGCGCGACCACTACCTTGGTTGACCACCACCGAGCCAACATATTGCTTATCCAACAGGTTATCGACACGTATCCACTGAGAAAACTGCCATGCATGCACATTTTGCATGGCATCTAAACCTGCATGCCAAAGGGTAAAGCCGGGGGCAAATACGTCATTGCTATCATTCGCTGCAACTTGTGAGCGGTACTGCGCAGTGACTGATGCGCGCAAGCGCTCATCCTGCCAAGGCAAGAAGTTGAGCTGGGCAAATGCATTGGTGTTGGCGACCCCTGGAATGCGGTTGCCACTTACACCGTCGATATCGCGATAGCGCGCATTCATGATGCTGGCAGCGGCTCGCAGGTCAAATTGTGGGTGCAGCAGCCAGCGGCTACTGAGCTCTACTCCACGACGTTCGGTTTCACCAGCATTGCGATAGGTAGTGCGGCCATCAATCGACTGGTCGACAACAATTTCATCGTCTGTGTCGACTGCAAACACACTCATTTGCAATTGCCCTTGAGGGCCGAGCCATTTGATACCGGCTTCGTATTGCGTCACGAAGGCGGGGCCAAGATCTGGGTTGAGCCCGCTGCCATCGTTGCGATACGCCAATTCGGTTAGGGTTGGTGTTTCGAATCCTTCACCAAAGGCTGCAAACACAGACCATTGTTGGTTTAATTGATAGCTTAAACCTTGTGTCCAAGAGGTTTCACGATACCGATTGCTACCGCTATCGTCTGGCACTATACCTTCGATGATATAGCGGTCACGCACATCGAAACTTAGTTCGGACATGCGCACACCAGCGAGCCAGCTCAAGCGCTCGGTGATATCTAACTGGCTAAGCGCGTACACATCGTCTTTATCGACGCGGCCTGTTTCGTCGCGGCGTAAGTCACCTGGTTGCCCGTTTTGGTTCACAAAGCCAAGACGGGTGTCTTCCTGACGTTCGATATCGGTGCCAAGGCTCAGCTGCCAGCGGCCCTCAAAGGCACTTGGGCGCCAATTAAATTGCCCGTGCAGGCCGTAAAAATCACGGGTTAAGTCAATCACAGCCCCTGACGAGGTTATTTCGCTACCCGGAAATGGCAAGAATTGAACCACTTCACGGCGGCCGTTCCATGTCGCGAGCTCCCAGTCATAGGTTGCCTGAATTTGGCGCAATGTGAGTGACTGCTGGCGGTGGCGAATCGTCTTGCGGGTGTCAAATACGCTTGCGCCCGCAAAGGTTTGCTCAGGGTCGTCACGCCACTGCTCTGGGGTTAATGACCCAGGGTCTTGTAATAAAGGCGCATCGTTATCGTCGATGCGTGCAATCAGTTCGATGTTATGCCCAAACTGATAGGCACCGCGGAGTGCATATTGGTCGCGCTCTGCTGCCGCTTGAGCGCGATCACCATCGGTGCGAAAGCGCGCATAATGCCCTGCTAAGGTTAACTGGTCAGCGACATACGCACCGTCAAGGGTGCTGCGTTCGCGGCCATTAGCGCCAATGCTATGCCCTGCACTGACGTAACTTTGGTCTGCAAGTTGGCTCTGTAAGTTAATCACCCCACCTGCAGCGTTGCCATACACCGCAGCGACAGGACCGCGTAACACCTCAACGTGGCTTGGCTCGTCAATAAAGATACTCGATGTCTGGGCTTGCCCATCGGGCATTGACAATGGCACACCGTCTAAACGCATCACGACGCCGCGTACGCCAAAGGCAGCACGCGCCCCAAAACCACGTAAAATAACTCGCGTGTCTTGCGCAAAGTTATACCGGGTATCGACCTGGACGCCGGGAATACCCGCTAAGACCTCAGCCATATCGACACGTAAGCCGGAAAGCTGCTCGTTCACCTCGACGCGGTCAATACTCGCAGGGGTGGTAAGCCAAGGTTGCTCGGTGCGAGTGGCAGTGACGACCACGCGCTCAATATCCTGCTGCTGGCTTTCGTTCTGCGCAGCAGATGCTGGGGTATATAGATAAAAAAGGCTCGCTGAAATAGCGAGCCCAAGTTGACTTCGAACCATGCACAACTCCGTTGGTTACGACGCGTTAGCTGGTGCCAAACGCAAGATTTTTCCATTTGGGTGGTCGGTCAGCAGATAAATATAGCCATCGCTATCGACTTTAATTTCACGGATTCGATCGCTAAGCTCCATCACCTCTTGGTGAATCACGCGGTCGCCGTCCACTTCTAAGCGTGCTACTTGGGTGCCACGTAAGCCCGTTGCCAAAACATTACCCTGCCAAGCGGGGAATTGGTTGCCTTGATAAAACGCCATGCCAGATACGGCAATTGAAGGCGTCCAATGCCAGACTGGTAGCTCCATGCCCTCTTGCTTGAAGCCAATTCCGACTTGCCCACCACCGTATTGCTCACCGTGCGTAATGACCGGCCAACCGTAGTTTAGTCCAGCTTCTGGACGATTCAACTCATCACCGCCCTGAGGGCCATGTTCAACCGCCCAGAGGTGGCCGGTGGAAGGCTGGATATCCATGCCTTGAATGTTGCGATGACCATACGACCAGATTTCAGGTAATGCACCATCTTGGTCGACAAATGGGTTATCGCTAGGTACTGAGCCGTCCGGGTAAATACGAATTAACGTGCCGGTGTGGTTACTGACTAACTGAGAGTCGTCTTCACGGTGGCCGCGATCGCCTAAACCGATAAATAGATACTCGCCATCGGCACTAAACTTCAAACGCCCGCCATAGTGGCGCCCGCCGTCTTCTTTCGGGTACTGACTGAAAATCACCTCGACGTCGTGCAAGGCATTACCGTCTAAGCGTGCGCGCGCGACTGCGGTACTGGTCACTTCACTACCGGCACTTTCAGGTTCCGAATATGAAAAGTAAATGGTGCGGTCGCTGCTGTAATTCGGGCTTAAGGTGACGTCCATGAGTCCCCCTTGGCGCATCACTTTGATTTCTGGTAAGCCTGAAATCGGCTCGCCTAAAGTGCCATCGGCTTCCACGATACGCATGTGGCCTGCACGTTCGGTGACTAACATTCGGCCGTTACCCAGAAATGCAATCCCCCATGGGTGCTCGAGCCCTTCAGCAACGGTTTCGACGGCAACATTGGCCCACCGGGTTTCGATAGTATCGGCATTTGCAGACATAGCCAACGTAGTCAAACCTAACGCCGCAAAGCCTAAAGTACGTGGTAGAGCTTTCATATTTGGTTTCTCCACAAGATCGGAATTATTAACTCATTGCCTACGTGATGTAGACGGCTTTAGTTCAAAATCAATTAGCTAGCTTAATGTCGGTTCTGGCAGCAGCTGAGCAATGGTTTCAGCTACTTTACGGAAAGTGCGGCGGCGCGATGTGGTCGGCCTAAACACTAAACCAATTTCACGATACGCGTCACCATCCGTCGGGGTGAGCGCGACCAAGCTGGTATTACTCAAAATGCCTTGCTCAATGGCCATTTGCGGCACAAAAGTCGCACCGACGCGAGCCTCGGCCATTTGCACCAAGCTATGCAAACTTGATGCAGTAAATGGATTAATTTTCTTACTGTTGCCTAAACGACATGCAGTCACTGCGTGACCGGTTAAACAGTGCTCATTTTCGAGTAAGAAAATGCTCTGATCAGGCAAGTTATTATAGTTCACCGGCTCACCGACGGACTCTGCCACGTGCGGATGCATGACCATCTTAAAAGGGTCGCGCCCGAGAACCCAATGCTGATTTCCTTGGGTGTCGATGGGAAGAGCCAAAATCAGTGCATCCAATTCACCGTTTTTTAGCAAGTGCAGCAGCTGAGCCGTGGTGTCTTCGCGAATTTGCAATTGTAACTTGGGAAAATCGTGGTGCAGCTTTTTACTCAAAGGGCCTAATAAAAACGGGCCAATCGTGGGAATACAGCCTAAACGCAACGGCCCTTCCATCACGTTTCCTTGGCTTTGGGCATGGTTCATCAGCTCTTCGGTGTGGGTCAAAATTTCACGTGCGCGCTCAACGATTTCTTCACCCATCCCGGTAAACAAAAACGATTTATGGTCACGTTCAATTAACTGACAACCCAGTTGGTCTTCAAGATTTTGAATGCCGCTACTTAAGGTAGATTGGCTGACAAAACAGGCCTGCGCCGCACGGTTAAAGTTCTGATGCTGATGCAGCGCAAGTAGGTAACTCAAATTTTTAAGGCTAGGTAGTTTGCTCATAGTCTTCCTATTGTAGTGCGAACCGACCGCTCACAAGTGAATTTGCTTATTCGATTATGCTGATAGCTTTTATTCGCTTTCGCCGATAAGGTCATAAACCTATCATGAGCCTCGTGATTTGGAAACACATGTTTCAAAAACTATGCCCTAATGGAGGACATCTTATGTTGACGATTGGTGATAAGTTACCAGAATTTTCAGTTGTAGCCGCTAAGCCTGGCTTTAATTTACCAGAAGAAAACGGTCAAAGTGCATTCGAAACTGTGACCCAGGACAGCTTCGCTGGCAAATGGAAAGTCATTTTCTTCTATCCAAAAGATTTCACTTTCGTATGCCCAACAGAAATCGTTGAGTTTGCGAAACTGAATGAAGAATTCGCTGACCGCGACGCAGTTGTTCTAGGCGGTAGCACTGACAACGAATTCGTTAAGCTGGCATGGCGCCGTGAGCACCCAGACCTTAACGGTTTAAACCAGTATTCATTTGCTGACACCGCGGGTGACTTAGTAGACGGTCTAGGCGTACGTGACAAAACCGAAAATGTTGCTTTACGCGCTACCTTTGTTGTCGACCCACACAACGTGATTCAGCACGTGTCAGTTAACAGCTTAAATGTAGGCCGTAATCCGCAAGAAATCTTGCGTATCCTGGATGGTTTGCAAACTGACGAGCTGTGCCCATGTAACCGCGCAGTAGGTGGCGACACCCTATAACTTGCCGTTTGTATGAGCGCCCAGCGTCACTCATCAGTCAAAGAGTGACGCTGGTATACCTAACCATGAAGCGACCGGCTGAGTAGCCTAGTTGCAGCGAAATGATGGAGTAATGAATGACTATTTCTGACTACAAATCAGGGCTTGGTAGCCACTCAAAAGATACCAAACTTAACCTTGGTAACTTGTTTTCAAATGTAGCTGCCACTGGCATGACAGATATTCAGTTTTACGGCACGGCCCTCGCGCTTGCGTATTCAATCAACGATGCCGAATTAACCAAGGCCGTTGAAGCAGAAGCGGAAGGCAAAGTGGAAGCCAACGTGATTGAAGCGGCGAAAACCGCGGCGTCACTCATGGCAATGAACAATATTTATTATCGCTTTATTCATCTTTCAAGCGATAAGCAGTTTGGCAAAATGCCGGCAGGCTTGCGCATGAACGCAATGGCTAACCCTGGCGTTGATAAAGCTGATTTTGAGTTATATTCGCTGGCTGTTTCCGCGCTAAACGGTTGCGGAATGTGCATTGATGCACACGTGAAGACTTTGTTGGAGCACAGTGTGAGTGCTCAGGCGATTCAAAGTTCTGTGAAGCTAGCGGCCGTGTTAAATGCAGCGAAGACCGCTGCGGCGATAAGCTAAACCCAGTACCAACCATTTGATTTGACCGTTCCTGCAAATCCGAGTGTTGGTCTCATCCGCCAACCTCGGTACGGTTTGTTCCCCAAACAGCCGTTATCCTTTGCCCGCCTCCTCGGCGGGCTTTTTTTATCTGTTCCAGCGCGCGGCAAAGTAGCTCAATTTCTGGGCTTTATGTTAGAATTCAATGATTCACCTTTTCCACTGACCTGTGAGGACGTTCTATATGTCACGTGTCCAGCGCTGTCTGCTGCCTGCCTTAATACTTTTTACTCTTGCTGCGTGCTCACAGGCGCCAGAGCCTCAAGTGATGCGGGGTAACATATTCGGTACTTTCTTTGAAGTGAGCTTAGGCACTCAGCATGCGAATGCTGATTTGACTGAGGTGGAAGCTGGGGTGATGGATGTTCTCAATGAAGTTGATCGGCAAATGTCGACTTACCGCGATGACTCGGTATTGAACAGAATTAACCGTGCAGAGCTACATACCGAAGTGGCTGTGGACCCAGAGCTGATGCTCGTGCTGCAACGCAGCGAAGCGATTGCGCGGATGTCTGAGGGCGCTTTCGACCATACCGTGGGTGGTTTGGTGAACCTATGGGGCTTTGGCCCTGAAGGTCGAGTGACCTCAAGACCTAGCCAAAGCGAGTTAGAGTCTCGCTTAGAGCAGGTTGGCTATCATTTTGTGCATTTAGATACTGATGCGCAAACGGTGACGCGAAGCAGCGATGTATTTGTCGACTTATCGGGTATTGCGAAAGGCTATGCGGTAGATGCTGTCAGTCAGTACTTAAACCAGCAAGGGATAACCAATCATTTAGTCAACATTGGCGGCGATATTTACGCCAGCGGCCAACGTACTGCTGACATGCGCTGGCGCGTAGGTATTGAAGCTCCAGTGAATGACCGTCAAGTGGTACAGCATATTCTGCCGATTCAAGATGTTGCTATGCTAGGTTCGGGCGATTATCGCAATTACTTTGAGTCAGAAGGCGTGCGCTATTCGCATACCATTGACCCCACTACTGGCGAGCCTATTGCGCATAAGCTGGCGGCAGTCACCGTGCTTGGCGACAATGCCACCGATGCCGACGGCTTCGCCAGTGCCATTTTAGTGTTGGGCCCTGAGCGGGGACTTGCGTTTGCTAACCACCATAATATTGCTGCGTTATTGATTGTGCGCGAAGCCGATGGCTATGTCAGCTTTGAATCTAACGCATTTAGCGCGGACTATGCCGCAGATATGACAGTGCCGCGTGTTCAGTAGTAACAAGCATCCAGTCACATACTTGAGGGGATTTTGATGCAGTATGTAGAAGGTTATGAAAACCTCGTCGAGCTGGTTGAGGCGGACGATCAAGAAGGTTTAAAAGCGGCGTTAAATGCAATGCCATCGGCAGACGTTGCCGAATATATTGATGAGCACTTTGAGGTCTACAACACGCTGACCTTGCTTGATTTGATGGAAGCAGAGCAGCAAGCCGAAGTGTTTGGTTATTTGCGCCCTGCTCACCAGCAAGAAGTCGCCTCGCACATGGAAATTAGTGTGCTAGCCAAGCTCTTTGTCGACATGTCGTCGGACGAACGAGCGGACGTGTATTCGCTGTTGGACGTCAAGCTGCAAGACGCATTGATGCGACGTTTAGCACGTTCTGAACGTGAAGACTTGTTACGCCTGTCAAGTTATGAAGAGGGCACCATTGGTGCGGTCATGACCTCGGACTATGCCACCATACCGGTGGGCGCGAATGTTGAGCTGGCGCTTAAAAAGTTGCGTCAAAGCGCGCCAGAGAAAGAAAGTATTTACCAAGCCTATGTGATTGATGGCAAACATAAGCTGATGGGCGTGGTGTCACTACGGCAGCTATTGACGGCCGCGCCGAGTGAAATGATTGACGATTTGATGACCCGTGATGTCGTGACGGTAAGTCCTGATATGCCGCAATCGGAAGCGGCACGTATTATCAGCCGTTATGACTTAATTGCGATCCCAGCGGTCACTGAAGACAATTTACTCGTCGGTATGGTGACCTTCGATGACGCGATGGACGTTGTCGAAGAAGAAGACACGGAAACCATGCATAAATCGGCGAGTGTTGGCAGCTTAGACATGAGCTTGACCGAAGCTGGGCCAATTACGCTGTATAAAAAGCGTATCAATTGGCTGGTATTGCTGGTGTTTGTGAATATCTTCTCGGGGGCCGCGATTACGTATTATGAAGACACCATCATGGCGTACGCGTCGTTGTTGTTTTTCTTACCGTTATTGATAGCCAGTGGCGGTAACTCAGGCTCGCAAACTGCAACGCTGGTGATACGGGCAATCGCCACCGGCGATATTGGGCGCGGTGACGGCGTAAAACTATTTGCTAAAGAAATTCTGGTGTCAGGGTTATTGGGCTTATCGATGTCCGCAGCGGTGATGGCAGTCGCATATTTCCGTGCGCCAGATATTATGCTGGTGGTGGGTATCAGTATGTTCGCGATTGTTATGATAGGTAGCTTAACCGGGCTATTGCTTCCCTTCTTACTTAAGCTTGTCGGTTGGGATCCTGCTACCGCAAGTACGCCGTTGGTAACCACCATTGCCGATGCCGTCGGCGTGATGGTGTATTTCATCACCGCCACTATAGTGCTTGGTTTAGCTATCGGCTAAGCACACCATGCTAGGGCATTCATGGCTATGGGTGCCCTTCTGCTGGCGCCTGCTCATCCCTAAAAAAAGTATCGTGACCGATACAATTCATTGACCAGCCGCAAGGTTGAAGCGCTGATCTTTCGGTTTTATCGGCGTATACTGAGTGCACTTTGGTATTAGCTCAGTTGTTTATTCCTATGCAACAAGACTCTCAGCACAACGACGAATACACCATTCAGGTGCAAGACAAAGCCCCTGTGGATCTCGCCAAACCGGTTAAAATTCATCCACCTAAGGGTGGTAAAGGCGCTAACCAATACCCACCAAACGACCGCATTTATGTGCGCGAAGTCAAAGGCCGTGTTGAAACGATGCGGCGCTTGTTAGGTTTTGCCTTAATGGCCTTATTCTTAATGCTGCCGTGGCTAACTTACCAAGGTGAGCAGGCCATTCTATTAAATATCTTTGAGCAGCGTTTTCGCATTTTCGGGCTCACACTTTGGCCGCAAGATCTCACCATTCTTGCATGGCTGTTTATGGTTGCTGCATTTGCGTTATTTTTAGTGACCACGCTCTGGGGGCGGGTATGGTGTGGGTTTACCTGCCCTCAGACCACATGGACATTTATCTTTATGTGGTTTGAGCGCAAAATTGAAGGGAGCCGTCATCAGCGCATGAAACTCGACCAGCGCCCTATGGATGCTGACAAGTTCATTCGCAAAACCCTGAAACACCTGGCTTGGCTGCTCGTGGCTCTATTCACAGCGCTTACCTTTGTTGGTTATTTTACCGATATTCGCGCCTTATTCAGCGAGTTTTTCGTACTGCAATCAAGCGCCTGGGCGGTCGGGTTCGTGCTGTTTTTCACCTTTGCAACCTATGGCAATGCGGGATGGATGCGCGAAATCATGTGTACCCACATTTGCCCTTATGCACGTTTTCAGTCAGCGATGTTCGACAAAGACACCTTTATTGTCGCGTATGATGAGAAGCGCGGTGAGCCAAGAGGGCCGCGCGGGCGCAAGGTCGAGCCAAGCAAGTTAGGTTTAGGTGACTGCATCGACTGTAATTTATGTGTACAGGTATGCCCGACCGGAATCGATATTCGCAACGGCTTACAATACGAGTGTATTAATTGTGGGGCATGTATCGACGCGTGCGACAACGTCATGGAGAAAATGGGCTACCCGAAGAAGCTGATTAGCTTTACCACGGAGCGGCGTTTACAAGGCGGGGAAACCAAGGTTTGGCGCCTCAAAAGTGTCGGTTACGGCCTTGCATTGTTGGCCCTTGGTGCGTTGTTAGTGCTGGATGTCGTGTTCCGCGTGCCATTGGAGCTAGATGTGGTGCGTGACCGCAATACACTGTATCGTGAGAACCAACAAGGTTTTATTGAAAACGTGTATCAGCTGCGAATTATGAATAAATCGCAGCAAGCGCAGGTGTATAGCATTCACGCGACTGGTATTGAGGATCTTGAGTATATTGGCCCAGCACAAGTTGAAGTGGCTGGTGGTGAGGTACACATTGTGCCGATTACCGTCGCTATCGACCCTTATTTCTTAAGCGCAAGCTTAGTCGAAATTAACTTCACCGTGACCGCCGAAAGTGACAGTCGGGTCAGTCGCCAGACACAGAGTAACTTTATTTCACGATGAGCGATTTTAGTTTTTCCAAGCTGACTCCAGACATGATTTTAGATGCGCTGGAAGGCATAGATATTTGGCCTGATAGCGGTTTACTGGCATTAAATAGCTATGAAAACCGCGTCTACCAGTTTGCCGCTGACGGACGCCGTTATGTGGTGAAATTTTATCGCCCAGAACGCTGGAGTGATGCCCAGATTGAAGAAGAGCATCACTTTACCCAAGCCCTATTAGACGCCGAAATTCCAGTGGTAGCGCCGCTGGCGCTGGGCTCTGAATCTCGTACGCTGCATCATTTCCAAGGTTATCGATTTTGCGTGTTCCCCAGTGTGGGCGGGCGTGCCTTAGAAGCAGATCAAGACGAGCATTTGTTCCAATTGGGGCGTCAAATAGGGCGTCTGCATATGGTGGGCAAAGCTACGCCTTTCTTACACCGGCCGACATTGGTGAGTGACGCGCAACTAAGCGATGCGATGACGACGCTGCAACAGTGCGAGCTTATTCCAAGCGCGATGCGACTGCCTTTTGATACCATCTTGCAACATGTGTATCAGCGCCTGCAGTCGGTTGATTGGCAGCTGGGCCAATCGATTCGCCTGCATGGTGATTGCCACGTGGGTAATTTGCTGTGGCGTGACGAGCAATTGACCTTAGTCGATTTAGATGACTGCCGCCAAGGGCCCGCAATTCAGGACTTATGGATGATGTTGTCGGGGGACCGCAGCGCTCAACTGATGCAGCTAGATACCTTAATCGACGGCTACGAAGAATTTGCTGAATTTAACCCTGCTGAGCTCAAATTAATTGAACCTTTACGGGCTTGGAGAATCATTCAATACATGGCTTGGCTAGCGAAACGTTGGTCTGACCCTGCCTTCCCGCGAAACTTTAGTTGGTTTGCAGAAGAAAGTTATTGGGAACGTCAGGTGTTAGCACTCAAAGAGCAGCTGGCTGCATTAGACGATGAACCGCTGCGCTTGCAGTCAGGTTATTAACGCAGGCATAATGCCTGCAGATGTGTTAACAACAGGTGACAAACAATGAAGAAATTTTGGTTAGCTATGGCTGCGGCAGCGTCAATGGTAGTGACTGCGGCGGCAAGCGCGACAGATTTTCGCGAAGGCGTGCATTATGATGTTATCGCTGAGCAAGCCACTGAAGAAGTAGAAATTATTGATTTCTTCTCATTTTATTGCGGTAGCTGTTATCAGTTTCAGCCGTTTAGCCAAATGATGAAAGCTGAGTTTGGCGACAGCTTTAAAAAGTATCATGTGAATTTTATCGGTGCTCGTAATATGGGCGATATTACCGTGCGTGCATGGGCTGCGGCGAATATTCTTGGGGTGTCTGATGAAGTCGCGCCACTGATTTTCCGCAAGCACTTCCAGCAACGCCAAGTGAGTAGCTCAATTGACGACCTTGCAGGTGTATTTGCTGCTGTCGGTGTCGACCGTGAAGCTTTTGATAACGCCTACAATAGCTTTCCGGCGCGTAGCCAAGCCAACCGCATGCGCCGTGAGGCTGAAAATTTTAATGTCAGCGCCACCCCGACCTTTATCGTGAATGGCCGTTACCGCATGAACCCTCAGGGTTTCCGCGACAGTGAAGACTTCTTTAACGACTATCTTGAACTGGCAAAGTACTTAGCCCAAAAAGATAGTTAAGCGCTTCGAGTATAGCTCTAAATAGTTCGAACATAAAAAACCCGCTATGATAGCGGGTTTTTTGTTGATAGCGGCATAGTGACACCTGGCCTAGTTACGCCTGACTCAGTTACACCTGGTAGCGCGATACATTTTGCTCCAGTTGGTTGGCGGTATCCGCAAGCTCTTCCATATAAGACGTCGCTTGGCGCGTGCCATCTGCAGTTTGGTTGGCAATATCGACAATGGTCGTCATATTTTGATTAATCGTCTCTGAAACCGAGGTTTGCTCTTCAGCGGCAGTCGCGATTTGAGCATTTTGGGTATTAATGGTGTTGACTGATTTTAATACCTCATCCAGTGCATGTTCCACCTCACCCGCTTCGGCAACACTGGTCGCACTGCCTTGTTCAATCGCTTGCATAATGCTGGTGACTTTCAATGTGCCCTGTTGAACCTGCTCAATCATGGATTCAATTTCATGGGTGCTGGCCTGAGTTCTGCTCGCTAGGGTACGCACTTCGTCGGCCACCACAGCAAAACCTCTGCCGGCTTCGCCCGCGCGTGCTGATTCAATCGCGGCATTCAGTGCCAACAGGTTGGTTTGCTCAGCAATATTTCGAATCACATCCAACACACTACCAATTTGGCCCGACTGCTGGTTCAATTGCTCCACAGCGCTGGCACCCTCAGCGACTTGATCAGCCAAGCCGTGAATGACACTGACCGCTGAGTGAAGTTGGCTATTGGCTTTATTAACCAGTGCTTCCGCTTGTTCTGCTGCCGTTGACGCTTCTTGTGCACTGCGAGCCACCTCTTGAGACGCAGCCGCTAACTCATTGATAGCGGTAGCAACTTGCTCGCTTTCCTCTTGTTGACGGGTCACGCCAGTTCGGGTTTCTGCTAACACACCATTGAGTTTGACCGCCGCCTGGTTCATTGACTCGGACGATTGGCGAATGGTTACCACCATATTGCCAACGTCATCGGCAAAGCGGTTAAACGAGGTGGCCAAATGACCCAGTTCGTCTTGGTGCTCGACACGAATGCGGCGGGTTAAGTCACCATCGCCCTGGGAAACGTCGTTCATGGCCAACACCGTAGTGCGCAGCGGGCGTGTAATGCCTCGAGAGACGAATACTGCAACGGCGGCAATCAGCAACACCGCAATCACCGAAGCTATCAGGGTGTTGACGAAAGCTTCATTGACTGCGGACTCAACCTGATTCGCAGTCGCGTCAACCTGAGCTTGTAAACCTTCAATCCAAAACCCAGTACCAACGACCCAGTTCCATTCACTGACCAGATCCGCGTAGCCTAATTTCGGTCCAATGTTGCCATTGGTATGTTCCCAGCCGTATTCTACGTAATCACCGCCGCGCTCAGCCGCACGGATCAGCTCTTGGATCAAATACACCCCATTTGGGTCTTGGAAATTATATAAATTACGCCCTTCTAACCCTTGGTTCACCCCATGGGCAACGCTAATCCCTTGGCGGTCATAGACAAAGATATAGCCCACGTCACCGGCATCATCAAAACGTAAACTGCGAAGAGTTTGTTTGGCCTGGCGTTGCAATTCAGCGGTATTTGAACCGTCATCAGCTGCCACTAACGGTGCAATTGAGCTCAATGCGAGCTCTAGGTAGTTGCTGACCTCTGCCCGGCGGTCACGCTCCATTTGTGTGGCGAAATCGTTCACTGTCTGGCTACCGATATTGCGAGACTGAGCATAATTGTAAATGGTTAACATGGCTGCAATAAGTACAGGGGGGATCAGCGCTAAACTAAGCACGCGCTGTTGAATTGATAAAGCCATATGGATCTCCAGAATTGAGTTTCTGTACCATTGTACGTCATTTTTACATAATGTTTAATATCGACCTTAGCCGCATTAGCTTGAGTGCAGCTTGCGTGTTGCTTAGGTTTTTGCTAATTTTACAGGCGCTGATAATCATACATTGAGGGTGGAATGGAAGAATTTCAGGCACAAATGACGACTTGGTGGGGTTGGATTGAAAACCAGCCATACTTATACACGCTGATCGCAATTTCGCTTCTGCTGGTTTTAGCTGGCATTAGTAATTGGGTCACCAAGCATGTCTTGCTCACGGGGTTAACTCGTGCGCTGCGCCATACACCGATTGGCCGCGATGCGCTTTTCGAAGAATCCAGAGTAATTACCCGCTTATCCAATGTGGTTCCTGCGATTGTGCTATCTGCGGGTGTTGCGCTGATTCCAAACTTGCCTGATTTTGTTACCAGTGTGGTTCGTAACGTCGCCTCGGCATTTATTATCCTCACGATTGCACTCGCCATAGGTAACTTCCTCACGATCTTAAACCGCTTGTACGAGCGTCGCCCTGATGCCGCGATGAAGCCCATTAAAGGGTATGTGCAGGTCATAAAGATAGTCATTTATGTGATTGCTGTTCTGCTCATTATCGCAACACTTATTGACCGTTCGCCACTTATTCTATTGTCTGGTTTAGGTGCGATGGCGGCGGTATTGATGCTAGTGTTCCAAGACACTTTGCTGTCCTTAGTCGCAAGCATGCAAATTACATCCAATGACATTATCCGTGTGGGCGATTGGGTAGAAATGCCCGGCTTAAGCGCGGACGGTGATGTAATTGATATCTCTTTGCATGTGGTGAAGGTGCAAAACTGGGATAAAACTATCACCACCATTCCCACCCGTCGCTTTATTGATACCGCGTTTAAGAATTGGCGCGGTATGCAGGAATCAGGTGGCCGCCGGATGATGCGGGACATGATGATTGACCAGCAAAGCATTCGCTTTTTAACTGCGGATGAAATTGAGCGTCTCAAAGGGTTCAAGTTGTTACGTGAATATATTGAAACTAAGCAGCAGGACATTGAGAAGTGGAATAAAGAGCTGGAAGAGCATGGCGATGATGCGCTGAACTCACGGGCGATGACGAACATAGGCACGTTTAGAGCTTATGTCACTCAGTACTTGAAGCACCATCCTGGCATTCATCAAGAACTGTTTATGTTGGTGCGCCAGCTTGCGCCAACTGCCGATGGCTTGCCATTGCAGGTCTACGGGTTCACCAATAGCACCGCTTGGGCCGACTATGAAGGCACTCAGTCAGATATTTTTGACCATTTGTTTGCGGTGATTTCACACTTTGGCTTACGCGTTTACCAGCACCCAAGTGGATTAGATATGCAAGCATTGCGAGTTGACCCGAAGATGTTCAGTCAGCGTGGAGAGGAGAAGTCTGAACCTGCAAGCGGTGACCAAGATAAAGATGCGTTACCGATTAAAAAGCCCGACGAAGCTGAATAAGATAGTCAGCATGGAAATAAAAAACCCGCTGTGTAAGCGGGTTTTTTATTAGTTATCGCGGGTACTAGGGTACTGCGTTAATGTCTCGGTGATACGTTTATCTTTCAAAGCCCAGCGCGCGTTTAGCCAGCTTTGAAAATGGGCTTGATAGGCTGGGTCATTATAATCGCCGACTAAATCATCGGTGACCTCTAAGGCGTCGATATGCAAGTGAATGTGGCGCAGGCGGCCGGCTAAGAAGTCTAGCACCAAGGGTTTGTTGGGATTGCGATCTGGGTACACGATAGTTATGTCCAAAATAGCATCAAAGTTGCCCTTCATAGCTTGCAGCGTAAATGCGGTACCGCCTGCTTTTGGCGGGAGTAAGTGCTGGTAAGGGCTCTGTTTTTGGTCCTTCTTCTGTTCAGTGAAGCGAGTACCTTCACAGAAGTTAATCACCGTGGTGGGAATATCTTTAAATTTCTCACATGACTTACGCGTGGTTTCAATATCTTTACCTTGCAGGTGCGGCTTCTTCGCAATTTGCTGACGCGAATAGCGCTTCATGAACGGCATGTCTAATACCCAACAGCCTAAACCGATAAACGGGATCCAGAACAACTGTTGTTTAAGAAAAAAGCGCGGCATAGGCATATCTTTACTGGCTAATTTCATCAGCACTAAAATATCTACCCAGCTTAAATGGTTGGCCAGAATCAGGTACCAACTGTCACGATTGAGGGCAAGACCACCCTCCACTTGCCAGCGAGTCTTCTGGGTCAAACTGAACATAGCGGCCACTGCATAGCCCCAAACCCGGAAAAGGTTGTTGGCGAGTGCAGAAATAAACCGTTGCCATGGACGGATGGGGATAATTTTAAACAGACCAAGGGTAATTATCCCGATGGCAATTAAAGTGGTCCAAAAAGCGCCCCAGAGAAAATTTATGACAACCTTAACTGGCGCAGGTAAAAATCTTAACATATTTCGATTTTCTCAAATGATAAAGCCAATGACGTCAATATCATACCTGATAGTCAGCAGAATGCTTACCTTTCCATGCTTGCATTGGGCAAAATTTAGCTATTATACTGTATGCATATACAGTTATTTGAGGCAGCAACTATTCTGCGGTGTATCATTATGGCTAAACAAAATCTGGTATCGCCAACATCACAGCTGTTAACCGACTTAATTCAGCGCGGACAAGTGTTTCGTGCGAGTCAATCGGCTACTGACGGGCATAGCTCAGCCCACTGCCAAGCCAACAAGTTATCGAGCGCCAGTAGGCAGCACATTGCAACGGGGTTTGCCGGGCTGGACCATGCCTTGGGGGGCGGTCTAGCGCTGGGCAAACTGCACGAATTTCAACGCCCCGCAGATTTTTATGGTGATAGCCAATTGGTGCAAGCGGCAGTCGCGTACGCAAACTCAGCGCCAGTGTTTTGGTTGAATCCACCCGCTCAGCCGTTTGTGCCGGGTTTACAACATGCAGCCGAACATTATGTGCTTGATCAGCTCAGTGACGAGGAAATCAAATGGGCGAGCAGTCAAATTATTAGCAATTTAGGCCATGGTGTTGTGTTGTTGTGGCATCCGCAGCCAGACGTGCAAACTGTGCGTTCTTGGCAGCGCGCCATGCAACAAGCCCCCGAGGCCTTGGTGTTGGTGTTTAGTGGCCTGATGCCGCAAGAAGCTCGGGCGTACCATACCCGCGTACGAGTGCGCTTACATGCTGCAACGTCGGCAAGTTCAAGTATCGCTTTTGATGTTCTGAAGCGGCCTGGCGGTTGGCCTGTATCACTTGATGCTGAAAAACTAGCCGTGCATAGGTAGATTCAGATGAACGCGCATGAGCTCCGCGGTACTTGGTTGTACCTTGAATTTCATCAGTTACAGTTGCAGCACTGGATGCAGCAACGGCCAAACTGCGAGCAACCTTTACTCATCGTGTGCAGTGATCGCAATAAGGTCGTACAAGCAAACCCCAGTGCGCGAGCTTTAGGTATCCACCCTGGCTTAGCCTTATCGGATGCGTGGTTACTTGCCGATGCGCTAGATTATGCGTATTGGCAACCTGAGGTCGAACAACGGTTACTGCAACAGCTAGCTGAGCGTTTGTACACCGCATTTGCTGATCTCAGCCTCGATACTGAAGCAAATGGACTTTGGGTTCAGCTCACGACTCAACAACGACTGCATGCTCAGCAACAGACTGTGGCTGACAAGGTGTCGAAACTACTAGTCGACACTGAATATCGCGCAAGCTTTTCTAGCAATCCGCTGCTGGCAAAACTCGGTATTGATGATCGTGCCGAGGCGCTGTTGCAAGCATGCCAAGGTTACCCGTTAAGGGTTTGTGGGCTGGCTGACGATTTGCACCATAAGCTCAGTAGTATGGGGTTAGACACCATAGATAAGCTGTTGCAAATCCCTGTGCCTATTCTGGGTAAAAAGTTAGGCCAGCCAATCGTGGACTTTATCTTGCAACTAAAGGGGCAGTTGAAACCGCGACTGCTTATCTACCAGCCCCGTGAGCTGATCTACCTTCACCGTCAGTTGCATGCGGAAGTGCATGTGTGGTCGGGCTTAAGGTTCGTTGCTAAAAGCTTATTGCAAGATCTTGAGCAACATCTACGTCAGTCACAACAAGCAGTCACGCGCATTTATTTAGTATTATTTAACCGTGACTTTCAGGGCAACCCAGCGCAAATGCCTTATAAGAGTAACGCATTTGCCACCTTCCCATTAGGGGTGGAGTGTGTCGAAATTGGCTTCGCTCGAGCAGTTTACCGACTGGCTGATACTTACTCTGTGTTGCAACTCAAGCTCGAAAACCGTCGTTTTAAGGCACCTATTGTTGATATTGGGTTGTATGTGGAGCAAACCGAAGCATTCACCGCACAACCGATGCGCTTAGACCAATCAAAAGCTGGGGAGCATCAACTAGCTACTTTACTGAATCGCTTACAAAGCCGTTTGGGCGCTGACAAAGTCCAAACCATTCACCAGCACACTGGTTGGTTACCTGAACTCCAGCAAAGTTTACAGCCGGTATCTGACCAAGATATTGGGCTCAGCACTGCGCACGACTCAACCCAGTCTTACCTTGATTGGCGGCCACCTTGGTTGCTGAGCCCAAAGCCGATCGATATTCGCGGCTGGCGCATTCAAGGGCAACCCCAGCGTATCCAGCCACCTTGGTGGTTGCCTGATCAGTCCGGCGCTGCTGATCGCGATTACTTAATTGCGCAAGATAAAGTCGGGCGTTGGGGCTGGGTGTATTTTCAACATGATGCGAAGGCGCAAGCATCGCCCCAACAAGATCCTGGTCAGTGGTTCTTGCATGGTTGGTTAAGCTAAGAGGTCGCTCGTGTTGGACGCATATCAATTCGCAGAGCTACACTGCCTTAGTCATTATTCATTTTTAAGTGCCGCATCATCGCCCCAAGAAATGGTGCAGCAAGCTCACGCGTTGGGTTATCAAGCCATTGCTATCACTGACGAGTGCTCTGTGGCTGGGGTGGTAAAGGCTTGGAAGCAAACCCAAAGCACTCCGATACAACTTATTGTGGGCAGCTACTTTAATGATCAGGATGATACTTTCACCCTGCTTGCAACTAATCAGCATGGCTATGAGCAATTAAGTGCGCTGATCACCCATTGCCGGCAACGAGCGCCTAAAGGTCAGTATCAATTTTCAAGTGCGGATTTATTGCACCACGACCTGAGCGACTGTGTGCTCCTGTATTGTCCGCTGGGTAGTTGGCGAAGCCCAAATACAGAGCTTATGTTGCAGTTAGCTCAGCGATTTAACCAGCGTACCTTTTTACTGATAAAACGCGATTTATTGCCTGCAGATAAAGCTTTTGTTCAAGCGCTATGCAAGCTCTCAGAACAATGCGGCTTACCCATAGTGGCTTCTAATATGGCACGAATGCATCATGCGCAAAGGCTTCCTTTGTTACATACGGTGCTATCGATACGCGCCGGCCAGACCGTGGCTCAGCAGCAAGCGCATTTACCGTGTAATGCAGAGCAGCGCTTGCGTACCTTAGCTGAGTTACAGCAGCTGTTTCAGCCTGCTTGGCTTAAGCGTAGTGTAGCGATAGCCAAGCAGTGTCAGTTTGTCCTCGACAGCTTGCAATACCAGTACCCGAGTGAAGTGGTGCCCCAAGGTTATCAACCCCATGAATACTTAGCCGAGCAAGCTTGGTTGGGGGCAAAAAGGCGTTTTCAACAGCAAGTGCCTCCTGCAATAGCACACCAATTAGTGAATGAGTTATCTCTGGTGCATGATCTGCAGTATGAGCACTTCTTTTTAACTATTTACGATGTGATTGAGTTTGCTCGTCAGCAGCAAATCTTATTTCAAGGCCGTGGTTCAGCAGCTAATTCCGTTTTATGTTACTGCTTAGGTATTACCGCAGTGAACCCTGCCCAGTCGCAACTATTATTTGAGCGCTTTATTTCAAAAGAACGCGATGAGCCACCCGATATCGATGTCGATTTTGAACATCAGCGTCGTGAAGAAGTGATTCAATATATTTATCAAAAGTATGGACGTCAGCGAGCGGCTCTTACCGCGACAGTGATTACTTATCGACTGCGTAGTGCCCTTAAAGATGTCGGCAAAGCGTTAGGCTTTCCATTAATCCAGTTAAATCAATTGCTGGCTCGCCTTGATCGTCGTGACAGCGAGGACGATTGGCAACAGCAACTCGAAGCGATGGGCGTACTACAGCACCCGCTTGGCATGCACCTATTGCAACTGACTGCGCAGTTAAAAGGTTTCCCGCGCCACCTGTCTCAGCATGTGGGCGGTTTTGTTATCGCAAAAGGCGCACTATCCAATTTAGTTCCGATAGAAAATGCCGCTATGCCCGAGCGCACTGTGATTCAGTGGGATAAAAATGATATTGAAACGCTGAAGTTGCTTAAAGTCGATGTGTTAGGGCTGGGCATGTTAACCGCGTTGCGACGCAGCTTGGATATTGTGGCGCAAAGAAGTGGCCAGCAACTTGGCCTGGCTGACATTCCTCAAGAAGACCCGAGTGTCTATACCATGCTATGTAAGGCCGATGCCGTGGGCGTGTTTCAAGTCGAATCGCGAGCACAAATGAATATGTTACCTAGGTTAAAGCCAAAGACTTTTTACGACTTAGTCGTGCAAATCGCGATAGTAAGGCCTGGCCCTATTCAAGGCGATATGGTGCACCCTTATTTACGCCGTCGCGATGGTCTTGAACCCGTTACCTACCCTAATGCTGCGGTACAAGATGTGCTCCAGCGAACGCTTGGGGTACCTATCTTCCAAGAGCAAGTGATTAAGCTGGCGATGGTTGCGGCTGGCTTTAGTGGGGGTGAGGCAGACCAACTCAGGCGCGCTATGGCAACATGGAAAAGTAAAGGCCAAATGCTTGAGTTCAAGCGCAAAATTGTCGAAGGCATGTTGCTTCGTGGTTACGAAGAGCAATTTGCGCTGCGCTTGTTTGAGCAAATACTCGGTTTTGGTGAGTACGGCTTTCCTGAATCTCATGCCGCCAGCTTTGCCAATCTTGCGTATGCGTCGGCATGGTTGAAGTGTCATTACCCTGCAGCCTTTTATGTAGGTCTATTAAACAGCCTGCCGATGGGCTTTTACTCAGCCGATCAATTAGTGCAAGACGCAAGGCAGCACCAAGTCGAGGTGTTACCTATATGCATCAATCAAAGCAGTTGGTTGCATCAGGTCGTATATCCAAACGGTAAAGCCTGTATCCAGTTGGGCCTGCTTTTGGTCAAAGGGCTATCGCAGTCCGTGGCGGATGATTTACTGGCAGCACGTCCAATCAGCGGATTTGAAAGTATTCAGCAGGTTCAGCAATTGCAGTTACCCACACTGGATATGGAGGCATTAGCGAGCGCTGGCGCATTTGCACGATTATCTGGTCATCGCTATCAAACCCGTTGGCAGATGACTCGGCTTGGTGATCAGCTTGATATGCTCCAGCATGCAGAAGAAGGACAAGCGGATTATCAGTTACCAGCACCAG
Organism: Aliidiomarina maris; assembly: GCF_003987335.1. Classification (GTDB taxonomy): domain Bacteria; phylum Pseudomonadota; class Gammaproteobacteria; order Enterobacterales; family Alteromonadaceae; genus Aliidiomarina; species Aliidiomarina maris. The sequence continues at coordinate 1,670 of NZ_PIPK01000018.1, read as the reverse complement.
ATGCACTCAGTGATATGGTGCAAGATTATGCCAGCCTAGGTTTAACGTTAGCAGCGCATCCTCTGGCTCTACTTGCTGCTTCGGCACCTCAGTTACCTAATTACAAGCGCGCGGCGCAATTGAAAAACTTACGTAGCGGCCAACTAGTGACAGTCCTTGGCTTGGTCGTGGGTCGTCAACGACCATCGACCAGTGCAGGGGTCACCTTTGTCACCCTTGAAGACGAAACCGGTAATGTGAATGTAGTGGTATGGCGTGATCTTGGGCGCACGCAACGCAAGCAATGGCTGAATGCGAAACTGTTAGAAGTAAAAGGAAGAATAGAAATTGAAGGTGAAGTGATTCATGTTATTGCAGGGCGGATGACCGACCGCAGCGATTTGTTACCAACGCGCGCGGTTCGGTCACGAGACTTTCATTAGCTTTAATCACTAGTCATCTGCATTCTCATTCAAGTATTCATTCTTGAGTTGCACATAGTTTTCTGCTGATTTAGCCAAGAAGTCACGCTCAGCCTGATGCAAAGGACGCGCTTGCTTAACCGGGCTGCCCACATATAGATAGCCACTTACTAAATGCTTATTTGGTGGAACTAAAGAACCAGCAGCAATAATGACATCATCTTCGACTACAGCGCCGTCCATCACAATCGCCCCCATACCGACTAATATACGATTATGCAGGGTGCAGCCATGCAGCATAACTTTATGACCTACAGTGACATCATCCCCAATTAACAAGGCATAACCGTCAGGTGCTTCAGGGTTGGTACGCGTAACATGCAGCACACTACCGTCCTGAATGTTAGTGCGCTCACCAATCCTAATGTGATTAACATCACCACGCGCCGCCACTAAAGGCCAGATGCTACTATCTTTACCGATTTCGATGTCACCAACCAGAACGCTGGATCTATCAATATAAGTAGAAGAAGCATACTTCGGGTACTTGCCTTGGTATGCACGAAGGTGGTTGGGGGACATAAACACTCCTTTAAAGTGTATTTAACTAACAATATAGAATAAATATAACTCAAATTGCTTAGAATTGCTTCAAACGCAGGTTTTTATAAAGTTTTTTGCAAAAAGTCCTTGTCATCGCCGCTGTCATCTCTATAATGCGCCTCACTTCAAACGGTTAGCCAGCAACGAGTTGCTAGCAAATTAAGTTTGAAAAAAGCCTTGACGGGATTGATTAAATCCTTAAAATGGCGCTCCCAGCTCGAGATGAGCGGGAAAGGTTTAAAACTCAGTGTTAACTGTCTGCTAACAAGTCAAATTGAACGCAGAAACTTGAAAAAAGAGTTGACACTGAAAATGAGTTGTGTAGAATACGCACCTCGCTTGAAGCGGACAGCGCCAAGCAAAACGTTCTTTAACAATATATCAAAGCCAAGCAATCTGTGTGGGCACTTACATTGATTGAGCAACTTAAAAAGCTACCTCGGTAGCAGATTTGAACGGCAGGCTAAGCCTGCCCTACGAATCAAAATGCTCATGAAATGCTGGTGACCAAACAAAGCGGTCTTTAATGACCAAATTGATTAAGAACCAACGATTCATTGAGCACTTGCATATCAAAATCTTTAATTGAAGAGTTTGATCATGGCTCAGATTGAACGCTGGCGGCAGGCCTAACACATGCAAGTCGAGCGGTAACATTTCTAGCTT
>NZ_PIPK01000017.1 GCF_003987335.1 Aliidiomarina maris | reverse complement strand
GGTTATGTACGGGTCGCCGTACTTAATAAATTAACACGCCTTGGGATGCCTGTGAGCGAAATGGTGCGCTAACCCCAGGTGGGAAAGGGGCAATTTTACCCTCGGTACGGATTTGATCAACAAGGCCGGTTTTAATTGTTTTTATATTTTCTGTGAATGAGCTGACGCGTAAAGAGCAAGCTTCCTCCGGTAAACTAATGAAAGAAGCATTATTTCAGCTTTCAAGACCGATAAAAACAATACAGTTCCCAGTGCTGATTTTATTAATAGTCACACTCTTCAAATTTGACGTGCTTACGCTGAGGTTCTTCGCCGAGCGTACTCTCATAGCAACAGGTTTCGCCACAGAGCGAATGGATTCAGAGAGGTATAGGCAGGGGGTGTGGACTGAGGAGCGACTTGGCAGTGCATTACATCAGCTAAGCTATGAAGAGCAAAGGCTGTATGAATCTGAAAAGTGGCGGATCTTTTTCAAAGGCACCAATCAAACCTTAGTTCGGGTAAAGAAAGGCAAAGTTATCCAAACCTTCGAACTACCAACTAGCTCGCCCTTGCTCAGGTATTACTACGCAGCAGAAATTGCTGAAGACAACAACGAAAACACGCAAAATGAGGACAAAAGCGGTAGCTAAACCGCTCGTTAAACAACTTTAGTTGTTTTGCTGAGCTCGATACCTCAGCAGGTGCCCCGTCTTTATTTGTGCTTACAACAAAGATGAAGCGCCAGTGTGTCAGCAAAGCTAGCGGAGCAACTGGGAGTTTTGATGACAGCGCTTCAGCATCGTTTGCTGGAAGCTAAGCACGAGCGCGAAAGCGATAAAATACACCAAGCGTCAAGCAACGTCACTTAACGTCAATAGCGCAAGCTGCGTAACCAATGAGCGAAAAGCCAGCAACAACGTTAAGTTTTCATAAAACCGCATTGTCTGATTACAGGCTATAGGTGTAGAATAGGTCGCTTGGTTAAGGTAGGGGTAGGCCAAGTGCCAGCCTTTACCCAAGTGGTCACTGTAAAGCCAGGTGCTTTGCTAACAATATGATAAGCCGCAGATAACGCACAGCGAATAGTGCGGGGCAAATAAGTCAACCACGCACCAAAGAATTATTAATTACGCAAAATCTATTCGAAAGAGGCAGGAGTGCCGCTCTATGCCATTTTTGTCACGCCTGGAGCTTTGGGACCCAACAACCCAAGGGCGGTAGCGTACCTAAAGCCCAGCAACGGCGTCGCAAAAAACGTAGGGCATGCTAAGCATGCCGAAACAATAAACTTAAATTCAACGCCATTACAAACCCAAACAAAACCCAAAAGCGAAACCACCCATGACCGACCCGAATACACCCCAGCAACGCCAAGTCGCAGACGACGAAATAGACCTGCGCGAGCTCTTCAGCATTCTGTGGAAAGGCAAATGGATTATCATTGCCGTGACGTTTGTGTTTGCTGTCGGCTCGGTTATTTATGCCTTAAGCCTACCCAATATTTACGCCGCAGAAGCCAAACTAGCACCCACCAAAGAAGCGCAGGGAAGTGGCTTGGGTAATATGGGCGGACAATTGGGCGGTTTAGCATCCTTAGCAGGCATTAACATGCCCCAAGGGCAGGTCGACAATGCCCGTTTGGCGCAGGAGATTTTGCGTTCACGAGCTTTCATTACTAACTTCGTGCAAGAGCGCGAGGTTTTACCAGATTTAATGGCCGTGGAGAGCTGGCATCCGATAAGTGGTGAAGTGACCTACGACTATGAAATTTATAATCCAGAAACGCAAACTTGGGTACGAGAAGTAGAGCCGCCAAAACAGCCAAAGCCAACTGCGTGGGAATTCGTTGACGAGTTTCGCGATATCATGAACCTGACAGAAGACACCACAACCGGTGTACTCACTTTAAGAATCGAGCACTTGTCGCCAGTTATTGCAAAGCAGTGGGTAGACTGGCTAATTGAAGACATCAATAACGAAATGCGCCGTCGCGACATCGAAGAGGCACAACGCAGCATAAGTTACATAGAGCGTGAGTTGGAAAATGCCCGCTTAGCGAATACCCAACAAGTCTATTCGTCGTTACTCGAGCAGCAAACCCAAACTATTATGCTTGCCAATGTGCGCCCTGAATACGTCTACCGAGTTATTGACCCCGCGGTAGTGCCAGAGCAAAGAGCTAAGCCGTCACGGGCATTAATCGCCATTGTGGGGACCTTCTTGGGTGGGTTCCTGTCACTATTTATCGTGCTACTGCTGAATGTCATACGCAAAGGCAATGAAGATTCTCCGGCTAAGCTAACAGCAAAGGAGAGCAACTAAAGGATGAAGATTTTAGTAACAGGCGGAGCTGGGTTCATCGGTTCAGCCGTTATCCGCCACTTAATAAACGATACAAAGCATGCGGTAGTTAACGTTGATAAGCTCACGTATGCAGGCAATTTAGAGTCGTTATCTGCTATCAGCGATAGCGAGCGCTACGCCTTCGAACAGGTTGATATCTGTAACGCGCACGAGCTTAAGCGTGTATTCAATCAGCATCAGCCCGACATCGTGATGCACCTAGCGGCGGAATCTCATGTTGACCGCTCAATTGATGGCCCCGGCGAATTTATTCAAACGAATATAGTAGGTACCTATACACTGCTTGAGCAAGCTCGCGCTTATTGGCAGCAGTTAGATAGTAAGCGGCACGCAAGTTTTCGTTTTCATCATATTTCTACTGACGAGGTGTATGGCGATTTACCGCACCCTGACGATGTGCAGAGCGAAAGTGAAGCTGAGGCACTGCCATTATTCACAGAAACAACAGCCTACGCGCCCAGTTCACCCTACAGTGCGTCGAAAGCCAGTAGCGACCACTTGGTACGAGCTTGGCAGCGTACCTATGGCTTCCCCACTATTATCACCAACTGCTCAAACAACTACGGCCCTTACCACTTTCCTGAAAAGCTCATTCCGCTAATGATTTTAAACGCTTTAGAAGGGAAGCCCTTGCCAGTATATGGCACAGGCAACCAGATTCGTGATTGGCTTTATGTAGAGGACCATGCGCGCGCTTTAGTGAAGGTAGCCACTGAAGGCAAGATTGGTGAAACCTACAACATTGGTGGCCATAACGAAAAGCAAAACATCGATGTGGTGAGAACCATCTGCAATGTACTGGATGAGTTAAAGCCTGCATCGAACACCATTGATAAAGAAACCTACGCGGATTTAATTACCCATGTGCAAGATAGGCCAGGTCACGATATGCGCTATGCCATAGATGCCAGCAAAATTAAAAATGATCTCGGCTGGGTGCCACAAGAAACATTTGAATCCGGCATTCGAAAAACCGTTCAGTGGTACCTAGATAATCAAGACTGGTGCACACGAGTGCAAGACGGCAGCTATAAACGTGAACGACTAGGACATAAATCATGAAAGGTATTGTATTAGCGGGTGGCTCAGGTACAAGGTTGTACCCCATAACACTCGGCACCTCCAAACAACTCCTGCCGGTGTATGATAAACCCATGATCTACTACCCGCTCTCTGTACTCATGCTGGCGGGCATCCGGGACATCCTCATCATCACCACCCCAGAAGATCAGGCTGGCTTCAAGCGAGCGCTTGGCACGGGTGAACAATTCGGCATTAACCTCAGCTACGAAATCCAGCCAAGCCCGGACGGCCTCGCTCAGGCCTTTATCATCGGCGAAGAATTCATCGGTGACGACAGCGTGTGCCTGGTACTGGGCGACAACATCTTTTACGGCCAGGGTTTCGTTCCCAAACTCCGCGAAGCCGTGAAGCAGGTTGATGAAAAGGGCGGGGCAACAGTTTTCGGGTACCAGGTAAAAGACCCGGAGCGTTTCGGCGTAGTGGAATTCGATAATGCGCAAAAGGTTATTTCAATCGAGGAAAAGCCAGTTCAGCCAAAATCACATTTTGCGGTAACCGGTCTCTACTTCTACGACAACAAAGTCGTTGATGTAGCCAAAGCGGTTCAGCCATCCAGCCGTGGCGAACTGGAAATTACCGATGTGAACCGGGCATATCTGGAAAAAGGCGATTTAAACGTAAACCTGCTGGGTCGAGGCTTTGCATGGCTGGACACCGGCACCCACGAAAGTTTGTTGGAAGCCGCGCAGTTTGTAGAAACCATCGAAAAGCGTCAGGGTTATAAGATCGCTTGCCTTGAGGAAATTGGTTACAACCAGGGTTGGTTGAGTAAGCAAAGGGTAGAACAGCAAGCGCAGGAATTACGCAAAAACAGCTATGGCGAGTACCTCAGCGCTTTAGTCCGTGGTGAGCTCTGAAAGGTAATGTTGTGATATTACATGTAGCGGGGCTCGATAAGTTTATCCCACCGTTCGTCAAGCTCATAAAAGAAGAGTTTGAGGAAGAAAAACACCAGTTCTGGTTGACGGGGTCGGTCGAAAAATACCCGGTAGAGCAGAGTGAAAGCGTGCATGTGTGTGGAGGTGCCATTTGGCGTAAGCTTGCGGGCTACGCAGAGCTGGTTAAGCAACTCCACAGTGCCCGAAAAGTGATGCTTCACGGGCTCTTCAATATCCGGGTTGTTCTTGTTCTGGCGCTGTGTCCATGGGTACTGCCGAAGTGTTACTGGGTCATCTGGGGGGGCGACCTTTACCAGTTCAGAAAAGCCGACAATACGTGGCAGTCTCATATAAAGGAGGCGTTGCGCCGATTTGTCATCCGCAGAGTGGGCCATTTGGTTACATACATTGAAGGGGACGTTGAGTTGGCCCGCCAATGGTACGGAGCCAAGGGTATTTACCACGAATGCATCATGTATCTGAGCAATGTGGTCGATCCCAAAATGACCGCAGAGTCAGCCCCTGCCTCTGATCACGATGGCTTGAACATACTCCTCGGCAACTCTGCAGACCCAAGCAATAACCACATCGAAGCGCTCGAACGCCTGCTACCGTTCAAAGATCAAGCCATAAAAATATACGCGCCTTTGTCTTATGGCGACCAGAACCACGCCAAGAAAGTAATCAGTCAGGGCAGAGCGTGGTTCGGAGATAAATTTGTACCCATGACGGATTTCATGCCGTTTGAGCAGTACCTGGAGTTTTTGAAAAGTCTTGATATCGCGATCTTTAATCATCAACGACAACAGGCCATGGGCAACACCATTACGCTTTTAGGTATGGGGAAAACGGTGTTTATGCGGAGTGACGTGAGCCAATGGCGTTTTCTGAAAGGCTTAGGAATTAAACTGAACGACGTTGAAAAACTAGAGCCCTGTCGGATAGCGCGTGATGAGGCCGACGAAAATGCTCGTGTGGTTCAGTCATATTTTTCAAAGGCAACGCTGATTAAGCAACTTGCGGATATTTTCGAGGGATAGGATGGCTTATCTGACCAAAGAGCAGCTTCAAACGATGGGGTTCAAATCTGTCGGTGAGAACGTAAAAGTCAGCGATAGAGCGAGCATCTACAGCCCCGAATCTATTGTGTTGGGGGACCATTCTCGGATTGATGACTTCTGTGTTGTATCGGGAAAGGTCTCAATCGGTAAATATTGTCACATTACCCCAATGTGTTTGGTGGCCGGCGGGACCCCAGGCATAACATTGTCTGACTTCTGCACTTTAGCCTACGGCGTTAAAGTTTTTGCTCAGTCTGATGATTACAGCGGCAGCACAATGGTGAATTCTTTAGTGCCAAAGAAATTCAAAGACGAATATCTGGCTGAAGTAATCCTTGAAAGACAAGTGATTGTCGGCGCAGGGGCGATCATCTTTCCCGGAGTAAAAATTCGAGAAGGATGCTCCGTCGGTGCCATGACTCTAGTGAACAAAAGCACCCACCCCTGGGGCATCTATGCAGGCAACCCCGCCCGAAGAATAAAAGACCGAAAGAAGGATTTGTTAGAACTTGAAGCGCAATTTTTGAAAGAGCAGCAAGAATGATCCCGTTTAATAAACCGCCTGTTACTGGTGCTGAAGAGCAATACATCAAACAGGCGCTGCAGAGTAACAAACTCTCCGGCGACGGCCCTTTCGGCAAAAAATGCCAGAACTGGTTTGAAGCCAATCTGCCAGCCAAGAAAACACTGCTGACGCCTTCCTGCACCGCTGCGCTGGAATTGGCTGCCGTCTTGATCGATATACAGCCCGGCGATGAGGTCATCATGCCGAGCTACACCTTCGTGAGCACGGCAAATGCCTTTGTACTCCGTGGCGCAAAGATCGTCTTCGTGGATATCCGGCCCGATACCATGAATATCGATGAACGACTGATCGAGGCAGTAATCACTCCCAAAACCCGAGCCATTGTGCCGGTGCACTACGCCGGCGTTGCCTGCGAAATGGACACCATCATGGACATTGCCGAGCGCCATAACCTTTACGTAGTTGAAGATGCAGCTCAAGGCATGATGAGCAGCTATAAAGGACGTGCGCTGGGAACCATCGGCCATCTGGGGGCGTTCAGTTTCCACGAAACCAAGAACTACACCAGCGGCGGTGAAGGTGGCCTGCTGATCATAAACGATGAAAAGTTTAGGCAACGGGCCGAGATAATTAGAGAGAAAGGCACTAACCGTAGCCAATTTTTTAGAGGCATGGTTGATAAATATCAATGGGTTGATATTGGAAGTAGTTTTCTTCCTAGTGAACTACAGGCGGCTTATTTATGGGCGCAATTAGAAGGCGCCGAGTTAATTAACGATGCACGTTTAGCCGCGTGGAAATACTATGCAGAGAAGCTTCAACCACTTGCGGATATGGGACACATTGAACTAGGTGTGGTGCCAACGGACCGTATACATAATGCTCACATGTTCTACTTTAAGGCGGCAAATCTTGAGGAGAGAACATCACTAATCGACTACTTGAAAAACCACGATATTCAAGCAGTTTTTCACTATATACCTTTACATACAGCTAAAGCTGGGCGTGAATTTGGTCGTTTTTCTGGTGATGATCGATTTACGACAGCAGAGAGTGAAAGGCTAATTCGATTGCCAATGTGGTATGGGCTTGATGAGGCGATGCAACAGCAAGTGGTTGATGCGATTATTGAGTTCTATCGGTGACACCTAAGCAAATAGCCGCCTTCGCCATAGGCCCCATTGGCGGTGCGGTGCTCGGCCTAATCTCTCTGCCAATCATTACCTGGTTCTTCTCCCAGGAAGATGTAGGCCGGCTGGCGATGCTTCAAGTTACTCTTGGCTTCAGCATTCTGCTATTCAGCTTGGGGCTGGATCAGTCTTACGTGCGGGAGTTTCACGAGGCAGAGGATAAGCCCGCACTGCTTAAGCGCGCAATGCTGCCGGGACTGCTGTTGTTGTTGATTACCCTTTTGGTGCTGCTGTCGCTTGGCGGGAAACTGGCCGGTTGGCTGTTTGATGTGCCCGCATGGCACTTAAGTGTATTGGTGGCGGTGGCTTTGGTGGCGAGTTATCTTTCCCGGTTTTTGTCGCTCGTGCTGCGCATGAACGAGCGTGGCCTGGCCTTTTCAATGAGTCAGCTGCTCCCGAAGCTGCTTATGCTGGCCATTATCGGGGGATACGTTGCCGTTGGTGCCGATAAGGACTTGACCAACCTGGTGCTTGCGAATACTGCTGCCATTGCCTTCGTGTGTGTAATATACGGTTGGAACACCCGAGCAGAATGGCTAGCCGGGATTCGCACTAAGCTGGATGTTGATCAGCTAAAAAGCATGCTCCGTTTCGGGCTGCCACTGATTATGGGTGGTCTGGCGTTCTGGGGCCTTACAGCCATAGACAAGGTATTTCTACGGACGCTCGCCAGCTTTGAAGAGCTGGGTGTTTATTCGGTCGCTGTCAGCTTCGCTGCTGCAGCCAGCATACTGCAAAGCGTTTTCTCAACCGTTTGGGCGCCCACCGTCTACAAATGGGCCAGCGCAGGAGCCGGGCTGGAGAACGTGCACAAAGTGAGTCGTTACATACTGGCATTGGTTGTCCTCGGCTTTGCTTTAGCCGGGTTGCTCTCCTGGGTCGTTACCTTTTTTCTGCCCGCCAACTACGCGGCTGTGCAGTGGATTGTGGTGTCCTGCATTGGCTACCCCTTGCTGTACACACTCTCTGAAACTACCGTAGTAGGCATCGGCATCTCCCGGCGCAGCTCCTTCTCCATGTTGGCAGCGATTAGCGCATTCGCGGTCAACCTGCTTGGCAACTGGTGGCTAATACCTCACTTCGGCGCAGCCGGAGCAGCCGTTAGCACCTGTGTATCGTTCTGGGTGTTCTTCTTTCTTAGAACCGAATTCTCGATTTATCTGTGGAATCCCATGCCTCGGCTTGCGCTGTATGCCTTCACGCTGATTGCTGTAGCTGGCGCTGTAGTGTTTACCCTTTGGGGTGGGGCTTTGAAGGGCTGGATGGTAGGGTATTGGTTGGTGGTGCTGACGGCCTGGGCGGTGTTTTTTCGGGGAGAGGTCGTGGAGGTGGTTGGGTTTGTGCGGCGCAGGATAGCCTGATTAATGCTCGATTACTTTACACCCGATAGCCGCAAGCCGGACGGAACCATAGATATGTTCTCTGGCCCTGATGAGCACAACAGAAAAAGCCTGTATCTCACAAACGTGCACGGCGACAAAACTTCTTAAACTCGCGATTAAGGAGTAACCCAGTAACCAAAAAAGGCACGTTGTTTGTACCGATAATCCTGAAAGTGTTCGTGTGGATTTTTACCTGGTGAGTTCCGGAACGGATATCGATGCCTTTATGAACTCGATGTACTTCTTCAGTTTCTTGTTTACACAAGACTACTTGGCATCAGCAAAGAGGCACCCCTTAGTCGGTGGGAAAATTATCGCGCCCGTAAAGATTTTTCGAATGGGGAGCTACCTACTTTTTGTACGTCGTTCAATCTCTGCATACCGAGGAAGGCCGCAGCTAAGCTTTTATAGCAACAAGAACTACTATCTGAAAATGATGGGTCGTAGTGTGGCTTGGAAGGATGAAAATGGGCGCGTGCAATGGTCGACGATGGCGGCCGAAGAACAACGTCTGCGTTTGGGCAGGGAATAGGTCTAATCGCCATGCTTGCTGAAAGGGGATTGATGAGGTCCCCCTCTGGCAGGATAGTTGTCACCCTTTATAATTTAACCAGTTGGGGCGTTAAGGCTTAATAGTGCCACGCTATTCGGAAGAACGTAAGCAGTCGATCTTAAGTAAAATGATGCCGCCGTTGAACATGACCATCGCAGAAATTGCACGAACGGAAGGCATTGGCGAGCAACCCCTTTATAATTGGCGTAACAAAGCCAGAGAACAGGGGCGTCCAGTGCCAGGAAATAAATCAACCCCCGAACAATGGTCTGCTGAAGCGAAGCTTGCGACCGTGATTGAAACCGGCTCCATGAGTGAAGCTGAGCTCAGTGAGTATTGCCGTGAGCGAGGGCTTTACGTTGAACAGGTGAAAGCCTGGAAAGCCGACTCGCTTAAAGGTTTTGCCAGCTCACGCGAGCAAGAGCTTGAGACCAAGCGTCAGCGCAAAACTGACCGCAAAGAAATCAAACAGCTTAAGCGCGAGCTGCGTGAAAAAGAAAAAGCTCTGGCTGAAACTGCAGCTTTATTGGTGCTTCGAAAAAAGCTGGATGCGCTCTGGGAGAACGACGACGAAGACGACTGACCTCGGTCTCACAGCGCATTCAATATGTGTCGTGGATACGAGAGGCGAATCAAGCGGGTGCTCGACTACGCCTTGCCTGCGATGAAGTTGGCATCAGCCTGCGCACGTACAAACGTTGGTATCGCGGTGGCAAGGTAACTGCCGACAAACGCCCTGAGGCAATACGCCCAGAGCCGATGAATAAGCTGAGCGAGTATGAACAACAAGTCATCCTGGATGTATGCAATGAAAGTCGCTTCGCCAGTTTACCGCCAACGCAGATTGTACCAGCGTTACTGGATGACGGCCTGTATTATGGCTCTGAATCCACGTATTACCGGTTACTGAAACAGCATGGTCAGTTGCAGCATCGAGGCCGCAGTCTTGCACCTCGGGTCGCCAAAGCACCTGAAACGTTCACGGCTAATGGTCCGAGACAGGTGTTCTGCTGGGACATTACGTATTTACCCAGCAATGTACGAAATCAGTTCTTTTACTTGTACATGCTGGAGGACTTATACAGCCGGCCACGGGTGAGTAACGACAACCCGTTCGCTGAGTCATTGTTCAGGACCTGCAAATACCGTCCTGAGTGGCCATCAGCGGGCTTTAAAAGCCTTGATGAAGCAAGAGAGTGGGTACTCAAGTTCACGCGCTGGTACAACTACGAGCACAAGCACAGCAAGCTGCGCTTCGTAACGCCAGAGCAGCGCCATACAGGCCAGGACAAAGCGATCCTGGCGAAACGCAAAGCAGTGATGGAAGCGGCGAAAGCACAACACTCAGTGCGCTGGGGTAAGCGTCAGGTTCGCAATTGCACGCCGGGTGGGGCCAACAACCCTTAACCCGGCAAAAGAGCAGATGAAACAGGAACAAAAACAGGCCGCTTAAATCGGCCGATGGTGACAACTAGCTTGAAAAACACCGTATCTCTTCACATGAGTGTTGCGGTTATTATCTGAATTAAGGGAATAATTTTAGTATATTTACATTAAGCTACTGATGCAGTTTCTATTGACTTCGCAAAAACGATAAACTCCTGAGACTATATCGTACTGATTTATTAAAAAATTTCGCACTGTATAAAAGTTAGCCCTTTGAGTTTAAATTGAATATAGGCGTGACTAATGTATGCAGCTAAAAGCAACAAAAAAGAGATATTTATAATGAAAATTTGTGTAGTTGGTCTTGGTTATGTTGGTCTGCCACTGGCAGCTTTATTATCTACTAAGTATAAAGTAATTGGTTATGATATAAGCGAATCTAGAGTATCACAACTTATTGACGGTGTTGACATAACTGGAGAGCTAGAAAGCGATTATCTACTTTCTTTAACATGCAATTTAAAGTTCTCAAATTCGGTCGAAGATGCACATGAAAGTGACGTTTTTATAATAACAGTTCCAACACCAATCGATGAATTTAATAAACCTGATTTGAGCCCATTAATATCCGCTAGTGAAATGGTGGGCTCTATAATTAAAAGAGATAATATTGTAATCTTCGAATCTACTGTGTATCCCGGTGTTACTGAGGAAATCTGTGCTAAAGTGATAGAAAATAAATCAGGGCTTGAGTATAATAAAGATTTTTTTTGCGGTTACTCTCCTGAAAGAATCAATCCGGGCGATAAAGAACGTTCGGTAGATAAGATAATAAAAGTAACATCAGGCTCTACTGCTTCAACCGCGAGAATAGTAGATGAGCTATACAAAAGCGTTATTACTGCAGGAACTTATATGGCGCCAAATATTAAAGTTGCTGAGGCCGCTAAAGTTATAGAAAACACACAGCGAGACGTGAATATTGCCCTTGTGAACGAGTTAGCAATGATATTTAACGAAATGGATATTGATACGACAGAAGTTCTGAAAGCGGCATCAACGAAATGGAATTTCATAAATATGCGACCGGGGCTTGTTGGTGGCCACTGCATTGGTGTTGACCCCTACTACCTGACTTATAGAGCGGAGCAGTTAGGCTATACGCCTAATTTAATATTGGCTTCGCGACAAATTAACAACGGAATGACTAAGTTTATTACTGAGAATATTATTCAGATCATGGTGAAGGAAAATATACTTATTAATAAATCATCAATTTTAATACTTGGTGCGACGTTTAAAGAAAACTGTTCTGACTTGCGGAACTCTAAAGTAGAAAATCTTGTAGATGATTTGGGTAAGTACGGTATCAAAGTAAGCGTATATGATCCACTTGTATGTGCGAGCTCAAAACCTCAGTGGCTTAAAAAATATGGTGTGGATTCGCTAAATGGTGATTTTGATATCATTATTGGTGCTGTAGCACATGACCAATTTAATAATATTGATTTAACGCCAATGCGCTCACCCAATAGAGGTGGCAGTCCGGTAGTTGTCGACTTAAAGAACATGTTTGTTGAAGCTGATTGGCGACTTTAAGATGAAACCAAAGTTCTCAGTAATTATACCGATTTATAATAAAAATAAACATTTGGACAGATCAATAGGCTCAGTTATTAATCAGAGTTATGGCAACTTTGAACTGATTTTAGTTTGCGACCCTTCCACCGATGGTAGCACTGAAAATGCGAAGACTTGGCAGACCAAAGATTCGAGAATAAAAATTATTACCCGTGAAAAGCCAGGGCCTGGTGGATATGCAGCTAGAAATCTAGGCATTTATAATTCATCGGGGCAATTCGTATGTTTCCTTGATGCTGATGATGAGTGGTGTGTCGACAATCTGTCTAATTTCTCAGCGAAAATTAATGAGTATAAATACATTGATATCTTTAGTTGTGCTTGGCGAAATGTCGATGGCGATATTAATGTTTTAGACGAATATTCGAAGTATAATGCAGGTAATTCAGATCAAATAATTTCGTTCTATGATTTTTTAAAGTTAGAAATTTCAGGTCGTAGACCTGTCTGTACTAACAGTATTGTTGTCAAACGGTCATTATTTGAGTTCTCGGGGACTTTTCCGGAGCATACTGCAACAGTTGGGGGCGATGTAGATACTTGGCTCAGGTGTATCTATAACGCCAAAAAACTTGTTTGGTGTGATTTTGTTGGTTCTCATTACTACAAAGATTCAACTAACATGGTTACCAAGGGTAAAAGCTTTGTTGATCCAAGAGTTCACCACGAAACACTAATTGAATTGCTAAAAGATTCAAACTTTAAGCAGCGTTATAATCTAAGGTTAAGAGCAAATAAGCTAATAGTTTATGCTTGGAAGTTGAATCATCTGAGAGGCGCAGAAAATTTTTGCCTAGTTAAAGAGCTGCACTGGAAATCAATAAACATTAAGATTGCCTTAAATATGATTTTGTCAATTCTACCTTCGAAAATTTTAAAGCCTTTGTTGAAGAACATATATTGAGATGTCTAAAATTCGTTCTATACTCAACTTACCGATATGGGTAATTTTGTTTGCGGGCTTTATCCCTATAGATATGCTGAACGGTGTTTTAATTCGTGGTGGAGGACCTTCTGTTTCCTTCGCTTTTAAGCTAATAGTACTTGGTATTGTTTGTATCCACCTTATTCGTTCTAGGTATCGCGTCTTAACAATATTTTGCATTGCAACCGTATTTTTTTATTTAGCATTACACACCCTGATATTAAAGGACATCAGGTCTGCAATGGTTGGTATAGACTTTTGGATTAAATTTACGAGTATCATACTTTTCTTTCTATTCTTTTCTCTAAAAGTTCAAAGCCATAAATGTGAATATATAATCACTATTGCAAAAGCAGCATTCTTCTTTTTATTTCTAAACACTATCATAGGACTGCTAGGTCTGGGTTTTCCAATGTATTCGTCGGGCGGGGTAGGCATCGGGACTAGAGGGCTTATTTTTGCAGGCAATGAGCTTGGTGGAGCACTTTTAGCGTCAAGCTTTATTTTGCTTGTTCATTACTTCTCCCAAGGAAAAATAAAGTATTTCACTATTATATCACTATGTTCTCTTATTATGTCCGCTTCGATGACCAGCAAGGTCTCGATCTTGGGAATCTTAATTCTGGTTTCTTTAATCCCATTGGTATATATGTTTAACACCTCTCGCGGACTCATTCTTGAAAAAAAGGCTTTTTATTTCAATTTCGCCGCATTTGGCTTTTTTCCTGTAGTGGTTTCTATATTTGCTTATATTGCACTATACAAATCAGGTTTATTTGACAGAATTGTTCATCTTAACGAGTCCGGTATTATGATGGCTCTGTTAAGCGCGAGAGATATCTGGGCTAGAGAGGCTATGCAAGCGTATTTAGAAGTTTTTTCATTTTATCAAATCTTGTTTGGAATGGGGTTTGAGTGGTTTGAGTACATAAGTCAGAATAAATCAGTTGAAATAGATCCAATCGATTTTCTACTTTCATACGGCATTTTTGGGCTTTTCCTTTCTTATTTTTTCTTCTTATGGGTAATTGTCTTTTCTATTCTTTTTAATTCAAACGGTTGGTCAAATTATGTTGGTTTTTTTTGTTTCTTACTAGTTTGCGTTAGCTTTACATCTGGCCATATTCTTTACTCAGGTACGGCCGGATTCTTGTTCGCAGCTGCGTTCTCTTTGGTATATTCAAGAAAGGAAGCCTCTTTTGAAAAAAATGCTACTCATATCTAACATTTTTCCCACTGAGGAAAATCCACACTCTGGTATTTTTGTTAAAAGATTTTTTGATGGGTTCTTAGAGCGTGGTTATGAAGTTGATGTTGTAACTAAATATAGTGGTTCAAGGATGAGCCTAGCAAAAAAAATCAGTTATTCAATATCTTATATTTATGACTGCTACAAAGCAATTCAAAACTTTGAAGGCGACATTATTTATGTGCATTACTTATCTTATAATTTGATACCATTTTATTTTTTAAGCCCTAAGTGTAAATTAGTATTGAATGCACATGGTGGAGATATTATCCCCATGTCTTTGTTTTCAAGACTAATTAAACGCATCGTAGCTCCAATACTTAGAAAGGCTGATTTAGTTGTTGTTCCTTCGCTTTTTTTGAAGACTAAAGTTCGTACGGAGTATCAAATCAATAATTGTAAATTGTTTATAAGCCCCTCTGGGGGTGTTGATATTGATCTATTTTCTCCAAAGCAGGAAAAGGAACTTGATTTTTCGCGTCCAATAGTACTTGGTTTTGTATCAAGACTCGAAGATGGCAAGGGTTGGGAAACCTTACTTTCTGCAGTTAAATATTACGAGCAGGAATCCCCTGGTAGGATTAAAGTTGAAGTTTATGGTGAAGGCAGAGATTTAAATACATTTCTTGAGAAAGTTGAGTCGCTTTCTCTAAAGAATGTAATCAGTTGGAAAGGTCGCGCTGACCCTAAAGATGTGCCTGCTATAATGCGTCGCTTTGATTGTTTTGTTTTCCCTACCCATCGTGAAGAAAGTTTGGGACTAGTTGGTTTGGAGGCGCTAGCGACTGGGCTTCCTATTTTAGCTTCGCGAATTGGCGCAGTACCGGAATATGTCCATGATTACTATAATGGATTCTTATTTGAGGCTGGAAATTCACAGCAATTAAAATTGGCTATTGCAGCTATTGTAAACTCAAGTCAAGAACAAATTTTATTCATGCAAAAAAATGCTCGGAATAAATCTGTTTATTATAACGCTCTTGATTGTGCTGAGCAGTTATCGTCCAGAATTGATTTACTTATTGAAGATTCAAGCAAGGAGAGGTTATGTTGAAGTTTGCCATTGTCGGGTGTGGTCGGATTGCAAAAAGGCATGCAGATATATTGTCCGGTGGAGATGTTAAAGATGCATGCTTGGTTGCGGTTTGTGATATAGACGAAAGTAAAGCAAGGCTTTTTTCGAAAAACTATGATGTGCCCTATTATACGGACATGGATGCGATGATGGCTAATGAAAATATAGACGCCGTTGTCGTACTAACTGAGAGTGGAAACCACGCACGTCATGTCCTTCGTCTGGCTCCTTATGCAAAGCACATAGTTGTTGAAAAGCCAATGGCACTTACTCTGTCTGATGCTGACAGTATGATTCAGGAATGTGATAAGTTTGGAATCAAGCTTTTTGTAGTTAAACAGAATAGATTTAATGTTCCAGTTCAGAAAGCTCGAGAAGCCCTTGAACGCGGGCGGTTTGGAAAGCTTATTCTCGGCACAGTCCGTGTACGTTGGTGCAGAGAGCAAGCCTATTACGATCAGGATTCTTGGCGTGGGACATGGAAGCTGGACGGCGGAGTGTTAACAAACCAAGCAAGTCATCATATAGACCTTCTTGAGTGGATGTTTGGTGAAGTTGAAAGTGTCCAAGCGATGAGTACTACCGCGTTAGCAAAGATAGAGGCTGAAGACACGGCCGTGGTTACATTGAAATTTAAGAATGGCGCTTTAGGAGCTATAGAAGCAACAACGGCAGTGAGACCGAAAGATCTGGAGGGCTCATTATCTATTCTTGGAGAGACAGGTACTGTCGAAATCGGCGGTTTTGCAGTCAATCAAATGAAAACTTGGAATTTTCAAACGCAAGAGCCGGATGACTCCAGCGTCCTTGAAAAATACTCTGTCAACCCCCCTAACGTCTACGGCTTTGGGCATCATGCCTATTACGAACATATTGTCGAATCACTTCTTTATGGCAAACAGCAATTGGTTGATGGTTTGGAAGGCAGAAAAAGCCTCGAATTGATTAATGCAATTTATGAGTCAATAGAGACAGGTAAAAGAGTATCTCTACGTTTCAATCCCAAGCATTGTAAGTTAGGCCTATAGGAGATGAGTAATTTACCAATTATCAAAAAAGTAGGCTTTGTGAACGTAGAATTCGGCAAAGTAGTTACGGTGGTTGAACCATGCAATCTGTATGGTTGCAAAATTGGCGACGCAAGTTTTATTGGCCCGTTTACAGAAATCCAAAAGGATGTCGAAATTGGTAAGCGCACTAAAGTCCAATCTCATACGTTTATTTGCGAGTTGGTTAGCATAGGGGATGACTGTTTTATTGGTCATGGAGTTGTATTTGTAAACGATCTTTTTAAGTTTGGCGGCCCCGCCAGAGGAGATAAATCACAATGGCTCCCGACACAAGTTGGGGATAGAGTATCTATAGGTAGTAACGTTACCGTGCTGCCAGTAAAAATATGTGATGATGTAGTCATTGGTGCCGGTGCTGTGGTGACGAAAGATATAATTGAGTCAGGTGTTTACGTAGGTAATCCCGCTAGGAAAATAGGATAAAAAATGATTAAGTTTTTAGATTTGGTTGGACAATATAAAAAAATAAAAACTGAAATTGATGAGGCGATTCATTCCGTTATTGCCGATGCCAGCTTCATTGGTGGTAATCATGTTTCTGAGTTTGAAACACGATTTGCTCGCTACGTAGGAGCTTCCAATTGTGTAGGAGTAAACAGTGGTACAGATGCACTGGAGATTTCACTTGCTGCACTCGATATACCGAAAGGCAGCGAAGTTATTGTTCCCGCAAACTCATTTATAGCGAGCTCGGAGGCTGTAACCCGCGAAGGTTTGCGGGTGGTATTTGCGGACGTAAATACAAAAGATTTTCTTCTAGATATCGATGATGTAATTAGAAAAATAACTCCTAATACGAAAGCAATAATAGCGGTCCATTTATATGGGCAACCCTGTGATATGAATCCGATTTTGCGTGTAGCTAGGGAGCATGGGCTTTATGTTATCGAGGATTGTGCTCAAGCTCACGGAGCCGAGTACGAAGGGGAAAAAGTGGGTACTCTGGGAGACGTAGGTTGCTTTAGTTTTTATCCAGGTAAAAACCTTGGTGCTTATGGTGACGCCGGAGCTATTACTACGAACAATCAGGAGCTTGCTATTAAAGCAAGGAAAATCGCTAATCACGGTAGAGTGGCGAAGTACGATCATGAATTTGAAGGAAGGAACTCAAGATTAGATGCACTTCAAGCGGCAGTTCTAAATGTTAAGCTCAATCATATCGAGGACTGGACTAGAAGAAGAATAGCAATCGCCGATCTTTATTTAAGTAAGCTCAGTGATGTTAATAAAATTGAGTTGCCATTTAGAAGTTCAAACGTAACTCAGGTATATCATCTTTTTGTTATAAAAACTGAGTATAGGGATGATTTAAAAGCTTATTTGCTTCAGAACGGTATAGAATCTGGCATCCACTACCCTATAGCTCTTCCGAAGCTCGAAGCATACCGATATATGGAATGTTCCACGTGCCCGGTTGCATGCTCCATTGATTCTACTTTACTAAGCTTACCTATTGGTGATCACATGACCATAGGAGATGCTGATAAAGTGGTAAATGCGGTAAAAGCTTTTTTTAAAGAAAAGCAATGAGTATGAATAAATGTAATAAGATATTGGTGCTAGCCTATTCCGATATAAATTATGATGCAAGGATATTGAAGCAGTGTCTAGCGTTAGTTGAACATGGTTATGAAGTTAACTTTTATGGTGTTAGATATTCTGATGTACAATACGAGCAGCCATTTAAAGTTAATTATCTAGCTGATAGGGCGGGCAACCGCCTGTTTCAATTTATTCAATATTTTATATTGATGCTTTATTTTTTCATGAAGACAATTGGTGAAGCGCGTTTTACTTCGGTAGTGATGGTTCATAACATGCCGAATTTCCTTGTGTTATCAACCTGGTACTTAAAGCTACGCGGCTGCCCTGTTGTTCTTGATATACATGATGATTCTGAGCTTGTGTTTTCGAGGAAATTCCAAAACACCTTATTTAAAAAGATTTTTCGTTTTCTTGAAAATAATGTGTCGCTGAAATCCCCTACTGCTTTGATGACAGTTAATAAGCAGTTGAAAGGTAAATTACAATGCTTAACAACAGGCAATATCCATGTAATACATAATTCTCCCGAGGTTGATCGATTTATTGACGGGCCAACCTATAAGGTCGGCTCGCCAATAAAACTAAAGTTTATTGGTAATTTAGGGGAGCACTATGGAGTAGAACGTCTAGTTGAGTGGGTGGCAGCATTACCTTCTAACCTTGATGTTTCTCTTGATATTCATGGGGATGGTTTGTTGAGAGCCACACTCGAGAAAAAGTCCAGAGAAATAGATGTGTTTCAGCGTGTCTTATTTCACGGCCGTTTTAACCCTAGTCAACTACAAAGCATTCTCAGCGATGGGCATATAGGTATTGCACCTTATGACCGTAACGAAATGACTGATATTTTGTTGCCGGTTAAGCTCTTGGAATATACTGCCTGTGGTCTTGCTTCTATGTGTACTAAGCTTAAAGCCACCAGTGATTACTTTCCTGATACATCGCTAATGTATGTTAATAACTACTCTGATTTTGAGTCTGCATTGCAGAATATTTATTCGGGCAAATTGTCTCTTGAAATTTTTAAAAGGGAGTCGAAAGCGGTTGTGGATAAAATTTCATGGCAGAATGAGAAACTGTCTTTTATTTTATTTATTTCAAGCATAGGGCGCTAATTAATGAAGGTTTTAGTAACAGGGGCTAAAGGTTTTATTGGACATAATTTGATTTCAGCCCTTAGACACATCAACTTGGATGTGTACGGAACTGAACGTGTAAAGTCGGACGAGATTAATTTTTTCTCCGTTGATCTAAAAAGCGCCGATTGGGATAAAGCTGTATCCGACAAAGATGTTGTGATCCATTGTGCAGGAATTTCCAGTGAAGATGGTTCAGTCTCTGATGACTTTGAGTTAATTAACGTCGAGGCAACGAAGAAGCTCGCCGAGTCTTGTCGTAAACATAATGTTAAAAAGCTCATATTTTTGAGTTCAGCTAAGGTTATGGGGGAGTCAACGGAGCCCGGGTTGCCCTTCTACAGTTACAGTGCCCTGAAGCCAATCGGACTTTACGCAGAATCAAAAGCAAGCGCAGAATTAAAGTTAAAAGAAGAGCTTTCAGGCTCTGATGTGGATTTGATAGTGATTCGTCCCCCTTTGGTTTACGGTAGGGGAGTGAAAGGAAATTTTAGAACATTATCTTCAGTTGCTAATTTAAACTTCCCTTTACCAATTAAAAGCGTGAGGAATAGTCGAAGTCTACTTGCCTTAGATAACTTGATCGACTTTATAGTTACTTGCATTATGCATCCTACTCCCCTAAACGGTGTATTTTTGGTAAGCGATGACTGCGACGTTTCAACGAAAGAACTTCTTGAGGCATTAACTCTTGCTTACGGTAAAAGTCCGAGGTTACTGCCATTTCCTGTTTCACTGATGCGCGCAGCGGCTGGTTTATTCAGCAAGCACGCAATATCTGACCGATTACTAGGTAACTTACAGCTGGACATTAGCCATACTAAACAAACTCTCAACTGGCAACCAAAAGTTTCTTTTGAGCAAGCCATTCAAGATTATGTTCGAGATGAGCTAAACAGTTCAGATTATACAAAAGGTAGTAAACCGTAATGACAAGAGCGCTTGATTTATTTTTCTCACTCATTGGGCTTATAGCCGGACTCCCAGTTCTACTTGTCTTGTTTATTATCGGATTGTTTGACACAGGTTCGCCTATTTTTCGACAGGAACGCGTAGGTCGAAATCAGCAACCTTTTACGCTTGTTAAATTTCGGACAATGAGCAAAGACACTGCCAGTGTCGCCAGTCACTTAGCTAGTACATCATCGATTACTAAGTTCGGTCATTTTTTAAGGCGCACCAAATTGGATGAACTTCCACAGCTTTGGAACGTCCTAATAGGTGAAATGAGTTTGGTAGGGCCAAGGCCGGGCTTGTTTAATCAACAGGAATTAACAGCAGCGCGCGAGAAACATGGTGTGTACAACTTGCGCCCCGGTATTACTGGTTTAGCGCAAGTTAATGAAATCGACATGTCTACGCCAGAAAAGCTAGCCGAAGTCGATGCTGAAATGATAAGAACCATGAGCCTGAAGAATTATTTCAAATACATTTTCATGACCGTTGCAGGTAAAGGTTCCGGTGATAGAGTTAAATAGACTGCTAAGTAAGCTTTTCGCGTTACCCCGCGAAGCCAAGCGCATTGTTTCCCTGGTAATTGATATCGGTGCGCTGTTATTCGCTTACCTTTTTGCACTGTCGGTGCGCTATGAAACTTGGTACACACTGGGCGATGGAAACACCGTACTGGCTATTATCGTCGCCATTCCGGTTTCGCTATTCCTTTTCGCCCGCTTTGGCTTGTACCGAGCCGTTGTCCGCTACATGGCGCTTTCTGCCTTACTTACTGTGTTGCTTGGGGTTGTCAGTTCTGCTGTGGTACTCGCCGTAGCCGTTTATTGGTTAGACGCCCCAGTGCCACCCAGTGTTATCGTCAACTACGCCCTCATGTCGCTAGTGCTGATTGGTGGCATGCGCTTAGTTATGCGCGCTGTATACGAGCAAGCGACCCGCAAAGAAAAAGAGCGCGTGATTATCTACGGGGCGGGCTCGGCCGGGCGCCAACTAGCTCAAGCCATTAATAACGGCAACGAATTTCACCCTGTGTGCTTTGTCGACGACGACGTTACCTTGCATAATTCCACTATGTTGGGTTTACGCGTGCGTTCCCCAGAAAGCATTGCGGAATGTGTCAAAGAATGCCACGCCAGCCGGGTACTGCTAGCACTGCCCAGTGCAAGCCGCAGTCGCCGTAAACAAATTCTTGATTTACTCGAACCACTTAAAGTTGTGGTGCAAACCGTGCCAGGCATGGCCGACATGGTTGACGGCCAAGTCGCGGTAGACGATCTACAAGAAGTGCGTATTGAAGACTTACTCGGTCGCGACCCTGTGGCACCCCGTCAGCGCTTAATGGACACTAATATTCGCGGTAAAGCGGTGTTAGTTACCGGTGCCGGTGGGTCGATTGGCTCGGAACTGTGCCGTCAGATTATTGCCAGCGAACCGAAAGTGTTGGTGCTGGTTGAAGTGTCGGAATATAACTTATACGCCATTGAACGCGAACTCACCCAGCTGTTGCAACGAGAGCAGTATGACGTCAGTTTAAAGCCCGTGCTGGCAAGTGTGCAAAACCAATCCCGTTTACAACGTTTAATGCAGGCGTTCGCCATAGACACGGTATACCATGCTGCCGCCTACAAGCATGTACCTATGGTGGAGTATAACGTGGTAGAGGGTATGCGTAATAACGTATTTGGCACCTTGCGTACCGCTGAAGCGGCCATCGCGGCAGGTGTTAAAGACTTTGTACTCATTTCAACCGATAAAGCCGTGCGCCCGACCAATGTGATGGGGGCCACCAAGCGCTTTGCCGAGTTGGTGCTGCAAGCCTTAGCCAAGCGTGAAGGCGTGCACACTCACTTTTCCATGGTACGTTTTGGCAATGTGCTCGGCTCGTCAGGTTCGGTAATACCGCTATTTCGCCAGCAGATCATTCAAGGTGGCCCGATTACGGTCACTGACCCTGAAATTACCCGTTATTTTATGACCATACCCGAAGCGGCACAGTTAGTGATTCAAGCTGGTGCTATGGGCTCCATTATGGCCAAAGAAGAGGCCAATAATGGCGGCCAGGTATTCGTGCTGGATATGGGCGAGCCAGTTAAAATTATTGACCTCGCCACTAAGCTAGTGCGCTTAATGGGGCTTGAAGTGAAAACTGAAGAGAACCCCCATGGCGATATCGAGATTATATTCAGTGGCTTGCGGCCGGGTGAAAAGCTTTATGAAGAGCTGTTAATTGGCGATAACGTTGAGTTGACCGCGCACCCACGTATTATGACCGCGCGTGAAATTGACCTGCCATGGCAGGAATTGGCTTACTTAATTGAAAGTTTCGATATTGAATGTAGTGAACACAATGTGGTGGCGATTCATCAGCGCCTGCAGCAGATGCCATTGGCATTTAGCCCAAGTAGTCAATTGTGTGATTTAATTATTGGGCTAAACTCTCAGTCAAACCGCCAGTCAAGCACTCAATCAAGCTCCCAGTGAAGCGCATAAATTTTATTTGCCCAGCTATCGTTTGCATAAAAAATATGTTAAAAGCATAAAAATAATAGTTTCAACAGGCTTCGCACATGAAAGTAGGCTATGCATGGTTGGCGAAATATGATGGCGTACAAGCGCCCGAGCCATCGCCATTTGCTGAGATACGCCCGGTGTCAAGGCTGGAAGTTATCGGCGATTGCCTTGCGGTGCCTGCCTCGGTGGCGCCCGACAATGACAATGTACTTAGCCACGTGCTATTTGCGCTAAAGCATGAGGGTATTAACCTGACCATTCTGGCACAGGCGCTGCAGCTGGTGCCTGAGCCTGAATTGCGCAGCGCCTACGATGCCGCCCCAGGCAGCCAGTTTTTGCGTAAGGCATGTTATTTGTGGGAGCATTATACAGGGCAACGTGTGCAGCGTGAATCTGAAGGCTTACGCCATAATTATGTCGGTTTGTTCAACCCTGAGCGCTATTATACCTCAGCGGGGGAGCGTAACCGCCGTTGGCGCGTAGTTTTCAACGGGATAGGCTCGTTGCGCTATTGTGCTGTGGTGCGCAAAACGCCGATTTTAGACAAGTTTTTGCACAAGAACTTATTACAACAAGTTCAGGACTTTGTGCAAGCGTTGCCTGCTGACCTACTAACCAGAACCTTGGCCTGGGCGTACTTAGACGAAACCCGTAGCTCTTACGCTATTGAAAGGGAACTACCGGGGGGAGACAAAGCCAACCGGTTTATTGACCTGTTAAAGCAGGCTCATAAACCCCGAGATTTAACCGAAGATTACCTGGTCAGCTTACAAAACGCGACAGTCAGCAATGTTTTTGTGCAGGCCGCTTCGTTTCGCCACGAGCAAAACTATTTAAGCAATGGCTTGCGCGGCGCCCTTGGCGTCACTTATCTACCCCCAGCACCGCAGTTAGCCCGGGAATTGATGTCCGAACTGATGGCATTGGCTAACCATGATGGTGGTAAAAACCTTCATGAGGATGGTGGTTTGGACCCTATTATGCTGGCGGCGATAGTGTCGTTCGGCTTTGTATTTGTTCACCCATTTATGGATGGTAACGGGCGTTTGTCACGGTTCCTGTTTCATCAGGTATTGTGCCAGCAAGGCGCCTTGGACGACGGTTTACTGT
This sequence comes from Aliidiomarina maris, assembly GCF_003987335.1. Classification (GTDB taxonomy): domain Bacteria; phylum Pseudomonadota; class Gammaproteobacteria; order Enterobacterales; family Alteromonadaceae; genus Aliidiomarina; species Aliidiomarina maris. The sequence goes on along the minus strand of NZ_PIPK01000017.1, from coordinate 30,227 downwards.
TGCCTGTGTCGGCGGTATTAAAGCAAGATGAAGCGGGCTACAAAGCGGTATTAGAAAGCTGGTCTGCAGGTACAAGGCCATTTTGGCAAGTCGAGTGGATTGATGGTGAACGCTACCACTTTGACTTTCAAGGACATGACGCATTGTACCGTTACTGGGACGCCACCCACTGTGTCGAGTTTATGTTTGCGGCGGTAGAGCAGGCGCTGACAACAAAACTGATTCAGGAAAGTGACTACCTGAAGCAGTATGACGCTATTTATCAGCAAATTGATAAACAGTTTGACGTGGCAGCGAAGGATTTAGCCAGCCTTGTCATGCATTGCATGCAACACCATGGGCGTATTTCCGAAAACCGACGCAAGCAATTTCGCTACTCGGTTCCGCCAGAGGTGTTTGATGCGATTGAGACTGCATATCAGGCACTCAAATAATTTAAAATGACGAAAGGATTGAAGATGAAAATTGCCGTTGCTGGCACAGGCTATGTGGGCCTGTCGAACGCCGTATTGTTAGCACAGCATAACGAGGTTGTCGCCGTTGATTTGGTGCAGCGTAAAGTTGATTTAATTAATGCCAAGCGCTCACCGATTGAAGATGCTGAAATTAGCGATTTTCTGGCGAATAAGCCGCTGCAATTAACCGCTACGTTAAGCCCTGAACAAGCTTATGCGGACGCTGAGTTTGTGATTATTGCCACCCCCACTGACTACGACCCGAAAACCAATTATTTTAATACCAGTAGCGTTGAAGCGGTCATCGCCCAGGTCAAGCAGATTAACCCCGAAGCGGTGATGGTGATTAAGTCGACCATACCGGTGGGTTATACCCAAATGTTGAAAGACAAGATGGGCACTGACAACATTATATTTTCACCGGAATTTTTACGTGAAGGTCGTGCGTTATACGACAATTTGCACCCTTCGCGGGTGATTGTGGGTGAGCGGTCAGCGCGCGCTGAACGCTTCGCCGCGCTGTTAGTACAAGGCGCCATGAAACCTGCTGCGGATATTCCGGTGCTATTTACCGACAGCACCGAAGCGGAAGCGGTAAAACTATTTTCGAACACCTATTTAGCCATGCGCGTGGCGTATTTTAATGAGCTTGACACCTACGCTGAAGTTCACGGCCTCGACACCCGGCAAATTATTGAAGGGGTGAGCTTAGACCCACGCATTGGTGGCCACTACAATAACCCAAGCTTTGGCTATGGTGGTTACTGCTTACCGAAAGACACCAAGCAGTTACTGGCCAACTATGAAGACGTGCCGCAAAACATGATGCGTGCCATTGTCGATGCGAACCGCACCCGTAAAGACTTTGTTGCCGACGCTGTGATTGCCAAGAACCCCAAAGTGGTGGGTATTTTCCGCTTGGTGATGAAGTCTGGCTCGGATAATTTCCGTGCCTCGGCGATTCAAGGGGTGATGAAGCGCATTAAAGCCAAAGGGATAGAGGTGGTGGTGTACGAGCCAGTGTTAGAAGATAGCCACTTCTTTAATTCGCGGGTGGTAAACGACTTAGCGGCGTTCAAACGTGAAGCTTGTGTAATAGTTTCAAACCGTATGGACAAGGCATTAGAAGATGTCGCCGATAAAGTGTACACTCGCGACTTATTCAATGCTGACTAGTCAGTAGCTGCGCACATAATAATTTTTAATTTTAGTTCGACCTTTAGGAGCACCCCGGTGAGTACAGGATTTTTTCGCAACCTTGTTGTCGCGAGCGCTATGCTTGCGACCACGCTGACAGCGACGCTAAGTTACACTGCTGCGAATGCAGTGTATGCGCAAAACATGCCGAGCCAGGCACAAATTGAGCAGTTGCGCAGCTTGCCGCGGGCGCAGCAAGAACAGCTGGCACGCCAGTTTGGTGTAGATATTCAAATGCTGGACCAAATGGAGCGTCGTGACAGTACGCGCAGCCCACAGCAACAGCAGCAGGAAGAAGACGTGGTGTTTCCGCGCGGCACTGAGTTCGACCAGTATGGCGACCCCATTATTCCGACTGATTTAGAGCGTCAGTTCAGAACCGACGCAGACGAACTGAAGGCGTTCGGTTATGACGTATTTGCCGGCCAGCCACGTACCTTTGCTCCTACCACTCATGCGCCAGTGCCCTCTAATTATCTGGTCGGTATTGGCGACCAGATTACTGTGCAGCTGTTTGGTCAGGAAGACCGCACCTTTCAACTTGAAGTTGACCGTGAAGGCAAAATTCATATTCCGCGTTTGGGCGAAATTACGGTTGCGGGTATTACCTATTCTGCGATGCAGGAGCTGATTCAGCATCGTACCCGCGAGCGCTTAATTGGTTACCAAGCTTCAATTAGTATGGGGCAATTGCGTTCTATTCAAATTTTCATTGTCGGTGAAGCTTATCAACCGGGCGCTTATACGGTCAGTTCATTGTCAACGCTTAGCCAGGCTTTGTATGTGGCTGGTGGTGTATCGGATATCGCCTCATTGCGTACTATACGCTTAATGCGTGGCGGCGAAGTCGAGTCAGAATTTGATGTATATGATCTGCTCATGCGTGGTGATTCGTCGGCGGATCGCTTGTTACGCAGTGGTGATGTTATTTTTATCCCACCACGCGGTGACATGATAGCGGTACAAGGCGAAGTGAATCGCCCGGCATTGTATGAATTAAAAGGCAATGAAACCTTAGCTGATGCCATTGCCTTTGCAGGCGGTGCGAAACCTGAAGCCTACATGGGTGCGGTGCAAGTGCGCCGTGTACGTGACGGCCGCCGTGTCATGACCACCCGCGATTTAAACCTCAGCAGTGAGCTGAATGCGCAAGTCCAAGGTGGTGATGAAATTACCATTGGTAAAGTGGCTGACAGCTTAGACGATAGCGTGTTGTTGGTGGGTGCGGTCACGCGGCCTGGTAATTACCAATGGCGCGAAGGCATGCGTATTAATGACGTAATTAAAAGCGCACGCCACGATTTACTTGAACAGGCAGATTTAAGTTACGGCTTAGTAGTGCGTGAACACGGCCCACGCCGCCAAATTAAAGTACTGCAGTTTGACGTTGCGCTCGCAGTTGAAGGGGATGAAGCGGAGAACTTAGGTTTGCAGGAACGCGACCAAGTGCTTGTTTTCAGCCGCTATCAAACCCGGGTAGAAGAGCAGCAGAACCTTTCGCGCCTGACCTTGACCCAGCAAGAACGCGAGCGCGAATATCGCAGGGAATTGCTGGACAACTATCGCATGGCGTTTTTAGAGGACATTGTGCGTGAGGCTGAGTTAGACCCTCAAGCGCGTGAGCGTGAGCAACGTTTACGCGAGAGCCAAAGTGTACCTATACGCGAATTATTTGGTAATTCTGATCCAGATGCTAACAACGTCGACGAGCAAGACCTAGCCGATTATTCACGTCAGCGCATGCTAGAGCCCGTGATGCAACGTTTACAGCGTCAGCGTACGCAACGCGGCCAGACGCCGTTTGTTTATGTTGCTGGTGAAGTGAACCACCCAGGTATTTATCCGCTGGTAGAAAACGCTACGGCAAGTCGGTTACTTGCAGCGGCTGGCGGTTTGCAAGAATCGGCTTACTTGCAGCGGGCTGAAATTACCCGTTTGAATGTGAGCCGCGATAATGCAGAAACTGAATACTTGACTGTGAACTTGCTTGACGTGATGCTGGGTAATGATGACGTTGAACTGCAGGGGCGTGATCGCTTGAATGTGTTAAGCATTCCTGAATGGCAAACCACTTATGAAGTCACGCTGCGAGGTGAGGTTCGCTTCCCCGGTACTTACGCTATTCGTCGTGGTGAAAGCTTACGCGCGCTGATTGAACGTGCTGGTGGGTTTACCAGCCATGCGTTCATTGAAGGTGCGGTATTTACCCGTGAGGAGCTGCGTCGGCAGGAGCGTCAGCGCATGAATATGCTAGCTGAAGAGCTGCAGCGGGAAATAGCCGGCAATGCAATTACTGGCACTGGGTCTACGCAGCCTTATGGGCAGATGCGAACCTTGTTGGCGGACTTAATGGCCGTTGAGCCAGTGGGCCGTTTAATTGTTGATTTACCGCGTGTGCTTGACGGTACCAGTGGTGCTGGCGATATAGAACTCAAGCACGGCGATACCCTGCATATACCTTCACGTATGGATTCAGTCAGTATTATCGGTGAAGTACAAATGGCGATGTCGTACCGCTATGACCGTGAACTGAGTGTGCGTGAGTATATTAATATGAGTGGTGGCACTAAGCAGAAAGCTGACACCCGTCGCATTTATGTGGTACGTGCCAACGGTTCAATTGAGCCTCACCGTCAGCGTACTGGCTGGTTCAGCTCGACGGGCTCTGCCGATGTGCGCCCTGGCGACACTATCGTGGTGCCGCTCAATACGGGGTACACTGACAATTTACAGTTATGGTCGCAGATAACCAACATTATTTATAATTCGGCCGTCGCGTTAGCTGCGATTAACAGCATCTGATGCTAAGTCGTTATTACTTTCGGGCACTGCTGGTTGCCTGCGCGCTGGTGAGTGCGCTCGGTGACAAAGCGCAGGCTTCACCGTGGATCGAAGCCAATGATGCGTACTTGCGCGCAAGCATTGAACAACTTGCCGATGCAGGCTATCTGCGTGGGCATGTAAATACCTATCCACTGATGTGGTCGGGTATTGCCAGGGATTTGCGGCGCATAGATCCAGCTTGGCTAAATGACGATGAGCTACATGCTTATTATCGTGTGTCGGCAGCGCTTGATTTTGCGCAAATGGAGCGTGTGAATGGCGTTCGCACCACTTTAAATAGCGAACGCGCTCGTCAGAATGGTTACGCTGACATGTATAGAGAGCATGCTAGCTTAGTCGTATCGCGTACTTTCACCAACGAGCATACGGCAGCGCGTATTCAAACGAATGTGCGCGGTGGTAGCGTTGAGCACAAGTCGTATACCTTTGAGGGTAGTTACTTAGCCACCACTTTGGGCAACTGGGCATTCAGTGTTGATCAAATGCCGGTGTGGTGGGGCCCAGGCCAGGATAACGCGTTAGTGATGTCCACCAACGCACGCCCATTACAGGGTTTTCGTTTGAACCGCTTAGAAGACAACCCCTCGAACCTACCTGTATTGCGCTGGGCAGGGCGATGGCATGCTACGGCATTCGCAGGGCGAACCCAAAGTGCCGGGCCTTTGGGCGATCAGGAAATTGCGGGGGCGCGGTTAGGTATTCGTCCGTTGCCCGCGTTGAGCATTGGGGCTAGCACCACCTTGCAAGCCGGTGACAATTTAGGGCGGCGTAATCATATAGTGGGTGCGGACGTACGACTGGCCTTGCCGTTAGCGGTGACGCTTTACGCTGAAGCTGCGCAGCGTTCGGGCAGTACAGACGTAGTGGCCTTTGAAGGTGCCAGCAGGGATAGCAGGTATGCGCTAACGATTGGTGTTAGCCACAGTATAATGTTAGGTCAGAATTTGCAGCAATTCTTCGCAGAGCACACGGATGTGCCTGCATTTTTTTATGACGATAATACCGACCCTGCAGGGTATCGGCGTTGGGGCTTGAATATGGGCGCTGCGATTGATCAGGATGTTGAGTCGTTGACCTTAGGCTATAGATTTCAAACGGCGCACGGAACAGGCTGGCAAATGCGCTTGCGTGATCAACGCATGGGTGCGAGTAACCGCTTGGTTGCGATGCAGCATGATATAGAAGGTCGAGACTTTGATATAAAGCGGCGTATGGTCGACGTGAATTATCAACGCCCATTTGCGGAAACTTTACTCACCATTGGCGTCACTTATAGTTACGATGTGGTTCGAGAAAACTTTTTAAATTCAATGAGTAGCGAGAGTTCTGAACACGATTTGGCCGTGCGTGCCAGTTGGGAGTTCAGATTTTAATTTCGTTGATTTTTAGTAAGTTAACGCCTAACATGTACGTTAGTTGTTTCTGAAATCAAATTGGCTTGGCTCATTGGATGATGTTCAAGTTGAGAAGGCACTAAGAACAGCGATACATGTATCCGCAATACTCGAACGAGGTATTTATTATGAAGAAGTTATCAATTGCTGTTGCAGCTGCATTGGGTTTAGCTATTAGCCCAGTAATGGCGCAAACGGCTGGTGATCAAGCTGGTCAGGTAGGTGCTGGTGGTTTAACTACACCTGGTATGGTTGCGATTGGTGCTGCAGTTGTTGCTGCCGTTGCCGTTGCAGCGGACAGTTCGTCTGATGAGACTGACCCAACGGATCCAACAGAACCAACGGATCCAACAGACCCAACAGATCCGACTAGCCCAACTGCACCGACTGCGCCAACCGCACCTACAGCTCCGACTGCACCAACTGCAGTGTAAGCAGCTAGTAAAAGTTAGTTTTAAACGAACGTTAAAGCACACTTTTCGTAAAATACCGCCCTCGGGCGGTATTTTTTGTTGTAGCATGTGCACAATAACAACGACGACGAGTTACCCCAATGACCGCAAAACTTTTCCGTTTCGCAGCTGGCGCACTTTGCGCCCCCCTGCTGTTGACCGCTTGTACGTCTGTATTTGGCGATGTGAAAGAAACTTGGCAGTATGCAACTGCACCCAAAGTCGATGCAGAGTTGAGCCCTGAGCGCATAGCCAACCTGCCGTACACTGGCATTTATGTCCGCCGTGGTGACCTGCCACGCGCTTTCGTAGTACTGGGCTTCATTGACGGAGAGGTGCCAGCAGAGCGCTGGCAGTGGGTGACTGCGAATAGAGAAGTATTAGAAACCCAGAACGGGCGTGTTGTGCGTACCTTTGATATTGCCCCAGAACTCACTGGGGTGAGTAATTTGAGCGAGGATCCACTGTGGTGTTTGCAGCAGCAGATGCAACAGCAGCGAAGCACAGCGTCTTGCCAACAGCCTTGGCTGCACCAAATTGATATGCGTGACGATGATGCTCGCTATACCTTGCAATTAACCAGCACTTTTCGCCAAGGCGAAGCTGAGTCGATTGAGTTGCCAACGCGCTTCGCCCAAACCGTGCGTTGGGTTGAGCATGTCGAAGTTGTTTCTGCACGGCGCGGTATGCCACGTGAGTATATCAACGAATACTGGCTGGAAGATGACGGTCATATAGTTAAAAGTATTCAGCACTTTGTACCCGGACAAGCCCCAATCGAGTGGCTGGAAGTCAAATGGATAGGCCGCGATGATGCATAAAATGAGCAAGCAACCAACGAAATTAGCCATTATTGCCAGCGCGGTGATGTGGGCACTGCATGCGCCTCATGCCATGGCGCAGGGCGCCCAGGTCGCAAGTAGTGCTGCCGAGCAAAACCAGAGCGTGCTAGTGCAGGTAAATGAAGCCTACACCCTGACTTTTGACGGCCCAGTGCGCTTGCGACAGGTTCTAGAGCAAGCGGTTGCGCAGCAAGGTGCTGATATATATTGGCCGAATGCACGTTTAATTGACCGTGCCGGCACAGCCGACCTTCAACAGCGCCAACGTGAACTGGTGGCTGGATTGAACTTGCTGCGGGCGTATTGGTTAAGCCGTGATAATCAAACCCGCGCGGATGCGGTGCAGGGCTTGGCCGAGCAAGTGGCACAATGGCAATTGGCGTATCAGCCCTATTTAGCGATTGATTTAGCCGCTGCACGCCAACAGCTTGGGGCCAACCCATTGTTAGCCCCAGGGCAGTATGTGTTACTCACCCCTGAGCGTCAGGACTATGTGCCTGTGATGGGCGCAATGAGCCCAAGCCGGGTGCGGATTAACCCTGGTTACAGTGTGCGCCAATATATGACGCAGCTAGTGAATACTGCCAGTAGTACACCTGCGTTGAACCGCGAACATGTCACTGTGGTGCGCCCCGGTGGTGAGTTTGAGCAAGTGCCTTGGGGCATGCATAACGCCCGTGACAGCGAGTTAACCCCAGGCGATATACTGTGGGTGGAACCTGCTGATAGTTTATTTCCACGCCGTTTTAGTGCGTTGCATCAAGAAATACCTGAACTGCTGCGCCATTGGGTGGGCTATGGTGAGACCTTGCCGCCGCTCGACTTCAATAGCCGTATGGCAGCCGTGCCTTACTGGCAGGGTTTTGATACCAGCCCGCGACGCAACCATTATGGCGGCGTGGGCTTGATGCAAACCCCGACTGCGCGCATGGCCGATGAAGGCGAAACCGTATTAATGTATGCCGACACCGACGAGTACCGGCGCTACACGGTGAGCATGCAAGTATTGCCTTGGCTGCAGGCGAGTGCGTTTTACACCCGGATACCAAACCGCTTGTATAGCAACCGCCCGGAATTCAGTGGCACCAATATTCTTACTGACAAAGGTTTTGATGTAAAACTGCGGTTGTGGCAAGAGCGCCAGTGGTTGCCTGAAGTGTCGGTAGGTTTTCAGGATTTTGCGGGTACTGGCTTGTTTGACGGGGAGTATATTGTCGCGTCTAAGCGCTACGGTGCGTTCGATTTTACTGCCGGTATTGGCTTTGGCCGCAATGGTTCACGTGACACCGTGTCGAACCCGTTTTGTGATTTAGCTGACCGGTTTTGTGACCGTTCGACTCAAACTGTAGGCACTGGTAGTCAGCTCGATTTTGACCGCTATTTTGCTGGCCCCGCAGCCCTATTCGGGGGCGTAGAGTACCAGACCCCTTGGGAACCATTGCGTTTAATGCTTGAGTACGATGGCAACGATTATTCGCGTGATCGCGCCGGGGTGCCAATTGACGCCAGCACGCCGTGGAACTTCGGTGCCAGCTATCGGGTATTTGATTGGCTGGATGCGTCGGTAAGCTACGAGCGGGGCGACACCTTGATGTTTAACGTGGCCCTGCGTACCAACTTAAACACCTTGAGCCAGGTGCGGGTTGACCGCCCGCGCGTTGAACCGCAAACCCCAAGCGCACAATCGGTGGATGACGTTGATTGGAACCGTTTAGCCCATAGCATTTCAAATGCCCGCACGGTGTCGGCACCACGCTTTAATATGCCGGACGATACCACAGTGCGCGTGCAGGGGCATGCCTGGCGCTACCGCGATAACAACGAAGCGATTGACCGCAGTGCACGGATATTGGCTAACGCTTTACCAGAAAGCATTGAAACTTATGAGTTCGAGCAGCTTTCTGCCTACATGCCAGTGAGTTTAACGCGGGTCGATGCAGAAGCGTTTAAACGCAGAATTCGTAACGAGGACGCTGGCAAACGCATTGATGAAACTGCGGAGTTGTTTGAGCGCGAGTCACCAGCCCATGACTATGAGCCTGCGGCGTGGTTATATGACTACCCGCGCAGTAACCGTATAGGGTATGGCTTAAAGCCATTCTTTAACCAAGACTTTGGTAGCCCGGAAACTTTCCATTTTTACCAACTGGGTGTGAAAGCGTTCGCATCGGGTTGGGTGGCGCGCGATTTACACCTGTTTGGTGAACTCGGGGTGAACTTAAAGAATAACTATGACCGCTTTAACTTTACCCGTGACCCGTTTGACTTTGACTTACCACGGGTGCGGTCAGACTTCCGTTTACATGCAACCAATGACGTTTGGGTCGACAGCCTGCAAGCGACGTATTACAAACGTTTATCGGAAAATGTATACGGCATGGCTTACGGTGGTTATTTAGAGCGCTTCTTTGCCGGTGTCGGTGGTGAAGTGTTGTACCGTCAAATTGATTCGCCATGGGCGTTCGGGGTGAATATTAACCGCGTGCGTCAACGTAATTACGAAGGTTGGTTTGGGTTTGAAGACTACGAAACCACCATGGGCCATGCCAGCGTGTATTACCAAATGCCATGGCTTAAAGACTCGCTATTGCGGTTAGACGTAGGGCGCTTCTTAGCCGGTGATGATGGCGTTGGGGTGACGTTCTCGCGGCGCTTTGATTCAGGTGTGACGGTACTTGCCTACGCGAGCTTTACCAATGTCAGCAGTGAGCAATATGGTGAGGGTAGCTTCACCCACGGCTTTAGCGTGTCGATACCGTTCGATTTGATCGGCATACGACCGACCCGCCAACGTGTGTCGATGAGCTGGTCGCCGATGTCGCGTGATGGTGGTCAACCATTATGGCGCCGAATTGATTTATATGGTGTAACCGATGAAAGGCACCCATTCTGGGGACGTTAATGTTTAGGGCGTAAATGTTTAGGGCGTTATAAACGCCCTTGGCTCGCGACGCAACGCCCGTTTTCGAAACGGATTTCAGGCTCTGGGGTTACCTGGCAGTTGCTCATGACACCACGGGTGGTTTTGATAAAGGCGTCAAGTTGGTTGTAGCGCGCGACGCGCTGCTCTAGCTGCTCAATGTCGCTGTCGCTCATGTCTTTTTGCGAATATACCATGTAGGTTTCAGGCCCGCCACAAGGCTTGTGACCGTAGGGTAGCATCGCGCATTGGTTTTCGTTGTCGGCACGGGTGCGCTGTAAGTACTCGCGCAGAGTTTGCTGTAATTCTGCATGTTCCTGCTCGTGAGTGCGCACTGTTTGCGGGTCGCTGGCATCGCCAAGTTCTGAAATATCACCTGCCATTAAATCTTCGCGGTACTCCTTGTTGCGATATTCGCCCATAGCTGGCGCTGGCTGATTGCTAGGGTCGCGGGCCGCGTCCCAAAGGTCATCGTCGTCGGTTTCAGCAGTGGGGTTACGTTCGTCGCGCACCTCCTGCTGCCGAGCTTCACGCTCAGCAGCAGAGGTTTCTTGCGCCGGGTCCATTGGATCGCCGCGTTGATCGTCCGGGTCGCTGCATGCAGCTAAACCAAGTGACAGCGAAAAAATGGCCGCAAGGGCTAAAGATAAACGTGTTTTTTTCATGCTAGCTCCCTCCTAGGGGCATATTGCTTACACAATTCCATCTACGAAACAGGCGCGTTGGCTTAACGTTGGGTTAAACGAGCCACGCGACACTTTTAAACGTAGCAATGTATTTTCACTTTGTAACAACTTTACACAATTTTCTCGCAATCATACGACTTTTTTGGGTTGTATATTTTTTGTTGTGTGGCATGGTTGGTAATCGATAAGTTAATACAAAGTTACTAAGTATAAAGTAATGTGGTCCTGATCCCTGATAAAACACAGTGTCAGGTTAGTAAGAAGTAAAACAATAAGGGAAGTAGATGATGAAGCGTTCATTTCAGCTGTCCGCGTTGGCGGTTTTAGTCGCCAGCCTGTCGGCTTGCGGCGGTAGCAGCAATTCAAGCCCGGTGGCCCAAGACGTTGCGCTCGGCGACCAACGTCAGTGGGTTGGTGTTCAAGGTGTGTTGCCCGCTTCCGACCCTGATGGTGACGACCTAACCATTACCTTTTTAGAAAACGGCAGTGCGGTGTCGCGTAACAGCGACGGTTACTTCGAATTTTCTCATGGTTTGTTAGATTTTAATGCCAGCACACTTGCATATAGCTACGTGCCGCTTATGACAGGCAGCAGTGCTTCTTTTGAATATCGTGTCAGCGATGGTGACTTAAGTGACACCGGTACTGTGACGATTGGGAATGTAGCGGGTGACCCACTAGCCTTCGAGCAGTGGCACCTGAACAACACCGGCCAAACCGGATTTGCTGGTCAGGAGCAGACTTTTGAGGCTTGGCGCGAGCTGCGCATTGCACAAGGCTTTACTGAAGAACAAGCGATTGCAGCATTTTCCCCGATACCCAATTTTTTAGTTCCCGGTGAAGATTTAAATGTGATCGGTGCTTACAAATTAGGCATTACTGGCGAAGGCTCAATTTCAGTGGTCGTAGATGAGGGTATGTCGACTACCCATGAAGACTTAGTGGCTAACGTGCTACCTGGGCGCTCAATTAACTTCTTAAACGTGGCAGATCGCACCGATACCACTAAGAGCGGCAATGCAGGCGACCATGGTACGTCGGTGGCAGGGCTTATCGCTGCCGCGGGCTGGAACGGTTTGGGTGGGCGCGGTGTAGCACCTGACAGTAGCTTGATTGGGATGAACTTTCTTGCCTCTCAAAGCCAGCGTAACGAAATGATGTCTTACGGCATGGCTGGCTCGGGCATTACTGCTAGTGATAATTTAGTGTCGTTTAACCGCAGTTATGGCCGCAGTGCACCGTTATTCTTTGTCACTGATGAAATTGACGAAGTGATGTATGCGTTCCCAACTGAAAACCTACGTGATGGCTTAGGCGCGCTGAATATTAAATCATCTGGTAATTCGTTTGCAACGGCAGCAAGTTGGCCCGAAGGTAACGAGCTATGCACATTAGCTCAGAGCGGAATTATACCGCCATTTACACGCGTACTCGGTTGTTATGACGGTAACTGGGACCCTGCGAATGCTAGCTTTTACACTGTATCCGTTGGTGCTTTGAACCCAAATGGAGGGCGCACGAGCTATTCAACGACTGGCTCTAACCTTTGGATATCAGCGCCTGCAGGTGAATTTGGTGACACTGAACCTGCGATGATAACGACTGACCAAACTACCTGTACGCGCGGCTATTCAGGCTTCCCAGCGTATGACGCTTTCCAAAATGCCAACGGCGCGTTTTTGGCGAGTTTAGGTATTACCGATTTCCATGAGCGTATTTATCCGTTTAATAACCCGTTGGGTGATACCAATGCAGAGTTCAACGCGGCTTGTAACTACACCAATACGTTTAATGGTACGTCTTCGGCTGCGCCAAATGCAGCTGGTGTTGCAGCCTTGATTGCGCAGGCAAACCCAGACTTAAGCTGGCGTGAAATTCGCTATATTCTTGCGGCGACAGCAACTCAGGTTGCGCCGAATGATGGCCCAATTGTTCTTAATGTCGGTGGTGGTGAGTTTGTCGCCCACCAAGGTTGGGTAGAGAACGCGGCGGGTTACAGTTTTAATAATCAGTACGGCTTTGGTCGTCCGAACGCCGGTGCTGCGGTTGAGCTTGCCATGTCGGGCGGTGTCTCACTACCTGATTTAATTGTTACAGATTGGGCAGCCGCACCAATTTCGGAGCCAGTAGCGATTCCAGATAACGATGCCAACGGTGTGAGCTTAACTATCACCGTAGAGGATGATGTGATAGTCGAAGGCGTTCAATTTGCCTTTGACATTTTCTCTCAAGACTTAGTGGATGTGTTCCTGGAAGAAAGCACTGGTACGACGGCAGCATCGGATATCGGTATTGAAGTGACGTCGCCTTCAGGCACGACTTCAGTCATTGCGACCTCGCGTACATCGCTTGGTGCCTATATTGGCTTAGGCAATGCTGATTTTGATAACGGTATTGGCTTTGCTTACTTAGCAAGTGCGCCTATTTTAACCAACGCATTTTTGGGTGAGTCTGCAGCCGGTGACTGGACCGTGCGCTTTGTTGATACCAATGGCGCCGACTTAGACGATTTCTTAAACAATGTAACTGACAGCTTGGTTGTTGGCGCGCAAGTGCGTGTATTTGGCCACTAATCGTTGGAGGAAAAATGATGAAAAAGTTAGTAGTAACCGCAGCGGTTGGTAGTGTATTGATGATGGGGGCTGCCCACGCCAATAATGATGTGACGCCACAACCGGTGGATCAACGCCTGGGCAATGTTGAACAGAGCGTTGAGCAAACCCAGCAACGTGGCGTGCAAGTTGACCGTAGCCGCCTGTCTACAGAGCGTGTTGTCGGCCATTATCGTGGTGTTGACCTTGATGGTGGCTTGCGTGCTGGCGCTATGGTGTACAACGACATTACGCGCTTGACTGGCGAAGTGACGGGTAACATTACCGTGTTGATGAACAATGCGGACATTCATGCCTTAGCTAATGAGTTTAATCTTAGTGTGGTATATCAGGACAATACCACTGGCATCGGCCAACTAAATGCCGCAGGGCACAGCGACTTAGCTGCGCTGTTAAGCGACATTCAAGCGTCTGATTTAGTGCGTAGCGCACGTCTTGATATTCTCGAGGCACGTTATAGCACTGACATTATTCGTCGTTAACCCGACGTGTGTGTGATGACAAAGGCCCTTCGGGGCCTTTTTTTAATGAGCAAATTCACTGTTTATGGAATTACGCATAACGGACAATTCGGGTGCGTTGGTAAAGTCGGTGGAGGTGAGGGAGGTGGCGGTGGGGTAACTGCCCCTGGCGGAGGAGGTGATGTCCCTCCAGTTGACTGTATATGAATATTATGTGTAGTAGCGCTCCCATTTTCGTGTCTGACGGTTACACTATATTGCCCTACTCGATTAAAGGTTCTATTAATGTGATGTGTTCCAGACAAACGCGAGATAGTTGATGGCAGTTGGCCGTCAGACCACGTAACCGAGAAGTTCTGATGGTTCCTATGCAGAGCCGTTCGAGCGCAAGGTCGAAGCTCCACTGCTAATGCGACATTTCCCCCATTTACATTTGAACGTACAATCGGAGAAAGACTGGTACTCGGGTTTAAAAAGTCTGCGTAAATTAATGGTGTGCTATGAATCGTTCTATAGTTTCTTGGAGTAGTTGCTGAGAATGCTCTTCCAAACCAAGTGACACCTGCTAAAAAGTCGCCTCTTAATATTGCGCTGTTTACCAATTCATTAGAACCGTTCCCGTTGCCATCGCCACATTGATTCCCGGAGTAGCCGCTTAAATTAACTGCGATCGACGGTTGCAAACCCACTTCTGCTGCGATATTCCGATAAAGCCTACCTCTAATGGCTACATTTAAATAAGGATTTATCGATGCAGTTGCTAAAACTGAGCCTGACAGGTTCCTTGCTCTAATTGTATCGCTAATATTATTATGTGATTGAGATAGATTTGTACAATTGCTGTCACTGCATAAATAGTGAAATGCACCATTAACAAAAAGCGGCCTTTCTAGACCAATGGTTCCACCAGCTGACAAATTTAAGTCGCCGGTTCCAACTTTGACATATGTTACAGCATCAACCAAAACAGGTATTAAACCAACCATAAAGACGCGTTCATATACAACCTGTCTATGCAGCTGTTTTTCGAGCCCTTTAATAGATCTCGATGCATTCCCTGTTAATCTGATGTCTCCATTAAAGTCGTAACTAAGCTTCGCTTCCGTATAATCAACCCTCACTTTGTAGGGTATTCTAAATCTCCGTTTATAACGATAATGTACATCTAAGGAGGCATTAGATTGGCCGCCGCCTGAAACATCTAAGTTAACGTTTACGTGTTGATTGTTTCTAAGTGCAATAGTATCACTTACATTAAAATTAAATAACTGCCCGCTAGGGTTAAAAGTTCTGCATCTCCATCGGCTAGGGCAATTTATGCTATTAGAAGACACACCATCAACAGCGAGGTCGGTCTCGAAAAAACTATCAGTAATTGGGAGCTGTCTTGCCCTCAGGTAACGGTCAGCTTCACCTTGCGACGTGATTTGCATAACCTCTTTATCGAGAATGTAAAGAAGTGGATGGGTAACTCTTTGTCGTATCATCTCACTTAGATTAGACGACATTGTGACAAATTGACTTGATAAAAAATCCAGCCTCATTTCAGCGTAGTCCTCTTGAGGGATAGCAAATCTTTGATTTGCAGCATTTAGCCCTGAAAGAGAATTAATAAAAATTAACTCACGAATTTGTCGTGAACCGTCAATTGCTTGATAATCATAAAGCCTAACTTCAAAACCTTCGTTTTGAAGATTACCATCCAGAGCTGTTTCTCGCATACTCGTTGGAACCGTTGGTCTTAATTGATCTAAAGAAATGCTTTGAGAAAACCCTTCGCTTGAAAACATAACAAGCGCAATAAAAATTATATATTTAAACGATTTTTTAATCATAACCCTCTCCTTGTTAATGACGATATTTCTCAAGAATACCGCTATAAAAATCATCCCTGAAAATATCTACTTTGAGTTATACTTTGAATCTTTAAAGCTGTACAGAGTATTTTGGTATCATTTAACGTAATGCGTCGTTAACCCGGCGTGTGTGTGATGACAAAGGCCCTTCGGGGCCTTTTTTTATTTGGCGCTTGTGCCTTCTGCTTAAGCGTGGCCTTGCCCTAAGCGCATGACCACGGCAGTTTCATTGGCTGTGGCGGGGGGAATGGGTGGGTAGTAGCCAGGGCGGCGGCCAATGTCGCTTAAGCCAAAGCGCTGATAGAGCGCAATAGCAGCGTGGTTGCTTTCGCGCACCTCTAAAAATAGGGTGCGCTGGCGCTGGCCGTGCTGGTCGCTGATAAAATCGATGATGTCCTGAAACAATACGCGGCCGTAGCCGTTGCCTTGATGCTTGGGGTGTACGGCGATATTCATTAAAGTGACTTCGTCGGCGACGAGATAGCAAATGCTAAAACCTACCAATTGGCCTGCGGCGTACAGCGCGCGGGTACGATACAAGCGCCCGCTACACTGGATAAACATGGCGCGTGACCAAGGTGCGCCGTGGGCGGCGCACTCAAGTAAGTAAAACTCAGGCTCGGTGGGGTCGAAGTGGACCAGTGCAAGGTCGGGTTTAAGACATACTGCTGACAAATTTCTGATTCTCGATCGCTTGTTCGCGGTAAATACCAATGATTTTAAGGCCTGTTGGCCCAAGTTTTGGCGTCACTGGCTGGGCTAAGTTATCTCGGTTATTACTTTGCCACTGGTATTGCGCAGTTTCAACTTGCCCGACCATGCGAATTAACGCGCCCATGGCACCGCGCTGGCGTATAGCGGCGTCTTTGATTTCATTCGATAAGTCTAAGCTGCTGACAAAGGTCTGCTTGTCAACGTTGAGCAAAATGTCGCTGCCTGAGAGTAGGCCGGCTAAGAATGCTTTGTCCGGGTCGATGCTGGTTTCCATAAAGCGGCGGGCCACCTCGGCGCAGGTACTGGCGCGCGTCAGCACGAGTTGCGCTGCGGCACAGTTACTCATTTCTAACGCGCTAATCAGCATCACCCATTTGCGTACTTGCTCAATACCTAAGCGCATTAACGCCTGTTGTAAGTTTTCCAGTGGCTTCGACGTGCGATAAAACGCGCTGTTGGCAACTTTTAACAGTTTCACGGACAGCCCAGGTTCATTTTTCAACGCGGCGGTGAGTCTGGCAACATTCACTTCCGGGTCGTATAGCTCATTGATAATACGCGCTAAATTAGTTGCACTTGGCGGTATTTTGACGCCGTTCAAATTGATTGGACGCGCAAAAAAGTAGCCTTGAAAGTAATCAAAGCCAAGGGCCTTGTACATTTGGAAATCGACCTGGGTTTCTACACGCTCAGCAAGCCAAATCATACCTGGGCGGTTCACTTTAGCTTTGAGTTCACGGGCTTGGGCTATGGTGACTTGGCTGATATCGACTTTGATAATGTCGCAGTATTTAAGCAATGGCTCCCACGCATAGCTGTACTCGAAATCGTCAAAGGCGAAGCGAAAACCTTGCTTGGCCCAGCGTTTCACATTTTCGACCACGGCATCGTCCGGGGTGATGCGTTCGACTAGCTCAACGATGACGCGGCTTGGCTCGATGGGTAAAAACGTATCGGAGGCCAGAAAGTCTGCTGACACATTAATAAACAACGGGTGATTAAAACCGTCGAATTGCTCGCTAATGCCAGTAAACAAGTTGTAGATGACGTTGCTTGTGGCGGACATTTCGCCAATTTCAAGGGCGCTAATGCCATCGTCGCTGCGATACAAAAGCTCGCCACCGACGACATTCAGGTCGCGGTCAAAAATAGGTTGGTAAGCAAGCAAAGTGCTTTGAATTGGCTTTTGCTCGCTAAGTGCTGCGGAGTCCATGTGTTGCTCTGATTTTAATTATTACTATATTGTGGATGCATTGTGGCGTGTTTTACGCCAAAGGATTAGTGCAAAAATTGCACATGACCTACGGCCAATGTATCACTTCATTACGTTTTCTTGAAGTAATGCCCACAGTTGTTTTTTCTCTGTAGCGGTCAGCGAGTCACGCAGGTACGCGCTAATATCGACGGCACGGTCTTGTTGTTTAACCTGAGACAATGGGGTGCCAACATGCGCAGCTAAGTCGTTGAGCCAGGGCAGACCTTGCACGGGCAAAGGGCCTTGCGTGCGCAGCAGCCAAGGACCAAGGCGATAGTAATGCTCAGGCGCGTTAGCTACTTGCTCGTCAGCGTCCGGTACGGCAGGTGCTTGCTTGGATGGCGCAGGCATTCGTTCTGCAGCAGAAGGCGGTGCTTTAAAGTCGTACACCGGTACATTCAGAATCGCAAGGCATTCAAGTTGTTGGGGAGTCCATACTGCCATGTGCCGCTTGCTACCTTGTATCGCTGAATTAAAATTGGCAACAATATAGCATGCGCATAAGGGCGAGCTAAGCTGGAATAGTTGTTTAGAAAAGGAAGTTTTAATCGAATAATTTGGCAGGGGTGGAGGGATTCGAACCCCCAACCGTCGGTTTTGGAGACCGCTGTTCTACCAATTGGAACTACACCCCTGCCGATTGGTGACACGCATTATACGCAGCTGATCATGCCAAGCAAGCGAAAAGTGCGCCATTCGATGCGTTTGCTGATTTGTTGAGCGATTCAGCGAGTGTGGGTCGCGCTTCCAGTGACTGCTGCGCTTAGGACTGCCATGCTTAGGGCAACACCCGCCAGTGGTGAAATTCGCCTTTGCTGCGCAGATCATGGCGTAGCTGTTTTTCGTACGCTGGTTTGATATGGGTTATCCAGATTTTCTTGGGTTGCTCTTCTAAATCGTCCAGCATCATTTGGATAAGGCTTGGGGTCATGTGTTTCGACGTCTGTGCGATATCGAGTTTGCTGTCGGGAAAAGCGCACTCAACGATTAGGGTGTCGATATGGCCTAAGCGATTAAGCGAATCCGACAACGCCTGGCTGTAGGTGGTGTCGGCGCTGAACACCAAGTGGCTGTGGGCGTCTTTGATTGCATAGCCGGTGGTGGGCACGGAGTGTTCCACAAAAAAAGGTGTGATGTCATAGTTATAGAGCTTGAAGCTCTGCCAGGGCTCGACCACGACGAACTCAAGTAGTGGCTTCTCCGGGCTTGGTACCTGGGTGAAGTCAGGCCAAATTTGGTAATTAAAAATGCAGTCTTTGAGCACTTCAATGGTTTCATTTAGTGCATGCACGCGCACCGGGGCTTGAATGTGGTCAAATAAGTTGGCTAAGAAACCGGGTAGGTCGCTGATATGGTCCATGTGCGCATGGCTTAGCAACACATCGGTGATTTTGCGCTGTTCGCCGAGGTCTAATTTACTGAGCCCTGAGCCTGCGTCGAGTAGGATATGTTCGCCAAGGCGAAAGCAGGTGGTGCCGGTATTGCGAGGGTTACCACTGACCCCGCCGCTGCAACCAAGAATGTCGATGTCCATTGCTAGCCCTCCCGAAACATGCTGCATATAGTATGGTCTGTTCGGTGCTGACTAGCAATGGCTGCGACTGGCAACTAGTTCGCGAGCATTTGCTCGATGGTCGCTGCGTCTTGCGGAGCACCTTGAATTAACTGTACCACGCCGTTGGCGTCTTTAAAGAAGGTGGCAGGTGTCGCGCTTAAGTTCAACTCGCGCATAATCGCTTGGTTTTGACGCAAGTCAGCTTGGCCTGCGCGCATCGCGACGCCGTCCATAATAATGCCACCGTCATCGTAGGTGCGCATATGCTCTAAGAACTTATCAATTGGCTGATCTGCGCCTAAGATGCTGGCGGCAATGGTTGGGCTGGCTTCACGAATAATACCCACCATAATATGGCGCACCTGCAAACGACCTTCGGCGACATAAGGTTTTAGCGCTTCATGCATGCGGCGGCAGAATGGGCAGAATGGGTCGGTAAAGGTGTACACCACGTTGGGGGCGTTCTCATCGCCTTCAATAAACCATGCCGATTGTTCAAGCAATTCCCAAGCTTCCCCATAACGCGGTTCATCGACTAAGCGACGCACGTGCTGGGCGCCGATATCTGCCCCTTGGGCGTTGATCATATTGCCGACGACGGCATGTTCACCGTCTTCAGTGACATATACCGCAAGGCCCTGGCCTTGGTATTCACCGACATAGCCGGTTAAATTGCCGGGCGCTTCAAAGGTGCCGATAAAGTTCACGCCTTGGCTGGCAATGGGGCGTAGCGCGGCGGGTAAATCGCCTTGAATGCCGCGGCTGGCTTGTGCGAAGGCGAAGCTGGCGCTGTGGGCTGCCATAGGTGTGGTTGCTGCCGCAGCTTGAGCGCTGACGGTGATGCCGCCCGCTAAGGCAACCAGGCAAAGTAGGTGTCGGTTTAAGGCCATGTAAGGCACTCCTTTATTGGTATTAAATGTGGCCTGAAGCCGCTTGAGTATACAGAGTGACGCTGCGGGATGAAACCAGGATTAACTGGCGCAATTCTATCTTTGATGTGAGTAAAGATTAAACAGATCTTTGCGAAGTGAAATACTTTCATCTGACATCCGGTTACCTCATCCATTGCTTACATTCTAAACTCAGAATTAGTGGCCCTGCCTAGTAATTCGTTACGCACGGCTTTAAATAGTTTATCCAAGGTATTTCCCAAGTAAAATTGAAACTTATCCTGAGCGAGGGTTCTGTCAAAAACGTCTGCGGGTAAGAAACGTTTCATTTCTGCAATAAAATTTTTACTAGACACAATATCAGGAAGTCGTCCGAGAAAATCTTCCAGCATTCTGTCGAAGTGCTCAATTTTATAATCTGATATTTTGCTTTTAACTAATTCCATTTTGAGTGTCGCGCCTTGTTGCTGCAACCACGCTAAATCCCATATGTCTCTATGGCGGATATACTTTGTAGTGGCAGTTAAAGAAATGATTTTATCTGCCATGACTTCATCCAAGCTTTCTGTCAAAATCAGCATGTCACTGTATCCATCAGGTAAGAAATCATAGTTTATTCGTAGAGGTTGGGGCTCTCTTGTATAGGCTGGAATGTTTGCCACTTCTATTTTGATTTTTTGTTTTGGCAGATCTTTTCTCTCAGGCGAAGTCACTACCGCTATTTGCCACTTATCAATGCTCAATTCAGAGTACTTATGGTCTAGCTTTAGAGTCTTTGGCTCTTTTACTGTCACTTCAAGCCCATATCGTTGACCAATGTATTTTTCTATACAAAATGCCATGTCTGCCAACATCGCCGAGCTGAAGTCCTTCCCGCCAGCAAAATTAAGATCTTCGCTTAAACGGTTGCCGCCATAACAAAGTCGTAATGAAGTGCCACCTTGAAAAGTCAACTTGTCTAGAAAGCCTCCTTTTTCTAGCGCAAATAAAATATCATAGTGTAAGAGTTCTTTCTCTATCACTGATCGCATATGAGACATATTTGCAACTTGCATTGCTTTATTTACCAATAGCGCGAAGTTATCTTGATTAATTTTCATTTAGGCCCTCTTTGCTTACTAAATGTGTGTTTCGGCCAACTCGCTTTAAGTCTCTGTAAGCAGTTAGTTTTGTCGCTAACCTAAGTGGTCTTTCGACTAACATGGTATTTTTTAAAATGTCTATTGGGTCCCGTTTCGTATGTATAAACTCAATGGTACCTAACGGTGTTTTGAATTCACCGGAACGTCCCGTTGTCATAACAGTTAACCTATCTACTGGAATTTGCGAAATAACACCATAATCAGAAAGTGCAGATTCCAGGCTAATGTAGTTATATTCCCCACGTCGAATAGTTTTAGCAATTTGCTCCAACGTATCGCTGCCTTTCGACTGCGCTAAATTGTATAAGTACACACCATTGATGATTCGAGTGAGTAAGCCATCGTCTTGCAAACGTTTAATTCCCGCACGCAATGCGCGTTCATTATCTTGATGAAAGATTTTGGCCAAGTCTGAATTAGTAAAAACACAGCGACCACGCTTGTCATACTCTAAGAGCTTTTTAATTGCTTCAGCCTTTTTCACAATACGCCTCTAGTTGTCAAAAATGACACTTAAATGTGTCGTAATTGTAGACTTAATTCCGATCTGACGCAAGTGTACAAAAATGACATTAAAAAGCGCTTAATCTGTTGACTTACTTCCTTAGGTATCCGGTGATTGTTTATAAGGTCAAGATCAGCGAAAATAGTGGCCAATTACATTTAATACGATGGATTTGAGAAGCGAAGAACTGACAAGAGAGGACTTCCAATAATGTCTACAAATTCGCCTATAAACTAAAAGAATTCATACATGGCAAACCAAGATTTTCTTAATGAAATCAATAAGCGTCGAACTTTCGCGATTATCTCGCACCCTGATGCCACCCAGCCTTTCAACGCTTAAAACCACCAAGTATCGCTCTTTTGTCGATGACAAAAATCTCCTTCTACTTATATGTAATTATGTATCAGCTCATGGCTTTTGATATGTAATGGCTAATCGGATTTGTGTTATTTGAGTTACTGTGATATGTTTTTGTATATAATTATTCTTAAGTGATGTATTAAGGCGTATCGAAATGAGCTATGTAACAGAGCAGATACTAGAAAGTCTTCGAGAAGCTCGGGTACGAAAGGGGTTTAGCCAGAGAGAGTTAAGTGCTCGTTCGGGTGTGCCTCAAAGCCATATTTCGAAAATCGAGTCTGGCAGTGTTGATTTAAGAATATCCAGTTTGATTGCACTTGCCCGTGTACTAGACCTAGAGCTATTGGTTGCGCCTAAAAAATCTGTACCTGCCATCAAGTCGATCATTCGAAGTGGCCAAGGTATTAACGGCATCAGCGATGAGGGTGAGCCAATGTCGCCCGCGTATCAGTTAGAGGAAGACGACGATGACTAACCATGTCTCTACGCTCAACGTGTTGCTCTACGGTGAACCGATCGCAACGATCACCAACGTGGGTAATGACAGAACACTTTTTGCCTTTATGGATTCCTACATTAATGACGAATCGCGGCCTGTGTTAGGGCTTGGCTTTAAAGATTCGCTCGGTGGCCTGCTGACTAGCTTCAAACCTACCCAAACTAAGTTAACCCCGTTTTTCTCCAACCTTTTACCAGAAGAAACCATGCGTAATTACCTGGCTGAGCGTGCTGGTGTGAACCCAGTACGGGAATTTTTTCTATTGTGGGTACTGGGGCAGGATTTAGCTGGCGCGATCACGGTTGAGCCTGCGGATGATGAAGCCTTACCACCTAATGTGCATCAAGACATAGAAGGTGAAACGAAGACAGATGGGCCAATGCGTTTTTCATTAGCGGGAGTGCAATTGAAGTTTTCAGCTGTGCAGCAGGCAAATGGCGGTTTGACTATCCCCGCAACCGGTCAAGGTGGCTCTTGGATTATAAAATTACCGTCGTCTCGATTTGAAGCTGTGCCAGAAAATGAATATTCAATGATGGAACTGGCTCGAATGTTGGGAATGGACGTGCCAGAAACGCAGCTACTCCCTATTAATCGGATTGCTAATATCCCAAATGGCATTGGTAAATTTGGTGATAGCGCTTTTGTGATCAAGCGTTTTGACCGTGCAGATGGTCAAGCTGTTCACATTGAGGACTTTGCGCAAGTGTTTGGCGTTTATCCTCAAGATAAGTACAAAAAAGCCAGTATGCGAAATATTGCTCAGGTTATCGGTATTGAAGGCCAAGACGAAGACATTGCAGAATTTACTCGCCGATTGGTGTTCAATACTCTAATTGGTAATGCTGATATGCATTTGAAGAATTGGTCTGTGATCTACAAAGATAAGCGCACCGCATCGATTGCGCCTGCTTATGACTTTGTTTCAACCATTCCTTATATCCCCGATGATAGTGCATCGCTGAAGGTGAGCCGTAGCAAGAGATTCAGCGATTTCACGCTGGATGAGCTATCACACTTAGCGGCTAAAGCCATGTTGCCAGAAAAATTGGTGTTAGATACTGCAAAGCAAACTGTAGCAGGCTTCCATGAGGTATGGGCGAAAGAAAAAGCGCATTTACCCCTCACTAAGTCAGTGATTGAAGCCATCGAAACGCACTTGCGAAGCATACCGCTACGCTGAATTTCTATTAGGTAGAGCGTGCATATTGATAAAGATGGTTTAACTTCACGCGATTTTACGGCGGTTTCCGCCGTAAACTGGAAATTTGGTAAACTGCACAATGATACTGGTGTCGTGATAAGGCTGATCTTCTGAACAAATCATGCATCTTTCTGATCATCAACAAGTGATGAGTAAACGTCACCGAAACCACACCTATTCAGCCATAGTTTGAAGCCATAGGCTACCACCAGGTTTAATTAAAAAAGTGGTAGCAACATGAGCCGAGCATATAGAACCCGCGAGCAATGGCGAGCGCTGATTGCCGAATTTGAACAAAGCGCTCTCAGCCAGAAAGATTTCTGCGAGCCGCATGGCATTAACCCAGCGTATTTTAGTCAGCGTCGATTAGAGTTGCAGCGCGAAGCTGAAGATAACGACACGGGCTTTGCTCTGGCGGTGCCGCAGTCGGCAACTTCGCAACAGACATTGCAGCTTCGTGTTGGCCGAACCGAATTGATGCTGCCTTTGTCGGTCTCACCGCGCTGGGTCGCGCAACTGGTCAAAGAGCTCAGCGCATGAAAATGTTCATTGAGCCACCGGCGATATACCTACACAAAGCGCCGGTCGACTTCCGTAAAAGCATCAATGGTTTCAGTGCCATTGTCGAAAGTGAGATGGCGCTCTCACCGTTCAGTGGGGCGTTGTTTATCTTTTGCAACCGCCAGCGTGACAAACTGAAAGTTCTGTACTGGGACAAAACCGGCTTTTGTCTGTGGTACAAGCGCCTTGAAAAGGCCAAATTCAAATGGCCGCGCAAGATGCCAGGCAGCACCATCACGCTCACTGAGCAGCAGTGGGCATGGCTCTTAGATGGCCTTGATATCACCCTGATGAAAGGCCACCAGCCCCTGCATTTTAGTGCGATAACCTGATCGTTTTTGGCCATATAGGGATCAAGCATAACAGCGATTTATCGATCACCAATCGGTCTAAGAAAGCCCTTATCTGTGGCGGTTTAGCGCTGATTTATGCGGTATAATAGCCGCATGAAAAAGACCAATGCAAACACACTTCCAGACGATGTCGAGTAATTTACAATTGCAGAATTACGCTGTGACTAATTACCTGGTACTTCTAAATGTTGAACCACGTCGACTCGAAAACCTGCCGGGTCTTCCAGGATAAAATGTACCTGTCCCCAAACTTCTTCTTTGAGATACTTTGCATCTGTTATCTCCTTGTCTGTTGTTTCCTCTCCGGGTAGCCTGTGAGAAGTTAGCTGATGGTTAGCCAGCTAACTCTGAACACGGGATAGCTTAGCGTATTTAGCTTATGTTTTAATTAATATCGGTTACTCAATATCAGTTGTAGTTGAAAGATGCGCCCAGTCGTTGAGATCTTTCAGGTGGGCATTATAAGCAGTGCGAATATTTTCTACTGCATCCGAACCGGCTGCAAAGTGCAGAGGGGGATTATCTTCATTCGCTAAGGTTAATATGGCCTGGCCGAATTTTACCGGATCACCTGCCTGTTGGTGGTTATGGCTTTGATATGAATCATTCACTGCTGCTGAGTATTCCTTGTAATCATCCAGTTGAATGTCGCCATAACTGACTGAGCTGTCATCCAGAAAGTCAGTGCGGAAAAAGCCCGGTTCTACAATTATGTCACTAATGCCGAATTGCTTTACCTCCAGCGCCAGGCTTTCAGAGAAGCCTTCAACTGCGAATTTGGTTGCACAGTAAACAGAAGCGCCATCGTAACCAGCCGTTCCAGCAATGGATGAAATATTAAAAATCTGCCCTGCGCGTTGCTCACGCATATAGGGTAAAACAGCGCGGGTAACTGCCATCAGACCAAACACATTGGTATTGAATTGTGATTCAATTTTTTGCCGGGCGATCTCTTCAAAGATACCAAGTTGACCATAACCTGCATTATTGACTAGCACATCAATACGGCCAAAGTGCTCGATGGCTTGTTTTACACAGGTGTTGATTTGTTTGTCGTTACAAACGTCAAGCTCAAGTGTCAGGACATTACTACCATGAGATGAATAGGCCGTTTGTAGTTTTTCAAGGTTACGCCCGGTTACTACAACGTTGTCGCCGGCAGCCGCAGCGGCACTGGCAATTTCGAAGCCAAGGCCACGTGCTGCACCGGTAATAAACCAGGTTTTTGTTTGTGCGTTTGCCATATTGTGTTCCTCGTTACTAAGTTAGCGTTTGTTGTGTGTGCTTTGGTAGCAACGATATAGTGGCAGTTGCGGAGGTAGAAAGGTTAGAACAATGCTGCCTGCTTATTGCACAATAATACGGATACTCTTTATTTAGTCAGGTGTTTTCTTCGAACTGTATTCGTTAACGCCTCTTGCCAGAAGATGATTAGCTGTTGCAGGCAAAACAAGTGCTTGCGAACAATTTTAATCCATGCAATAAATACGTCTAGATGTTTAGATGTCTAAATGAGTCTAGCTTTGATATTGACTCAGGGTGAGTTCACGGACTGAATGAACTAACCGAATAAATTAACCGAATAAATTAAGAAGTGGATTTCGTATGCAATGCACAGGTTTATGTAGCGCCATTCTGGCGGGTTCAATGATGTTGTTTAGTGGCGCTGTTGTTGCTGCACAATCGGTTCCGCAGTGGCCGGTTACGGATTATGATACAACACCGGATATTGAAGAAATACTGGGTTACCCGGCAGGCAGCCGGATAAGTTCCCCGGAGCAAATTGCTGAGTATTTTGAAGCTCTGGCAGAGGCACACTCGGACAGGATTCAGCTTTTTGACTATGGGGAAACCTGGCAGGGGCGGCGTTTGTTTTATGCGGTTATTTCTTCACCTCAGAATCTGGCTAACCTGAGTGAGCATCAATCTGCGATGGCTGCTTTGGCAGACCCAAGGCAAACCAGCGCAAGCGAAGCTGAAAGTTTAATAGATGGCTTACCAGGGGCTATCTGGATAGGTGCCAGTGTACATGGCAATGAGATATCGCCTGCGGAAGCAACGCTGGTGACAGCCTGGCACTTATTAGCCAGCCAGGCAGAGGAAACCAGCCAGTTACTGGATAATACGCTGATTTATATTGATCCGTTACAGAACCCGGACGGGCGTGCTCGTTTTGTCAGTCGTTACTATGCAACAGTTGGTCTGGAACCTTCGGCTGACAGGCTGGCTGCGGAACTGAACGAACCCTGGCCGAACGGGCGCACGAACCATTATTTGTTTGATATGAACCGGGACTGGTTTGCTCTGACTCAGCCTGAGTCACGCGGCAGGGTTGCGGCTTTTCTTAAGGCAAGGCCTTTATATTATGTTGACTCGCACGAGATGGGCGGTGATTCGAGCTATTTCTTTGCGCCCTCTGCGGAGCCTTTAAACCCATTGGTAACCGAGTCTCAGCGGGAAAGCTTAGTTGACTTAGGCAAAAATAATGGTCGCTGGTTTGACGAATTTGGTTACGATTATTTTACCGCTGAAATATTTGATTTATTTTATCCGGGTTACGGTGGTAACTGGCCAAATTACTCCGGTAGTTTAGCCACCACGTATGAAATGGCTTCGGCTCGAGGCCATCACTTTAAACAAAGTGACGGCCAGATACTGACGTTCGCGGATGGTGTGCAGCGTAATTTTGTTGCTTTTATGGCGAGTATCGAAACCGTAGCGAATAACCGTCGTCAGTTGTTAGAGAATTTTTATGCGTACCGGCAAAGTGGTATTGAAAAGGGCTCGCAGCGAGGTGCTGTTGGTAGCTATATTCTGCCTAATCAACGTGATACTGCTGGCCATCAACGGTTGGTGGCAATTCTGGCAGAACAGGGTGTGGAAGTGACCCGCACTACCGGTAATTTCAGAGCATGTGGTGAAACCTATGAGGCAGGGGCTTATGTAGTTAATTTAGCGCAGCCCAGCCATCATCTGGCCCGTGTTTTACTGGATCCGGAAGTACCTTTGGCAGAGGATTTTTTGCAGGAGCAGGAACGCCTGCGTGCGAATAACCTGCCTGACCAGATTTATGATGTTACAGCCTGGTCGTTACCGCATTTATTTAACCTGGATTTAGTAACCTGTAGCCAGTCGCTGAATGTTGCGGGAGAACTGGTAGACAGCACTCGTATTGAGCCAGGGTATATTGTAGAAGGAACTACAGAAACGGATGCGAGTTATGGTTATGTTGTTCGTTGGGGTGATATGAACAGTGGCCGTTTATTGACGGCTGCACTTCGCGAAGGCCTGCGTATACGCAGTGCAGACAGTAGCTTTACGCATGCGGACGGGCGTGAGTTTGAAGCGGGTTCATTCGTACTGCCCCGGGCTGGTAACCCTGACAATCTGACCGAAGTTTTAACTGAACTGACCCGGCAGACCGGAGCAATTGCGGAGCCGCTGGCCAGTAGCTGGATAACAAGTGGCCCAAGTATAGGTTCAGGTAACTTTAAACCTTTACCAACACCCAGCATTGCCTTGTTGTGGGATGAACCTGCCAGTGTCTTAAGTGCAGGCAGTACCCGATATATTATTGAGCAGGAATTTAATTACCCGGTTACGGCTATTCGGCCTGCACAGTTACGAAGTGCGGACTTATCTGCTTATCAGGTGCTGATTTTACCAGCCAGTGGGCGTGCCGGAGCTTACCAGCAGGCTCTTGGTGAACAGGGGCGTGAGAATTTGAGTAACTGGGTTGCCCGGGGTGGAGTTCTGATTACTTTAGGAAATGCGACCGGGTTTGTAGTTGAAGGTGAAGAACCGCTTCTGGCCAGTGCTCTTGAGCGCAAAGCAAGTGAACAGGCGGTTGCAGACGAATATAAAGGAACCAGTGTGGAAGGCCGGCTGATTACGGATACTGAGGATTATCAGTCGTATCTGGTCAGCCCTGAAGCACAACCTGACTGGGTGCCGGGTATTATAGCTCGCACCGAAGTTGACCAGGAACACTGGCTGACAGCTGGTGTGCATGAGCAACTTTATACAACCTATATTGGTAATGAAATATACACACCTTTGCGTATTTCAAACGGGCGTAATGTGGTGAATTTTGCAGGCTCGGACGAGTTACTTGCCAGTGGTTATCTATGGGAAGACAATCGCCATCAAATTGCCTATAAACCGTATTTGATGGTGCAGCCTGAAGGGCGGGGCCTGGTTATCAGTTTTACTCAGGAACCAAATTTGCGCGGTTATCAGCATGGTCAGTTCACCCTGTTATTAAATGCTATATTCCGTGGTGCAGCCCATGCGACACCGTTAAGATAGTTGCACAGAGAATCGTGTCACAGAGAAAAATGACAGAGAAACCGCGCTAAGAAAACTTAGCGCGGTTTGGTTTTCAGCTTACGGATCAGAATTGGTAACTTAACCGCAGCGAAGCATGACGGCCGGGTTGAGTATATTGGTCTAACGATGTGCCTTGTGGTTGGCCGGAGACTAACTCGTGTGGTACATAACGTTTGTCCAGCAGGTTTTGCAAAGACACATTAAACTGCCAGTTACCCCACTCGTACCCGGACAGAATATCTACTGTAGCCCAGCCTGATGTGGTAATACTGGCATCATCAGGCACCCGGTTCATACTGGATGCTGCACGAATAATACCCGCCGCATACCAGTTAATTCCTTCATAGTGATGTTGCAGGTTACCTCGCCAGGGGCTTAACGATGTCAGGTAAGTATCGGTAGTGTCGTCCTTACCTGTCGACCATGTGGCTGCGGCATTGATACGCCAGGACTCATTTAACCAGTACTGGGTAGAGAATTCTGCACCGTAAATATAGGCAGATTCGGTATTCTGAAATTGAAATAGTTGTAACTGTACTGTTTTTTATGTATGGTTATCGGGTTCTTTCTTGGGGCCTTTCAATGCGACTTTGGATTCTGTTCGTGACAATGTGTTCGCTGCTGAGCTTACCGTTCTCTGGTACGCTTGCGGCTACTGATGTCATGCATGACCATAGAATGCAAGTAACCTCAGTCTCAGCTCAGCATGAGCATAGGGCAGAAAGCTCAACGAAGAATTTAGTGAAGCACTCAGTTGAGATGAGCGAGCACATGGCTTCATCCTCTCAACAACCAACGGCATCTGCTGACGACAGCGAACATTGCCCTAGCATGGCAGGCAATCCACCAAATAGCACGCACTCGACAGGCATTGTGTTAGATCAAGGCACTGCTGATTATTGTGAGGATATGGATTGTACTGATTGTCCTCCAGATTGCGGTCATTGTGTTGCGTCGGGTCACGGCTCATGCGCGACTTTGACCTGGCAGCAGGTGGCAACTCATGCGGTTATGTTATCGCCCGTGGTGGCCCATACCTCTTTTTACCAACTCCTTTCTGGGCAACCTTCGCCTCCACCTATTATTTCCTGATTTCAACAGTTTGGCTCCGGTTTATGCCTCATCGCATGCCGGTCGT
>NZ_PIPK01000016.1 GCF_003987335.1 Aliidiomarina maris | reverse complement strand
GAGCCTCGTTGTTTAAGGGCTTTGTTGTATTCAGACCAGTTTTTAACTCGGTATTTTGCTTTGCTCATTGCGGTGTCTAGTATCAGCGTGGTTTGGCGATCTGATCAACGCTAACTGAGAAAGTTCCGCTATTTATTCAACAAGGCCTTCGCACGTGAGCAAGCCTCACATTTTAGTGCCGATTTTAACCTGGTGATTGCACCGTGCCTAAGCCCGTGGGGGTATGAAACGATTAACCGCTGGAATCCGTTAGCTGTCGACCCGAATCGTTCCTTTAAAACCAATAGCCAAGCTCAGGAAGCCGCGTTATTGATGGCCTACTTGGAGCAACAGGGCATCGATTTCTTAGCTCATATTGATTTACATGAAACCACAGATACGGATAACTCCGAATTTCGGCCAGCATTAGCTGCCCGTGAAGGGACAGTCAACGATAACTGGAATATTCCCGATGGCTTTTACTTGGTAGCTGATAGTGAGCGTCCACAAGCTGAATTTCAGCGTGCGATCATTCAGAAAGTGGCGGCCGTGACGCACATTGCTGAACCGGATGAGCAAGGTAAGCTGATTGGTGCTGATATGGTCGATCAGGGTGTGATTGAATATGCCGCAAAACCGCTCGGGTTGTGTATGGGGTTGACCAACGCGCAATTTGTTACGACCACCGAAGTGTATCCTGACAGTCCACGTTCTACCCCAGAGATTTGCGCGCAGGCTCAAGTCGCCTCAGTAGTAGGCGCCCTTGAATTTTTACGCTAAGGCATGAGTTGTAGAAGTTAAGTAGCAACGCCAGCACTGCAGAAGGTGCTGGCGTTGCTATGTAGTTTTAGTAACCGGCTTAATCTGGCTGTAAAAAGCCAGTCAAGGATGATGCTGTTTGCACCAGAGAATAGATTTTTAAACCCCGGCGCAGCAAATCACTGAAATCCAGTGGCTCTTTTTGCGCTTGTTGGTTTTGTCCTTTCGCGTCGCAGTGCTGGCAACGGCCGCTTTTACTTACTTGACCAACCACAAAACCAGCACTGACCGCAGCAATCAGGGCTTTCTTACTCGCCAAACTCTGCTTGGTATGGGTATACAACATACGGTGACGAGCATGCACAAGCTTCTTACGCAAATGCAGTGCGCGTTGCGCTTCCGCAATTTCCTGTTTGGTAATGTCCGACGTAAATAGCGTTAACAAGCCAGGCATAGAGGTTCCTATTGCGATGGTTAAATTACTGGTTTATTGACTGGTTTTATCCATAGTGGCAGGTTTTTCAATATCCCCTACGTCACCGGTCAGTGTTGGGTCTAAGTCATGCACGATGGCTGACATCAATAAACCACGCCCTTGTTTGCGAATCACTACCGCGAGACCTAGTAAGGCCACAATATGTAGGATGCCGCATAACAATAAGGTTAAGCTGACGCTCGCCCAGCCGCGCTCAACGATGAGTGCGACCACAGCGCCGACAATACTAGCCCAAGCAATCACCGCAACGCCGCCCGCTACAACTCCAGAAATGACCATTCTGACAATGCTTTCGCCGGCTTGACGGGTTTCTAACGCCGCTAAGCGCACATGGTCACGAGCTAACTTGCGGTATTCGTCCGCCAGCGCTTTGATTTCGCGAAGAAGGCCTTGGCCCATGCTTGCATCGGTCTGTGCTTGAGATTCAGTCGCGGGCTCCGAAGAGCCCGCGTTATTTCCAAAGTCTTGCATAGGTCGCCATAATAGTTAGTATCGGAAAAGGTGAGCTAAGAACACCACAGCTGGTGGCGATTAGCAAATACACCGTTACGATTAACGATTACTAAGAATACGGCTGATTAAGAACCCACCCGCAACCGCGATACCTAGGGCAGTTACCGGATTTTTTTGCACATAGTCGTTCACTTTGCCTACCCACTCTTCTTCTTTCTGCTTGAGCTGGTGGCCACGTTCAGAGAGCGACTCGGCTGCGTGTGTCGCGTAATCCGCGGCACGGTCAACGCCTTCATGAGCGGCGTTGGCGGCACGACGAACGACGTCGTCAGCTGGCTTAGCTTTCTCAATCGCCTCATGCGCTTTTTGCGCTGCAGTATCAGCTTTCTCGCTTGCACTGGTTCCTTTTCTTGCTGCCATGATAACTCCTCACTGAAACCTAAAAGATAAAATCTGCTGTGTGACCATGGTGTTGAAGTCATTGCCTGGCAACACAGCAGATGTCCAAATTAAGTATAGTAAGGCGTGCAAGAAACGCAAAAAAGTAGATGTAAAGAGTCACTTACGACTGCGAAGCAGCCTGGGCTAAACTTTGCATGTCGATCACAAAGCGGTACTTCACATCACTTTTGAGCATTCGCTCGTACGCTTCATTGATCTCCTGCATATCAATCAATTCGATATCGGCAGTGATATTGTGCTGGGCACAGAAATCAAGCATTTCCTGAGTTTCAGCAATACCGCCAATTAATGAACCGGAAATAGAGCGGCGTTTGCCGATAAGCACGCCCACCGAAGGTGACGGGTGAGGCTCTGCAGGAATACCGACTAATGTCATATTGCCGTCACGGCGCAATAGGTTGGAATAGGCATCAAGGTCATGGGGCACGGCGACGGTATTCAAAATAAAGTCGAAGCTATTACGTGCCGCTTTCATTGCATCCTTATCACGCGAAATGATCACAGCATCGGCGCCAAGACGTTTGGCATCATTCACTTTACTCTCGGAGGTGGTAATCATGGTGACTTCAGCCCCCATTGCTTTGGCAATTTTGACCCCCATGTGGCCCAGGCCACCCAGCCCAACCACAGCCACTTTATGGCCTTTACCAACCTTCCAGTGACGCAGCGGTGAATAGGTGGTGATACCAGCGCAGAGCAAAGGTGCAACGCCCGCTAAATCAAGTTTGGGGTCAACTCGAAGCACGAAATCTTGGTCTACTACAATATTGTTTGAGTAGCCGCCGTAGGTAACGCCGCCAGTTTGCTTTTCTTCGCTATTATAAGTAGCCACAAAGCCTTGGTCGCAATATTGCTCGTAGCCGTCACCGCAGTTTTCGCACTGGCGGCAGGAATCTACCATGCAGCCTACGCCGACTGTATCACCTACTTGATATTGGTTGACCTCGCTGCCAACTGCACGGATAGTGCCGACAATTTCATGACCAGGTACAATGGGGTATACCGTGCCGCCCCATTCGTCACGCGCAAGGTGCAAGTCAGAGTGGCACACGCCGCAGTAAAGAATATCGATGTGGACGTCACGCGGGCCGAGCGCTCGACGTTGAAAGGAAAAATATTCGAGGGGCTTATCGGCGCCTTGCGCGGCATATCCAACAGAATTAGGCATAATCGGTCCTTATCTTACTGTTATGGTAAATTAATGTTTAAGGATAGCTTGGTGGACTAGGGGAGTCAGCCTGTTCTTGCTATATTTTTTTAATCCTATTTAGCTCGTTAATTGAGGTAGACCTATGCACAATCCAACGTTTCAACGCAGCTCCGGCTGGGCATTGCTAAAGTGCGCTGCAGTTGCGTTCGTAGTGGCTGCTTTAGCAGGCTGTGCGCAGCGACCGGCAACACAAGAGCCAGCCACCGCACCGGCAGCTGACCAAGAAGCCCTAGTCATGCTACCAGCTGGCGCGCTGACCGAGGCGCAGCTACTGCAACACCCGATTCGTTATTATTTAGACCTTCCTTATGCAGGCAATGATAATCCGCGACAGCGCCTGGATGTATATGTGCCCGAGCAGCCAAGCTACGTACCCATGCCAGTGGTGATATATTTACATGGTGGATTGTGGCAAAGCGGGGATAAAGCACAAGCCGCTGAGCGCATGCTTGGGTTAGTGACGAGCGGCGATTTTGCAGTGGTGGCGATGAATTATCGGCTCACGGATGAAGCGCAGTGGCCAGCGCAATTGCACGATGTCAAAGCGGCTATTCGCTGGGTGCGAGCCCAATCTAACCGCTACGGCTTTGACCCTCAGAGAATCGCGTTATGGGGGCATGAGGCCGGCGGACAGCTTGCTTTAGCAAGTGCAATGACCAATCAAGCCCAAGATATGGCGGGTAACTTAGGTGCATACACCCACATTCGTAGCGATGTAGCTGCGGTGGTGAATTACAGTGGTATAACGGATCTAAATGCATTGCTGAGTCATGCTGGCAGTATCGATCGAGCGTCATCGACGGCACCTGAGGCATTGCTAATTGGCGGCTTATTACGCGAAAACAGTGATATCGCCAGTGCTGCTTCGCCGATTCATTATGTACGCCGTCAGGCACCCCCGGTGATGAGCGTTTATGCCAATCGCGACCAAGTGGTTCCTGAAGCGCAAGGCCGTGTGCTACATCAGCGTCTGGAGGAAGTCGGCACCGAACATTATTTGGTTCAATTAACCACGGCGGAAGAGAATACTCCGAACGCGGTGACAGCGGACTCGCCATGGGCACAAGCGGACCAAAGAGCACTGGCATTTTTACAGCGTGTCTTGTTAGGTCACCTTGTGACCGTCGATACCCAGAGTATTGAGTAATATTGTGTTGAGCTCTCAGCAGGATTTACATCACGCTTGGCGTTGGCTTGACCAGTCATTAGCCACTGGGCGGAAGGACTGGCAAAGTTATTCATTCAGCCGCGCTGGCATCGCGGCACAACAGCACCACTTGGCATCCCAGCCAGCTTTACAGGCAGCATTAACGCGCTTAACCGAAGAGGAGGTTGAAGACATTGATGCAAACCCTGCCAAGCTGGCGCAATTTTTTGCGCCATACCTGCCATGTATTGAGCAGGCACCTACATTACTAGCTGTGTTGTTGGTCCCTGACGAAGCAGCAGTTGATAGTCCCCCGGTCATGCCTTTACCGTTCTGGCTGACGAATGGCATTCAAGGTCGCAAACTTGAGCAGATACGTCACTTTATCGCCGCGTTGCCGACGCCAGCTCGCTCAAGTTTGGAGTGGTGCGCAGGGAAGGGGCATTTGGGTCGCTTGCTTGCATTTCATAACGCCCAGCAGAACGTGGTCACATCGGTGGTGAGCGCGGAGTTGCAGGCTGAACTGTGCACAGCGGGAATGGCATTGGCTAAGCGCCACGACGTCAATCAGCGCTTCGTGCAACAAGATGTATTGGCTGACGACGCACATAGGTTACTACAAGGCGTGCAACAGGGTTTAGCGCTGCATGCGTGCGGTGGTTTACACCAGCGTTTGATCACTCTGGCGGCACAACAAGGTACAGCTGAATTACATATTGCGCCATGCTGTTATCATTTACATAATGCGGCGTGCTATCAACCGATGTCCGCTATGGTGCGAGCTGAAAGCTTGATGCAACTGACCCGAGCTGATTTGAAACTGGCGGTGCAAGGTCAAGTTACTGGCGGTCAACGGGTTGGGCGATTGCGGCGCCAAGAGGTTACATGGCGCTTAGCCTGGCAGCTTTGGCACGAACAGAGTAATCAAACGACTGAGTATCAGCCACTACCTGCGCTGCCAAAGCAGTTGCTTAGCGCCGATTTTAGCGCGTTTTGTGTTTGGGCTGAGCAACTCAAGCCAACCCCGCGCTTGAGCGATAGCCCGACGGCTCAAGTTGAAATGCTTGAACAAGCTGAGCAATTGTACCTAGAGATCAAGCGTGCTGATTTGCTACGCCATGCGTATCGGCGGATGCTTGAACTCTGGTTAGTGCTAGACCGCGCGCTTTATTTGACCGAGCAGGGATATGAAGCGCACATCTCAAGCTTTTGTCACTATCAACTCACCCCGCGCAATATATTGATTAGTGCTCATTTAAAAACGTAAAAGCCAGGCGAGCCTGGCTTTATATCAGTGCGTAAAGGAATACGACTGACTAGTACTCAAACATCGCTGAAATGGACTCTTCGTTACTGACGCGGCGTAATGCTTCAGACAACATGCCGCTCAAGGTTAACTGAGTCACAATGCCGGTTTCGAGCATGCGCGGGTCCAGTGGAATTGAGTCGGTAACCACAACTTCATCAATATCACAGTTACTTAGGTTTTCCACCGCGTTACCCGAAAATACAGGGTGCGTGGCGTACGCGAACACACGTTTTGCGCCATGTTTCTTCAGTGCTTCTGCGGCTTTACACAAGGTGCCACCGGTATCAATCATGTCGTCGACCATGATGCAATCACGCCCAGCGACATCACCAATAATATGCATAACCTGAGACTCATTGGCTTTTGGACGGCGCTTGTCGATAATGGCTAAGTCGGCATCGTTCATCAGCTTCGCCATTGCACGTGCCCGCACCACACCACCAATATCTGGCGATACCATTACCGGGTTGTCGAATTGCTGTTGTTTCATATGCTCAAGCAATACAGGGCTGCCAAATACATTATCTACAGGCACATCGAAGAAACCTTGAATTTGCTCTGCGTGCAAGTCTACGGTCAACACTCTGTCGACACCGACACTGGATAAGAAGTCAGCGACTACTTTAGCCGTAATCGGTACACGCGCTGAGCGCACACGGCGGTCTTGACGCGCATAACCAAAGTACGGCATGACAGCGGTGATACGGCCTGCAGACGCGCGGCGCAGGGCATCGACCATGACTATCAATTCCATGAGGTTATCGTTAGTGGGGTTACAAGTAGATTGGATAATGAAAACGTCGGCACCGCGAACATTTTCGTTGATTTGGACACTTATTTCGCCGTCGCTGAAGCGGCCTACATCCGCC
Organism: Aliidiomarina maris; assembly: GCF_003987335.1. GTDB lineage: Bacteria > Pseudomonadota > Gammaproteobacteria > Enterobacterales > Alteromonadaceae > Aliidiomarina > Aliidiomarina maris. The sequence goes on along the minus strand of NZ_PIPK01000016.1, from coordinate 55,344 downwards.
TCCCCTAATTTAATATAGAGTCTGTCGGCGATTTTTCGGGCTAGCTCTGGTGTGGCATTACCAGCAAAAAGCTTCATGTCAGGCACGCATTACCTCGACCAAATTGTAGTGGGTTAATATGACTTTCACAGTCCTTGCCACGCAGGAGAGGTGTTCAACCCTTGCGCGACAAATCCGCTGAATGCACTTGGCATTGCAGCTAGAGCTTTTTGTGCAGCCGCTTGACTGTCAAAACAGCCAAACACACAAGCCCCAGTTCCTGTCATTCGGGTCGGCGCGTATTCTACCAACCAGTCGATTGCTTTGGCAACCGGCGGATACAAAGAAGCCACTAGTGACTGGCAGTCATTACGGTGAGATGCCCATTCGCTGAGTTCGGTGGTAATCGGTGCGCTGTTGCGTGGCAAATCCGGATGCTGAAATACACTCGCGGTGCTGACGTGAACTTGTGGATGCACCACGAGATACCACGCAGGCGCTGGCTCGACGGCCACAAGCTGCTCACCGACACCACGGGCGAATGCGGCTTGACCGAAAATAAATACCGGTACATCGGCCCCCAGTTGGATCCCAAGGTCGGCAAGTTGGCGACGGTCTAAACCAAGGCCCCATAACTGGTTTAGGCCAATTAACGTGCTTGCTGCATTCGATGAACCACCACCGAGACCGCCGCCCATGGGAATTCGCTTGTGTAAACTTATTTGCGCACCTTGTTGTGCATCTTTGCGCAGAGGCATTAGCAGCATGGCTGCGCGATACACCAAATTATCTTCGTGGCTGACATCTTGCAACGGGGTTAATAGATCAATGCGCCCATCCGTCGTAGCGCTAATGTGTAAGTCGTCACATAAATCGATAAATTGGAACAGGGTTTCGAGTTCGTGGTAACCATCATTGCGTTGTGCGGTGATATGCAAAAATAAATTAAGTTTTGCGGGGCAGTGGATAGTGATGTCTTGTGGTAATGCATGCATAGTTAAAGTCTCGATGGCATAGCGTGGTTCAGGTATCTAAGTTCCAAGATTACAGAATGCTCCAGCGGCTAATGCTTAAGCGGATATCATAGTCATCTGAGCGAAGTTGAAGTTCGTGTGGCAGTTGCACAACCGCATCTTGGCTGTGTGTCTGAGCGTCAGTCTCGACGCTACTGTAGCGGCCTAAGGTCACTTGCCAGGTTTGCGCAGGGCGCTGGGACCATGCGGCAAAGGGGTGTTCAATATCAACCTCATAGCTCGCGAGGGTGCCATCGGCGTAATAATTTGGATTAATAATCGTAGTTTCAGGGATACGCCCGAGTAAGGCGGCGTGAATTAAGTCAATCGGTAAAAATACATTGAGGTGGGTCATCAGCAGTGATTCAATATCTCGTGCGCGGTAAGTTTGCCCTTGATTATCAGTCAGGCTGGCACCTTCCGAGGTTTCTTCAATTCTGGCTAATGTGCCGCGCAATGGATGTGAGATGCGCAAGGCGCGTTCATTGTCACTGTGGTACCAGCGTAAACTTGCCGCTTGGCGGTCGTTGGCTTGACGGTCAACAAACGCCATCCGGGATTGAAATTCCCAGGCATCAACGCGTTGTAAGCTTTGCTGGTGTGAGGCGATAGCGTCAGCATCCACCTCTTGCTCTGGTGCGCTCAGTGGTGTGCCAGCGCAGGCTGTCAGCAATACGAGAATTAGGGAAACAATAATCTGACGCATGAGGTTCCTTACCTAAAGTCGGGCAATAAGTTGAGCATGAAAGCTAGCTTGCTTTCAATAGTTGGGGGTTTGCAATACAATACAGCCCTTAAATTTTTTAATGAAAAAGAGTGTCAGTGATCCTTCATCTATGACCATTTTAGCACTGGGTGTGAATCATAAAACAGCTTCTGTCGAAGTTCGTGAGAAAGTTGCTTTCGCAGCTGACAAACTAGAACTGGCGCTGCAGTCGTTAACGCAACTTGGACATGTGTCCGAGAGCGTGATTGTGTCTACCTGTAATCGCACCGAATTATATTGCCACCTGGAACAAGCTGACCTTGAGCCTGTCGTGCAATGGCTCGCAGATTTTCATCAAGTGCCCGCAGCAGAGTTGCAACAATATTTGTATCAATTGGCAGATACCGAAGCGGTCGACCATTTAATGGCGGTCGCATCTGGTTTGGATTCACTGGTGTTGGGTGAACCGCAAATACTTGGCCAAGTGAAACAAGCGTATCAGCAAGCAAAAGAAGCTGGTACGGTAGGCACCATTTTCGAGCGTTTGTTCCAATCCACGTTTGCTATTGCTAAAGACGTAAGAACGCACACTGAAGTTGGCCAGAACGCAGTATCGGTGGCATTTGCCGCAGTCAATTTGGCCAAGCATATTTTTTCCAGTCTTAAAGATGCCACCGTACTACTGGTGGGGGCCGGGGAAACTGCAGAATTGGCTGCGCGGCACTTAAGCGAGCAAGGGGTCAAGCGGATGCTGATCGCCAACCGTACGCGCGCGCGCGGGGAAGCGCTGGCACAATTAGTCGGTGGTGAAGCACACTCATTAAGTGACTTGCAGTATTTATTGCCGCAAGCAGATATCGTGATTTCATCCACCGCTAGTCCATTGCCTATTATCGGTAAAGGCTTGGTTGAGAGTGCGGTAAAAAAGCGTCGCCACCAACCGATGTTGCTGATTGACCTTGCTGTACCAAGAGATGTCGAAGAACAGGTGGGTGACTTAGACGACGTATTTTTGTATACCGTTGACGATCTACAATCGATTGTCAGCGCGAACCGAAAGCAGCGTGAGAACGAAGCCGAAGCTGCGCGAGCGATGATTGCATCCCAAGCAGAGGCATTTAATGCCTGGATGCGTAGTTTGAATAGTGTGGATTTGCTCAAGCGTTACCGTGAAACGCATCAACAGCTGGCTGAGCAAGCGCTACAGCGAGCATTACAAGGCCTAAACTCAGGCAAAGATCCGCAAGACCTATTGATTGAACTCACGAACCGCTTAAGCAATACCTTGATGCACACACCGACAAGGGCGATTCAGGAAGCGGGTCGGCGTGGCGATCTGACGGCGCTTGCCGCTTATCAAAAACTTATTAAAGAATAGCAGGAAGGGGCATGAAAGAATCCATCGTTCGTAAGCTCGAGGGGCTCGTAGAGCGTTACGAAGAAGTTCAGGTATTACTTGGCGACGCCAGCATTATTGCCGATCAAGATAAGTTCCGTGGGCTGTCGCGTGAGTACTCACAGCTTGAAGAAACTGTGCAATGTTTCCAGCGCTATCAGCGCGCCGTAGATGATGAAGCTGCAGCAGAAGCGATGCGTCAGGACGATGATCCTGAGATGCGTGAAATGGCAGAAGAAGAGTTGAGCGAGGCAAAAGCCCAACGTGAGGCCTTGTCGCGCGAACTTGAAATTCTATTATTGCCTAAAGATCCTAACGACGATAACCCGTGCTACTTAGAGATTCGCGCTGGTGCCGGTGGTGATGAAGCAGCAATTTTTGCCGGCGATTTGTACCGTATGTATAGCCGTTATGCCGAGCAGCATGGCTGGCGCATCAGTGTAGTCAGCGCGAACGAAGGCGAACATGGTGGCTTTAAGGAAATTATTGCGCATATGGTCGGGGACGGCGCGTACGGCCGCATGAAGTTTGAATCGGGTGGGCACCGGGTTCAGCGGGTGCCTGAAACTGAGTCACAGGGGCGTGTGCATACCTCGGCCTGCACCGTGGCAGTGTTGCCGGAAATTCCTGAGGCCGATGCAATTGAAATCAACCCTGCGGATCTGCGCATTGATACCTATCGGGCGTCAGGGGCAGGTGGTCAGCACGTCAACCGGACTGATTCCGCGGTGCGTATTACCCACATTCCAAGTGGCGTGGTGGTCGAGTGTCAAGACGAGCGCTCGCAACATAAGAACAAAGCCAAGGCGATGTCAGTATTGCAATCACGGCTGCAAGCGGCAGAAGATGAAAAACGTCGCCAACAGGAGCAATCAACCCGCCGTAGCTTAGTGGCAAGTGGCGACCGCTCAGAGCGCATCCGTACCTACAACTATCCACAAGGCCGGGTGAGCGATCACCGCATTAACTTAACTTTGTATCGCTTGGATGAGGTGCTGCAAGGCGGTCTTGATTTAATTCTTGAACCGATTGTGCAAGAGTACCAGGCAGACCAATTAGCTGCCTTGGCGGAAGGTTAAGTTGAGCCGAATGACCAGTCATTACACGATTAGTCGAGCCGTGGCGTTTGGTAAAAGCCAAGCGGCCTTGTGCGGCAGTGACACTGCGCTGTTAGATGCACAGTTGTTATTACAACACACACTGCAGTGCGACCGTCAGTACCTGTATATGTATTCAGATAAGCCATTAACGGCTGACGAGTGGCATGGTTATCGTGGTTTAATAGAGCGCCGTCGGGAAGGACATCCGATTGCCCATATTCTTGGGCAACGGGATTTCTGGAGTCTGACGTTGGCGGTTGATGACAGCACATTGATCCCCCGGCCGGACACAGAAATAGTGATTGAACAAGTGCTACAATTGGCGTTACCAGCCCAAGCGAGAGTGCTTGAACTTGGTTGTGGTACGGGCGCGATTAGTCTCGCATTAGCAACCGAGCAACCAGATTGGCAATTTACTGCGGTTGACGTAGCACCGAACGCGGTCGCCTTGGCGCGCCGCAATGTCCAGCAGCATGCTATGAATGCGCGTATTGAAGTCATCCAGAGCGATTGGTTTGCTGCCGTGGAAGGCCAGCAATTTGATCTGATAGTCTCCAATCCGCCCTACATCGACGAAGCAGATAGCCATTTACAGCAAGGTGATGTGCGCTTTGAACCGCGCAGTGCGCTAGTTGCCGCTGATCATGGCATGGCAGACCTTAGGTATATTATTCGACAGGGTGCAAAATACCTGAACCCAAAGGGTTGGTTGATACTTGAACATGGCTTCGAACAGGCAGCTAAAGTTGCTGACATTTTTACCGAAAAAGGTTATCAAAAGGTTAATACCGCGAAGGATTATGCTAACTTGGACAGGGTTACCTTTGCGCAGCGTGGCTAGCGTCGCGTTACACTTGCCGCTGTAAGTTTAAGGAGAGTTTGATAACTACTTATGAGTAATCAATTTTTATTTGCGGATGAGCCGACCAAGCAACAAGAGTTGCCACAAGAATGTTGGAAAATTCTTATTGTCGACGACGAGCCTGAAGTGCATGCGGTTACTAAGTTAGCGCTTAGTGACTTCAGTTTTCTTGGTCGAGGCCTTGAATTTCATAGTGCCTATTCAGGTGAAGAAGCGCGTGAATTAGCCACCCAGCACCCTGATGCGGCGATTGTGTTACTCGATGTGGTGATGGAGACCGACGACGCCGGGCTGCATGTTGCCAAATTCATTCGGGAAGATATCGGCAACCGCTTTACCCGAATTATCTTACGCACTGGCCAGCCAGGCCAAGCGCCAGAACGCACGGTTATTGTCAATTACGATATCAACGATTACAAATCGAAAACTGAACTCACGGCGCAAAAATTATTTACTGCAGTGATGTCGAGCTTGCGTTCGTACCGTGACATTATTTCAATTGATCATAGCCGTCATGGCTTAGAGAAAGTGATTGCTTCGTCCACCAACTTATTTGCGCTGCAATCGATGGAGCACTTTGTTGATGGTTTAGTGCAGCAGCTGAGCTGGGTGATTGGTGGTGCGCGGCAAACCTTGTATGCGGCGGCTGGGCGTTCTGCAAACCCTGCCCATATGATTATTCGCGCTGCCTATGGTGAAGATGCCGACCAACTGATGAATCAACAGATTAAAGCGTCGTTGCCCAAACATGTATTGCCGGAAGTTGATAAGGTTGTGCGTTCTCACGGTATTTTCTACGGCGAAGACTTTGTGCTGGCGTATTGCCCGAGCCAATGCCGACCGCAAGGCGCACTGCTGTGCATGATAGGTTTAACCCGCGATTTAACCGACAGCGAAAAAGATTTGCTGCAGTTATTCGCCGACAACGTACAACTAGCCCACGATAATGTCACATGTCTGCAGGATACAGACGAGTTGATGGCCGACATGGTAAGCCGCCTGATGGTGCTGGAGCAAGAACATGTCGCGAAGTCATTACGTCAGCAAACACCGTTTGTGCAAGTAACGCACGCGTTGGCAACACAGCTACAACTGAGCCCTGCGCGGGTGCAGCAGACCGCTACCGCAGCGACTATGTATGAGCGTGCTGAGCAGTTATTCGCAGTGATGGACCAGCAACCAGCGAGCAAAGTGTCGCCTTGCCAGGAGCGCCTTAAGCGCGCGGTGCGACCGTTACATATGGCGGATTCTGACGCTGCCCAAATTGCGTATCGGGCTTTAAATGAGCGCCTGGAACGCTTTGATGGTTTGGGGCTCCCTGAGGGCAAACAAGGTCAAAGTATTGCCATTGAGAGTCAAGTGCTCGGCATGGCGATGCATTTTTCTAAATTGGCCGGTCATGATTTAAGCGACGAGGGTATAGTTCAGCGTTTGCAAGAAGAGCGCGAGCGGCATTTCTCAGCGGCGTTGGTGGATGCTGTGAGTGCGAATATCAGCGCACTACGCAGCTTAATTAAATAACTTTATAACAATCAAGGAAGTATCTATGTACACAGCGTTTAAGCACTTTCATATGACCATGGCAATTTTGAGCCTGGTGTTGCTGGTTATCCGGTTCCTGTTGGCGGTGCGTCGCCCAGATGCTCTCAATCAAAAGTTTCTAAAAATTGTGCCGCACGTCATTGATACTTTGTTAGTGGTCAGTATCATCACCATACTTATGCATGTGGATATAAGCGTCTACCCAAGCGGGTTTATTGGTGAAAAGGCGCTATTTTTTATTGTGTATATTGTCTTCTCCGTACTGACCATTTTGTCTTTACGTGGGCGAGTGACGGCGAAGCTCAAGTTTCCTGCTTTCGTGCTCGCGATTGTGAGCTGGTTATGGCTGGTGCATGTCGCATTTTCTAAGGCGCCGATGTTGCTCGGTTAATTCGCCATCAGGTTTACATAGGTAGTATATGAACCAACAAATTATTCAAATTACAAGCGGTCGCCATCAGGTCGAGATTGCTAACCACCTTCCGTTTGTTCTGTTCGGCGGTATGAACGTTCTCGAGTCGCGCGATATGGCGATGCAAGTCGCAGAGCAGTATGTGGAAGTGACCTCGAAGCTTGGTATTCCTTACGTGTTTAAAGCATCGTTTGATAAAGCCAATCGCTCGTCGATTCACTCGTATCGAGGACCTGGCATGGAGGCGGGCTTAGACATCTTAGCCGAAATTAAGTCGACGTTTCAGGTACCAATTATTACCGATGTGCACGAGCCACACCAAGCGGCACCAGTCGCTGAGGTCGCGGATATTATCCAGTTACCAGCCTTTTTAGCGCGGCAGACAGATTTAGTCGTGGCGATGGCCAAAACTGGGGCCATCATTAATGTCAAAAAGCCTCAGTTTTTAGCGCCTCACGAAATGCGCCATATCTTAACCAAGTTCAAAGAAGCCGGTAACGAACAAGTGATTTTATGCGAGCGCGGGTCGTCATTTGGCTACAATAACTTAGTGGTCGACATGCTGGGTATGGATGACATGAAAGCGTTCGCCCCTGTCATGTTTGATGCCACCCATGCGTTGCAGCGCCCGGGTGGGCGTGCGGATTCAGCAGACGGTCGTCGCGCGCAGGCAGCAGAGCTTGCACGTAGCGGTCTAGCCTTAGGCTTAGCGGGCTTATTTATTGAAGCGCACCCAGATCCGAACCAAGCCAAATGTGATGGTCCTTGCGCATTGCCGTTAGCGAAGCTCAGTCAATACCTTGAGCAAATGAAAGCAGTGGACGATTTAATCAAAAGCTTCGCACCACTTGATACCTCGGCTAATCCTGCATAGCTGCGTGTAAACACAGAGGGTAAAGCACTTTCGCGGCTTGTACTAAGTCTACCTTTGGTTTAAATTAAACACCTGTTTTAATTTGGCGATGGGTTATCCAAAAAGGCTTAAGCATGGCGAAAGTGCTAAAAACCAAAGACAAAATATTGAACGCCGCTGAGCGTTTGTTTGCTGAGCAAGGCTTCGAGCACACCTCGTTACGCCAAATCACCAGTATCGCCGACGTCAATTTAGCGTCGGTGAATTATCATTTCGGTTCCAAAAAAGCATTGATTCAAGCGGTCATGGAACGCTACCACGCAGCATTTATGCCGGCTTTAGACGCTGGCTTAGTGGCGTTACAAGCGCAAGGTTTTAATACCACCGAAGACGTGCTGAATTGTTTTGTTGAGCCCTTACTCAATTTAGACCGTTTAAATCCCAACGGCACCTCTATTTACTTGAGTTTGCTTGGCCATGCATATAGTGAAATTCAGGGCCACTTACGGCGCTTCACCATGCATCACTTTGGTCATGTTATTCAACGCGTTTTGGCGTGTATTCAACAGGCAAATCCGCAATTAAGTGCAGCAACTATTTTCTGGCGTCTACACTTTACTTTGGGCGCTACAGTGTTTGTGCAAGTTTCGGGGCAGGCACTCAGTGAGATTGCTGAGGCAGATTTTGATGAGCGTGCGGATGCCAAAGACATTATTAGTAAGTTGATTCCATTCTTAGCAGCGGGAATTGCAGCGCCGGTGAATGGCAACCCAGATTTAAGTTCAACGCTAGCACAGGGATAAGCTAGTACAACCATTTTTGCGACTGAAGGGCAAAGGAGTAAGTTATGTACGTGTTATTAATTATTATCGCGGCAATAGCGGTTATTTTAGGGGTGCCAGATATTCGGCGCAGTCTAATTTCACGCCCTGCATTTGGCTTTTTTAAACGCGTGTTACCGCCGCTGTCAGCCACTGAGCGCGATGCGATGGAAGCGGGTGACGTCTGGTGGGACGCCGAGCTATTCTCTGGCAAACCAGATTGGTATCGTTTACTACGCACGCCGAAGCCCCAGTTCAGTGAACGTGAACAGGCGTTTATTGATAATCAGCTGGAAACCTTGCTGGCGATGATCGACGATTTCGACATCACTATGCACCAGCGCGATTTGCCTGAATCGGTTTGGCAATACTTACGCCAGGAAGGCTTTTTCTCGATGATCATTGGCCAGCAATATGGTGGTTTAGAATTCTCTCCGGCTGCCAATTCGCATATTGTTGCGCGTATTGCGACTCGCTCATTAAGCGTCGCTGTCAGTGTGATGGTGCCTAACTCACTCGGTCCAGGTGAACTGTTAAGTCACTATGGTACCGAGCAACAAAAGCAGTACTGGCTGCCTAAACTCGCGAATGGCGAGGCTTTGCCTTGTTTCGCGCTCACGGGCCCAGAAGCAGGTTCTGACGCAGGCAGTATCCCTGACCATGGCGTAGTCTGCCATGGAGAGTTCAAGGGAGAACAAGTACTTGGCATTCGCTTGAACTGGAACAAACGATACATCACCTTGGCGCCAGTAGCTGACGTGTTAGGGCTTGCGTTCAAGCTCAATGACCCAGAGCAGTTACTCGGCAAAGGTGAAGATATAGGTATCACTTGTGCGCTGATCCCAACCAGCCATCCAGGTGTGGAAACCGGCGATCGCCATTTCCCTCTGGGGCAGGCCTTTATGAACGGTACCACCTACGGTAAAGATGTCTTTATTCCAATCGATTGGATTATCGGTGGGCAGGAATACGCCGGTAAAGGCTGGCGCATGCTGGTTGAATGCTTGTCAGCTGGACGCGGTATTTCGTTGCCAGCACTAGCGACCGCATCAGGCCATGTCGCCGAGCGCATGACTGGGGCTTACGCCTACGTGCGCCAACAATTCGGTTTACCGATCGGTAAATTTGAAGGTGTGCAAGAAGCGATGGGGCGTATTGGTGGCCTGAACTACAGTGTCGAGTCCATGCGCCGATTGACGGTTGCAGCATTGAACCAAGGCCAGAGCCCATCAGTGATTACGGCAATGACCAAATACCATATGACCGAGATGGGGCGCACCATTGGTAATGATGCCCTCGACGTACACGCCGGTAAAGGTATTCAGATGGGGCCGCGCAATTACTTAGCATCTAACTATATGGGTGTGCCTATCTCAATTACGGTGGAAGGCGCCAACATTCTGACCCGTAACCTAATGATTTTTGGTCAAGGCGCGACGCGTTGCCACCCGTATGTGATGAAGGAGATGATAGCGGCGTCGAACCCTGATGAAGAAGCTGGCTTGCGTGAATTTGACAGCTTACTTATCAAACATATTGGCTTTGCAGCCGGTAATACGTTGGCATCGCTGTGGCATGGTTTAACTGGTGCGCGCTTTGCCAATACCCCAGTCAGTGGTGTCACTGCTGGTTACTATCAGCAATTATCGCGCATGAGTCGCGGCTTGGCGCTATGCGCAGACGTGTCAATGCTGACCCTAGGTGGCGATTTGAAGCGCAAAGAAATGATTTCGGCCCGCTTAGGTGATGCGCTGAGTCATTTGTACATGGCCTCGGCTGTGTTAAAGCGCTATGAAGACGATGGTCGCCACGAAAGTGATTTACCTTTTGTACACTATGCGATGCAGCATCATTTGCACCAGTTGGGTGTGGCATTCGATGGTTTCTACCAAAACTTCCCACAACGCATTATCGCTGGGTTATTACGCTTTGTTAGCTTCCCGTTTGGTATACGTTATAAGGCACCGCTGGATATGCACAAGCAAGCCATTGCGGAATCGATGATGCAGCCGGGTGCAACCCGTGAACGTCATACGTTCTTATGTTATTGGCAAGCAGATGCCGATGATATGATTGGTCATATGGAACTTGCATTTACTCAAATGCATGCGCTACAGGATGTCTATAAAGTGCTGCGTAAGGCACAAAAGCAAGGCGTGATTGGCGCTGACTTAAACGGCGAAGGGTTAGCTCAAGCGGCACTACAAGCTGAGCTAATTGATGCAGAACAAGCCCAAGCATTAAGCGCCTGTGAAACCTTACGTATGCGCGCTATTGGAGTGGACAGTTTTGCTTTTGATGAAGTCAAACAGGGGCAATTCAAGCCACTTGATTAAGCGCGCGCTTATCTGACATATCGGTGTCCCAATAAAAAGCTCATGCATTGCATGAGCTTTTTAGTTTCTGCCACTACGCGACCATTAATGTTGTGACTGCCACTTGTCTAATAGCGGGTTTCGCAAGGGTTGGCCTTGATTGTCACGCAATAATTGTTGTGCGTTTTGACCATCCGTTGCTACGGTGCCTTGTAATGCATCGAGGCGAGCTAGAGCTTGGGCTTGGTCACTGCACTGACCTTGATTCAGGTAGTATAGTGCCTCGCCTAATAGGGGGTCATTTGGATCGGCCCAGTCTGTACGTGCCGTATCGCTGGCACGACAGGTCGGCTCCAAACCGTCAAAATAATCACCAAACCCCTCTGCGTTTAAGGTCTGGAAGTTAATCGCAAACACAATTTTGTCGCAAATCTGAGCCGGCTGTTGGCCGACCGGCTTGCCGCAGGTCGGGGTGCCGACCGTCACAACCTCGACAAACGGTGCTAACGAGTTGATCACCAGTTCGCTGGATGAGCAACTTGATGCGGTGGTGAGTACCACCACACGGTCTAAATTAAGCCGCTCGATGCCGCGTCCTAGGTCAAAAGGTATCGAGGCATCGTCAAAGTTATCATTGAAGCGATAGGTGACGAAGGTTTCGTTTTGCACTGCATGCCAGCTGGCTTGTGACGCAATTTGATTGGCCACTCGAATTAAGCCACCACCATTGTACCTGAGGTCGATAATCAATTCATCGACGCCGCTGAGTTGGTCGAATGCACGGTTGACGTCTTGTTCGGAGCGGTTGATAAAGCTATCGAAGACAAAGTAGCCGACTTCACGATCGTCCTGCTCGAAGCGCTCGACCGCCATCACCGTATTGGTTTCCACTTCTTCTTTAAGCATGACCGCGTCATCGAGCTGACCATCCGGGCGGCGCCACTCCATGGCCACTTCGACCCCTTCTTGGTTGGGGCCAAAAATATCATCCCAGGTAACTTGATTGCGTTGTAAGCGGTCGTACCATTCACTCATGCTGACGCCATTGATGGCTGTAATTTCGCTGCCCCGGGTAAGGCCAGCGCGGCCAGCGGGTGATTGTTCGTACACATATAGCACGCGAATAACGCCTGCACCGATGTCGTCACGGCGACCAAAGCCGAGCCCAAAGAACGTGGCGTTGACATAGATATCTTCGTATTCCTGCTCAGTTAAAATAAAACTGAAGCGATCACGTGGGGGAACCACGGCTTGTAATAAGCGAAATACATCAGGGTAAGCATTCGGGTCAATGTTTTGTGGTAACTCGTCATTCCATAAGTAGTTATTGCGAAGCTCGCTGATCAATTGGCGGTTCTGATCATTCGTACTACATTGACCAGGGTTTGGGCCGGGACCGCCAATGCTGCCATTACCGCTGTCACTACCGCCGCCGCAGGCAACAAGGGTAGACGCTAATGCGACCGCGATGAGATTGCGTGAAAACATACTGTTACCTCACTACATTTTTTTTACATCATACTCAAGTCAATCGCCACTGCCAAGCGACAAAACTTCTGGCATACTGCGGGCTTAAATGTTTTTAAGGACCTTAAATGAGCGCAATCATGCTAGACGTCGCAGGCCTAAGCTTGGACGCGGAAGACAAAAACTTACTCGACCACCCCAGTGTGGGTGGCGTCATCCTGTTTAGCCGTAATTACCATGACCCTGAACAGCTGCAACACCTGTGTGCGAGTATTCGCCAGGCCGCACGTCAGCCAGTGGTGATTGCAATTGACCATGAAGGGGGCCGAGTTCAGCGTTGCCGTGAACAGTTTTCTGCCATTCCTGCGATGGCAGATTTCGCTCGTTATGCGCAGAACGATCAGCAAGCAAGCACTTGGGCTGAAGAGATGGGCTGGTTGATGGCGGCAGAAGTTATCGCCAACGGGATGGATTTTAGTTTTGCACCCGTGCTCGACGTCAATGGCATTAGCAGTGTGATAGGCGACCGCGCCTTTTCCAGTGAGCCAGCGGTGATTGAACATTTAGCGGCGGCTTTTATTCAGGGCATGCACAGTGCGGGCATGGCTGCGACCGGTAAGCATTTTCCAGGGCATGGCTCGGTGCATGCTGATTCCCACTTTGAAATCCCTGTTGATGAGCGTTCTCTGGATACGATTGACGCGCTCGATCTACTGCCTTTCAAAGCACTCGCCAGCAGCTTGCAAGGTATGATGCCAGCACATGTGATTTACCCTCAAGTGTGTCCACATCCGGCTGGTTTCTCACGCCATTGGATTGAGACAGTATTGCGTCAGCAACTCGGTTTTGAAGGGGTTATTTTCAGTGACGATTTAGCCATGCAAGGTGCGACGGTCGTAGGCGATATGATAACGCGGGCGGAAATGGCATTGGATGCGGGCTGCGACATGGTGTTGGTGTGCAATGACAGGGCAGGCGCGGTTGAGGTGATTGATAAGGTTAAAATTGGCCCGCCGCAACGTGACTATTTATCAATGATGCGCGCTCAGCCAAAGCATCGATTAGATTGGCAAGCGCGCACCCAAGACAGTCGCTGGGCCAAAGCCCAGCAAACTATTGCGCAGATTCGTACGCTAGCGGGTCGCTAACAGCATGGCTGGCGAAGGCTGCAAGGCGTTCGCGACAGGCACTACAACGGCCGCAGGCTTTGTCGCGGCCGTTATAGCAAGTCCAGGTTTGGCTGTAATCAAGGCCCATGCGTAAGCCATCGCCCAGAATATCGGCTTTGCTCTGCTGCAAGTAGGGGCTATGTACTTCAATTGGCTCGTAATTAGCAATTTGACTCACAGCATTCATGGCGTCAACAAACTCAGGGCGGCAGTCAGGGTAAATATCGTGGTCCCCCGAATGTGCGCCGTAATAGACTTTGCTGGCTTTAATCGACACCGCGTAACCAATTGCCAGCGACAGCAATATCATGTTGCGGTTAGGCACCACGGTTGACGTCATATTTGTGTTGGCATAATCACCCTCGGGTACTTCAATATCGTCGGTTAGGGACGAGCCAGCTAGTAATGTGTTAATCGCTCGAATATCGACAATTTTATGGGCAATGCCTAGTTGCTCGCATACCTGGCGAGCTGACTCCAGCTCACGGTGATGGCGCTGGCCGTAGTGAAAAGATACGGCATGCACGTCGTAACCATCTTCCAGTGCCCGATGCAGGACAGTGAATGAGTCCATGCCACCAGAATATATCACTACGACTTTATTATTTTCTGTAGAATTTTGCGCCATGCTGCCCCACTCAGGTAAAATAGATGATTGTCCGCATTCTACCTAAACTGGTGACGTAAATCAGCATGCTTGCTATTAATGAAATTTTTGAAACAATTCAAGGTGAAGGTGTATTCACTGGAGTCCCAGCCATTTTTGTGCGTTTACAAGGGTGCCCGGTGGGCTGCCCCTGGTGTGATACCCAACAAACTTGGGCGTTGAATGATGATGATCAAATTGACCCGGCGCAGATGATTTTAAAAACCGGTGATACGCCGGCTTGGTCGTCAATGACCGCGCAGCAAGTGTTGCAGTTATTCAGTCAACAGCAGTACACGGCGAAACACGTTGTGATAACCGGTGGTGAGCCCTGCATGTTTGACTTACGCGAATTCACCACTTTATTGCATCAACAGGGTTACCGCACTCAAATAGAAACCAGCGGCACATTTGAGGTGCGTTGTGACCCAGCGACTTGGGTCACTGTTTCTCCGAAGCTCGACATGCCTGGCGGCTACGAGGTGCGTGCCGATGCCATGGCGCGTGCCAATGAGATCAAGCATCCCATCGCCATGCAAAAGCACGTTGATGCTCTAGACGCGCTGCTCAGCCGATGTCCTGTTCAGGAAGGCACCACGATTTGTCTACAGCCTATCAGCCAGCGCCCAAGGGCGACACAATTGGCGATTGATATTTGCCGTCAGCGTAATTGGCGCTTGTCGGTACAACTACATAAGTACCTGGCCATCGCCTAATACTTAAAGCCATCCCTCGCGCGCAAACTTTTTGTCAGCGGTTTGCGCGATTGCCCAGCACCATGCTCTCGCCGCTTTTACTACCACACGCTATACCTTAATAACCTCAATTGGGAGGCAGGCTAAGGAGTAGCGAGATGAAAACAAAACAGCTAGGTCAAGGCATGACCGAGTACATTATTGTACTTGCACTGGTGGCTATTGCTGCCATTGGTGTGTACTCATTTCTGGGTAAATCAGTGCGCAATCAAGTGGCTGGGGTGGCACAAGAGATTAGTGGCCGTTCAGCCAGTGCTGAGCTCAACGCAGCCCGCGCAGCGGCGCAACAAGCAAGCTCGGTGGCGAATCAAGATTACCAGCTAGGTAACTACGATGAAGCCACGCAACAAGGCAATTAAATGCCAGCAAGGGCAGGCGCTGGTGCTGATGCTTGCTGTGATAGTGGTCGCTTGGGTTGGTTTAACCTGGGTGGTGCAACTCAGTGAGCGTAGCCAGCGCCAAACCCATATTCAGCAAGTGGCGGATTACGCAACCCAAGCCTTTGCCGTGGTCGCCGCCCGCGATTTAAATTTTAAAGCCGTGACCAACCGTGCGATGTTGGTTAACTCAGTCGCCATTGCGCAATTAGTTGGGCTGCATGCTTACCTCGAGATGTTGAGCCGAACCTCACAAAATGCTGCGTTAGTCACCAGTTGGGTGCCTTATGCCAATGCCGCGATGGCGCAAGTAGCTCGGGCCTTGCACACGGTACAACGTAGCTATACAACCGCTGCTAGTGGCCTTATTCAGCTTCACCAACTGACTATACAACTGCTCAGTCATGCGCAAACTCTATTCCATGCTGCGGCCTCGGTCACTGCTTTACGCACCAGTCAGCACGTTGTCACTACGGCAGATAATAGCCTTGAATTGGTGTTATTTAATCACGCTACATTACCCCAGTTTGCGTATGTTTGGCTTGGTTACCAGCATCGCCAAAGTGATATCAGCGATTTCATCACCTTGGCTCAGCGAAGTCGTGACCCATTTAGCCAAGCCCGCAGCTACCGTTGGTTTTCGGTGAGCCCTGGGCTCGTCAATGCGCGCCTGGAAAAGTGGGGCGGCAGCGAAATTAGTCATCAGTTTACTCGTCATATTCACTGGCAAGCCATTGATATTGCGACTTTACGTGTGCGCCTTGGCCCTTTTCGCAGTTTTACCGTGCCACTAGGGTGGGGCGGTGCCAGCGCAGGGCTTCGCCCCCCATTCGTGACTACCCCTGCACGTGACGCATTTGGGGGCGCATACCACGCCCGTCGCAGCTTAAGCCGCCAAAGTGCAGCCCAGGCGACTGTTCTTACTAACTCCATGCCAGCGCCATTGTATTACAGCGTCGATAGTGACCGCCGACTCCCTCAGATTACTCTGGCGGTGCGCGAAAAGGATAGCGAATATAAAGCCTATGCAGTGAGTCGCGCTGGACTGCATTTTCATCGTCCTAATCTGCTGTGGCCGCGTCGGGATGCTTGGTATGAGCGTGCGAATTTGTATAACGCGGTGTGGCGAGCACAACCGGAATCAATTTCTATTGCGGAACAATGGATATTGGAGCAACAGCTATGAAGCACTGTTGTCAGGGCCAGGCAAGTGCTGAATTTGCGCTCGCATTGCCAATTTTTACCAGCTTGGTGATTTGGGGCTATATCTACGTGCAAGGGGCGCTGCAAGAACGTGTACATGGCCAGCAAATGGCGCAATTGGCCCTTGCCCATAGCGATGAGCGACATAGCTATGAATTAGCGTTGTTAGATGACGCCGACTGGAATTTGCGTTTGCAGCTGTGGGTCAACATGAGTAAGTGGAGTGTGCTCTATCCACGTGTTGATTACCCCACTGCATTTGCGTTAGCACCGCTTGAATTGTTGAGCCGCTACGAGCGCGGGCTGGATATGGGGCAAGTGAATCTTTGGGATTTTGAAATGGCCGAATTCGGACACTTTGAATGGCTGCGCTATCAAAGTTTGCGTGACGACTGGAGCCCGCGACGGCAACAGCAACTCGAAGCGCGGCCTCAGCGCTTAAGCGCCAGTAATTTACTTGATAACGGCGTCGTACGGCAGATTCAAAACTTAATCGGGGCGACACCCGTTGGGCGTGAACTGCGTTCAAATTCATTGATATTCGGCCATGTTGACACCGATGTGGTGCCGTTTGCTGCTATCTGCAGCGATCCGTCGCGCACGCGCAACTGTCAGCCGTAATCACAGTTAAGCAGACAAGGACGTCAAAATTATGCATAAAAGTACGCTGCAGTGGGTAAGCGGGCTGCTAAGTAAGCAGTTTTTGTTGGCAGGCGTTAGTTGCTGTTTGCTGGGTTTTTCTGGCTCGGCGAGCGCTGCACAAGCTGACTTGCCGAGTATACCGAGTGATTGGCGGTTGCAGCCTTTAGCGGCACCGACCATCAGCGTCGGATTACTCATTGAAGCGTACACCATTCACGAGAGTCCAAAGCAGATAGCACGGTGGCGTGACAAGCATATGCCAGATTGTCAGCGTATAGACATAACAGATACCACTGATAGCAGCTACGTTGACGTCCATGATCGTCATTGCATAGGGCCTGACATCATTGTCAGTTTACTGCAGCGTAACCCTTATTTTATCTGGTCAATTGCGCGACCTAATCGGGGGCTACCAGCCCATCCGTTGATTACACAGATGCTGATGCATGGTTCGACCTTGCTAACGGCGCATAGTAATCAGTTTGAGCAAGTGCTTAGTGTGGCTACTGCGCGCTCATTGTGGGCGTTGCAGCATGATGCTCAACAGTATTTTAGCGCTCAGGGTGCCGAGTTAATTGAGACCCAGCGCGACCCCAATGGGTTTGTGCAAACATGGCAGTTGGGGCCTGTGCGCACACATATTGTGGCGGCACGAACAGACACTGGCCTGACTATCTTAACAGCGACAGAAGGAACTGCGCTATGACACTTAAACTTCATTGGTATCCATGGGTACCCCTGTGTATTGGGGCGCTGTGCGCAGTGGCTGCGATTATCACGATGCGCGTTTATATTGCCCATGCGTTGCAGCAAGACCTTCCGGTTGTGGAGCCGATACATCGCCAGTGGGTGGTCGTTGCGAATCAGGATTTAGCCGCCGGTAATACATTGCAAGCCGAGGCATTAAGCGCCAGAGAGGTGCCAGCGCTCGGCCTTGCGCCAGATACCTTTGCGCCACATATAGCATCGCAATTGTTTTCCCAGCGATTAGCGCATCCGGTGCAACGTGGTCAACCTATCCAGCAATTGCATCTGCAATATGCGTCACCTGCAAGCTTGGCCGCAGCTCTGGCAGATGGAACGCGCGCATTCACGATTCAAGTCAATGAGCAAGATAGTCACGCGCATATGATTCAGCCTGGTGACAAAGTAGATATAGTGGCAACAGAATTTGAGCGTAGCTTTGTGCTCGCCAGCGCGGTGGAAGTGATAGCAACTGGCCCGCTTGGCGGTCGCAGTGATGGTGAGATTAATAATCCCACTGCTTGGCATGGCAACCAGTATCGCACATTGACCTTTGCTATTGATAAACGCCTTGTACCTCAACTCGAAAGGATGCAGCAGCAACATATATTGAGTTTTTGGCTGCGCCCCAGTGTCGATACTGAACCACTGTATCTGCACACAGAGGTTCAGGTTGAATGGATAATTGGCGGGCAGCTCAATTCGGAACATGCGAGCCATCAGCTCATCCAGCATCCGACTCAGCAGGCGGCATGGTTATGAAGTGGCTTGAACTTCAGTTACCCGGTCGTGCTCTCACCGTGTTAGTCAGCCTATTGATGCTGGTCTGGATAGGGGCTGCGAGTGCGCAAGATGAATCAACTAGCGTTGAACACATTTATTTAGACATCGGTGCCTTGCACGTATTGCCAGTTGCTGGCGTGGTGACCCGCGTGGCAGTCGGTCTCGCTGAGATTGTCGAAGTGCGCCAAATTGAGCCGAGTGCGATACTTTTGGTCGGGCGCCAGTTAGGAAGTAGTGATGTGCAAGTCTGGACTGGCAGCCGTTATACGCATTTTCGCGTGCATGTGGGACCACTTGTTGAACCGGACATAGCGGTGGCGGTGATTGAGCTTGAAGTACAGGTGCTTGAGCTAAAAAGCCGTCAATTACAAAGCTTGGGTGTGCGCTGGCAGCAGATTATCAACGGGCCAAATGTCGGTATTGTGAGTGACTGGGTCGGCGGCGACCAGTTCCGTGTTGTGTCTGAGTTTGCGACAACCCCTGACTTCGATACTCTTGGTTTAGCGGCGGGGCAGCATGTGTATGCCGGATTAGCCGCATCGTTTCGTTCGCAATTGCAAGCACTGACGGAGCAGGGGCAAGCGCGCATGTTGGCAAGCCCAGTATTGCGAACAGAAAGTGGTCAGTATGCAGAGTTCTTAGCCGGCGGCGAAGTACCGCTGCCACAGGTCAATGCCCAAGGCGCGATGGATGTAAGCTTTCGCCAATACGGTATTGGCTTGCAAATTCGACCGCAACAATTAGATGACGGCGCCATTCGAACTCATGTTATTACTGAAGTTAGTAATTTAGACCCGGCTGTAAGCGTGCAGGGAATTCCAGGGTTGTTAACCCGGCGCACCGAATCCGTTGTGGCGGTGCAAGCCAACGAGACCTTTGTAATATCGGGTTTGCGCAGTGAAGACAATGCGTTGAGTCAAGAGCATGTCCACGGTTTGGCTAAGTTACCCGTGGTTGGTGCATTGTTTCGCTATCGACAGCAACAACAGCAAGAGACAGAGTTGGTTATTTTTATCACCCCCAGACGGGTTGAGGATCTGTCTTCACGCCGCCAGGCGCGCTTCTCCAGGGTGCAAAGCATTCGCCAACAGCTATTGCAAACTCCATGTCGCGGTATGCGCGATGCACGCACTCAATGACAGACTTAGACGGAAAGAGGCAACCATGGATTGGTATCAACAGCTTCAGCAATACATACGTTCACGCATTGATTTGCGCCAAACTCAGCTTGAGCGCTTAGATGAAACTGCGATGGCGACTTTAATTGCGAGCGTGCTCGCAAGCCCTGAGGCACAGGCTTTGATCCCTGATGCCGCGGTGGGTGCGCATCACCTTAGTAGCAACCTATCCGACACTAGCTTACAGCAACGTGTTATCGATGATTTACTTGGCTTCGGTGTGCTGGCCGCATTGTTACGC
Source organism: Aliidiomarina maris (assembly GCF_003987335.1). GTDB lineage: Bacteria > Pseudomonadota > Gammaproteobacteria > Enterobacterales > Alteromonadaceae > Aliidiomarina > Aliidiomarina maris. The sequence continues at coordinate 35,140 of NZ_PIPK01000016.1, read as the reverse complement.
GACCCCGACGTAGCAGAAATTATGGTTAACGGACCACAGCAAATTTACGTTGAGCGACACGGTCGTCTGCAACTGAGCCCGTTACAGTTTCAAGATGAGAGTGCTGTGCGCCAAGTGGTGGAACGAATGGTGGCGGTGGTTGGTCGCCGCATAGATACCGCCAGTCCTATGGTCGACACCCGGCTCGCGTGTGGCGCTCGGGTTAATATCGTGATTCCGCCACTGGCTATCCACGGCAGCTATATCACGGTACGTAAGTTTTCCCAGCATATGCGCAGTGTGCAAGCCCTATGTGAGCAAGGCAGTTGTTCACCGCAGTTGGCAGAGTTTTTAGAGCTTGCCGTCGCAGCGAAACAAAATCTGATTGTGTGTGGGGGGACGGGAACGGGTAAAACGACATTACTGAATATTTTGGCAAACTGGATTGCGCCAACCGAGCGCGTGATCACCATCGAAGATTCTGCAGAATTACGTTTAGCGCATGCGCATTTAGTCAGCCTGGAGGCGCGTCCAGCGAATCAAGAAGGGGAAGGCGCGGTGAGCATTCGCCAGTTGGTGATTAACGCGTTGCGGATGCGCCCTGACCGTATTGTTGTCGGTGAGTGTCGCGGCGGTGAAAGTCTGGATATGCTGCAAGCGATGAATACCGGGCACGCAGGTTCAATGACCACCTTGCATGCTAACACGCCGCGAGACGGCCTGCGGCGCTTGGAAGTGATGGTGATGATGGCGGGTATGGAGTTACCACTGCTGGCTATTCGCCAACAAATTAGTAGTGCGATTGACATCATTGTGCAACTAAAGCGACTGCCTAACGGCGCGCGTATCATAAGCCAAGTCACTGAAGTACAAGGCATCGAAGGTGACACTATGATGTTGGCAGATATTTATAATCTAAGACATGGCAGCCACCTTGCATCGGAGTCTGAGCAGGATGCACAACCAACTGGCGATATCCCGATGTTTTTACACCAGCAGCCCGAGGCCATTCGGCAGCGCGCGTTAGCATTGCTGGCGATTGCCGTATGACTGCGTTCATCGGCTATGTATTGATAGCAGGGGCTGCGGCTATCTTCGGTTTTATCCTGATGCGACGTGCAGTGTCTGACGTCCAGCGCCTTCGCAGCCGCATCGCTACCAGCACCCACCAAGCTCTGAATGAGCTATTTTGGTTTATTCCCTTGGCACAGTTCGCACGTCTGATGGTGTTGCCGTGTTTAGGCATGTGCTTATTGTGGTGGTGGCTATTACCAACGCCAATGCTAGCGATAGTTGCGCCACTGAGCTTCGGGCTGCCATTATTTGGCTTAAAGTGGCTGCGCGCGCGGCGTCAGCGCCTACTGTTACAACAACTTCCTGATATGCTGACGTTACTGAGTGCTGGGTTGAAAAGTGGGGTGACGTTAGTCGCAAGCTTCAACATGCTGAGCCGAGAAGTGAGTAGTCCAATGCGCGAGGAGTTGCTTGTTGTGCTGCGGGCAGTCCGGCTCGGGCAAACTATCACTGAAGCCCTACAAGCATGGCAGGTGCGACAACCTTCCAGTGACCTTCATCAGGTTGTGCTGGCGATTACCCTGGCCCAGCAAAGTGGGGGACAACAAGGGCATATACTGCAACGGTTAGCCACCACCATGCGGCGCAAGCAACAGCTCCAACTTAAGGTGCTAGCTTTGACGGCTCAAGGCCGAATGCAAGGTAAAGTTATGGTCGCCTTACCGTTACTATTGCTAGCTGCTTTATATATGATTGAGCGCCCCGTGATTCTTGCTCTCGCATATCATCCGCTAGGTTGGGGCGCATGCACGCTGTTGTTTGGCTTACTTGGCAGTGGCTATTGGTTAGTGCGTCAACAAGTTAAGTTACCGGTGGCGTTATGACGTGGCTTGAATATGCTATAGCTGCAGCATGGGTAACGAGCGTAGCCTGTTTGCCATGGCGATGGTTATTAAACGCCTACGCGCGTTTAAACCAGACGCTGCAAAGTGCTAGCAGCAAGTATGCACACCTGTTGTTACGCTATGTGCCGCCCACATTGCTTGGGGCATGGGCGCAAGCTCCGCGGCCGCGCGCACGCTTGGCTGGATGTGTGCTAACACTGCTTGGCATACTCTGGGCTTTGGTGTTGACGGCGTGGCTATGGTGGTTGATAAGTGTTGTGTTAATCGCGTTATTGTTATTGCCGATTAATCGTCGCATACGTCAGTATCAGCGTGACTTAGTCGCCATTCAAAGTGCGCTGCCAGGGCAGCTCGATATGCTGGCGATGTTGCTCAGCGCCGGGCAACCGCTGTTATCGAGTATAGAGCAGTGTGCTCAAGGTCCCGCCGTGCATCCGCTTCAGCTTGAGCTAGCGCGATTGGTAAGTCGCGTGCGTGCAGGGATACCTCTGCAGCAGGCGCTCACTCAACTTGCCGAAACCTATCGTTGTCGGGAGTTACGTTTATTTGTTCACGCAGTGCAGCACACGCGTGAGAGTGGCTCTGGCTTAGCCGTTATTTTACAGCAGCAGGCGGAGCAGCGGCGTGAGGAAATATTTTTGGCAGTCGAGCGCAAAGCCATGGAAGCGCCGGTAAAAATGATGTTCCCATTATTATGCTTTATTTTCCCCGCTACGATTTTAGTCTTGGTAGTCACCCTTGCAGCAAAAGTGATGTGGGGCTTATGAACCGCCAGTCTGCGAACGACCTTATGCTATGGCAAGGTCGAGTGATTATTGCCGATACCCCGTGGCAACGCCTGCGTGGGTGGTATGGACGTGCTGACTCGACAAACTCTCCCGCCATCAGCGCGGTATTGCTGACCGCGTGTCGCGCCGTACATAGTATCGCGTTGCAGCGTCAACTGCACTTATGTTGGTTAGACGCCAGTGGGCGTTGCATTCACCTGACACCCAGCTTGAAGCCCTGGCGCCTGGCAGCCTGTGCAGCTGCGACTCAGGTTTTAGAAATAGATGTGCGGGCATTGTCAGCGCGGTTGCTACCTCAGATATTTGGAAGCCAGCTACGCATATGCCATGATCACGCAGGTTATGTGTATGCAAGTCTAAACATTGGTACCCATGACATCCCCAAACAAACTGAAACTTTTAAATATCCATGATCCATGCACGATGACAAGGAAGTGATTATGCAAACGAATAGATTAACCAATTGGGCAACATGTCGTAACCGCGCTGCGGTTGCCACTTTGGGTGTACTGGTAGGGCTTATGCTAGGAGGGTGTCAAAGTAGTCCCAAGCAGCGGCTAGAGTTAGACCCGTCACGCTCTGTTGCTGCAGCTCGAGTGGCCTATGAGCGCGCAGACTTACTCAGCGCAGAGGCCTTATTGCAAAGGCATTTACAGGTTCACCCTCAAGACGGTGATAGCTGGTTTTTGCTGGGGAATATTTACTTACGCACGGCACAATATGCCGCGGCGCAGCATGCCTATTCCCAAGCCAGTAGGCTGAACCCGGAACAAGCAGATATATGGCACAATTTAAGTTTAGTATACCTGCGTCAGGCGACTCAGGTATTGCTGGAAGGCCAATTGCATCATGATGATACCTATCAGCCTCTATTAGGTTGGCTGCTGCACATGCAAGGGGTCAGTGATTACCAACCCTGACATTAGCGTGCTTTATGCTTGAGCATGCGTTCTTTTTCGCGGGCCCAGTCGCGGTCTTTGATAGAGTCTCGCTTATCGTGAGACTTCTTACCTTTGGCTAGGTAAAATTCAAGTTTGACCCAACATTTTTTCCAGTAAAGTGCTGTTGCGACTAAGGTATAACCTTCGCGCTCAGTTTTACCAATTAAAGTAGCTAACTCTCTCTTTTTCAAGAGTAATTTACGCGTGCGCTCAGGATCACACACGACATGTGACGATGCCGAGTTCAGCGGTTGAATTTGGCTCCCAAGCAGATAGGCTTCGCCATCTTTGATGATGACGTAACTGTCTGAAAGGTTTACCTTTCCGTCGCGTATACTTTTGATTTCCCAACCTTGCAACGCAAGGCCAGCCTCGTATTTCTCTTCAAGAAAATACTCATGCCGCGCTTTTTTATTCAGCGCAATCGTATTGGATGTCGGTTTTTTCTTTTTGCTCATGGGCGTATTATACCTATCCTTAGCACGCAGGGAAGTAGCGCAGGATAGCAAATTTAAACGTTAAGGGTGTAGGCGCTAACCAATAAAACCGCTAAAATGCGCTCTTATTTTTTTGCCAACGCCCAAATTGATGTTTTTTTCGGCATGTAGCGAGCAAAGATTGAGCAGCTCGCCGGCCCATGAGGGCGGCTTGGCACACTTAAGGTGAAAGGAAAGCGACTATGCCTCAAATTGAGCGGACCATTTTGGTACCGTACAGTTGTCAGCAAATGTTCGATTTGGTGAATGACATCGAAGCCTACCCGCAATTTGTTCCAGGGTGCTCGGGGGCGCGTGTGCTTGATCAGCAGGGTGCACGAATTGACGCTGAGCTGCACATTAGCAAAGCAGGCATCAAGCAGAGCTTTGCGACCAGGAACACCTTGCATGAAGCGCACCGAGTCGACCTTGAGCTATTAAGCGGCCCCTTTAAATCTCTGCAAGGCGCATGGCACTTTGAAGCCCTCGATGGCGACGCCTGTAAAGTGACCTTGCGGTTGAATTTCGAGTTCTCCAGTAAAATGTTACAATTCGCGTTTGGCAAGGTATTTAATGAGGTCAATCGTCGGATGGTGGATGCTTTTGCACAACGTGCGCGTGTGGTGTACGGCTAATGAATGAGCAATTACTAACCCTTGAAGTCGTGTATGCATTACCGGATCGGCAAAAAATTCAAGTGGTTCAGGTAACGCCAGGCACTAGCGTAGAAGATGCCATCATCCAATCAGGGATTATGCAATTTTTCGATGACATCGATTTAAGTAAAAATTCCGTAGGTATATGGAACAAAACCTGCAAATTAACTGACCAACCGCGCAATGGAGATAGAATTGAAATCTATCGACCATTGGTAGCTGACCCCAAGGAAATTCGTCGTCGACGAGCGGAGAAAGCGAAGTTGGAAGGTCGCGCAGATAAAGTCACCGGGGGCCGCCCCGATGACAAGCGCAAGTGAGGTTGTGGTAGATGAAGTTATTTATTATGCGTCACGGTGAAGCTGCGCCATTGCAAGCTTCTGCGTTGTTAGGTGGTGCACAGTATGCGTCCGACGAAGTACGTGAATTAACTTCGTATGGGCGTGAAGAAGTTGCGGCCTCTGCCAAGTGGTTAAAGCAACATTACCCGAAACTCGATCTTGCGATATCAAGCCCATTGGTGCGCGCAGAACAAACGTTGGACATTGTCGCTGAGCATATGCCAATCGAAGTGCGCGAGGTATCTGATGAGGTTACGCCATCATCAGACCCAGAAGCATTTGCTTGCGCACTGCTTGCACGCTTACAAATTGAGCCTGCGGACACTGTGCTTGTGGTTTCTCACATGCCGTTCGTGTGTTACTTAGTGAGCTTTTTGGATAGCAAAGTACAGGCGCCATTGTTCCCAACAGCCGGTGTCGCGGTGCTTGATATTGAGCCGCTGGCGATGGCTGGCGATCTGCAATCCATGACCGCTCCACCAGAGCCTGAGCACGAGCACGCTTAATTATTTATTCAGGCTGTTGCCAATCAAGCATCGCGCTGCGAAGCAATACCAGTAGCGCGCCTTGGCCGCCCCATTCCAAAGGTGCTTGATGAAATGCCAGCACGTCGGGGTGTTGCATCAGCCACCCCGGCACACGCTGGCGTAATACGCCGGTGCCAACCCCGTGAATGACATTCATGCAATACCCTTGGTTGTGCATGCAATCCTGAATTGCAGCGGCAAGATCACGCTGTGCTTCGACTTGAGTCAAACCATGTAAATCGACGACCAGATCCGGGCTAAAATCGCCACGTCGCAATTGCTTGGTCAGGTATGGGTTGACCCCCTCAGCGCTATATTTCATCACCCCCTCGGGCAATGCTGGTTCAAACTGCGACGAAAAGGGATGCGTGGCTTGATCTCTGCGCACTTGCGAGGCGGCTGCCCGAGCTCGGCGTTGCTGGTGAACTTGATGTTGCGCAGGCTTAGCATGCGGCGCTGGAGTTTGCCGGACCACTCGGTCATTTGCAGTTATCCGCTTAGCGCCTGCAACAGCTTGGCGAAACAAGGCGCGCGCCTCGCGCTCAAGTTTTTCTCGGTCTGAAGGCTCGTCAGACATGAATATCCTTACTTTTTCGGGTAATCTAGCGTGTTATTATAGTAAGCCTTTCGCAGGCGTTGAGCAAAGCTAACCGCCCGCGGTCTTCAGATAAGGAATAGCTACTCGTGGAATCAATGAATTTTAATGAACTGGCAGCAGAGCTGCACACGATTCGGGACTGGCAGCGTTACGCGGTGACTGAAATGAATCAAGCAGAGATTTATTTTGGTCATGGTGCGGCCGATGCATGGCAAGAAGCCAACTTACTGCTCGCTGCTGTGACTGCTTTAGATTTCCATGAGTTAGCAGAGGTGAGCGAGTGTCGTTTGACTAGCTTTGAGAAGCAGCGCTTCTGGCAATTACTGCAAAAGAGAATCGATCAGCGTGTACCTGCGTCTTACTTAACTCAACAAGCGTGGTTTGCAGGCTTACCCTTCTATGTCGATGAACGAGTGTTGGTGCCGCGTTCGCCCATTGCTGAACTGATTGAGCAGTATTTCGAGCCTTGGCTGGCGCACTCACCACAACGCATTCTTGATTTATGTACCGGGTCTGGCTGTATTGCGATTGCTTGTGCGTATGCGTTTCCAGACAGCGAAGTTGATGCCCTCGACATTAGCCCTGAAGCTTTGGCTGTGTGTGAACGAAATATTGAGCAACATGGGCTGGCGCATCAAGTGACACCGATTGCCTCGGACGGGTTTGATGCAATTCCCGGTCAAGTGTATGACCTGATTGTGACCAATCCACCGTACGTCGATGCGGAAGATATGGCTGATTTGCCCGCCGAGTACCAGCATGAGCCAGAGCTTGGCTTAGCTTGTGGGCCGGACGGCTTAGACTTGGTGCGGCGGATTCTGCGCCAAGCGCCTGAGCATTTAACGGCGGATGGCGTATTGATTTGCGAAGTCGGTAATAGTCAGGTCCATATGCAGGCATTGTGGCCGAACGTACCTTTTACCTGGTTAGAATTTAACCGTGGTGGGGCGGGGGTCTTCCTTTTGACGCGCGCGCAGTTGGTTGAATACGCAAGTGCGTTTCAAGCACAAGGAGCTGAATAATGCCCGGTAACAGCATTGGCCAGATGTTTCGTGTCACCACCTTTGGTGAAAGCCACGGGGTGGCAATCGGCGGCGTGATAGACGGCTGCCCACCGGGTATTGAGTTGAATGAAGCTATCATTCAACGCCAATTAGATCGCCGTAAGCCTGGCAGTAATCGGTATACCACTGCGCGTCGTGAGGCCGACGCGGTGCGTATCTTATCTGGCGTATTTGAAGGCAAAACCACGGGCACCCCAATCGGGATTGTGATTGAAAACACCGATCAGCGCAGTCGTGACTACAGCAATATTATGCACACCTATCGGCCGGGGCATGCCGATATTACCTACGACGCTAAATATGGCTTTCGTGACTATCGCGGCGGTGGGCGCTCATCCGCAAGGGAAACCGCGGTGCGTGTTGCGGCTGGCGCCATTGCAATGCAGGTGCTAAGTCAGCAAGGAATTGAAATCCGTGCGGCAATGACTCAAATGGGGTCAATTCAAGCGCAGCAATACGACTGGCAGGCAGTGAACGACAATCCTTTCTTTTTTCCTGATACGCAGCAACTTGATGCATTGGATGCACTCATTCGCGAACTTAAGAAAGCGGGCGATTCCGTGGGCGCGAAGATTCAGGTGGAAGCCCATGGCGTACCGGCGGGCTGGGGTGAACCCGTATTTGACCGCCTTGACGCGGATTTAGCCCATAGTCTGATGAGTATCAATGCAGTCAAAGCGGTTGCGATTGGCGACGGCTTTGATGTTGTGAGTCAGCGCGGCAGTGAGCATCGGGACGAAATTACCCCGCAGGGCTTTGTCAGCAACCATGCCGGAGGCGTTCTCGGTGGCATTAGCACCAGCCAACCGATTGTTGCTCACATTGCATTAAAGCCAACGTCGAGTATTAGTGTGCCAGGGCGTAGTATCACGGCGCAAGGCGAAGCCTGTGAAGTGGTCACTAAAGGGCGGCATGACCCTTGTGTTGGCATTCGTGCGGTACCAATTGCTGAAGCTATGATGGCTATCACGCTGCTTGATCACTACTTGCGTCAGCGTGGCCAGAATGCAGAGGTTAGCCAACCTTGGCAATTTAGTTAGTCGCCAATGTTATTTTATCCGTTAACGGGCGCCGCGAATCGGCAAGCCAAGCAGCTGACGTTCGCCTACTTTGGTTACTTCTCCGTGCTTGCGGTGATAGTGCCATACCTTGCGGTATACCTTGACGCTATCGGATTTAATTCGCGCCAAATCGGTGAGCTCATCGCAATCATTACTGCTTGCCGTGTATTTGGCCCCCCTTTGTGGGCGACCCTGGCTGATAAAACAGGGCGTTGTCTTCCATTTATTCGTTTAGGTGCAGTTGCTGCAGGTTTACTGTTTGTCGCGCTCACATGGTCGAATGAATACTGGTGGGTCGCTTTAACGTTAGGCTTGTTAAGCTTATTTTGGTCAGCCATTTTGCCGCAACTGGAAGTGCTGTCGTTGTCCACCTTAGGTCAACAGGCGCAGTTGTACTCACGTATACGTGTGGGCGGCAGCCTGGGCTTCATTGCCATTTCGCTGGTGATTGGTGAACTATTGGCAGCCACAGGTGCTCAGCGTCTACCGATTTATGGCGCATTACTGGTGACCTTATTGTTGGTTACCACTTTGGGTTTATTTGAGCCGGCTAAGCGTGCAGTGCACACGACCAACCCGGCGCACCTCGGTTCGATTTGGCAGCGTATTGTTCAGCGCCGTTTTCTCACTTTCTTAATCTCAACCACCTTACTCCAGGCCAGCTTTGCGCCTTTTTATGCGTTTTTTGCCTTGTATCTGCAGTATTTAGGTTACGCCCCATATGCGGTAGGCTTGCTGATTGCCCTTGGCGTTGTTGTTGAAGTTGGGATGTTTCTTGTCGCTGGTAAATACGTCGCGCGCTATGGCGTGCGTAATATTCTGCTGCTGTGTATGCTGGCGACGGCTGTGCGTTGGAGCCTAATGGGCCAGTTTGCCGACATATTTTGGTGGTTGCTGCTAGCGCAGGGGTTGCACGCTTTTAGTTTTGCGTTGCACCATAGCGCGGCTATTCAGTTTATACATCAACATTTTCCAAGCGCCGAGCAAAGTCGTGGCCAAGCGCTGTATGTTGGCTTTGGGTTCGGCGCAGGCGGTGCCCTTGGCGCTTACTTGGCAGGCATGGTTTGGCAACAGCATGCGGGCGCTTCGCTTGGTTTTATGGGGGCGGCCGGTTTAGCCCTTATTGCTGCATTTGTGTGTGCGTGGATGGGGCAAGATAAGCCACAGCCAAACAACATCGCCAGCGCATAATTTTGTAATCGCTCCTGTGAATTCAGGCCCTATGATAATTAAAGAAGAGGCAATGATGAGCAATAACTTTCAGCAAACAGCGTGGCAACGCCCCAGTGCGAAGCGAGCGCTGACTTCCCTGGCACTGAGTTGTGCGTTGTTACTCCCCGCTACATGGTCAGCCAGTGCGCTCGCTAGCGACGTCGAGGCAGTGCAAGGTGAACCGCGGCCACTCGCGCTCACTGACGTCATGCAATTTCGGGAAATCCATCAACAAGTCTGGAGCGATGACAAGCGTTGGTTGGCGTTTAGTGCGACACCAGATTTTGGTGACGCCGAGGGCTTTATAGTGGATACCCAAGCGGGTACCCGTTGGACCTTGGCGGATGCTGAACGTCCAAGCATTAGTCGTAACGGCGATTATGTCGCGTTTATGCGTAAAGCTAGCGTGTTAGTGCGCGAGCAAGCCAAGCACCCTGATGCTACAGATGCGCAAAAAGATGCGGCCAAGCAGCAAGATCTGGTACTAGTGCATACCGCGACGGGGGCGCAAACTGAGTTCGCACAAGTGGATAGTTTCGCCTTTACGGGTGACGGTTTAAGTTTGGTTATATTGCATCAATCTAACGATGATGCAGCAGATGAAAACGCTAAAAAAGGCGCTAAGAGCCTGTTAGTGCACCGTTTGGATGACTCGAGCCAGCGTCGAATTGAGGGGGCTACAAGCTTCAAAGTGGCTGAGCAAGGGCCAAGAATTATCATTGAAACTGAGCTCGAACAAAGCGCTGAGGAACCCCAGCAACAACGCTTACAAGTTTATAATAGTGCCAACCATTCGGCGTTAACTTTGCTGACGAGCGAAAAAGCTTACGCAGCGGTCAACTACAGTTTTAATCATCAAGGTGATGGCCTGGCGTTGCTGGCTAAGCGACCAGAGTCTGACGCCCTTGAGCTGGCGCTTTGGCAGTATGGCGCGCGTGAACTCAATTGGGTAGACACCACCCGTGAAGGCTTCGACTTGAGCCAGCATCAGTTGGCGTGGGCGCAGGACGATAACCAATTGTTTATTGGTTATCGCCCCAGCAGTGCAAGCGCACCAAGCAGCGATAGCATGCCGCAGGCGTTGAGCGATTTGTATAACCTTGAGCGCTTACAGGCGGACCGGCGTTTGCAAGTGTGGCATGGCAATGACGAGCGTATTATTACCCATCAGCGCGAATCGCATAGTGCTCAGCAGCGCGCCAGCGCACCGTCCGTATTGTGGCTTGATAGCGGCAAGCTGGTGCATTTAGGCGACGATATCGAAGATAACCTGCGCGTTAGTGCCCACACCGAGGCGCAGCTGATGACGTCGGCGCGGGCTCATTTGCGTGAAATATCCTGGAATGGCTTTTATCACGACATTGACCATGTCAATTTAACCAGCGGTGAACGTCAACGTGTGGTATCACGCGTGCGCACCAATGAGCGTGGTCATTTATCACCGAATGCCCGTTATGTGGCGTATGTCGCGGACGAGCAATACCGGATATTCGATGCGCAACAAGGGGAATCCACCCAGTTGGCCGCGGATGTTGAAGTCAGTTGGGTAGACGAACAAAACGACCGCCCAATGGAAGCCAGTAGTTATGGTGTGGCCGGTTGGCTTGCAGACAGTAGTGGTTTTCTGGCTTACGATCGCTTTGACATTTGGTTGCTCACCATAGACGGCGATGCCCGCCGTTTAACCCAAGGTCGCGAGCACAACAAACAGTTTCGAGTGCAGCATTTAGATGCTGATAGCCAAGACATTGCCACTGACGCCACCTTGTTATTGAACAGCTACAGCGAACGTGAAAAGTATCATGGATTTTGGGCGCTGAGCCTTGCGGACGGCACGACCACAACCTTGATAGAAGGGCCGAAGCGCTATCAATTCGTCGCTTACGCGGACGACGCGCAACGTTTGTTATTCACCGAAGAGGACTTCCGTCAGTTTCCTGACATTTGGTCGGTTGAATTAAATTTAGGCGCTATTGATGAATTTGCTGCGGATACCGCACAGCAACTGACGGACGTTAACCCGCAAATTAGTGAATTTAAATGGGGTGACGCCGAATTGGTTGAGTGGCAAACCGATGACGGTGACTCGTTACAAGGCGTGGTGATCAAACCTGATAACTATGACGCTGAGCGCCGTTATCCAGTGATGGTGTATTACTACGAGCAGTTTTCCCAGCGTTTGTACCATTTTAACCAAATGCGTGTGAATCATCGGCCTAACTTCCCGTTTTATGTCGGTCAGGAGTACGTGGTGTTTTTACCTGATATCCGCTTCCGTGCTGGTGCGCCCGGCCCAAGTGCCACTGAGTCGTTGTTACCGGGGGTGCAAAAGCTGATTGACCTTGGCATTGCTGACCCTGATGCCATTGGTCTACATGGCCATAGTTGGTCAGGTTATCAATCTGCGTTTGTAGTCACTGAAACCGATGTGTTTGCGGCGGTGGTGAGCGGTGCGCCGGTATCCAATATGACCAGCGCATATACGGGTATTCGCTGGCAGACTGGTTTAGCGCGCCAATTTCAGTATGAAACGGGTCAAAGCCGGATTGGACCAAGTATGTATGAAGATTTAGACCCTTACATTAAAAATTCGCCGGTATTTTTTGCGGATAAAATTAACACGCCCATGTTGATTCAATTCGGTGATGCTGACGGTGCAGTACCATGGGAGCAGGGGATTGAATACTATTTGGCACTTCGCCGCTTAGATAAAGACGTGGTGATGTTGCACTACGAGGGCGAACCACACCACTTGCAGCAGTACGCCAACAAAGTGGATTACAGCATTAAAATGCTCGAGTTTTTTGATCATTTCCTGAAAGGTGAACCAGCACCCGATTGGTGGACGCAAGGCTTGCCGTATCAGGTGTATGAGAATTAACAACATGGGTGTTCAAGAACGCAGTGAGTAAACTGACCCACAACGCGCAGGATGCGATTGAGCTATTCAATCGCACCTTCGCGCAAACCTACAATACCCGGCTCGTGCTAGGGGCTGATGAGCCGCTTTATAAGCCAGCGTCGAATCGCGTGCCTTACCACCAAGTTATATTTGCCCATGGCTTTTTTCGTTCAGCCCTGCATGAAGCGGCCCATTGGTGTGTGGCTGGGCCTGTGCGTCGGCATATCGTTGACTATGCTTACTGGTATAAACCAGACGGCAGAGGTGCCAGTGAACAGCGCCAGTTCGAACGCGTTGAATGCAAGCCACAAGCGCTGGAATGGCTATTTTGCTTGAGTGCTGGGCACAGCTTTGAGGTGAGTTGCGATAACTTAGGCTGTGACGACCCGAATGCCATTGATGTCGATGGGTTTCGCCGCCAAGTTGAACGGCAGTTAACCGCATACTTTAAGCATGGCGTACCAAAACGGGCGCAATTATTTGCTCAAGCACTACAGCAGTTTTATGCCCAGCCGGACCCAGCCAGTGTCTGGCAACTACAAGCGGCGTTCGTTAAGGAGGTTGAAGATGTTTAAAATTGGCCTGGTTATAAACCCTTATGCAGGGTTAGGTGGCAGCGTAGGATTGAAAGGTAGCGATGGTCAGGCGACTCGTGAACTCGCCCTCAGCCAAGGTGCGCAACCCCAAGCTATGGCTAGGGCGCAATTGGCATTAAGCGCTTTACAATCCTACCAAGCGGATATTGAGTGGCTAACGGCCGCCGGGGCGATGGGGGAGGACACCTTAACCGAGCTTGGGATGAATTACCGTGTGGTGTATACGCCAAATAATGCAAGCCCAAGCGCGTCAAGTGAGGCGCAAGATACGTGCGCGGCTATCAGTGCAATGCTTTCCGAGGGCATTAATTTATTGGTATTTGCCGGTGGTGATGGAACTGCGCGGGACGTGTTTAGTGTAGTTGCGGACACCTTACCCGTGGTTGGTATACCCGCTGGGGTAAAAATTCATTCAGGCGTGTATGCAGTATCGCCGCGCGCAGCAGGCAAAGTCCTTGCATTGCTCGTGAGTGGTGAATTGACCACGCTACGACATGCGGATGTGATGGATATTGACGAGCAGGCATTTCGCCAGGGTACGGTGCGTGCTAAGCGCTATGGCGAAATGCAGGTGCCGCAAGAGCTTGAATATATGCAAGCGGTGAAAATGGGCGGTAAAGAATCGGACGAATTAGTGCTTACCGATATTGCTGACGACATCATTGAGAACATGGATGACGACGTGCTCTATATTATGGGGTCTGGTTCAACCGTGGCTGCGGTGATGGAGAGTCTTGGCTTGCCAAACACGTTACTCGGTGTTGATGTGGTGCTGAATCAAGAGCTGATTGCCGCAGATGTTAGCGCAGGTGAATTGGAAGCTTTGCTAGCCGAGCACCCACAAGCGAAGATGGTGATAACCGTGATTGGTGGTCAAGGCCATATTTTCGGGCGGGGTAACCAGCAGCTTAGCCCCAAAGTCATTCGTCATGTTGGTCGCGAGGGTATTTGTGTGGTCGCGACCAAAGCGAAACTGAAAGCACTAGCGGGTCGCCCGTTGCGGGTGGATACCGGTGACGATGAATTGGACCAGGCATTGAGTGGGTTTTTGCCGGTGACTACAGGCTATCATGATCAGACGTTGGTGGCAGTGCAGGCAGTGTCGTAATGACACTGCCAACTTAGTTACCGCATTTAGAATTGAGATACAGGTAAGCGCAAAATAATACCGTCTAACTCAGCGGTCATTTCTAACTGGCAGCTGAGACGGCTATTGTCTTGTGGATCATTGGCCATATCCAGCATGCTTTCTTCCATGTCACCGACGGGTGGCAATTTTGCTAACCATTCAGGGTCAACGTAGACGTGGCAGGTGGCACATGAACATACCCCGCCACATTCACCAATAATGCCATCGATCATATTTTCGGTGGCTGCTTCCATAAAGTTCTGGCCGACTTCAACATCAACCTCGTATTGGGCTCCATTGGCTTCAATGTAAATCGCTTTTGGCATAAGGGGCTCTCGTGTCCTAATGGCTTAAAAGTGATATAGTTTAACCTATTCAGAGCGTATCAATAAATTTTTACTGTTATTTAAGTGTGGGATCAGCATGAGCGTAGAAGGCAAAAAAGAATTTTTTGTATCTTGGGAAGAATTACACCGAGCGACCCGTGAATTGGCGCGCCGCCAATTACCCGCCGAACAGTGGCGTGGTATTGTCGCGGTCAGCCGTGGTGGTTTAGTACCTGCGGCGATTATTGCACGCGAACTGAATATTCGGGTGGTGGATAGTATTTGCGTCAGTTCCTATGACCACCAATCACAACGCGACAGCGCGATTATCTTAAAAGATGTCAGCGCTTGTGAAGACGGCGAAGGCTTTTTAGTCATTGACGACCTGGTTGATACTGGCAATACCCTACGTTTATTGCGTCAACGCCTACCTAAGGCTAAGTTTATTACCGTGTATGGTAAACCAGCAGGGCTAGAACTGGTGGACGATTACGAAGCCAAATTAGAGCAGACCACGTGGATTCATTTTCCGTGGGACATGCATTTGCATTATGTCGACCCGCTCGCTGGACAACAGGGGTAGCAGCATGAAGTGGTTTAAAGTTGTAACTGGGGTGTTGGTGGTCGGCGTTGCCGCCATCGGACTATGGTTAATCATCTTTGGCCCACCCATTGACGACAGCGCCTTGAATCGCCATATGCAGGCGTTTGATGAGCAAGCATTTGCCGCGGCGCAAGCGGATAATCAACTGATATTGCTTAATTTTCATCAAAGCTTTTGTCCAGCTTGTCAGCGCCAAAAGCGGGTGCTAGCACGCTACTACATTGATTTCCCTGATTCACATGTACGCGTGTTTGAAATAGACTATCGGGCGAGCCCAGAGCTGGCACGACGTTTCGGCGCAGCAAACGCGACTACTTTGGTAATGTTCCGCGGTGAACAGCGCATTTGGTATAATCATGGTCAGACGGAAACACCGGCCATTTACAGCGCTTTACGCGAAGCCGAGTACCACACGAGGCTGTTTGAATTGGATTAAAAAAGGGAGCGAATGCTCCCTTTTTGCTATGCAATGAGTGCGTTAATTTACGCTTTTAAATGGGCTACAACATCCGCAATGGATACGGTGGTTTTCTCACCGCTGCGACGGTTTTTCAGCTCCACACAGCCTTCATCAAGATTACGCTCACCAACCACAACCACATGCGGAATGCCAATTAACTCGATGTCGGCAAACATCACCCCAGGGCGTTCTTTACGGTCATCAAATAACACGTCAAAGCCAGCACCTTGTAATTCGGCATATAATTGCTCTGCGACTTCTTGGACACGAGCCGATTTATGCATATTCATTGGCAAAATACAGACCTGGAACGGCGCCATTGAATTTGGCCATTTAATGCCATACTCATCGTGGTTTTGCTCAATGGCGGCAGCCACAATGCGTGATACACCGATGCCATAACAGCCCATAATTAAGTTTTGATGCTTACCACTTTCGTTGAGCACGCCGACTTTCATCATGTCGCTATACTTAGTGCCGAGCTGGAAGATATGGCCGACTTCGATACCGCGTTTAATGTCTAAACGACCTTGGCCACATGGGCTTAAATCGCCAGCTTTGACGTTGCGTAAGTCCGCGACTTCAGGCATTGCCAAATCACGACCCCAGTTAATGTTAAACCAGTGGAAGCCGTCTTCATTGGCACCGGCTGCAAAGTCGCTGGTGACGGCAACTTCGCGGTCAATAATCATATCAATAGGCAAGTTCACTGGGCCTAATGAGCCCGGCCCTGCGCCGATGACAGCACGAATTTCAGCTTCACTGGCAAAGGTAAGAGGCGATGCCACTTTAGCCAGTTTATTGGCCTTAATTTCGTTTAGTTCATGGTCGCCACGCACTAACAAGGCAACAAAGCCTTCACGTTCACCGGCTTCGTTTGCGGCATGCACAATCAAGGTTTTTACAGTTTTTTCAGCCGCCACACCAAACTGTTCAACTAAGGTTTTAATCGTCTTTGCATCTGGAGTAGCGACTTTGGTCATTTCAGCGGTCGCTGGGTCGGCTTCTGCTTTACTTGCAATAGCTTCCGCAAGCTCGACATTCGCGGCGTAATCAGAGCTATCTGAAAACGCAATGGCGTCTTCACCGGAATCAGCTAATACATGGAATTCATGGGACGCATTGCCACCAATCGAGCCGGTATCAGCGATGACTGGGCGGAATTCTAAGCCTAAGCGATTAAATATATTCTGATAGGCCGCATACATGCGCTGATAAGTGTCTTGCAGACACTGCTCGGAGGTATGGAATGAGTACGCATCTTTCATGATAAATTCACGCGAGCGCATGACCCCAAAACGTGGGCGAATCTCATCACGGAATTTAGTTTGTATTTGATATAAGTTCAGCGGCAGTTGCTTGTAGCTACTGACTTCTTTGCGCACCAGTTCTGAAATTACTTCTTCATGGGTCGGACCAAGTACGAAATCACGTTGGTGACGATCTTGCAGGCGCAGAAGTTCAGGGCCGTAGTCTTGCCAGCGACCTGATTCTTGCCATAAGTCAGCGGGCTGCACCATCGGCATCAAAATTTCAATGGCGCCGGCACGCTCCATTTCTTCACGTGCCACCTGCTCAACCTTGCGCAGCACACGAAGTCCTGTGGGCGTCCAGTTATATAAGCCTGATGCGAGTTTACGCACCATGCCGGCACGCATCATCAGTTGGTGGCTGATGATTTCTGCATCAGACGGAGTTTCTTTCAAAGTCGCCAATAAATAGTTGCTGCTGCGCATGAGTAGTTTTGCTCTCCTGGCAAATAATAGGGATTCATATCTGCGGGTGTTGCCGGCATCGGCTCTGGATTTTTATTCTAACAGTGCTCGACAGCAGTGACTATAGCTGTGTTGTCCTCGACCTGCCATTGCACGTTCAAGCCAGCAAGCCTTACCCCGTAAACACGCGCACTGCTGCTGCATTGTTGAACCGCTGGGCGTGGATCTTGAGCGAGTACCTGGGTGATGAGGGTTTGTAACTCAGCCGCATTGGTCATGCTAACTAACTGTGCTTCCGCGTTGGCACTGAAACGCACTGGCATCATTGTAGGCGCTTGTGCTGCGTACCCGCTTTGCGCATCGACAATCGCATCTGAATACGCAATATACGGCTTAATATCGACGATCGGGGTGCCGTCGAGCAGGTCCAGGCCACTGACCTCAAGGAACCACTGGGTGCCGGTCGCACTACGTTCACTATGAATACCGTGCAATCTGACCACCGACAAACCTATTGGGTTGGGTCTAAATGTTGAGCGACTGGCAAACACCCCAATTTTTGCATTGCCGCCTAAACGGGGCGGCCTGACTTTGGGTTTCCAGCCCTGGGCAGCGGTTTGGTGGAAGATAAACTGTAGCCAAATGTGGGAGAAGGCTTCCAGCCCCGCCAGACAATCAGGGTTATTAAACGCACCTTGCATCTTAATCTGGCCGCGAGCAGCAGGTACCAAGCCGGGTTGGCGAGGGATAGCGAATTTTTCGCCATAAGGTGATGTCACTATCGCAATGGTTTGTAATTCCAACACACTCAACCTGTTATCAATACGTTCAAGCGATTGTATACCAGAATTTAAGTCATGGTTAAATCCGCGATTGAATAGTGAAAATCCGTACATATTGGGTATTTCAATAGCTTATCTCCGTTCACACATGGCTAAAGCATTGATTTTAAATGAGTAAAAAGTTGGCTCGGCATTTGCTGGTACTAATACGTCAATATGATTCGAAGCACCCTCAAGGTTAAAAAACTAACGAGCGGGTTTCACAACCATTTAAGGAATTAACTATGTCAGCGACGTATAGCCAGCCAACATCTCTTTACCGCGCTGTTCAGGGCTTAGGGTTTACCTTTTTGATCAGCGCAAGTGGATTAGCCATGGCCACAGAGTCCGCCACAGTGCAGCATCAAATTGAGGTAGCAGGACAAACCCATTTGGTGATTGATAACGGCGTGGGTAGCATTGAATTGCGTTATAGTGACAGCCCCTATGTCGAAGTCGAAGTCGCCCTTGAAGGCAAACGCTCAGGTTGGTTGCGTCGCAAAGTCGACGTCAGTGAGATGGACATTCGCCAGCGTATTAGCAATGACACTATTCGCCTAAGCTTTAACGAGGATAACGTCAATGCACGCTTTATTGTATATGCACCAAGTTTTGCGCAAACCCAGATGAATTTGGGCGTAGGGCAAGTTAGTAGCCGTTATTTTGAAGGCGATCTTAGTATTTCTGTTGGGGTCGGCGAGGCGCAAGTGACGCTTGACCCGAAGCAGCTTGGCAGCGTGTCAGCGAGTGTTGGGGTGGGTGGTATTGATACCCCAGGTGTGAATGGTTTTACCGTGGAACGTCGTGTGGTGTCTGCAACCTTGGGTGGGCAAGGCGAAGGGGACTATCGCTTAAGTATTGATGTGGGCGTAGGTGATATTAATATTGCAGCACGTAGTGAATAAAAAAAGCGCCCAGTGAATCACTGGGCGCTTAATCTTGTATTCTGGACTGAGTTACTTAATTAAAAAGTCTTTTAACGCTTTACCTTTATCCAGCGCTTGCTGAATGACTTTAGGGGTGCGTCCTTGACCAGTCCAAGTCTTACGCTCACCGTCCAAGGTGTATGCATATTTGGCTGGCTTCGGGGCGCGCTTACTTTGGCTTGGCGCTTTGCTGACTTGGCTACTGAGCTCAGGGGCTAAATCTTCAAGCTGAACACCAGCTTCAGCCATTTGCTTGCGAATCGCTTCAACGCGAGCAAGCTTTTCAGCCTCTACTTTTCGCAATTCAGCTTCTTCTTCTTCGCGGGCTTGGATAATTCGGCTTAACTTAACTTTGACTTCCTCTAATTCCGTGAGGCTAAGATCTTTAGTGTTGGCACGAAGACGGCGTTCGTGTGTAAGGATACTAAGAAAGTCTGACATATATGAACCTTATTATTTAACTTGAAATGACGGATGTATCATAGCTGATAGCCTAAGAAGGACGACTAACAACATAAATTAGTACTTTTTTAATACTGCTTTACCTTTGCATTTAAAATATCGCTACCAAGTTCTAAGAACGAAAAGCTAGTAACTATGCTGGGCAATTTTGTTGGAAAATACAATTGCAGATAAAAGCGATTAAAGCTGAATTCCTTTAGACAAATAATTCTCGTCTATTAATTACGTAATGTAAACCAAATAAGAATAACTTGTACAATTAAAAAAAGCCCCTAGAGGGGCTTTTTAAAGTTTCTTTACGTTAAATACGCAATCGCTTACATATTTGGGTAATTGGGACCGCCAGTTCCCTCAGGTGTGACCCAACGGATGTTCTGGCTTGGGTCTTTAATGTCACAGGTTTTGCAGTGAATGCAGTTCTGGGCATTAATTTGAAATTTATCTGCACCCGAATCATCTTTTACAATTTCATACACGCCGGCAGGGCAGTAGCGCTGGGCGGGCTCTGCCCACTTCGGTAAGTTGACCTGAATAGGAATACTCGGGTCTTTTAATTGTAAATGGCAGGGTTGGTCTTCTTCGTGGTTAGTATTAGATAAATACACCGACGAATTACGGTCAAAACTTAATTGATTGTCTGGCTTAGGGTAGTCAATTGGGCTTGCTTGCTCGATAGTCTGCATACCCTTATGGTCGGCACGCCAGTCTTTAATGGTAAACGGCAACTTACCTTTGAACCAGTTTTGGTCCACGGTGTTATAAGCGCCGCCAACCCAGGTTCCCCACTTGTGAATGGCAGGGCCGAAGTTACGCGAGCGATATAATTCGTCGTATACCCAAGAAGCTTCAAAGGCTTGGGTGAAGCTATCGAGCTCGCTGTGAGCTTGCCCTGCTTGAAGTGCGGCAAAAATACTTTCAGCTGCAAGCATGCCGCTTTT
Source organism: Aliidiomarina maris (assembly GCF_003987335.1). GTDB lineage: Bacteria > Pseudomonadota > Gammaproteobacteria > Enterobacterales > Alteromonadaceae > Aliidiomarina > Aliidiomarina maris. The sequence continues at coordinate 14,699 of NZ_PIPK01000016.1, read as the reverse complement.
CATCGCAGTATGATTGCCTTTAATTTTCGCAAAGTTCAGCGTTCCCGCATTACAACCCACTAATAAGCCACCTGGCATAGTCATTTTTGGCAGTGAATGGTAGCCACCCTTGGTGATAGCACGTGCACCGTAGCTCACGCGCTTACCCCCTTTGAGGTGACGCGCGATATCGGGATGGTGCTTATAGCGTTGAAACTCTAAGAATGGGTTCACATAGGGGTTGGTATAATTCAAATCGACAATTAAGCCAACGAATACCTGGTTATTCTCAGCATGATATAAATATCCACCACCTGTCGCATTCTCTGCAAGCGGCCAGCCTGTCGTATGCACCACTAAGCCACTTTGGTGTTGCTCAGCCGGTATATCCCAAATTTCTTTGAATCCAATGGCGTAATGTTGCGGTGTTTTGCCGTCATTCAACTGATACTTTTGAATCAGAGATTTACCTAAATGGCCTCGAGCACCCTCTGCAAATACCGTATATTTAGCGCGCAATTCCATGCCAGGCATATAACTGTCTTTGTGCTCCCCAGTGGCAGAAACGCCCATGTCACCCGTAATCACGCCCAACACTTTGTCGTCTTCAGAATACAACACGTCGGCAGCAGCAAAGCCTGGAAATATTTCCACGCCTAAGGCTTCCGCGCGCTCAGCCAGCCAGCGGCAAAGGTTGCCCATGCTGGTAATATAATTGCCTTCATTGTGAAATGGCTTAGGCACCATAAAATCTGCTAAACGCGTACTTTTCTGCGCATCTTTGAGTAGCATGATATGGTCGTCTGTGACCGGCGTATGCAATGGTGCACCTTCCGCTTTCCAATCGGGGAAGAGTTCATTTAGGGCACGAGGTTCAAATACCGCACCTGATAAAATATGTGCGCCGACTTCTGAGCCTTTTTCCACCACACAGATTTGCAGTTCTTGCTGCTTGTCTGCGGCCAGTTGCGCCAAGCGGATTGCGCTACTTAATCCAGCAGGACCTGCACCCACTATCAGTACATCAAACTCCATGCTTTCGCGTTCCATGGGATACTCCTCTAATCTTTTAAGCCGTTACATGATTTGTATCGGCACTTGGCCCTGATACTCGTCAAGTAAGCGGGTAAATTCATCTGCGGGAATAGGGCGGCTAAACAAAAAGCCTTGGCCTATGATGCAGTCACGGTCGAGTAAAAACTCAACTTGGTCTTCAGTTTCCACGCCTTCGGCGACTAAACCGATATCTAAACTTTTAGCTAAGTTAATAATAGTCTGTGTGAGCGTGGCGTCATCTTTATCGTGGGGTAGATCTTGCACGAAAGAGCGGTCAATTTTAAGTGCAGTGACTGGAAAATGTTTCAAATACGAGAGTGATGAATATCCAATTCCAAAATCATCAATCGCCAATGAAATACCGCGTTCACGCACCGCATGCATAAAGTTGGTGTGCGACTGAATGTTGTCGATAAAAACCTGCTCGGTTAACTCAAGCTCTAAATGACTTGCCGGAATACCAGTTTCATTCACAATTGCCATAATTTGTGCAACTAAATCTGGTGACTGCAGCTGTTTCCCTGACAAGTTGACCGCCATATTAAGGTCTTTAAATCCTAACGAATGCCACACGGCTAGCTGTTTACACGCTGACCTTAGTACGAATTCAGAAATCGGAATGATCAACCCGGTGTCTTCTGCGATGGGAATAAACTTATCTGGGCCTATAATACTGCCGTCGTCATCTATCCAGCGCACCAAGGCTTCGGCGCCAATAATTCTACGGCTGTGCATATCTACTTTGGGTTGATAAAACACGGTGAGCTTATGGTGTTCCACGGCATGGCGCAGGCGCTTCATTAACTCCATGCGCTGATTGAGTTCATGGTGCAGAATTTCACTATACATATGGTAGCTGTTGCGCCCTGACTCTTTCGCTCGGTAGAGCGCCGTATCAGCATTGCGAATCAAGCTTTCAGGGGTATCTACGCCGGGTTTGCTCAATGCCACACCAATGCTGGCAGAAATAAAGATTTCGTAGTCATCGACATAAAAGTGCGTGTCGAGGGTGGTTAGCACCTTCTCGGCGAAATCAATTAAACTTTGTTGGTTGGGCAAATTAGCCAGCGCCAACACATACTCATCACCGCCCATGCGGGCCAAGCATGAATTGGCAGGTGCTAGCCGATGCAACCTAGTCGCCACGCGTTTAAGCAGTTGATCTCCGACCGAATGACCAAGGGCGTCATTCACTTCTTTAAAATTATCTAAGTCAATAAATAGCGCGCCGACATGCAATTGTTGCTGGTCGGCTTGCTGGAAAAACTCATCCAACTGCTCCATCAGTGCATTGCGGTTAGCTAAATCAGTCAGCCAATCATGCTCTGCCAAATAAGCCATGCGTTTCTCAACGCGCTCGCGCTCTTCAATTTCGACATATAAATCGATATTAGTGTCCGCAAGCTCTTGGGCCCGTACACGGCTGATACCGAGAATATACAGTACAAAAGTAAGCAGGGCAGTGGTAACGAAACCGGCTAAGATCACCAACAGCGGCAACCAGCTACGCATGTCGTTCAAGCGCTCGCGGTTTGGCCAAAGTGCCATTTGCCATGTCTCACCAAATAGGTTGAATTCCGATATACCGCCCCAACGCGACAGCAAGTCTTCACTATCTGCCACTTCGAAGAAGCTTCGACCTGTGCTTACTTGGGCCAAACGAAAGTTTGAACGACTATCGATAAACTGGTTGACCGTACTGCTCAGTAACGCGCGGGTATCTAAGACACCAATAAAATATTGGGTTTGGTCATTTTGCGCGAGGGGTACTACCATGCTGACTTCAATTTGTTCGGCGTTTAAAAATTGTGAAGGCACCAGAGCTCGTTGGCCGGTTTGCAATGGTGCCAGATATTGCTGTGGAATGTTTTCTCGGTTCAGGGTTTGGCGTTCGCTGTGGTAGCTAGCTAACCAGTTGAAATCTTGGTCAAGCCAAATCAACGCCCTGAAGTGGGGGTATGAATTGAGCACTATGGGCGCTTCTTGCTGCCAATGCTCGGCGTCGGCTTGACTGCGCACATGATGCCGCGCTATCCAGGTTAGGCCAAACATATGGTTTTGAAGCTGTCGATTGATGTGCAGCTGCAGGTCTTGCAGCTCACTAGACAATTGCTGGCGAATTTGGCGTCCATCCTGGATATAGATAACACCCGCAATCACCAAGGTCAGAAGAATACCTGAAATGGCGGTAAGAATGGCTAAGCGAAAGTGAGAAAATCGTTGCATTTCGACTTTATTATCGTTGTTTTACGTCTTCCTACGATAATCGCTTATGCTCGGGCAATAAGCAACACGTAAAGCGTAAATTGATAACCTTTTGCGTACATTGTAGACAGTTACCTCAGATCAGATGATATAAAGCTGTAAACCTATCGTTTTACATGCGCTTAATAAATGACTACCTGTCAACCTTTACAGGTAGTCACCATACAAAGCGCTTATTGTAACTGTGATAAATTCTTGAAGTACTCCAGGGCCTCGGGATTGGCTAATGCGTCGGTATTTTTCACAACTTCGTTATGAATTACCTGTCGAACTGCTATTTCGGTAATTTTTCCGCTAATAGTTCTTGGAATATCTGCAACTTGAATAATCACAGCAGGTACATGTCGCGGTGTCGCATTGGCTCGAATGGTGGTCTTGATCTCAGTCACTAAATGCTCATCGAGGTGCAATTGTGGACGTAATTTCACAAACAACACCACCCGCTCATCGCCTTGGTATTGTTGACCGACCGCTATGCTTTCTAACACCGCATCAACTTTCTCTACCTGGCGATAAATCTCTGCGGTACCGATGCGCACGCCACCTGGGTTGAGCACTGCATCAGAGCGACCATAAATAATCACCCCGTCCTGAGGGGTTAACTCAGCGTAATCGCCGTGCGCCCAAATCCCATCAAAGCGCTCAAAATAGGCACTGCGATATTTAGCGCCTGTGGGGTCGTTCCAAAATCCAATTGGCATGCTTGGGAAGGGTTGCTCACATACTAACTCGCCTTTGGTGGCACGGACCGGTGTGCCATCGTCGGCGAAAATATTCACCGCCAGACCTAAACCACGACACTGTAGTTGCCCGCGGTAGACCGGCAACAACGGATTACCCAACGCAAAACAGGAAATAATGTCGGTACCACCAGATATAGACGCCAGGCAGACATCGTCTTTCACCTGTTCGTATACATAATCGAAGCTTTCGGGTGGTAATACAGAACCAGTCGTAAGGATTGTTTTTAAACTGCTTAATTGATGGCTTTGACGCGGTACCACGGCTGCTTTTTCCAGCGCACCTAAATACTTTGCACTGGTGCCAAAGATTGAGATTTTCTCGGCATCAATTAAATCCAGCATTCGCTCGGGCGTTGGGTAAAATGGTGAACCGTCGAACAGGGTTAATTGCGCACCAAGCGCAAGGCCGGACACCATCCAGTTCCACATCATCCAGCCACAGGTCGTGAAATAAAATAGGTTATCCTGGCGCTGTAAGTCGGTATGTAAGCCCAGCTCTTTCAAATGCTGAAGTAGCGTACCGCCGATACCATGGACGATACACTTTGGCACCCCCGTGGTACCTGAACTAAACATAATATACAGCGGGTCATTAAACCCGCGCGGGGTAAATTCTATGCCGGTTGCTTGGGTATCGACGAACTCGTCCCATGCGCAGCTGGCGTTAAAATTCGTAAGATTGTCCAGACCGTCGACAAAGGGGGCAACAACGATATGCTGTAACGATTCAATCTGGGTGGCGATGGCATTCACTTTGTCACTGAGATCAATGGTTTTGCCATTATAGTAGTAACCGTTGACCGTGATCATCACTTTCGGCTCAATTTGACCGAAGCGATCAACCACCCCTTGCACGCCAAAATCGGGTGAACAAGATGACCAAACTGCGCCAATACTTGCCGTGGCTAACATCGCGATAATCGTCTGACTGCAATTGGGCATTAGACCGGCAACGCGGTCGCCTGGCACCACGCCTTGAGCGCGCAGTGCGCTCGCCATATGTGCCGTGGCTTGATACAGCTGGGCGTAGGTCATTACACTGCGCTCACCCAGTTCGTTAACACTCACCAACGCAGTACGCTCATCACGAAAGCGTAATAAGTTTTCCGCAAAGTTGAGTTGCGCGTCAGGAAACCACTGCGCACCAGGCATCTGGGTTTTATCTTTTAGAATATGACTGCCACGGTGCTGGCTGACCACCCCGAAGAAGTCCCAAATTGATGCCCAAAATGCCGGACTCTCGTCAATTGACCACTGGTATAACTGGGCATATGAAGTGAGGTTGAGGCCTTGTTGTTGCAGGCTTTCCATATAATGCTGCATCAGCGACTGCTGCATACGCGCTGCGGACGGTTGCCACATAGGTTGTAAAGCATTCAAGCCAGTATCAGACATAGTAATCTCTGCGGTTAAAATATAAATGGCGGGTAAACCAGTGCCCAATGTGCGTTGGGGCTTTAGCTTTGAGCGAGCAAAGCTTGGCTTACCTGAGAACGCACCGGGGCGTTAAGGGCTTGGCAAATACGCTGCCCAGCCTGAGCTAAGGTATTTAAATCGATGCCAGTGTCGATACCCATGCCATGTAACATGTACACTAAATCTTCACTGGCTAGGTTACCGCTCGCGCCTTTGGCATACGGACAGCCACCTAAGCCAGCTACTGCGCTATCAACGGTACTAACGCCTAACGGCAAGCAACTGGCGATATTGGCTAAGGCTTGGCCATAGGTATTGTGAAAGTGCAACGCTAAGGCCTGCATTGGCACGTGCTCGGCGACAGCACTGAGCATACGCTGGGCCTGTAATGGTGTGCCGACACCAATGGTGTCGCCAAGAGACACTTCATAACACCCCATATCATACAAAGTCTTCGCAACACGCACGACCTCACTGACGGGTACGTCACCTTGATAGGGGCAGCCCAACACGCACGAAACATAGCCACGCACCCGAATACCAGCCGCTTTGGCGGCAGCAATGACCGGCTCAAAGCGCGCTAGCGACTCGCTAATGGAGCAATTAATATTTTTTTGGCTAAAGGCTTCAGACGCTGCACCAAATATAGCGACTTCATCGGCCCGAGCTTGCATGGCTAACTCAAACCCTTTCAGGTTAGGCGTTAAGGCGGCATAGGTAACCCCATTACGACGCTGAATTTGGCGCAGCACGTCGCTGCTATCGGCCATTTGCGGCACCCATTTGGGGCTAACGAAGCTACCAGCTTCAATGTAACTCAAACCCGCTTGGCTTAAGTCGTTAATGAGCCGCACTTTATCATCGAGCGACACCTTGGCTTCATTTTGCAAGCCATCCCGTGGTCCCACTTCCACCACTTTGACGTGGCTTGGAATGTTGGCCATGGTTGTGAGCGCTGCTTGAGTTAACTGGGTCATAGGTACCTCATCATATTATTGCGCGTGGCGCGCTTATGCATCATCTTCGACTTGCAAGGCAACCAATTGAGCGCCGTCACTGACTAGCTCGCCAGCTTGGAAGAATACTTGCTCAACCACACCCGCGCTTGGGGCTTTAATGGTGTATTCCATTTTCATCGCTTCCATGACCACCAGCGCTTGGTCTTTCTCAACGCGGTCTCCGACCTCGACATTCACGGCCACGATGGTGCCGTTCATAGGGGCGGTTAGGGTGCCTGCATCTTCTTCCATGCCAAAGGCCGCTTGGGTATCGATAGCTTGGTAATCGACCCGTCCTTGACCGCTAAACAGCGTATAATGTTGTGCGCATAAGGCGACATTGAGCTCAAAACGGTGGCCCTGATGGGTAATCGTTAATGTGTCATCTTCAAGTTGAGCGCGAATTTGCACCGCCTCAAGCGTTTCGCTGCTTTGGCTTGTATCGGTCTCTACGTGCGTACGCACACTAAATAATTGGGAATCGCTGGCCGCTTGGCTCACATCAAGTTGCAGCTTTTGCTCACCGAACTGCAGTTCAAACTGGATGCTGGCTGCTTGGTTTAAGCGCCAACCTTGGGCCTGAGCCCATGGGCCTGTCGCCAAGTTGTTCTGTTGCGCGGCGAGTGCGAGTGCTGCACCTATACACGCGTGATTCAAAGCAGCTGGCATCGGATTATTGACGTGCAATAAGCTATCACCATGTTGTTCAATAAACTGTGTGCTTAAGTTCGCGCGGACAAAATCTTTATGGGTGGCTAAGCGATGTAAGTAATCCAGGTTTGTGGTCGGCCCGACAATTCGGTATTCGCGCAAAGCACGTTGCAAACGCAATAACGCGCGGTCGCGATTTTCATCCCACACAATCAGTTTTGCAATCATCGGGTCGTAGTAAGGGCTGACATCATCGCCTTGACGGACGCCTGAATCAATCCGGATATGTTGGTCTTGGTCAGGTGTGCGTAAATAGGCAATATGACCTGTGCTTGGAAGAAAATCTTGTTGCGGGTCTTCGGCGTAAATACGTGCTTCAAATGCATGACCGGTCAAAGTAACTTGGTCTTGGCTTAAGGGCAGCACGCCGCCACTGGCCACGATCAACTGCCATTCGACTAAATCCTGACCCGTGATCATCTCAGTGACCGGGTGCTCGACCTGCAACCGCGTGTTCATTTCCATGAAGAAAAAGTCGTTATTGGCATCCAGCAAAAACTCAACCGTACCGGCACCGCGATAATCAATCGCTTGGGCTGCGCGTACCGCTGCTTCACCCATGGCCTGACGGGTATCTTCGCTCAGCGCTGGGGCAGGGGCTTCTTCTAGCACCTTTTGGTGGCGACGCTGCACCGAGCAGTCGCGCTCTGCCAGGTAAACTGCGTTACCATGCTCGTCGCAAAATACTTGAATCTCAACATGACGCGGTTTGACGATAAACTTTTCCACCAGCATTTTATCGTTGCCAAATGACGCTGTGGCTTCGCGTTTAGCAGACGCCAATGCTTGGCTAAATTCGGCCGCTTTGTGCACCGCGCGCATGCCTTTACCGCCGCCGCCATAGGCTGCTTTGAGCAATACCGGATAGCCAATTTGCTCGGCTTCGGCTTGTAATGTTTTTTCGTTTTGATCATTGCCATGATAGCCGGGCACCAAGGGCACGCCCGCTTCTTGCATAATTGATTTGGCGGCACTTTTTGAGCCCATGGCTGCAATCGCGCTAGCTGGTGGACCGATAAACACAATGCCTGCGTCTTGGCAGGCGTCAGCGAATTGCTCGTTCTCAGATAAAAAACCATAGCCCGGATGAATGGCTTGAGCGCCACTTTGCTTGGCCGCGTGGATGATTTTTTCAATCACCAGGTACGACTGTTGGCTTGCAGAGCCACCTATATAAAAGGCTTCATCCGCCATTTGCACGTGCTGCGAATGTTGGTCAGCGTCGGAGTAGACCGCCACACATTGAATGCCCATGCGCTGGGCTGTGCGGATCACGCGACAGGCAATTTCACCACGGTTCGCAATTAGAATTTTATTAAACATAGCTTAAAACCTTTATTATCACGCTGTTATGAGCGCTGCCAAGCTGGCGAACGTTTGCTTAAAAATGCCTGCAGACCTTCCTGGCCTTCAGCGGAAACGCGAATATCAGCAATTCGCTCAACGGTATGTGCGACTAAGGCATCGTCAATAGGGCGCTGGGCGATATCATGTAGCAAGGCTTTGGCGGCACCCACCGCAGCAGGTCCATTGGCGAGCAGTGCGTCCAATAACGGCTTGACCGCTTGGTCTAATGGCTGCTCGGTGACTTCACTGACTAAACCATGTTGTAGCGCTTCGGCGGCAAAGAAACGCTCGCCAGTCAGCACATAACGGCGTGCAGCGCGACTGCCCATATTACGCAAAACATAGGGGCTAATAACGGCTGGAATCAGGCCAATTTTAACTTCACTTAAGCAGAAACTGGTATTTGGGTTGGCCAACACCATATCGCAGCAGGCAGCTAAACCCACCGCGCCGCCAAATGCTGCGCCTTGCACTAAGGCAATGGTTGGCACTGGCAGGCGGTCGAGCTGCGCCATAAGCTGCCCCAGTTCGCCTGCATCTTCCACATTTTCGCTGCGGTTTTTCGCTGCCATGGAGCGCATCCAGTTAAGGTCGGCACCGGCACTGAAGTTTTTACCATGCGAGCGCAATACTAAGGCCCGCACCGCTGAATTGCTGCGCACGCTGGCTAAATGCTCAAGCAACTGAGCTATCATAGCGTCGTCGAAGGCGTTATGTTTGTCCGGCTTGTTCAGCGTAAGCCACGCGACCTGACGCGAGTCGATATGAAATTCGACTGGCTTATTCGATGCTTGCATAACGACTCCTTTACATCCGGAACACGCCAAAGCGTGTCTCTTCAATCGGGGCATTCAGCGCAGCTGCAATACTTAAACCCAACACAGTGCGAGTTTGGGCCGGATCGATAATACCGTCGTCCCATAACCGCCCTGAGGCATAATAAGGATGACCTTGGGCATCATATTGCGCCACGATCGGCTTCTTGAATTCAGCCTCTTCTTCTGCGCTCCAGTTTTCCCCTTTGCGCGCTTTACCGTCGCGTGTCACCGTTGCCATAACCCCAGCCGCTTGCTCACCGCCCATCACTGAAATGCGCGCGTTCGGCCACATAAACATCATGGTCGGGTCGTAGGCACGCCCGCACATTCCATAGTTACCAGCGCCATAGCTGCCACCAATAAGCACCGTGAATTTTGGTACTTTGGCACAGCTCACGGCCATCACCATTTTAGCGCCATGCTTGGCAATGCCTTCGGCTTCATACTTTTTACCCACCATAAAGCCGGTAATATTTTGTAAGAACACCAGAGGGATTTTACGCTGCGCGCATAGCTCAATGAAGTGCGCGCCTTTTTGCGCCGACTCAGAAAATAGAATGCCGTTATTGGCGACAATGCCGACTGGAAAACCGTGAATGCGGGCAAAACCGGTCACCAAAGTGTTGCCATAGTTCTGTTTAAATTCATCAAAATCAGAATCATCAACCACGCGCGCTATCACCTCACGCACATCGTAGGGTTTGCGTAAATCAGTGCCGACGATGCCGTAAATTTCTTCGCTTGGGTAGCGCGGGGCGCGTACTTCTTGAACCTCTATTTGTGCCCCTTGTGGACGGTTCAGACGGGCAACGGAGCGACGGGCAATATCTAATGCATGGGCGTCGCTGACCGCAAAATGGTCAGCAACCCCTGAAATGCGGGTGTGAACATCCGCACCGCCAAGCTCTTCAGCACTTACTTCCTCGCCCGTGGCTGCTTTGACTAATGGCGGACCGGCTAAGAAAATCGTCCCTTGTTCTTTGACGATGATACTCTCATCCGCCATGGCAGGCACATAAGCGCCCCCCGCAGTACATAAGCCCATGACCACCGCAATTTGGGGGATGCCTTTGGCGGACATATTGGCTTGATTAAAAAATATGCGGCCGAAATGATCGCGGTCGGGGAATACTTCATCTTGACGGGGTAGGTTAGCGCCACCTGAGTCGACTAAATAAATGCATGGTAAGTGGCAACGCTCCGCGATTTCTTGCGCGCGGAGGTGCTTTTTCACGGTTAACGGATAATACGTGCCGCCTTTCACCGTGGCGTCATTGGCGACAATCATACATTGCACGCCCTCGACGTTACCGATGCCAGCGACTACCCCTGCACAGGGGACGTAGTCTTCATACACCTCCCACGCGGCGAACTGGCCAATTTCCAGAAACGCGGAGCCAGGGTCGATTAAACGTTCAATACGCTCGCGCGCCAGCATTTTACCGCGTGCTTGGTGACGTTGTTGCAAGGCTTCACCGCCGCCAAGTTTAAGCTGAGCCACTTTGGTATGGAGGTCATCCACAAGCGCCTGCATGGACGCTTGATTTGCTACAAACGTCTCGTCGCGAGGGTTGATTTTACTGGTTAACACAGCCACGCAAATGCTCCTTATTTCGACTCAGTGAATAGTTCTCGGCCAATCAGCATACGTCGAATTTCTGACGTACCTGCACCAATTTCATATAACTTGGCGTCGCGTAGTAAGCGGCCCGTAGGGTATTCGTTGATATAGCCGTTACCACCTAGTAACTGGATCGCATCGAGTGCCATTTTGGTCGCGGTTTCAGCCGCATATAAAATAACTCCAGCAGCGTCCTTACGCGTGGTTTCACCGCGGTCACACGCCTTGGCCACAGTGTACACGTAGGCGCGTGCGGCATTCATGGTGGTGTACATATCCGCCACCTTACCTTGCACTAACTGAAACTCGCCAATGGCTTTACCAAACTGGCTACGTTCATGTACGTATGGCACCACCACATCTAGGCATGCCTGCATGATGCCTAATGGACCTGCCGCTAACACCACACGCTCGTAGTCAAGGCCTGACATTAAAACTTCAACGCCACGGTTCAATTCACCGAGAATATTTTCTTTTGGCACCCGGACATCCTGGAATACCAATTCACAGGTATTGGAGCCACGCATGCCAAGTTTGTCCAGCTTCTGAGCTTGGCTGAAACCAGGCATATCGCGCTCGACAATAAATGCAGTAATCCCGCGTGAGCCCGCGTTTGGGTCAGTTTTGGCGTAAATCACATAAGTGCTGGCTTCAGGTCCGTTGGTAATCCACATTTTATTGCCGTTTAGCACATAGTGGTCACCGTCTTCTTTGGCGCGTAACTTCATGCTCACTACGTCAGACCCGGCATTTGGCTCACTCATGGCTAATGCGCCGACATGTTCACCGCTGATAAGCTTAGGCAAATACTTGCGTTTTTGCGCTTCGGTGCCGTTGCGGCGAATTTGGTTCACACACAAGTTGGAGTGGGCACCGTAACTTAAGCCCACGGATGCCGATGCGCGGCTAATTTCTTCCACTGCGACGACATGCTCAAGGTAACCCATACCTGAACCACCAAATTCTTCCTCTACGGTAATGCCGAGCAAGCCCATGTCGCCCAGCTTGCGCCATAAGTCTTCAGGAAACAGATTGGCTTCGTCGATAGCGCCGGCGCGCGGTGCGATTTCTTCGCGGGCGAAGGCATTGACGTGCTCGCGTAACATGTCTGCGGTTTCACCGAGGTCAAAATTAAGGGTTGTGAATTGAGAGATCATAATGGGTTCCTTTGTACTTCTGTAGGCTCAAGCCACGTGGTCTGAGTCAGTTTTGGAAAGTTGGCCTTGCAGCTCTGCGCGACAGCGCTGTTCCACGGTCTTAAGCTCATGCAAAAGTACCCCGATATCTTCCATCTGTTGCTGCAAAGTATGTTTTTTTTCTTCAATCAACTCGAGCATAGTTACCAGTTGATTACGACTACTGCGGTCGCGGTCATATAATTCAAATAAGCGGCGAGTTTCCGCAAGGGTGAAACCTAAGCGCTTACCACGCAAAATCAGCTTTAAGCGCACTTTATCGCGGCCATTATAAATACGCGTCTGCCCTTGGCGTTCTGGCGCAATTAACCCTTGGTCTTCATAGAAGCGAATACTGCGGGTAGTAATATCAAATTCTTTCGCCAGTTCACCGATACTAAAGGTGCGTGGGGTGGCAGATGATTTCGTTGCTGTCATGACACTCGCTACTATCAAAGCAAATAAGTTTTACGCTTGCATTACAAGCATGGAGAGCGATAAGCTTAAGGCAAGTTGACGTTAACGTAAAGTGCAGTCGCGTTCGGTAGTCTGATTTTGTCGCTCAATTGGCGCATTCCTGTGTGGAATAACTTTGTGGAATAACTTTGTGAGACCACGATGTAAGATCACCACGTGACTGCTTATGGAGATTTATTTATGCAGCAAGACGATATTGTAATTGTATCCGCAGCCCGCACCCCGATGGGTGGCTTTCAAGGCGATTTAGCTCCGGTGTCAGCGCCAGAGCTCGGTGCCCAAGCTATTAAAGCCGCCGTTGCGCGCGCAGGCATTGATGCTAGTGCGGTGAATGAAGTGCTGATGGGCTGTGTCTTGCCTGCAGCGCTTGGTCAAGCGCCTGCGCGTCAAGCGGCACTTGGCGCAGGTTTGCCATTGTCAGCAGGCGCTACCACCTTGAATAAAGTGTGTGGCTCAGGTCTCAAAACCGTGATGTTTGGTCATGATTTACTGCAGGCGGGCAGTGCTGATGTGATTGTCGCTGGCGGTATGGAAAGCATGTCGAATGCACCGTATGTGCTGCCTCAAGCACGTCAAGGCTATCGTATGGGGCATGCGCAAATGCTGGATCATATGATGTTTGACGGTTTAGAGGACGCATATGATAAAAAAGCCATGGGCTGTTTTGCCCAAGTGACTGCCGACGACTATGGTTTTAGCCGCGAAGCTATGGACGCATTCGCGATTCGCTCCCTTGAGCGGGCTCAGCAAGCTATCGCCAAAGGCGCGTTTGAGCAGGAAATTGAGCCGGTCACGTTCACTACGCGTAAAGGCGATGTCACTGTGAGTATAGATGAACAGCCTGGTAAAGCACGCATCGACAAAATTCCTCAGCTGCGCCCTGCGTTTGCGAAAGATGGCACGGTCACTGCGGCGAACTCAAGCTCAATTTCAGACGGTGCTGCCGCGGTCGTTTTGATGCGTGCCAGCGATGCGAAGGCCCAGGGCTTAAAGCCAATGGCAAAAATCGTCAGTCACGCGACGTTCGCCCGTAAGCCATCTGAGTTTACCATTGCGCCAGTTGGCGCCATGCAAATGGCACTCGATAAAGCAGCTTGGTCTAAAGACGACGTTGACCTGTGGGAAATTAACGAAGCATTTGCCATGGTGACCATGTTAGCGATTAAAGAAATGCAACTCGACGCTGACAAGGTTAACGTGCACGGTGGCGCTTGTGCCCTAGGCCATCCAATTGGTGCCAGTGGCACGCGAATTTTAGTCACTTTATTACATGCTTTAGCGCAGCATGGTAAGAAACGCGGCCTCGCTTCATTATGTATTGGTGGTGGCGAAGCCGTCGCTTTGGCGGTCGAGCTGGTTTAACCGGCCTGGATAAGCTGAATTTCAACCCTTCGATTGATGGGCCTAACGCGGGTCGAATGGCGAACGTCACGCGAGATAGTTCACGGCTCATCGAGATGTTCCGTAGTCTTTACCCTGAGCGCATTTTCAACCTTACCCACTCGGCACACGAGAAAGACCAAGTGCCTATTGAGGCTCACGACTTTTCTGAAATATTAGGCATCGTGCTCGATAACGCTGGCAAATGGTCGAATAGGTGCATTAATTGCGATATTGCCGTCTCCACTACCACACTCACGCTCACCACTGATGATGACGGTTTCGGCGTTGCAGAAGAAGATCTTTCGCGCTTGGGAGAGCGTGGCACACGATTGGATGAACGCCGTCCCGGCTACGTGATCTGTACCAGTACTTTTGGACACCGAGCTAAGTGAGTAAAATCACTTAACGAGGTGAATCATGAAAGCAAATAAAACACGCAAAGTCCACACACAAGAATTTAAAGCAGAAGCCCTGAAATTAGCCGAAAGAATAGGCGTTGCAGCGGCGGCTAGAGAACTGAAAGTCTACGAATCCCAGCTGTACAGTTGGCGGACTGCGGCGCAAAAAAAATCTAGCACGAGCACCAGAGAAGCAGAGCAAGCCGCTGAAATTGCTCGATTAAAACGTCAATTAGCTGAACAGGCAGAGGACCTGGCCATATTAAAAAAGGCGGCTACCTACTTCGCGAAGAACCAAAAATAGCCAGATTT